>JBPCKA010000125.1:0-7472 GCA_051004735.1 Euzebya sp. | reverse complement strand
GGCTCCATCTGGCCGACGTCGAGCAACTGCTGGGCCTGCTCGACCGGCTCGTGGACTCCGGCAAGTCGGTGATCGTCATTGAGCACCACCAGGCGGTCATGGCGCACGCCGACTGGATCATCGACCTTGGTCCCGGCGCCGGCCACGACGGCGGCCGGGTCATCTTTGAGGGCACGCCGGCCGACCTCGTCGCCGACCGCTGCACCCTCACCGGTGAGCACCTCGCGGCCTACGTCGACGCCTGAGTCGGCCGCCGCCAGGCAGGATTGGATCAGGCGGCGTTGGCCCGCTCGGCAGCCTGATCGGCACTGGGAGAACGCCGCGCCAGCGCCCCTCGCAACGCGACCAGCGCCACCTCGGACTGCACACGCAGCAGCGTCGCGCCGACGTCCCCACCGGGGAGCCCCAGCAGCCGGCGGGTCGAGGGCTCCAGTGACCCCACTGCACCAGCCAACGTCGGCAGGTAGCCAAGCCGCAGAAGTGGATCGATTGGTGGCCACAGCAGGAACTTCAGGCAGGTCCGTCCCTGCTGGCCCACGGCAAGCTCCGGTTCGAATGCCAGCAGTCGTGCCCGCAGTTCCGCCTGGCTGGTGGGTAACCACCCCTCATCGATCAACGGCAACACCACCCGGCCGTCCCGTAGGGCCTCGGCGGGCTTCGGCCGGGCAGCCAGGGCGGCCAGGTCCACCCGGGGGTCCAGCAGGGCTGCGGCACGGGACTGCTCGGCAACGAACTGATCACGCTGCACATCGGTCAACGGAGCCGTGCCGAACTCACGATCGGCACGCAGGAAGCTGGCAGTCGCGGTGACCGACACCCAGGTCAGCAGATCAGGCGAGGCCGCATCATAGGGTCGGCCATCCGGGGCCTGACCGACCACCTTGCGGTGCAGACCTCGCACCCGTCGGGTCACGCTCAGGGCCTCGTCGGTCGATCCAAAGGTGATCAGCGCAAAATAGGCGGAGGTTCCCTGGAGGCGCCCGAGCGGGTCATCCAGGTAGCGCGAGTGGTCGGCGACACCGGCCATCGCCAGGGGGTGGGTCAACTGCACCACCAGTGAGCGCACCCCGCCGATGATCGATGCCGCATCGCCGAAAAGCTGCCACGACGGGCTACCGGGCCCGAACAGCCCGGCGTCACCGCGAGGACCGTTGACGTCGACCGGCGGCGCTCCGAACGAGCGCCGCAACCAGGTGCGGACCGCCCAGGTCAGCCCCGGCAGTGGAACCTGCGGAATGCGGGCGGCGGTCTGGCTCAGCAGCGACATGTCCCCATGATGTCTGACCCCGGTGCGGGCGGCAGTGGCCCCGGACGATCCACGATGGTACGCAGCGCAAAGGTCGAGCGGATCCGGGCGACGTCGGGCAGGTCGGTCAGGAACTCTCGGTGCAACTGTTCATATCCGTCGACATCGGCGACGTCGATGCGCAGCAGGTAGTCGGCCCCTCCGGCCATGAGGTGGGCTGAACGCAACCCCGGGCAACCTGCGACCGCACGTTCGAACCGCTCGATGGTCGCGGCGTGCTGTCGTTCCAAGGTGACCTCGACGTAGACACTTCGTGCCGCGCCCACCGCCGCCGGCGACAACAATGCCGCATAGCCATCAATGACACCCGATTCCTCCAGCCGGCGGACACGTCGCAGACAGGCTGATGGTGACAGTCCAACCAGATCGGCCAGGCCCTGATTAGTCAGACGGCCGTCCTGCGCCAGGATCGACAGCAGACGACGGTCAGTTCGGTCCAATGTGATGGCCATGCATGAATCTTCTTCTCCATCGCGCTCAGGCGCAAGGATCATGTGCCGTGAGGCCAACCTACTCGCGATTCGGCAATCATCGGTCTACCCCACGCTCGTAGTGTTGTGTTAACAGACCGGCCACGGTGAGGAGTGTTGTCATGCGCATAGGCGTCCCAACCGAGATCAAGAGCGGCGAGCGGCGGGTCGGCCTGACGCCGGGCAGCGTGGCCGAACTGGTCGCCCACGGTCACGAGGTGATCGTCCAACAGGGCTGCGGTGATGGGATCGGCGCCCTGGCGGAGGACTATGTGGCGGCCGGTGGGAACCTGATCGACACCGCTGAGCAGATCTTCGCTGACGCCGACATGGTGGTGAAGGTCAAGGAACCACAGGCGGTCGAGCGCCAGATGCTTCGTCCCGGTCAGGTGTTGTTCACCTACCTGCACCTGGCGCCAGACCCAGAACAGACCAAGGATCTGGTCGACAGCGGCGCCACCTGTATCGCCTATGAGACCATCACCGCAGATGAAGGCGGTCTGCCCTTGCTGGCCCCGATGTCACAGGTGGCCGGGCGCCTGAGCGTGCAGGCCGGCGCGCACGCCCTGGAGACTTCAAAAGGGGGTGCCGGCGTACTGCTGGGCGGTGTGCCTGGTGTCGCGCCCGCCCGCGTGGTGGTGATCGGTGGCGGTGTCGTGGGAGTGAACGCTATCGAGATGGCCATCGGCCTGGGCGCAGATGTCACCGTGCTGGACCGGGACCTGAACGTCCTTGACCGGCTGTCCCGCCGATTCGGCGCGTCACTGCGTACGGTGTATTCCACGGGCGCCAGCCTTCGCTCGGAGGTCCTGGACGCGGACCTCGTGATCGGTGGGGTTTTGCTGAAGGGTGCCCGCGCCCCCAAATTGGTCACCGCTGAGATGGTCAAGGAGATGCGCGACGGCAGTGTGCTGGTCGACGTCGCCATCGATCAGGGCGGATGCTTTGAGACCTCCCGGGCCACCACCCACGCAGATCCCACCTACATCGTGGACGGTGTCGTGCACTACTGCGTGGCCAACATGCCGGGCGCCGTGCCGAGGACCTCGGCGTTGGCGCTGAACAACGCCACCCTGCCCTACACGCTGCGCCTTGCCGACCACGGGGTCAAGGCCGTGCTCAGCCAGGACCCCAACTTCGCCGCCGGACTGAACGTGCATGCCGGTATGGTCACCGAACCTGCAGTTGCTGCGGATCTGGGTTATGACTACGTCGACCCGATCACCGCGCTGCATCGCGCCTGACCGCCGCCGGTGGTAGGACGGGCGGATGAGCGCTGCCCCACAGACCCCTTTCCATGACCTGGACCAGTATCTGGAGTTGCCCCGGCTAGCGGGACTGGCACTGTCGATGGATGGTTCACGGCTTGTCACCGGCGTCGCCCGACTGTCCGCCGACACCACCCGGTACGTCACACACCTGTGGCAGATCGACCCCACAGGCGTTGCGGAGCCCCGCCGGTTGACCGGATCAGCCAAGGGCGAGTCCCAGCCAACCTTCACCCCAAACGGTGACTTGGTGTTCCTCTCCGAACGCGAGGATCCAGAGGATCCCGACGCCGAATCGGACCAGCCGGCTGCCTTGATGCTGTTGCCGGCCGGCCCAGGTGAAGCACGGGTGATCGCGACCCCACCAGGAGGTTTCGACCAGATCGTGGTGGCGCGGCAGGCCGGCACCCTGGTGGCGACCAGTCCGACGCTGCCCGGCTCGGCGGACCTAAGCCACGATGCCGAGCGCCGCAAGGAGCGTCGCACCCACAAGATCAACGCGATCCTGCACGACTCCTACCCGATCAGGTACTGGGACCACGACCTTGGCCCCGATCAGAACCGCCTGGTGGTGTCTCAACTTCCCCTCACTGCCAGCGGGGATCAGCGTGCCTCGCTGCGGGACCTTACGCCCGCCCCCGGCCGAGCATTGGATGAGGCAGGACTGACGGTGTCGGCCGATGGCATGACCGCGGTGGTCACCTGGCACGTCGGCGACGTCGGTGGTCGACGTGTGACGTTGCAATTGATCGACCTGAACACCGGCCAGCGCGAAGTCTTGCTTGACGACCCGCAGCGTGAGTTCTTCTCCCCCGCCATCTCCCCGGATGGAACCTTGGTGGCCGCGGTCAGTGAAACCCTATCCACGCATGACACGCCGCCTCGTTTCGGTCTGGTGCTGGTCGCCATCGCGACAGGACAGATCACCGAGTTGGACGTGCCCGCAGGGGCCATCCCCTCGACACCGGTGTGGTCGCCGGACGGCACCCGGATTCTGATCACCTGTGATCAGGGCGGGCGGGCACCCGTGTTTGACATCGCCCTTTCCGATGGGTCCATCACCCGCCTCACGGGCGATGACGGTGCCTACTCCGATTTGTGCATCGCGCCGGACGGGCTGGGCGCGTATGCCGTCAGATCAGCCATCGACTCCCCGCCACGAGTGGTCAGGTTGGACCCCAATGCCGCAGATCAGCGACCCGTGGTCCTGCGCGACCCGCTCGACGCAGTGGAGTTGCCAGGACAACTGACCGAAGTGACCGCGCAGGCTGAGGACGGCACCGCCCTGCGGGCCTGGCTGTGCCTTCCCCAGGAGTCGGCGTCCCCCGCAGCCCCGCTGCTGCTGTGGATCCACGGTGGGCCGCTGAGCTCCTGGAATGCCTGGTCCTGGCGGTGGAACCCGTGGTTGATGGTAGCGCTTGGCTACGCCGTGCTGTTGCCTGACCCGGCTCTGTCCACGGGGTACTCCGATGCATTCATCGACCGTGGGTGGGGGCGTTGGGGGCAGGCACCGTTCACCGACCTGATGTCGCTGAGCGATGCCACCGTGCAACGAGGCGACATCGATGCCACACGTACCGCCGCAATGGGAGGGTCATTCGGTGGCTACATGGCCAACTGGATCGCCGGTCACACCGACCGATTCGATGCAATCGTGACCCACGCCAGCCTGTGGGCACTGGACCAGTTTGGCCCCACCACCGACCACTACCACTACTGGCGACGCGAGTTGAGCACGCAAATGTCGCTGGACAACAGCCCGCACCTGCATGTCGACAACATCACGACGCCGATGCTGGTGATCCACGGCGACAAGGACTATCGCGTGCCAGTCGGTGATGGTCTGCGATTGTGGGCCGAACTGGCCGAGCGTCATCTGGACAACGACGGCATCACCCGCGACCGCTTCCTATTGTTCCCCGATGAGAATCACTGGATCCTCAAGCCCCAACACACCCGGATCTGGTATCAGACGGTGTACGCCTTCCTGGATTGGCACGTCCTGGGTGGCCAGTGGCACACACCTGACCTGCTGCGCTGAGATGGCGGTAGGACACCCGCGCGGCCCCCACCGCACCACCGGTCAGGACCACCGGACTGACGGCCCGTTCTCAGCCGGCGCCGACAGCCCGGTCAGTACAGTCCGCGAAGCGAGATCCCGTAGCGCACGGGGTTGTCTCGCACGCGCGCCACGAACCACACCACGCAGAGGGCGGCGAGCACGAGCCCGAGCAGACGGAACCCCATCGGTCCCAGTCGGTTGTACACGGATGTGACGGCCCAGTGGGCCCTGCTGATCTGCCCGGCCTCGACCATGTAGGGAAAGCCGAAGCCGATGCCGAGCAACAGCAGCGTGCCGCCCCATGGCTCCAGCAGCTCCCGGGCTGACCGGCGGTACGGCTGGACCGCTGCCTGTGGGGCCAACATGCGGTGGAGCGACGCGAACACGTGGTCGCGCTCAGCAGGGGTGGTGAAGGCGAGGTCGACCGGCTCGTCCGCACGGTGCCGCAGGATCCGCAGGCCGACCGGACCGTCGACCATGATCCGCTGCACGTCTGGCAAGGGCATGACGAACACGTGACGATGGTCCAACGCGTCCGGCCCGCGCGACCGCACGGCGTCCACCTGGTTAGGAGCTGGTTCGAGGTAGAGCAGCGCCCCCGGCACGAGGGCCAGGACGGGTACGCGGTCCCCGAGGGATGCGGCGACCCACATGACTCCACGCCCTTGGCCATCCACAGCATCTGCAGGTCAGGTGGATGGTCCGGTCCGGCCGCGATCTGGACCGACCGTATCCGGCTGGTCCAGGGGTCCCACCCCGTAGTCTCGGTGTCAACGGCCAGAAATGGCGCCCCTGAGACCCGCGCCAGCCAGGAATTGACGTCCTGCACCGTCCGCGCAACCTCGACCTGCATGCAACCAAGTGTCCAGTGCAGGCGTCCCACCTACACCCCCGACCTCAACGATTGGACCAGTCATGGCCCGCCACCCTCTCCCAGTCGCCGTCGCACTGGTCATGATCCTGGCTGGCTGCGCCGCGTCTGACACCGCGGTCACCGACCCTGGGTCCGCTGATCCGACAACCTCGTCCAGCAGCACTGCCTCCCGCCCCTCGGCGGCCGCATCCTCAGCAGCCGCCCCCTCACCGTTGGAACGCGACGACGCGGCGTTTAACGGTTCGGTCCAACTGCCGGCGACCGGTGTGCTGGGCGTGGAGGACATCGAGGGCGGCTGCGTGTTCGTCGAGGTGGACGGCAGGCGCTATGAGCTCATTGCCTCCCCGGACGCTGACCTGGCCATCGATCCCGGCAACGTCGTTGTTGCCGACAGCCAGGGCACCGTCATTGCCCGTGCCGGGGACACCATCACCGTCGACGGTCAGATCGACCCCGGTGTCGTCACCTTCTGTCAGATCGGCCCGGTGCTGGTGGCCACCGACATTCAGGCCGACTGATCGTCAGCCGAGGAGGGACGGGCCTGGCGCAGGGTCTGCCGTCGCCTGCGTCGCTGGATCCGCTCATCGCGAATGATTGCCTCTGCCTCCTCTGGGGTGGGCGCGGTTCCCCCCAGATGGGCCGGCAGCCACCAGCGGTCCTCCTCGGACTGGGGCTGCTGGGTATAGGCCCGCTGCAAGTCCGTGACCACTGCGGTGATCGCTGCCATCAGGCGCAGCGTCACGTCACGAGGGTCCTCAGTGTTCTCGTAGTCGATGGCAGGGCCGAAGCCGACACGGATCTCGACCCCTCGCTGCAGGTTGCGGGTAACGGCCTTGGTGGACAACCGGTGATCACCCCACACCGCAGTCGGGATCAGCGGTGCCCCCGCCTCCATGGCCATCCTGACTGTTCCGGTTTTGGCCTTGGCCGGCATGAATGACCGACTGATTGTGCCTTCGGGAAACATCCCGATCACCTGGCCCTGGGCAAGTCGGCGAGCGGCTTCGTCCATGACGGCCATGGCGTCACCGTCCCGGTCAACGGGCAGGTGTTTCATCCCCCGCATCAACGGACCCCCGACCCGATGATCAAAGATCTCCTTCTTGGCCGCGAACCGCACCAGCCGACCGGCCTGCCGTGCGCCGTACCCGACCACCACGAAGTCCAGATAGCCGATGTGGTTGCTTGCCAGCACCGCTGGCCCGGTGGGGGGGATGTTGCTGGCACCACTGATGTGAACCGGCCAGTTCATCATCTTGAACAGCGAGGCAGCCGTAGCGATGACCGGGGTGTAGACGGGCTCCATCCCGCGAGACTACCCACGGCGGATTGGCCGCGGTTTCGGTTGCGGCGGGGGGTCGCAAGCAGTTGCGGGTTATGGGTGTGAATGGGTGCGGACAGGCGTAGCTGTTACCGGTGAAGTTGTCGGAGTGGGCGCGTGCTGAGCGGTTGCCAACTGGCTGTGGCTCAGTTGGCGGCAGTGGGCCGAGGA
>JBPCKA010000124.1:0-47389 GCA_051004735.1 Euzebya sp. | reverse complement strand
GGCCCGGGCAAGCATCTGCCGCCGCATGTTGGGCCCTACCGCGGGGTGCTGCGCCACCACCTGGCGCTGATCGTGCCCGAGCCAACCGAACGGGCCGGGATCGAAGTGGGCGGGGAGATTCGCCATTGGCAGGAGGGACGGTCACTCACCTTCGACGACACCTACCTTCACCGGGCCTGGAACGACACCGACGGGGACAGGGTGGTGCTGTTCCTCGACATCGTCCGACCACTCCGTCCGCCCCTGTCGTGGATCAACCGGTTCATCATCGCCTCGGTCGCCCGTACCCCCTTCATCAAACGTGCCCGCGCCCAGCACGTAGCCCGTGAACGTGCCTTCGCCGCCGAATGGGCCCGTCGCGCCGAGGGAGAGCGGCCATGAGCAGGTTCCTGGCGGTGCTGGTGGTGCTCGCGGTCACCCTCGCCTCCTGCAGTGCGCAAGACACCGAACCCTCTGGTGATGGGAACGGGTCACAGTCGGTTGCCCGCGGAGAAGCCGTGTATGAGGCGAACTGCATGCGCTGTCACGGAGGGGCCGAAGGTGGCATCATCTCTGACATGCCGCCGAGGCACAACGCTGAGGGACACACCTGGCACCACGCCGACTGCGACCTGCTGGAGATCATCGCCGACGGCCTTCCGGACCGCCCAGGACTCCCCGACGGCGTGCCGACGATGCCCGCATTCGGCGACGACCTTGAGACGGAGGACAAGCGCGCGGTGCTGGCCTTCATCAAGACCTGGTGGACGTCTGATCAGCGCAGCTTCCAGCAGCAGGTCACCGAGCAGGTCTGCAACGCCAGCAGTTGATCCTGTTCAACGGCTGGCGGCCTCGAACGTCGAGATAGAACAGGTCGAACTGCTGCAACGCGTGGTCAGGGTCGTGCAGCCGGTGGGCGGGGGGAATTCAAGTAGGCCGTGACGCCAAAGACGGCGACGGCCAGGACACCCAGAACGGCGATGACGGATGGGACGGGGTGGCGCTCGCCAGCGTCTGGACCAGCAGGGCGAAGGTGTCCACGCCGATCGACTGGCCGGCCGGGGAAACAACCCCTCGATCCAGACCGGAACTCAGCGGAAAACCTGAAGATCACCGGCAACAGGCCATTGACAGGTTCCGGGCCGTGCGAACGCCGCAGCGGACACAGGCCTTGCTCAGGGCGCTGCTGTTCGTGACCGGATTCGGGTTGGTTTTCACCGTGCTGGACGGTGCCTGACAGGGCTAAAACCTGGGCAAAGAAGAGTGAGGCCCTGAGTTGAGGCGATCACTCGCCTGTGTTCTGGGGCCTCACCGGTTCCTTCTCAGGACGCTGACCCTCTCGACCGTCCACGTTGTCCTAGGCCGTGGTTTGAGCCCTGAGCGACTCGATTCCGGGCGATGTGCGGGGGGATCAACCCCGTACGTCAGCTATCTGTCACCCTACTCTCGCCGGCCTGCGTTGGGAAGGAAAAAGTTCGCAGGTGTGGTGAGTCGACGCGAACCCGCGGCGTACTCTCGGGTTCGTGCGGCTGGAGGACGTGTTGGAGGTGCTGGCGGCCACGGTACGACCTCGTGATCGGGATGATGCCGTGCGACTTCGTGACCGATTCGACCTCGGAGAGGATCGATGACCCTTCGCCGCTACCGATCTGTGTCGGACATGCCAAGCGACCTTTGACCGCCGCTTTACCGCGACGCCTATAGCGTCATCGCCGTATGTCGATCAACCAGCTTCCGGGGCAGGGCCACATGGGGCCTGACCGGCCCGCGGCCGACCCCCCGACCAGCCCGACCTGGCGCGATCTGCCGCACGAGCCCCCCTACGGGCCGGTGCCGCCGCCCCGGACCGCAAAGATCGGGGCACCCTTCGCGCCGGTGGTGGTGGAAGAGGACGCCACCATCACCCCGCGACAGATCGCGGCGGCGGTCGGGGGTGTCCTGGTGCTGGTCGCCATCGGTATTGGCGCCGCGCTGTTCTTGCTGCGCGACAACGACCCGGTTGTCGCCGCGACCGACCCAACCCCCCAGGCCAGCACGCCCGCCGACCCGCCGCCTCCGCAACCGGCGCTGCCGACTGACATCCCGCAAGGGCAGCTGGAACCCCAGCCTGCCCCCGACACGCCTTCCTCGCCTTCGCCCACCCCCGCCCCAGATGCCCAGCCGGTCCCGCCGCCTGCGAACGGCACGCCGGGCGATCCATTTCCCTCGAGCGAGCCCCCCGCCGACCCTGGGCCCCTGGATCTTCCGCGGCTGTTTTCCCTCCGCACGCTGCCCGTGGGGATGAGCGAGGAGTCGACGACCGTTCGGCAGACCACCCGTGGCGATGAGGTGGTGACCGAGCAGATGACGCTGCTATCGCTGGACGATGAGTCCGAGGCCCAGGCCCAGGTGAGTGTCCGCGCCACGCGGGCCGAGGATGCCGCGACCCGGTTGGAGACGGTGGTTGAGGAGGCAGGTGACCAAGCCGAGGACGTCACCGTCCGTGGGCTGCCCGCCTTTCTGCTGGATGAGGGACGTCTCGTCTTCCTGTTACCCGGCCCGATCGAGACATTGATCGAGATCGAGGCTCCCGACTCGGTGGGCACCGACGCGTTGTTGACCCTTGCCAATGGCCTGGAGTTGTTGCGATGACCACCGAAGCCGAAATGCTGACGCCGACCGAGTCAGGCGACATGCTGACCCGTGTCCGCGCCGAGATCGGCCGGGTGATCGTCGGCCAACAACGGGTGGTCGAGCGGGTCTTGGTGGCGCTGCTGGCCGGCGGGCACTGCCTGCTGGAAGGCGCACCGGGACTGGGCAAGACACGACTGCTGGTGACCTTGGCCACGACCCTGGGCGGCAGCTTCAACCGGATCCAGTTCACCCCCGACCTGCTGCCCAGTGACATCGTGGGAACCCGGATCTGGCGGCAGGCCGAGGGCCGGTTCAGTGTGGAACTGGGCCCGGTCTTCGCCAACTTCGTCCTGACCGATGAGATCAACCGGGCACCGGCGAAGGTCCAGTCGGCCCTGCTAGAGGTCATGGCCGAAAAACAGGTCACCATCGGCGGGGAGACGTTCTCCGTCGACCGGCCGTTCCTGGTCCTTGCCACGCAGAACCCGATCGAGTCCGAGGGCGTCTACCAACTGCCCGAGGCACAGCGGGACCGTTTCCTGATGAAGGTCCCCGTCGACTATCCCGCCGGACCGCACGAGGAGCTTGAGATCGTTCGTCGCGCTGCCGGTGATGAGGTCCACCCGCGTCAGGTCATCAGCCTGGACGAGGTTCGCCGCCTGCAGACCACCACACGGGCCATCCATGTGGACCCGCGCGTGGCTGATTATGCGGTGCGTCTGGTCATGGCCACCCGCGACCCGGTGCGGTACGGCCTTGACAGCCTGGCCAACATGATTGCCTTCGGTGCCAGTCCACGCGCCTCGATCGGTCTGGTTGAGGGAGCCCGGGCCCTGGCTCTGCTCCGGGGACGTGGGTCGGTTGAGCCGCAGGACATCTATGACATCGGCTATGACGTGTTGAACCACCGCCTGGTGCTGTCCTTTGATGCGGTGGCCGACGGGATCAATGTGGATGAGGTGCTGTACCACCTGTTGACGACGATTCCTGCGCCAACCCTCGGCGGGTACTACTCATCGGGGTTCGGCCGTCAACCGAACCTACCCAGCGCCTCGGCGTTGCCACCGGCCTCCCATCCCGACCTGTCGGCCCAGCCGGTTCCCACGACCATGGCCCAGCGAACTCAGGCCGCCGAACCCTACGGCGTGGCCCATGTGGCCGGCGAGTTCCAGGGTCAGCGCGACGCTGCACGGGGGATGGGACGTCCACCCACGCCAGCGGAGGATCCCTTCGAGTTCGCCGAATCCCCAGATTCGGCGGAGGCGCAACACACTGCTGAGGATCCGGGGACCGGCAAGGACGCCGTCCCCGAGCCGCTGCCGCCGCCATCATGAGTGGTGCCGTGCCGGCCCGGCACAGACAGTCGGCTGACCCGGCCGCGAGCATCCGTCCCGACGCATTCGGTCGACTGGAGTTGGCGGTACGGCGCAAGCTTGAGGGTCGTCTGCACGGTGACTTCCAGGGCCTGCTGCCTGGCCATGGCAGCGAGATGGGCGAGGCCCGGCCCTACCGGGCGGGTGACGACGTCCGACGGATCGATTGGGCGGTCACCGCCCGGACCGACCGCCCCCATGTGCGCGACACGATCGCCGATCACGAGCTGACCACCATCGGTGTGGTGGACCTCTCGGGCAGCCTGCACTTCGGAACCGCCCGCCGTCAGAAACGCGATGTGGCCCTTGAAGTACTGGGTGCCATGGGATTCGTGACCGCGCACGGCGCCAACCGCTTCGGAGCCCTGGCCCTGCACCCGGCCGGTGAACGCTGGTTCGCGCCCGCGCAAGGTCGCCATCACGTCCACGCCACCCTGCGACGCATTTCACGCCTGCCCAAAGCCAACGCCGCCACCGCCGAAGCGCCGGATGCCTCGGTGGACCTGGCCCGCGGCTTGGCCCGCGCGGCCCGGTTGGCCCCCCACCGCGGCGTGATCGTGGTCATCAGCGACTTTCTGGGAACGCCGGCGTGGAGCAAGCGCCTGCGCGCCCTGGCCGACCGACACGAGGTCCTGGCCGTCGACGTCGTCGACCCCCGAGAGCGCACGCTGCCCGCCGTCGGCTACCTGACCGTCGCCGATCCAGAGACCGGACGCCGCAGGGTCGTGGACACCAGCGATCCGCGTCTGCGGCACCGCTACGCCCAGGCGGCAGCCGCCCAACGGGCAGCTATCGCCGCGGAGATCCGCCGCTCGGGCGCGGACCATCTGACCGTCCATACCGACCGTGACTGGCTGGCTGACCTGGTACGCCATGTCGAGGTCCGCCGCCGCAGCCGCATGACCAGGTCGGGCGGTCGTTGATGTTCGTCGCTCCCTGGCTGCTGCTGCTGCTGGTCCTGCCAATCGGCCTGATGGTTGCCTACGCGATCCGCCAGTCCCGCCGCTCGGCCTACGCGGTGCAGTTCACCAACCTGGATCTGCTGGACGAGATCGCCCCTGACACACCCGGGTGGCGACGGCATGTCCCCGCGGTGGCGCTGGTGCTGGCGCTGGCATTCCTGGTGATCGGCATCGCCCGTCCTACCCGCGAGGCGGAGATCCCCGTCGAGGCCTCGACGGTCATTCTGGCGCTTGACACCTCGATCTCCATGGATGCCCGCGACGTCGACCCTCGCCGCCTTGACGCTGCGCAGGCGGCGGCCTACCGCTTCCTGGACGAGGTGCCCGATCAGGTCAGGGTCGGCCTGGTGTCCTTTGCCGAGACGGCGGTCGCCAACGTCAGCCCGACGCTGGACCGGGCGGCGGTCCGGGGTGCCATCGAACGCCTGGAACTGCGTCCGGGAACCGCGATCGGCGAGGCGTTGCTGGCGTCGGTCGACCTGATCCAGGCCGACCTGGCCAGCATCCAGGCCGAGGCGGCGGATTCAGAACAGAATCCCTCGACCATCGTGATCCTGTCCGACGGTGACACCACCGCCGGCCGACCCAACGAACTTGGTGTGCAAGCCGCGCAGGACGCTGGCATCGCGGTGTCCACGATCTCGTTTGGCACCCGCAACGGCACCATCATCTTCCAGGGCCAGATCGTGCCGGTCCCCTCCAACGGCCGTGCGCTGAACGCGATCGCCGATGACACGGGCGGTCGGTTCTACGACGCGGAAAGCGCGCAGGCCCTGACCGAGGTGTTTGAGACCCTGGGTGTCGCCGTCGGCGTCACCACCGAGCAGGTCGAGGTCATCATCCCCTTCATGGTGGCCGCCCTGATCCTGGGAACCGCTGCCGCGATCACGTCTTTGGTCTGGTTCGCCCGCCTGCCCTGAGCGATACCGCAGGGCAACCGGGTCAGCAGCCGAGCGCGTGGTTGATCGCCGAGCAGACCCGCTGCAACGTCGTGTCATCGACGCTGCCGACGTAGGTCGTCAGCGTGGTCCGTGCGATGGTGTGAAGGCCATCGCAGTTGATGACCGACGCACGGTCAATACCCGCCTCGATGTGATCGACTCCAACCTCGACCGCCAGTCCACGAACCGATGTCGTGATCTCAGCGACCGTCACCAAGGTCCGGACGTCGATGACCTCGCTGCGGGTCAGGACAAGGACCGGACGGCGCTTGCCGCCTGCCTCGGCCAGCCACACGTCACCGCGGTTCACTCCTCACCCCAAGCCTCAACGTTGGTCCAGAACGCATCGACCCTCTCCGGCTTCGCTTCGTAGGCTGCACGATCGGCCCGGGCGAGCGCCGCTAGAACCGCGGCCGCAACACCCTGTCGGGCAGCGGCGGAGACGTTCACGCCGAGCCGTCGCGCCTGCTCGGCAAGCGCCTCATCCAGCGTGAAGGTCGTGCGCGTCGTCCCCATATCTCAAGATGCTAGCATGTACTGATAGCAGCTAGCGTTTCCGCTGCGCGGTCTACATTGCCGCGCGGCACCACAGGACCGGAGGAACACAAGCATTCATGGCACTCACCGATGAGGATGTGCAACACGTCGCGATGTTGGCCCAGCTCGCGCTGACCGATCAGGAGATCAGCGCGCTGGCTCCCCAGTTGGCAGACATCCTGGCCTACGCCGAGAAGGTCAGCGAGGTCGCCGCCGACGACGTGCCCCCAACCTCACACGCCTTCCCGCTGTCAAATGTCTTTCGTGACGACGCTGACGTGGCCGAGCCCCTGCCGCCCGAGGTCGTCGTGGCCAACGCCCCCGCCGCGCAGGACCACCAGTTCCGGGTCCCCCGCATCATCGGCGAAGCGACATGAGCGCCTCGTTGACCTCCCCGCTGGTCACCAGGACCATCGCCCAGTTGTCACGGCTGATGGCCCAGGGGGAGGTGTCGGCCGTCGAGGTCACCCAGGCCCATCTGGACCGCATCGCTGACACCGACCAGTACACCGGCGCCTGGCTGCGGCTGACGCCCGAGGAGGCACTGCAGGCCGCCGCTACGGTCGATGACGCCCGCGCCGGCGGCGCCGAACTGGGACCGCTCGCAGGCATCCCCGTGGCCATCAAGGACGTGATGTGCACCAAGGGGACCACCACGACAGCCGGCTCGAAGATCCTCGAAACATTCGTGCCGCCCTATGACGCCACGGTGGTCGCCAACATCCGCGCGGCCGGCGGGATCATCCTTGGCAAGACCAACATGGATGAGTTCGCGATGGGCTCCTCCACCGAGAACTCCGCCTACTTCGACTGCCACAACCCGTGGGACCTGGACCGTGTGCCCGGCGGGTCATCCGGCGGATCGGCCACGGCGGTGGCCGCCTTCCACGCCCCGCTAAGCCTTGGCACCGACACCGGCGGCTCGATCCGTCAACCCGCCAGCGTGACCGGCACCGTCGGCATCAAGCCGACCTATGGCCGGGCCTCCCGCTACGGCCTGATCGCGTTCGCCTCCTCCCTGGACCAGGCCGGCAGTTTCGGTCGCACCGTCGCCGACGCGGCCCTTGGCCTGCAGGTCATCTGTGGTCATGACCCCAAGGACTCGACGTCGATTCCCGACCCGATGAGCTCCTACCTCGCGACCCTGGGGCAGGGCGTGAAGGGTCTGCGCATCGGCGTGGTCACCGATTTTCTGGAACAGGGGGCCGAACCCGGGGTCACCGCGGCGGTCAGGGCGGGCATCGATGCGCTGGCCGACCTGGGCGCCACGATCGTGGAGGTGAGCCTGCCCCACGCCTCCTATGGGCTACCGGCCTACTACCTGATCGCCCCGTCGGAGGCCTCGGCCAACCTCAGCCGCTATGACGGGGTTCGTTATGGCCTGCGGGTCGACGGTGACACCACCCACCAGATGATGGCTGCCACCCGGGCCCAGGGCTTTGGCGCCGAGGTCAAACGGCGCATCATGATCGGCACCTACGCCCTGTCCGCCGGCTACTTCGACGCCTACTACGGGCAGGCCCAGAAGGTCCGCACGCTGATCATCCGCGACTTCGAGGCCGCGTTCGCCCAGGCCGACGTCCTGGTCGGCCCGACCTGCCCGACCACGGCCTTCCCGCTGGGGGACAAGACCGCCGACCCGTTGGCCATGTACCTCAACGACATCTATGCCGTCCCCGCAAGCCTGGCGGGGATGCCCGCGATGAGCCTGCCGGTGGGCTTTGACCAGCAGGGCCTGCCGGTCGGACTGCAGCTGATCGGCCCGCTGCTGGGCGAGCAGGTGATGCTGCAGGCCGCTGCTGCCCTTGAGGCTGACCTGGACCTGGACCTGACACCCCGCGGCACCAACGCACTGATCAGCCCCGATGAACGCGACGCCGAGGAGCCCGCAGCATGAGCGACTACGAAGCCGTCATCGGCCTGGAAGTCCATGTGGAACTGGCCACCCAGACCAAGATGTTCTCGGCCTGCCCCAACTCCTTCGGCGGTGCGCCCAACACCCGGGTCACCGAGGTCGATCTGGGTCTGCCGGGCACCCTGCCGGTCCTCAACGGCAAGGCGGTGGAGTACGCCATCAGATTTGGGCTGGCCCTGGACTGTGAGATCGCGCCCACCAGTGAGTTTCACCGCAAGAACTACTTTTATCCCGACATGCCGAAGAATTACCAGATCAGCCAGTACGACGTGCCGATCTGCGGGATCGGTCACCTGGAAGTCACCCTGCCCGACGGCAGCACCACACGGGTCGGGATCACCCGGATCCACATGGAAGAGGACACCGGCAAGTCCACCCACGTCGGCGAGTCCGGCCGGATCCACGGGGCCGACTACTCCCTGGTCGATTACAACCGCGCCGGCGTGCCGCTGCTCGAGTGTGTCTCCGAGCCTGACATCCGCAGTCCCGAGGAGGCACAGGCCTACCTGAGCGAGTTGCGTGCGATCGTGCTGGCCCTGGGCATCAGCGACGCAAAGCTTGAGGAGGGGTCGATGCGGTGTGACGCCAACGTCAGCATCCACCGTCCCGGCGAGCCCTATGGCACGCGGGCAGAGGTGAAGAACATGAACTCGGTCCGCTCGTTGGGCCGGGCCATCGCCTATGAGATCGCCCGTCAGACCGACCTGGTCGAATCAGGCGGCCAGGTCGTGCAGGAGACCCGGCACTGGAACGAGGACGCCGGCACTACCTCCACGCTGCGCCGCAAGGAGACGCTGGATGACTACCGGTACTTCCCCGACCCCGACCTGGTCGCCGTCGCGCCCGATCCGGCGTGGATCCAACAGATCCGCGACAGCTTGCCCGAACTGCCCGCCCAGACCCGCGCACGATTGGTCAGCGCCTACGACCTGGATCCCCGTGAGGCGGCCATCCTGCAGGACTCCGGTCTGGTCAGCCTGCTGGATGCCGCGGTTCAGGAAGGCGGTGATGCGGCCGAAGCGGCCAAGTTGTTGACCAACGAGATCACTGCGTGGCAGAACGAGTCGGGGACCCCGGCGGTCCAGGCTCTGAGCGGTGCCCACCTGGCCCAACTGTTGCGCCTGGTCGCGGATGGGACCCTGGCCCGGACCGGCGCGCGCAAGGTCCTGACCGAGGTGATGGACGGCAAGGGCACCCCGGCTGAACTGGCTGAGGGCCAGACCCAGATCTCGGATGAGGCAGCCATCGAGGCGGTCGTCGATCAGGTCATCGCCCAGCAGGCCGATGCCGCCCAGAAGGTGCGTGACGGCAATGCCAAGGCCATGGGTGCACTGGTCGGCGGTGTCATGCGCGCCACCCAGGGCAAGGCCAACCCCGGCGTGGTCAACCGAATCCTGGCCCGCAAGCTGTCCGGGTAGGCCTCCGGTAGCGTGCCAGCTGGCGGCTCGGTCGTTCGGCCCAGCGGGCTTGCGGGTACGGTTGTCATCTGCCCGACCGGCCAGACGCACAGGACCGCCAGCCTTCCCATGACCACGACTGACCTGACCGATCTGACCGCGCCGGCGTCCGGCTGCGTTCTGCAGTCGGTTGCCGACCGCGTCGACAGCCTGCTAGACGCCTTCCTGGATGAACGCGCCGCCGAGTTGGCTGCCCTGGACGACGCGCTGGTTCCTGTGGCTGACGCGGTCACGGCACTGGTGGCCGCCGGCGGCAAGCGTCTACGGCCCGCCTTTGTGTGGTGGGGGTACCGCGCGGCCACTGACGAGGCCGATCCGGAGGTGCTGAAACCGGCTGGCGCCTCAGAGCTATTGCATACCTTTGCGTTGATCCACGACGACATCATGGATCGCTCGCCGACCCGTCGCGGGCTGCCGGCGGTCCACACCGCCCTGGGTGCCCACCACCGTCAGTCGGGCCTTGAGGGGGATCCAGACTGGTTCGGTGTCGGTGGCGGGATTTTGGCCGGGGACATGGTCTTTGTCTGGGCTGACATCCTGTTTGAGGCCGCACGGCTTGAGACGCAGGCCAAGACCCGCGCGCGCACCGTTTTCGCCCTACTGCGGACCGAGGTCATGGCCGGTCAGTACCTGGATCTACGGCTATCGGGGCTGCCGCAGGCCACGGATGCGGATTCATTGCGGGTGTCCTTGCTCAAGTCGGGTCGCTACACCGTGACCCGACCCCTGCAGATGGGCGCAGCACTGGGCCCGACCGACGCCCCGCTGGACGCGGCGCTGACCACGTTCGGGGATGCCATCGGGGTGGCCTTTCAACTGCGCGATGACATCCTTGGGCTGACCGGTGACCCTGAGGCCACCGGCAAGGGGGCCCTTGAGGACGTACGCGAGGGCAAGCGGACCCTGCTGATGCTGCGCGCCAGGGACCTGGCCGAGCAGACGCAACGCAAGGTCCTGCAAGATGTCCTGGGTGATCCAGCCGCAAGCCAGGCCGATGTCGATGCTGTCCGCCAGATCGTCACCGACACCGGCGCGCTGGCCGACGTCGAGCGTCGCGTGTCAACGCTGCGGGCCGAAGCCGAGCAGGCCATCGCAGGATTGCCCGACCCCGGGCACTCGGCTCTGCTGGAGTTGGCTGCCGAGGCCATCGACCGGAGCGGCTGAGCGTGGCAGGCACGCAACCGGCCACGGGCCGCATCATCGTGGTGGGTGCGGGTCTGGGAGGACTTGCCGCGGCCATTCGCCTGGCCGCCGCCGGTCACCGGGTGAGCGTGGTGGAACGCGGCGGTTTGCCGGGCGGTCGGGCGGGACGGTTCACCCAGGACGGGTTCAGCTTCGACACCGGCCCGACGGTCCTGACGATGCCCGCCCTGGTCCAGGAGCTGTTCGCGTTGCATGGCGAGCGCATGGCCGATCATCTTCAGCTCAAGCGGCTTGACCCGGCCTACCGTGCGGTGTTTGACGACGGCAGCGTGGTGCGCATCCGCGGGTCTGTGGAGGCCATGCGTGAGGAGGTGGCCGGCTTTGCCGGTGTTGCCGAGGCGGATGCCTTCGTCCGCTTCGCCGAGCATCTGCGGCTGCTGTATGAGGCCGAGTACGACACCTTCATCGACCGCAACTTCGACTCTCTGCTGGACCTGGCCACGCCGATGAAGATGGCCCAGTTGATCCGTCTGGGTGGCTTTCGCCGGGTCCACAACCTGGTTGCGGCACACCTCAGCGACTGGCGCCTGCAACGCCTGTTCACGTTTCAGTCGATGTATGCGGGAATGAGCCCCTACGAGGCCCTGGGTGTCTACGCCGTCATCGCCTACATGGACGCCATCGCCGGGGTGTACTTCCCGACCGGTGGGATCTTCGCGGTCAGCCAGGCCCTGGCGGACCTGGCGACTCGACATGGGGTGGACCTTCGCTATGACGCCGAGGTGGCCGAGGTGACCGGTCGGGGCCGCCGGGCCACCGGGGTCAGACTGGCTGACGGCGAATTGCTGGCCGCCGACGTCGTGGTGCTGAACCCCGATCTGCCGGTGGCCTATCGCGACCTGCTGCCGCCCCGGGCCACGCCGCGACGCACCAAGCGATTGCGGTTCTCACCGTCCTGCGTCGTGGTCCACCTTGGTCTTGACCGCACATTGCTGGACGCCGCACACCACAACATCCATTTCGCAGCCGACTATCAAGGCAGCTTCGATGACATCCTGGCCGGACGGATGCAGCGTGACCCATCGTGGTTCCTGACCGTGCCCACCCTGGATGAACCACAGATGGCCCCGGCCGGTGGCGAGGTGGCCTTCGTCCTGATCCCGGCCCCCAACCTTGACGGCGACCCGATCTCGTGGGCTACGCAGGGACCCAGGGAACTCGAGGCGGCGATAACACGTATGGAACAGGCGAAGTACGGGCCGGTGGGCGACTCGGTGGTGGTCCGTAGGGTCATCACCCCCCAGGATTGGGCGGATCAGGGCATGGCCGCCGGCACCCCCTTCGCCGCCTCACATCATTTTGCTCAGACCGGACCGTTCCGTCCGGCCAATGTCGCGCCCAAGGTCCAGGGGGTCGTGTTCGTGGGCTCATCCACCACCCCCGGTGTGGGCGTGCCGATGGTGATCGTGTCCGGGGGCCTGGCCGCCGAGCGGGTCCAGCAGCAATTGCAGATGCTCGCGTGACCGGCATCGCAGCCCAGTGCCGGACCTCCTCGGGTGTGGCCGGCGGATACACCCATCCGACACCCTCCACCGACATCGTGGCCCAGACGTTGGCACAGCGGGGCGGCAAAGGTGTCGACCTGGCGGCGTCCTATGAACTGTGCCGGCGCATCAACGCCGCACACGGACGCACCTACTACTTTGCGACCAGGCTGCTCCCGGCCGACAAGCGCCCCCACGTCCACGCCCTGTACGCCTTCGCCCGCTATGCCGATGATCTGGTGGATCACCTGGGCCTGGACTGGACCGATCAGGATCGCCGCCAGGCGCTAGAGAGTTGGAGCGAGCAGTTCATGGCCGATCTGGCGGCTGGGCACACCGCCGACCCGGTCTGTAAGGCGGTCATCCACACCGTCACCACCCTGGAGGTGGATCACGACGACCTGCGGGCCTTCCTGGCCTCGATGGCCATGGATCTGACAATCACCCGGTATCAGACCTATGAGGATCTGTATGCCTACATGTACGGCTCGGCAGCGGTGATCGGATCGATGATGCTGCCGGTCCTGCAGCCCACGTCCTCACTTGCGCGACAGCCCGCCATGGATCTGGGTGTTGCCTTTCAGTTGACCAACTTCATCAGGGACATCGCCGAAGACCACGAACGTGGCCGCATCTATCTGCCGTTGGAGGACCTGCAGCGGTTCGGCGTGACCGAGCAGGACCTGGCCAGCCGGCACGTCTCCCTGGAACTTCGTCGTCTGCTGGCATTTGAGATTGACCGCACCCGAGCCCTGTATGGCAAGGCCGAGGCGGGCTGGGGGCTGCTGCCGCCGGCCAGCGCACGCTGTATCCGCACGGCCCACCATCTGTATGCCGGCATCCTGGACGCGGTTGAGGCCAGCGATTATCAGATCTTTGACGTGCGGGCAGCGGTGCCGACCTGGCGCAAGGTGGTCGTGGCACTGCGCCACAGCGTTGCCCCGGTGGCCCGGACCTAGCGGGTGGCCACCGACGAGGGGCCACAGCGCAAGGCCGACCATCTGCGGGTGGCGCTGGGCCAGGATGTCGGCCATGTCGGTATCACCACCGGCCTGGAAGCCCTGCGGCTGAACGCCCGCGCGCTTCCCGGCAGAGATCTGGTTGATGTCAGCCTGGCCTGCCAGGTGTTCGGCATTCCCGTGGCAGCACCGCTGCTGATCAGTTGCATGACCGGGGGGACGTCTGAGGCCGGCCAGGTCAACGCAGCGCTGGCTGAAGCGGCCGCCGAACACGGCGTGGCCTTGGGCCTGGGCTCGGGGCGGGTGCTGCTTGAGGGAGGGGACCCCTCATCCTTTGAGGTCCGCCAGATCGCCCCCGATGTCCCCCTGCTGGCCAATCTCGGCGCGGTCCAGTTGCCCCAGGTGGGCATCGACGGTTGCCTTGAGTTGCTGGGATTGACCGGTGCCGACGTCCTGGTTCTGCACCTCAACGCCGTGCAGGAGGCGGTTCAGCCAGGTGGCGACACGACCTTTGGCGGTGTGATCGAGCACATCGCAGAGGTGACGCAGCAGGTGCAGGTTCCAGTGGTTGTCAAAGAGGTCGGCTTTGGTCTTGGTCCCTCCGACATCGATGAGTTGCTGGCCGCAGGTGTGGCGGGGATCGATGTGGCCGGGGCAGGCGGGACCAATTGGGCCACCGTCGAGGGGCATCGCGATCACCACGCCGGTCAGGTCGCCCGCGCCTTCGCCGGATGGGGATGGTCAACCGTTGAGTCCCTGACCGCCGCCGTCGCCCGCGCTGGTGAGGAGGTGGTCGTGATCGCCTCCGGTGGGCTTGCCGACGGTGTCGACGCGGTCAAGTGCCTGGCGCTGGGTGCGGACCTGGCAGGGTTCGGACGGCGACTGCTGGCACCTGCAGCCCAGGGGCCCAAGGCGGCCAGCCGTGCCCTGGACGTGCTGATCCAGCAGGTTCGCATCGCGATCTGGGCGGTCGGGGCAGCCGGCGTGGCTGACCTGGACGGCTCGCATCTGCGTCGGGCACAGGGTGGGTAGCCCACACCGTTGCGTAGGGAGGGGGCGGGAACCCGCCCTACGCATGGTGTGTCGAAGTAGGCTTTTAGGCCTAAACCTTCCGCTGTCCCGCTTCTCCCGTTGTCCACTACTCAACACCTATCCGCTCTCGAGCGCAACGTCACGCTAGCAGCAGGTCACCAACGGTTGAAACTGACCGGTACTCTCCAAATGGCCGATGGGTATTGGTGCGGGAGTTGAAGCAAACCGCTAGATGGCGCAGACTGGCACCGATGGCTACCGACGTGATTGGGTATGACAGCCGGCTTACGAGTCTCCTCGTAGTAGCCCGGGCGTCTGACCCTGCCGCGAGTGCCTAGCCACCACACAGCCGCATACGACAGTCAGACGCGACCTCCCAGGAACGGGAGGTCGTCGGCGTTAGGGGCCAGGCCACGGCCCACCGCACGCAACCACGAGCTACCAGGAGGATGAGGTCACATGCAGATGACAGGAGCGCAGGCGGTCATCAAGTCATTGGAGCTCGCGGGCGTGGAGGTCGTGTTCGGACACCCGGGTGGGGCAATCCTGCCCGCCTATGATCCAATGCTGGACTCGCCCATCCGCCACATCCTGGCCCGCCACGAGCAGGGCGCCGGCCATATGGCCGAAGGGTTCGCCCAGGCCACCGGCCGCGTGGGGGTGGTCATCGCGACCTCCGGACCCGGGGGAACGAATCTGGTCACGCCGCTGGCAAACGCTCTGATGGACTCCACGCCCATCGTGGCCATCACCGGTCAGGTGGCCACCAGCGCGGTCGGCGGCGATGCCTTCCAGGAGGCCGACATCACCGGCATCACCATGCCGGTCACCAAACACAACGAGATGGTGCACCACGCCGACCGGATCCCCGGCGCGATCGCCGAGGCCTTCCACATCGCCTCGACCGGCCGCAAAGGACCGGTGCTGGTCGACATCCCCAAAGACGTCCTGGCCCAGACCCTGACATCGTTTCAGTGGCCCGACCACGTCAGCCTGCCGGGCTACAAGCCGACGGTGAGGGGTCACTCGAAGATGGTCAAAGAGGCCATCGACGTGATCCTGTCCGCCCAGCGCCCGGTGATCTATGCCGGTGGTGGCATCATCGCCTCGGGTGCCGAGGAGGTGCTGCGCCAGTTCGCCGAAACCCTCAACCTGCCTGTGGTCACCACGCTGATGGCACGGGGGGCGTTCCCCGATTCCCACTCCCAGCATCTGGGGATGCCGGGGATGCACGGCCACTGGCCGGCCGTCACCGCCCTGCAGAAGGCCGACCTGCTGATCGCCCTGGGCACCCGGTTTGATGACCGGGTCACCGGAAAGCTCGACACCTTCGCGCCCGACGCCAAGGTGGTTCACGTGGATATCGACCCTGCGGAGATCGGCAAGAACAAGGTCGCCGACGTCCCCATCGTCGGTGACGTCGCAACGGTGCTGGGTCAACTGGGCGAGGTGCTGACCAAGAAGCTTGATGGCGGCGGGTCCCGTGCGGACCTGACCGACTGGTGGGCCACCCTGAACGGCTGGTTGGCCGATCATCCCCTCACCCATCAGCAAGACCCCGATGGCCCGCTGAAGCCCCAGACGGTGGTCAGGGCCCTGAACGCGGCCCGGGCAGAGGATTCGATCATCGTCACCGGTGTCGGACAACACCAGATGTGGGCCAGTCAGCTGATCGGCTATGACCGGTCGCGCAGTTGGATCAACTCCGGAGGGTTGGGGACGATGGGCTTCGGGGTTCCCGCGGCGATCGGCGCCAAGGTCGGCCGTCCCGACGCGCAGGTCATCCTGATCGACGGCGACGGGTCGTTTCAGATGACGCTGCAGGAACTGGCGACGGCAAGCACCGAAGGGATCCCGGTGATCTTCACCGTGCTGAACAACGGGGTCCTGGGGATGGTCCGGCAGTGGCAGGAACTGTTCTATGACCGCCGCTTCAGCCAGATCCAGTTGGACGCCGACATCCCCGACCTGGTCAAGCTGGCCGACGCCATGGGCTGCCAGGGCTTCCGGGTGCGAACCGTGGCCGAACTTGAGCCGACCATCGAGAAGGCCCTGGCTGTCCGCGATCAGCCGGTGGTGATCGACTTCCGGGTGGACCCCGAGGAGAAGGTCTTCCCGATGGTCCCCGCCGGCCAGTCCAACGACTCGATCGTTGAGAGCATGGAGGAATGGAACGCCCGCAAGGACGCCGCCGAGCGTGGCGAGGGTGAGGACCTGACCTCAGCCGGACCGCCCAGCTAGCTACCCACGAAGGACTCACGCAATGGCCAAGCACACCCTCAGCGTCCTGGTCGAGAACCGGCCGGGCGTCCTGGCCCGCGTCGCCGGGCTGTTCAGTCGGCGCGGGTTCAACATCGACTCATTGGCGGTCGGGCCGACCGAGGTCGACCTGGTCTCGCGCATGACCATCGTGGTCGATGCCGCAGCCCAGCCGCTGGAACAGGTCACCAAGCAGCTGAACAAACTGGTCCACGTCCTGAAGATCGTCGAGCTTGACGACGACACCTCGGTCCATCGCGAGTTGTGGTTGATCAAGGTCGCCGCCGAACCGGGCGTGCGCGCCCAGGTGGTGGAGATCGCCGGGGTCTTTCGCGCCAAGATCGTCGACGTGGACCATGACTCGGTCGTGGTCGAGGCCACCGGATCCACCGACAAGCTTGAGGCGATGGTGCGCCTGCTCAGCCCCTACGGCGTACGCGAGTTGGTCCGCTCGGGCCTGATCGCTGTCGGTCGGGGCAACAAGAGCATCACCGAAGGCAGGGCCCTGCGCCTGGAACGAACCGCCTGAACCTATCTCACCGTTACGAAGGAACACATCACATGTCAGCCACACCACCGCCCACCTCGGGTGCGACCATGTACTACGACGACGACGCCGACCTGGCGCACCTGCAGGACAAGACCGTTGCCATCATCGGCTATGGGTCCCAGGGGCACGCGCACGCCCGCAACCTTGCCGAAAGCGGCATCCAGGTCGTTGTCGGGTTGTATGAGGGATCAGCAAGTCGCGAACAGGCCCAGGAAGCGGGTCTTGATGTCGCCACCGTCGCCGACGCCGCCAAGCAGGCCGACATCGTGATGATCCTGGTGCCCGACCAGACGCAGGCCAAGCTGTACCACGACGAGATCGCGCCGGGCCTCGAAGCCGGCAACGCCCTGTTCTTCGCCCACGGCTTCAACATCCACTTCGCCCAGATCGAACCGCCGGCCGACATCGACGTGTGCATGGTCGCCCCCAAGGGTCCAGGCCATCTGGTCCGTCGGGTCTACACCGAAGGGGGCGGCGTCCCGGCGATCCTGGCGGTGCACCAGGACGCAACGGGCAACGCCCACGCCCTGGCACTGGCCTACGCCAAGGGCATCGGCGGCACCCGCGGCGGCGTCATCGAGACCACCTTTGAAGAGGAGACCGAAACCGACCTGTTCGGCGAGCAGGCCGTGCTGTGCGGCGGGGCCTCCCAACTGGTCCAGACCGGCTTTGAGGTCCTGGTCGAGGCCGGCTACCAGCCCGAGATCGCCTATTTCGAATGCCTGCATGAGCTGAAGCTGATCGTGGACCTGATGTATGAGGGGGGACTGGCCGGCATGCGGTACTCCGTCAGCGAAACCGCCGAATACGGCGACTACATCAGTGGCCCGGTCGTCATCGACGCCGACACCAAAACACGCATGGAGGGGATCCTCGGTAGGATCCAAAGCGGCGAGTTCGCGCGTGACTGGATCGTTGAGAACCAGGCCAACCAGGCGTCGTTCAAGGCTCTGCGCCGCCGCCGTGCCGACCATCAGATCGAGCATGTCGGCCGTGAACTGCGCGGCATGATGAGCTGGTTGCAGAAGTAGCCGTCGTGCAGCCGGCGGACGGCGTCGTGCTGGAACTGCGCGACGCCACGCTGGTCCGCCGCCGCCAAGCCGTGCTGCGTCCCACGACCTGGACGGTCACCCAGGGGCAGCGCTGGGTCATCCTGGGCCCCAACGGCGCCGGCAAGTCCACGATCCTGCGCCTGGCATCCACCTATGAGTTGCCCTCGAGCGGCACCGTCACCGTGCTGGGGGGGCGGCTGGGCCGGACCCCGGTGGATCGGCTGCGGCAGCGCATCGGCGTGACGTCAAGCGCCCTGGAACGGCTGACCCGTCAGCAGATGACGGTGCGCGATGCCGTGGCCACGGGGCTGCGGGGCATGCTGATCGACTGGCGTTTGTCGCTGGATGAGGGGGAGTGGGAGGCCGTTGACGCCGCGGTGGCCCGGGTCGGCCTGGCGGGGATCGCAGGACGTCGGCTGGAGGTGCTCAGCGAGGGGGAGCGTCGACGGGTTCAGCTGGGTCGGGCATTGGTCCATCAACCCGAACTGTTGCTGCTGGACGAACCCACCGCGGGGCTTGACATCGCAGGCCGCGAGCAGCTCATGGTGACCCTGACCCAACTGGCGGCCGACCCCCACCTGCGGGCCATCGTCTTCGTGACACACCACGTGGAGGAGATCCCGGCAGGGTTCACCCATCTGGCGCTGGTGGTGAACGGCACCATTGCCCAGGCAGGACCACTGGAGCAGGTCCTGACCTCACAGAACTTGTCCCAGGTCTTCGATCTGCCGCTGCGTTTGAGCCGAAACGGCAGCCGCTGGAGCGTGACAGCCAAAATGTCATCGCGGTGACCGTGTGATTGTGCTTTAGTGACCGGCATGAGAAAAGGGATTGCAGTCGTGCTCGCGGTGTTCAGTGGTGCAGGCATGGCCTACGGGATCATCGATTTGACCACTGTGTTCAGCGTCGAGCGGTGCGCCACTGGCAACTGCACGGTCGGTGGCAGCAGCGTGCCCCTGCTGGTCGTCGCCTCGCTGGTCTTCTTCGTCGCGGTGTTCCTGTGGCAGGGTTCCTGGCTGATCGCACCCCCGGTGGGTCTGCTGACGGCGCTGGGACTCAGCATCCGCAACGGGACGGAGTTCACCACCGCCACGTTGGGGACCTCGGCCTTCATCGCACTCAGTGTGCTGCTGGGCCCGTTGATCCTGGCGGGCATCTGGATCTGGAGTCGCAGGCGCCGTGGGGTCGTGGCCTCGCTGGTGGCCGAGGGGTCAAAGGCCATCGCCCAGGTGCAGGGAGCCAGTGAGACGGGCGTGTATATCAACAACCGCCCCCAGGTCGCAGTCAGCTACCTGATCCGGCCGTTGGACGGCAGCCAGCCGTTCGCCTATCAGCAACGACGGACCCTGTCGATCACCGAGGTGGTTCCCCGCCCCGGCCTGACCTGGCCCGCCTGGTATCGGCCTGGTGACACCAGCAAGGTGGCGATCGGCTCGCCCAGCGGCAACGCCTGGGACCCCCAAACCCAGGCGTTGTTGACCGAGTTCGGCATCCCGGTGGTCCAGGCATACGGCTATGACCCGACCGCCGGCCAGCAGCAGGGATTCACCCAGCCAGGGGCACAAGGATTCAGCCCCTCAGGGGCACCGCCGGGACTGGGCCAGCCCTAGCCGGGCTAGCAGCGATCGCCGCCGTAGGCGGCACCATATCGAACACAGCAGGAAGCCGCCCTGGTCCCGGAAGACCTCGCGTTGAGTCCTGCACGACGCACCGGGGCGGCCCCACTTGCCTTGTCGGTCCGGGCCGCTATCAGTCTTTGATCCCGCGGATTCGTTGAAGGTGACCGCGCCCATCTCGCGGATGATCGAGGAGAGGGCACGGCTCTCACCATAGAACAGATGCTCGTTAACCACGGCCGATCCTGATGCACAGCGGTGTCACAGGGGCAACTCGGTGGGCTAGATTGGAAGGTCGCCGGCACCGGAACCGCCGCCGTCGAGCAGGCCGCCAGGGCCGACCTCCTGGACCTGGGCGCCGGTCAGGTCGGCCACCTGGGCACAGACGCTGGCCACGACGGCCGGGGTGCACTGTGCGACGACACCGCTGTCGGCGAGGGCTGGGTCGGCCGTCCCGATGAAGTCGATCGTTGAGTTGGGCAGCAGATCAGTGTTCGACAGAACCACGGGGGCGTCAAAGAGGCCCGAGTAGGCAGCGATGGTGAAGGAGGAGACGAAGAAGTCCGAGGCGAAGCCTTCTGTCACGATCAACTCTGACGGCGTCGTCATGCCACGTGCCTCGGCGATGTCGACGGCCGTCTCGTCACGGGTGTTGCCGCCGATGCGGGTGACCTCCATGCCGCCGTCGGCGACCTCACCCTCCACGCCCTCGCTGATGGCCGCGGGACCTCCGATGATCTCGATGGTCGAGACCTGGTTCAAGACGTCATCGCCGAGCAGGAAGGCCTGGGTCTCAAGGGAGAGGGACTCGGTCTCGGTCAACAGGATCGGGGCGCCGCTGGACGCCGCCCACCCGCCAAGTGCGGAGGAGTCCGCAAAGGCGGTGTCAGAGTCGGTCGCGGTCCCAAACGCGCGGGAGAGGTACATCACGTCGACATCGGACTGGGCAAGCACGTACTCGGCGATCTCGACCGCGGTCGCGAGGCGTGTGGTGCCGCCCATGCGGGACACCTCGGAGCCGCCGTTCTCGAGCCCGTCGGCGATGTCGGCGGGGATGGCGCTCTCACCGCCGAGGACGATGATGCGGGAGGCACCCAGGCGCTGCATCTCCTGCAGGAGCGCGAGCGGCAGTTCCTCGGTCGGATCGACGAGGAAGAGGGGCCGTGCCTCGACGGCCTCACCATCGACTGTGGTCGCGGCCGCGCCGCCGACACCGGACTGCAGCGACCCCGACGCAAGCGCGTCGGCGCCGTCCGCGGCAGTGGCGACGATGACCTCGTCCGCGCTCTGGAAGGTCTGCTGTGAAGCGAGAATGGAGGTGTCGAGGGCCGAACCCCCGCTTTCGGCGAGGCTGAGGTCGATGACGACCCTCCCCGAGTCCTGTGCGGAGGCGGCGCCGGCGGGCAGTACAGAGCCGGCGACGAGAGCGGTGACGGCAGTGAGTTTGGTAAGGGTGGAACGGTTGAGCATCAGGTTTCCTTCACCTCATTGACAATACTATTAGTAGTTTCCTGATTACGGAGAGTCGAAACCCCGTGTGTGAGCGTATTTCTGGACCCGTTGCTGGTCGGCGCGGATGCGCCCCAGCACCACTCGCGGTCGAGGGCGGCAAGGGTTTCCGCAGAGGCGGGCTCACGGCGGAACCGGTGACGACGACCCCGCACGGGCTACATGATCTTGCCCATCCAGACACCCAGGGGCCCAGGGGCGTGGCGCCGCTCAAACCAGTCCCACTGGATCTCCTCGCCCGGTGGATGGTCGATCTCCATCGTGGGCCGGCCCTTCACGCCGGAGCATGGCTGCCAGCGGTCCAACTGGTCGGGGCTGAGCAGGCGGGTCACCGGCTAGGTAGGCGGCCGTGCGGCCCTCTGGCCGGTGAGGATCGCGGCGATGTCGTCGCGTAGTGCGGATGGTGAGGTGGTCATGGCCCCGGCCATTCCGCTCAACCGTATGGCTCAGGCGGGTAGCAGCCGTAGGTGCAGGTCGAGCGCCGAGGCGAGCCTGCTGAGGCTGGTGGCGCTGATGTCACGGCCCGCCTCGATCCGCGCCACGGTCGCGCGGGAGACGCCGGCAGTGCCTGCCAGGGCGCTCTGGGACCATCCGCGTTGCTTGCGTGCGGCCCGTATGGTCTTGCCGAGATCGGTGACGTCGTCCATCAGCCTGCCCCATCGAAGCGGTGCTTCCCGCGATGGCCGTCGGGACGACTGCACGGCCGCGTGCGGCTCACTTCGACTCCGCCCGCGGACGTGATCCTGACAATCCCGCAGGTCGTTCCGGCATCGGCTGCGCGGTCCCGTCGGCCCAGACGACGGAGAAGGCCTCTACGACCTGGTCGCCGCCGCTGTCGCGTTGGTGGACGAAGGTCGGCGGGGGCATTGGCGAGGATGTTGGCAAACGTCGGATCGACGTGGATGAACATGCCGGGGCTGCCCTGCCGGTCGAAGATCCGGCGGCCGGTGAACCTTGCGAGGTTCGCCCCGATCCCCTGGCGGGTGGTGATACCGGTGATCCGCATCAGTTGGTAGATGTCGTCCATGTCCTGCGGACGCTGGGCGAGGGTCTTGAGGGCCAGCATCATCTCCGGTGATGCGAGCTGGACGTGCAGGGCCGACCCGGCGAACGCCATGCTCGGCGTGTCCGCGTCCTTGTTGTCGATCCACGGCCATGTGAGTCCCCCATCGGGGGTGTTGCCGGTGAACGCAGCGTTGAGCCAGTCCGCCCCGAGCCCGGGTTCGGTCTCGGCGACCGCTCGTGCCGCATCGAACACGACATCGAAGCCGCGTTTGACAACGACGTCGATGTCGGTCGTGGTCCGCGAACCGTCGATGGCAAGCGCAATGTTGACCCCTCCCACGACGTACACGATGGCTCGTTCGCCGCGTCTCAAGAGTTCGTCATCGAGCTTGGCGAACAACGTGCGGATGTAGGGCTCGGTGAGGTCCTTCTCGTTGTCCGCCACCTACAGCAGGCTCATTGCCCTGTGGGAGAGGGTGACGCCCTTCTCGAGGAGTTCGGCAGGGGTCTCGAACATGTCGAGCATCCGCCACCCGAGGTCGGCGTCTGGGGTGTCATAGGGATCCCACCCCTCCGCGAGTCGGGTGGCGGTGCACCAGTCGGGCGCGGCCATCGATGCGATGTGGAACCGGTAGGCGACGATTCCCTCGATGAGGGCGTCCCATCGGGCATCTCCGGTGCGCGCAGGTTCGGCGGCCAGGGCGGCGATATCGGTCGGAGCGAGCTGGTGGGTGAACCAGCGGTCGGTCTCACGGGCGAGGACGCGCAGGACGTGGTTGCTGTCGAGGGTCCCGGACGCAAGTTCGATGCGGACCCAGTCGCCGAGGTCCGCAGCAGCGTTGAGAGCATCTGCCGACATGGCCGAAAGTGTATCAGATGTTGGACATTCGCTCGAGCGTTTGACAGTCGGGCCGATCGCCTGCCCCGTCAGCCGCGGGTCACCGGTCAGGTAGGCGGCGGTGCGGCGCGGACCGACACCGAGGGCTGCCATCAGCAGGTCGCGGGCGTTCTGCTGGTCGCCATGGTCGAACTGGCTTTGCTCCAGTCGGTGCGCCAGGAAAGCGCTGGCCGAGAAAGCCTCCGACGCACGAAGGCGGATAGGGGCCGCTGTTGACAGGGTCCGCGACTTACCTCCGTGGTGACCGCGCTCAACGCCGACGACCGCGTGGCCGCGGCGTTCCTGCCCGAAGCCGCCGCGTTCAACGTCACGACCTTCGGCGCCATCGCCTCCCGGCTCGACCCTGGGTCGGGCATGTACAACACGGGCCCCTTGGGACGGGCCACCTTCCCCTCCTACCAGACCCTCAACGACCACCCCCTGAGCGGTGGGAACGACATCGCGCTGCTTGTCCTTGAGACCAACCAGGACCTGTCGGTGTACATCGACGACGGCAGCGGCACACCGTCCCACGTCCAGCGGCGCGGGGGCGCGCGGGTCCTGGGGGACGCTTGGGCCGGCGACGGCAGCGGGGACACCGCGATCAGCGACGAGCTGGCCAACGTCGGCGTGCTGCGGATCGCCCCGTACGGCAGCGAGGACGTGGTGACCGTGGACGGGCTCGACGTCAGCTCCGCACCGGTGTGGCTGCCCGGCGACCAAGCTGTCGTCGTGCTGGCCGACACCGCTGACGGGGTGTCCCTGGTCATGGTGGACGCCGCGAGCGGTGCGCAGACGGTGCTGGTCGCTGACGCCGGCGATGCCGCAGGTGGGCGGATTTCCGTCGATGGCTCGGGCACCCTCGCCGGTGACCTGGTCGCCACCCATGGGGTCGATCTGACCATTGGTTCTGCGCACCGAACAGGGCAGGTCCCGGCTTAGAGTTGTGGTGTGACGCTGATCAAGGACCTGCTGAACCCCGACGAGCCCTCATTCTCATTTGAGTTCTTCCCACCCCAAACAGACCTCGGGGAGGAGAACCTGTTCCGCGCCGTCGCAGAGCTGGAATCGCTGAATCCCACCTTTGTGTCGGTCACCTACGGGGCGGGCGGCTCGACCAGGGACCGCACCCTTCGCATCGTGCAGCGCATCGCCGAGCAGACCTCCATGCTGCCGATGGCCCACTTGACCTGCGTGTCGGCCACGGTCCCCGAGGTCCAGCGGGTGATCGATGACCTGGCGGCGGCCGGGATCCGCAACATCCTCGCCCTGCGCGGGGACATGCCCGGGGGGACTTCCCAGGCGTGGCAGGCCACGGTGGGCGGGCTGACCCACGCCCACGAACTGGTCAGCCTGATCCGTGATTTTGGTGAGTTCTGTGTCGGGGTTGCCTCCTTCCCAGAGGGCCATCCCGAATCACCAGACCGAGACGGCGATGCTCGTCATCTGGCGGCCAAGCTCAAGGCGGGCGCGGACTTTGCCATCACCCAGCTGTTTTTCAATGCCGAGGATTACTTCAGCCACGTCGAGATGGTGCGGGCACATGGCAGCACCGCCCCGATCATCCCCGGGGTCATGCCCGTGACCAACCTGGGCCAGATCACCCGCTTCGCCGAACTCAGCGGGGCCGCGTTTCCCGACTGGCTGGCACAGCGGCTGCTGGCGGTGCAGGACGACCCGTACAAGGTGCGCTCGATCGGGGTCGAGGTTGCCACCGAACTCTGCCTTGAGCTGCTAGCTGGTGGGGCACCAGGCATCCACTTCTACACCTTGAACCGGTCCACGGCGACACGCGAGGTGTGGGCGAACCTGCATCTGGGTCACGCCTGACTGGTGTGCGTTGTCGCAGTTTGAATCGGTATCGGCACCCTATGGCCCGGCATTATGGGTATGTGAAGGGAATTTCCTCGCCGGCGAGTGTGGGCCGACGTCAGGTCGTGCTGCTGGCCTGCGCGGCCTTGCTGGCCGTGGTCGTCTGGCTGCCGACGGTTCAGGGGAAATCTGCTTCGGTGGTGGTGCCGGCTGGGGTGGCGCCTGTCCTGGCGGTGCCGTCTAGGATGCCCGTGGTCGAGGTGCCAGTGGTCGAGGTGCCGATGGTCGAGGTGCCGGTGCAGACCCTCGTCGTGCCCTACCGCATTCACCTGCTGTCGACGGATCCCGGGGTGGCCGACGCCCTGGAGGTCATCCCCCGGGTGCTGGCGGATCCGCGAGGCTGGCGACAGGCGGGCATCGAGTTCCGGCAGGATCCACAGGCGGCCTACACCATCGTGGTGGCCGAGGGTGAGGACGCCCAACAGCTGTGCCAGCCCTACGACGTCGGCGGGCAGTTCAGCTGTCAAAACGGTCCGGTGGTGGTGCTGAATGCGATCCGCTGGCGTCAGGCGGTGCCCCACTGGCCCGGTGACCTGGCCAGCTATCGCACCATGCTGATCAACCATGAGGTCGGCCATCTGCTGGGCATGCATCACCTGCGCTGCGCCGGCCCGGGAGCAGTCGCGCCGGTGATGGAACAGCAGAGCGGCAGCCTGCGCGGCTGCCAGCCCAATCCCTGGCCCACGCCGATCGAGGTCCGTCTGGCCGCGACCCACCAGTTCACGCTGGCCCCGCCACCCACGCCGGCGCTCGGCACCCCCTGATGTGTGTCGGTACGTGCACCGTTCCGGTGCACGTACCGACACACTGCCGCCGGGGTGGGCCACTCCACCTAAGGTGGTCAGGCTCCGAACCCCCGTATGTCAAAAGGTCGTTATCCCATGAAGGTCCTGGTTGCCGATGCGCTCAGCGATGCCGGTGTGGCGTTGCTGTCCCAGCGTTTCGACGTCGATGTCCGCACCGGACTGCCCAAGGATGAGTTGATCGCAGCCATCGGTGACTATGACGCGGTCGTGATCCGCTCGGCCACCACCATCGACGCCGACGTTCTGGCCGCCGCCACCAAGCTGAAGGTCGTGGCCCGTGCCGGGATCGGTCTTGACAACGTCGACATCACCGCAGCGACCGCACGTGGCGTCCTGGTCTGTAACGCCCCGCAGTCAAACATCATCTCCGCGGCCGAGCACGCCGTGGCGTTGCTGCTGAGCCTGGCCCGCCGGATCCCCGAGGCCGACGCCGGCTTGCGGCAGGGCCAGTGGCTGCGCTCATCGCTGAAGGGCGTGGAGTTGGCCGGCAAGACCGTCGGGGTCCTGGGACTGGGCCGGATCGGCACGCTGGTCGCCCAACGGCTGATGGCCTTCGGAGTCAAGCTGATCGCCTATGACCCCTACGTCACCGCGGAACGGGCCGCTCGGCTTGGTGTTGCGCTGATCCCCACCGTGATGGAGGTCTGCGAACAGGCCGACATCATCACCGTCCACCTGCCGAAGACTGCCGAGACTGCGGGAATCATCTCCAAGGCCGAACTGCAGGCCATGGGACCCGGCGCCCTGCTGGTCAACGCCGCCCGCGGAGGGTTGGTCGATGAGGCCGCGTTGCACACCGCTCTGAGCGAGGGATGGATACGCGGAGCGGCACTTGACGTCTTCGACACCGAACCGCCCGGGGATCACCCACTGCTGGCGCTCAGCAACCTGGTGGCCACGCCGCATCTGGGCGCCTCCACCGACGAGGCCCAGGACAAGGCCGGCCTGCAAGTCGCCGAAGCCGTCGCCCTGGCTCTGGACGGCGAGTTCGTCCCCTCGGCCGTCAACGTGCACGTCGGCGGTGGGATCCCCGAGGCCATCAAGCCCTACATGCCGCTGACCGAGACCCTGGGTCGCCTGTTCACCGCGCTGGGCGGAGGCAAGGAAACCTCCGGTGAGGTGTGCGTGGAGTACCACGGACGTATCGCCCGCGAGGAGACCCAGGCGTTGAACCTCTCCGCGCTGCGCGGGCTGTTGACCGACGTCGTCCACGAACCGGTGACGTTCGTCAACGCGCCGTTGATCGCGGCGGACCGCGAGGTCAGCCTCTCCACCCTCACTAGTGAGGAGTCACAGGACTTCGTCTCACTGGTCAGGCTACGCGCGTCCACCCCCGCCGGGAATGACCCCTCGTCTGGCGCGGATGTCGTGGTGGCGGGCACCCTGGTCGGCCCCTCACACAAGCCCCGGCTGGTGCAGGTCTGGGGGTTCGACGTGGACATGGAACCCGCCGATCACATGGCCTTCTTCCGCTACACCGACCGGCCCGGCGTCATCGGCATCGTCGGTTCTCACCTGGGCGATGCCCAGGTCAACATCGCCTCGATGCAGGTCGGGCGGACCGATTCGGGCGGTGAGGCGTTGGTCGCCATGACCATGGATTCGCGTATCCCCGACGACGTCTTGGCCGACATCACCAGCAAGATCGGTGCCACGGCCGTGCGGGCGGTCAGCCTGGTCTGAAGCGGGGGAGGGGACGGTCAGGTGGTCAGCATGCCCCCGTCGACCGGCAGGCACATGCCCGTGCAGTAGCCGGATGCCGCGCTGGCCAGGTAGATGACGGCAGCGACGAACTCCTCAGGATTGCCCTTTCGGCCCGCCGGGATCCGGCCCATCATCTTGTCCAGGTAGCCGTCGGGATACTGCTCGGTCATCTCGGACTCAAAGAACCCGGGCGCGATCGCGTTGACACGGATCCCCTTGCGTCCGGTCCACTGCTGGGCCAGATCCCTGGCCATCGCCACGACCGCCGCCTTGGACGAGGCGTAGGCGGCCTGCGGCAACCCGGCGGTGGTGAACCCCAGGACCGATGAGATATTGATGATCGAGGAGCCCGGTTCCATCACCCGCCCGCAGGCCTGCGCCATCCAGTAGGACCCGTTCAGGTTGATGTCGATCACCTGGCGAAACTGTTCGGGGGTCTCTCGGGTGGCGGGATAGGCCGTGCCCACCCCTGCGTTGTTGACCAGCACGTCGACCTTGCCGAAAGCCTCCATCGCAGCAGCGACGGTCAACTCGGCGGTCTCGGGGTCCGCGACGTCACCGGTGACCACGACGCATTCCCGTCCTGATTCCTCGACCAGTGCTTTTGTCTGCTCCAGCCGCTCGGCACGCCGTGCCACCAGGACCACGTCGGCGCCGGCGTCGGCCAGACCGGTCGCGGCGTGGACCCCCAGCCCTGAGGACGCCCCGGTGATGATGGCGACGCGGCCGGACAGACTGAACAGATCAAGGATGGACATGATCAGATCCTACGCATCGGGTTGGGGTTCGGGCACCAGCGTCAGGATCATCGCCGCGGCGATCACGGCGCAGGTCGCAGCGACCAGGCCCGCTGCAGCGATGCCGCCGCTATCAAAGACGCGTGGCATCACCAGCGCCGCGCTGGCCCGGGCGGTGGCGACTCCTGCGGTCATCACGCCCAGCAGTCGGTCCCGCCCCGCCCCGCCCAGTTCGGTCACGAACGGGACCGACGAGACGATGGTGATCTCAAACGCCACGAACCACACCACGACCGCGCCGATGGCGGCCAGCAGACTGCCGCCGACCAGCCCCAGGCTGGCGTAGGCAAGAGCCGATACCAGCAACGCCACGATGACCGAGCGGCGCAGGCCCAGGCGGTCACCGATGACGGCGACCGTGCCCTCACCGGTCAGCTCGGCGGCGACCACGACCAGCGTGAACAGCCCGATGCCGGTGACGTCCAGGCCCAGGTCACCCTCCAACCACGCCCCATAGACCACGAACATGCCCATCGCCGCGAAGCTGAACAGGAAGATCGCCGCCATCATCACGACTCGTGGACGGGTCAGCCGTAGCGGGACCCGGGTACTGGCGCTGGGTGGATCGGCGTCCATCAACGTCATCACGGCAATCAGGCCGGCGGTCACAACGACGGCCACGACCACGAACTGCACGCGCCAGCCGTAGCGGGCGATCAGGAACCCGCTCAACGGGACGCTGACCAGCAGTCCGCCGGCCCAGGTCAGTTCGGTGATGCCAAGGACCCGGCCACGCCGGGCATAGGGGACGCGGGCGCCGAACCAGCCCTGCATCGGCACGTCAAAGCCTGGCTTGCCGAAGCCGACCAGCGCGAAGCCGATGGCCGCCACCCACAGCGTCGGGGCCACACCGATCACCGCCACACCCAGCAGGGTCAGGGCCAGACCGGCCAGCATCACCCGTCGGCGACCGACCCGTTGCGCCAGGGCGCCAGCGACCGGCCCGGTGACCCCGATGATGCTGGTCAACGCGGTCAGGTCGGCCACCCGTTCCAGCGTCGTGCCCAGGCCCCGCGCGATGGCCGGCAGGAACGGGTACACCACCCGGATCGCCGCGTTCAACCCGGTTCGGGCGATGACCACCGCGATCAGGGCACGTCGGACCGAGTCCGGATCGCCGGAGGGTTCTGCGCCGGTGGGGTCGGGGCCGGAGCGGGTTGCTGTCACGTCGTCATGCACGACTGTCGATCTTCGCACGCCCCGCGAGGGTTGACCGACCCGGGTGACTTTGGACGCGATCGGGCCACAAAACGCCGGCGAGGCCGGCGTGACTGTTGGCCAGGCCCTGGGCCAGGACGACGTCGGGGGCCAGCCGGCTGACTGTCCAACAGTCACGCGGGGACCTGACACCGTTGGCGTTGGCACGACCCTGTGGCATCACCGGCGCGCCACCGTCCGGCGCCTGGGCCACTGCCCCTGCCCCGACCCATGCCACCACACCCAGTGCCCGGCGACCCGCGGTCACCGCCGCGCCCTGCCAGCCAGGTTGGGCCGTGTCCAGTCCGTGATGAAGCACGGCTCGGCCGTCACGGATCACGCGAAGGGTGCTGCGGAGCCGCCCAGGTTGTTCGCCATGCCGTCCCAGCACGACGTGCTCAGACCAGATCAGATCGGCGCCCGGAGCCAAGATCACGGTGGCCATGAGGTGGTGGTCACATCCCTCCGCCGCCACCAACGGCTGGGGCAGCCACCGTAGGAACGCGCCCTGTTCCACCGTGACATTCACTGTGTGAAAGGAGGCAGTCCCGTCGCCGACCGTTGCAACCGTGGCGGCCACCGATCGCACCGTCGCGACCGTACCCGCCGTCACCAGCACCTCAAGGTGCAGCTCATCCCCGCCCACGGGACCTCCCGCCGTGCCCAGCAGATGCACCTCCCCTCCCGCCAGAGCAACGCCCAGCGGTGGAGCGGTGCGAAGTTCACGAATACGAGGCTGGCCGCGCCGTCCCGGTGCAAGGACCAACCGGCCCGTGGCGTTCATCCGCCCTGCAGGGCCAGCAACCCCTCGACCCATTCAATCACCGGCCGTGCACCGTCCTCGGCGACCAGCGAGATCATCACGGTCGGACGTCCCTCACGGCGGGCGCCGGCATCACGGTCCATCACCGCCAGGCTGGCACCGACCAGGTCGGCCAGGTCGGTCTTGTTGATCACCAGCAGGTCCGCGGTGGTCACCCCCGGCCCGCCTTTGCGGGGGATTTTGTCGCCGCCGGCCACATCGATCACGAAGACCTGCACATCGACCAGTGCCTGGGAGAAGATCGCGGTCAGGTTGTCACCGCCGGATTCCAACAGCAGCAACTCCAGGTCGGGGTAGTCGGCCTCAAGCTCCTCAACGGCATCCAGGTTGGCGGCGATGTCGTCACGAATCGCTGTGTGGGGACAGCAGCCGGTCTCCACCGCCCGGATCCGGGCCGGGTCCAGCACCCCGGCACTGCGTAGGGCCTCGGCGTCCTCGGTGGTGAAGATGTCATTGGTGACCACCGCGATCTGGACTTGTGGGGCCAGGCGACGGCACAGCTCGGCGATCAGCGCGGTCTTGCCGGTCCCCACCGGCCCGCCCACCCCGATCCGCAGACTGCGCCGGGCGGGGCGATCGGGCGTTATCTGATCATCGGGCATGTGTCCTCCGGTGTGTCTCAGCGGGGTCTCTCAACTGGCGAACAGTCGCATTGTGGCCTGGTGGTGGTCGGCGAACAGGACATCCAACATCGGGGCGCCGCCGGCCGGCAGCCCGGCGGGGTCCTCACCACTCAACAGCGCGCGGTCGGCCAGGTCGGCAAGCGTGGGTCCAAGTCGGGCTGTGCCCGAGGCAAGGGCGTAGGGATCAAGTCCCAGCAGCCGCACCGCCGCGCTGTTGGCGCCCTGGACACTGTGGTGAAGGCTGACCAGCGCCGTCGTGGCACCGTCCAGTCCCGCCGCAGCGGCCACCGCCCCCAGCGCCAGCGGAGCAAACGGTCCTTGCCGATGCCCCGCCGCCGGCCCGGACCCAGTGGCCGTCATGGCGCCACCAGACGCCGAGTCCGGCCATGCGGCCCGTCCGCTGCGCAGCATCTGGCGGCCCAACCGCCGTGACACGTCACGATGGGGGGCCGAGGTCATCCGGGCGCCCAGTTCACCATCCAGCGCTGTCCACTGCACGGCATCCCCGCGCCGGACGGCAAGCCCCCGGGCCTGCGCTGCAGCGGCAGCCTCCAACAGCCAGGTGGTGTGCAGGCAACCCTGGATCCAGCCTTCGACGTCGGCCAGGTCGTTGATCAGCCCCCTGTTCACCGCTGCCTCAAGGCCCCAGGAGTGGGCGTGGGATCCGGTCGGGAACCGTCCATCGGCCAGCAGCAGCGCGGCGGGGGACAGCATCTCTAGAACAGGAAATAGCGTTGGGCCAGCGGCAACTCATCGGCGGGGTCTGCCTGCATCAGCTCACCGTCGACCCTCACCGCGAAGGAGTCCGGGTCCACGGTGATCTCAGGCGTCGCGCTGTTGTTCGGCAGGTCCGCCTTGGTGACCCCTCGACAATCGGCGACGGCCACCAGCGGGCGCCCCAACTCCAGGCGTTGCTCCAGGCCGTCCTCGATCGCCAGCGGCGCGACCCACGAGATGCTGGTGGCCCGCGCCACCGATGCCGCCGCCCCGAACATGGGTCGCGGCAGGACTGGTTGAGGTGTGGGGATCGAGGCGTTGGCGTCCCCGACCTGGGCCCAGGCGATCATGCCGCCCTTGATCACCAGGTCCGGTTTGACCCCGAAGAACCGCGGGTCCCACAGCACCAGATCGGCCAGTTTGCCCACCTCGATCGACCCGACGTCGGCCGCCAACCCGTGGGCGACCGCCGGCACGATGGTGTACTTGGCGACGTAGCGGGTCACCCGGGCGTTGTCATGCTCGGGCCCATCGCCCGGCAGCGCACCTCGCCGGCGTTTCATCACGTGCGCGGTCTGCCAGGTCCGCATGATCACCTCGCCGATGCGCCCCATGGCCTGCGAATCCGACCCGATCATCGAGATGGCACCCAGGTCGTGCAGCACGTCCTCCGCCGCGATGGTCGAGGGGCGGATACGGCTTTCCGCGAACGCCAGATCCTCGGGAACGCTGGGATTGAGGTGGTGGCACACCATCAGCATGTCCAGGTGTTCAGCGACCGTGTTGACCGTGTGCGGGCGCGTGGGATTGGTCGAGGACGGCAGAACGTGTGGCTGCCCTGCCACGGTGATGATGTCGGGCGCATGGCCACCGCCCGCCCCCTCAGTGTGATAGGCGTGGATCGAGCGGCCCTTGATGGCTGCAAGGGTCGACTCGACATAGCCCGCCTCGTTCAGGGTGTCGGTGTGGATCGCGGCCTGCACCCCCAACTCCTCACAGGCTGACAGGCAGGCGTCGATGATCGCGGGAGTGGTGCCCCAGTCCTCGTGCATCTTGAACCCCGAGGCGCCGCCCTTTGCCTGCTCGATCAGGGCCTCGCGGCTGGTGGTGTTGCCCTTGCCCAGCAGGGCGACGTTCAGCGGCCAGTCCGCCGTCGCCTTCAACATCTGCGCCAGATGCCACGATCCGGGCGTCACCGTCGTGGCCTTGGTTCCCTCCGCAGGCCCGGTACCTCCGCCGATGATGGTGGTGATGCCGCTGGCCAGTGCGGTAGACAGCAACTGCGGGGCGATCAGGTGGACGTGGGAGTCAACCGCACCCGCGGTCAGGATCTTGCCGTTGCCGGCGATGATCTCGGTTGAGGGGCCGATAACCAGCGCGGGATCGACCCCGTCCATGGTGTCGGGGTTGCCCGCCTTGCCAAGAGCCGTGATCCGGCCGTCGCGGATACCCACGTCGGCCTTGATGATGCCCCAGTGGTCGATGATCACCGCGCCGGTGATGATGGTGTCAGCGGCGCCTTGGGCCCGTGTGGCTATTGCCTGGCCCATGGACTCACGGATGACCTTGCCGCCTCCGAACACCACCTCGTCCCCCGCGGTTGGGTTGGCGTGCCCCGCGAAGGACGCGCCGCCCGATCGGTCCTGGGTGACCATGATCCACAGATCGGTGTCGGCCAGCCGGACCCGGTCCCCGACGGTGGGTCCGAACAGGGCGGCGTAGCGCTGTCGGGACAGCTCAACCATCGCTGACGTCCCGGTCCGGGTCGTCATCCAGTGGACCGGCCACCTCACCCCGCAGACCCCACACCGCCCGGCGCCCGGCCAGGGGGACCAGGTCGATGACGCGGTTGACCCCGGGCTCAAAGCGCACGGCCGTACCGGCGGGAATGTCCAGCCGATGACCACGAGCCGCCACCCGGTCAAACGCCAACGCGGGATTGGCCTCGGCGAAGTGGTAGTGCGAGCCCACCTGGATCGGGCGGTCCCCGGTGTTTGACACCTCAAGCGTCAGGCTTCCTCGACCCAGATTCAGCACGATCGTGCCCTGCTCGGCCTCGACTTGGCCCGGCACGATCACCTGGGCGTCAACCGGACCGGCCCCTGGTCCGATCGGATCGTGGAGGGTGACCAGCTTGGTGCCGTCGGGGAAGGTGGCCTCGACCTGGACCTGGTCCACCAGGTCGGCCACGCCGGGCATGACGTCGTCGGTGGTCAGGACCCGCCGACCGGTGTCCATCAGCTCGGCCACCGGACAGCCATCCCGCGCTCCTTCCATGACGAAACTGCTCAGCAGGGCCACCGACTCGGGATGGTTCAGCCGCAGACCGCGGGCACGTCGATCGGCAGCCAACCCGGCCGCGACATGCACCATCAGACGTTCCTGCTCTTGCGGGGTCAGTCGCATTACGGCTGCCCCGCACCTGGGCAGCCGTGATCAGGCGGCATCGGGCGGCCAGCCGCCGTAGGGCACGGTGATCAACTCCAGCAGATGGCCGTCGGGGTCATGGAAGTACACGCCGCGGCCGCCGTCGTTGGTGTTGATCCGGCCCTGTTCGCGCAGGCCAGGATCGGCCCAGTAGTCCTGTCCACTGCTCGTGATGCGCTCGAAGGCCCGGTCAAACACATCATCAGAAACCAGAAAGGCATAGTGCTGGGAGGTGATCTGGCCGGTCTCGGTGAGGTAATCCAACGTGAGCTCGTTGTCCATCTGCACCTCCATGAACGGGCCGAATCTCACCGGCGCATCAAGGTCCAACAGGTCAGCCAGGTACTGCGCCGACGTGTGCGGGTCAGTGGCGGCCACGATCGTGTGGTTCAGCTGGACGGACACGCCGTCAACCTAGTCCCGGCCAAAGCGGTGATCAACCTGGGCTTGGCTGATCGCGCCACAGTCCACCGCCCGTTGCAGATGTCGGGTGAGCACGGTGATGGTGGCCGGCTCGTCCATGATTCCCGAGGTGGGCCGCTCAATCGCTGCAGCAGACGACTGACCCTCCTGCCATGCGGCCAGCCGGTCGATGACACCGTCCAGTCCGCTGAGCAGGTGGGCGAAGACGGTCGCGTAGCGGCTGACCAGATGCGAGGGATGCAGGTCCCAGCCCTGGGTGAACCCGTGCGCCAGGGAGTGGCGGACATGGGCGGCGTGGCTCCGCCAGACGCGGTGCAGTTCCTCGATCGAGTCGTTGGCTGGCCTGACATTGGTCGACCCGTCGCTGAGCATTACCTCGGTGCCGGCGAAGGTGATCTGCATCAGATGGCGGGCCAGGTCACAGCCGGGGTGGTCCAGTCGTTGTCCCTCGGCGGGTAGGCCCAGCGCCGCGGTGTAGTCAAAGACACCGAAGTGGCAGGCACGCAGACGACCTGCACCGGCCTGGCGGATTCCTCGCAACGCCACCACGCCGTCGGGGCCGAGCACCGACGCGGTGGTCTCGATCTGTGCCTCAAACCCCAATGCCCCCTCGGCCAGCCCGTTGGCCTGCTCCAGGGCGGCCAACACGTCGACGAACGCCTTGACGTGATCAACCGACACGATCTTTGGAAACGTGATCACAAAGCCTGGGGGCAACTGGCCGGCGTTGTCCAGCAACGTGCCCAGGAACCGGTCCAGGGTGGCCACGCTGCGTCTGGCCAGGCCGTCGGAGAACGACTTGACGCGTAGGCCGAAGAACGGCGGGGCGATGCCCTGGTCGATTGCCGCGGCCAACGCGCCGGCGGCCGCCCGGGCGTCGGCATCCTCCTGCTCCTCCGAACGCCCCAGATAGCCGTCCTCGAAGTCGATCCGCAGATCCTCCACCGGTTCGTCACGCAGTTTGGTAATGACCTGCTGATGCACCCGGCCGGCAACGGCGTGTGAACCCAGGCCGGTCAGGTCGGCGAACCGGGCGACGTCAGGTGCAAAGCGGTCAACCAGGTCCGAGGCGGTGCGGCCGGCATCGCTGGTCGTGGTCGGGGTGATCTGGTCTGCCGGGACGTACAGGACCTGGACGGGCTGGCGACCGGTCGGACGGCCGGGCCAGGCCACCGCATAGGCCGCGTCTGCGGCGTCGACACCGGCCAGCAACTGCTGGACCGCGGCGGGGTCTAACCGGCGGGTCACCGTGTCTGCCCCTCAACCATGTGAGGGGTGAATCCCTCACGGGCCACCGTTCCCTCGATCACCCCGAAGGGCCGGTCGGCCACCCAGAACACCACACCCGGGTTGTCCAGGCCGTAGGGCGACAGGTCGCTCAGGATGTGATGCTCGTTGGGCAGCAGGAAGCGGATCCAGGTGATCTCCTCGTGGGCGTCAAGGACGGCGTTACCCATGGTGTACATGGTGTGCTGGACCGACTCGCTGTCGTCGTGGCGGGCGAAGGCGGCCAGCATCGTCGCCGGTACCGCCTGGGCCAACGAGGTGTGGTCGCACTCCGGACCGCGGGTACCCCACCAGGCATCGATCGTCGTGGCCATGATCCGATCGCGGGTCTGGGGCAGGGTGGTGAACTCATCCTGCAGGAATCCGCTGAACGCAGACCCCGTGGTCTTCAGCACGCGGGCGCCACGAACCCCACCGCTCACCACGGGCTGACCACCACGGTCAAGGGTGATCCCGGTCACGGCCCCACCGCCGGCGGCCGGCCGGAAGCTGTGCGGGTGGCCGGTCCCGTCGACCTGCACGCGTTCCCACCCGAACTGCACCAGGGTCACCGTGGCCGTGGTCGTGCTGGCCGAAGCGTCCAGGAACCGGCGGGCCAGGCGGATCCCGAAGTCGCTGACCGACTCGATCCCGTCACGCGCCAGCGCGAAACAGGTGCCTCGCATGGTGTCGGTCGGCAGCACCGCGGAGTTGTCGCCCTGCTCGTGAGCGGCCGCATAGTCGCCCTGCAGCCACACCTGGATCTCCAGGTCGGTCAGCTGGTGGGTCGGAAGGCTGCGGTCCACCACCGCCAGGCGGATACCGGACTTGCCATAGCGGTTGGGACCCATCTGCACGGTCATGTCAGCTTCCTCGGTAGGTGCTGTAGCCGAAGGGGCTGAGCAACAGTGGGACGTGGTGGTGCTGGTCGGGCTGGGTCACCTCGAAGGTGATCACGATGTCGCCCCAAAACGTGGTGGTGCCCTGCTCGGCATACCAGGTGCCGGTGTCAAAGGTCAGGCGGTGTGCTCCGGGGATCTGATCGCCGGTGACCAGATCGGCGATGCGCCCATCGGCGTCGGTCTCGCCCTGGCCCAAGGCGACCCAGCCGTCCTCGGTCGCTCGTTCGGCCAGCACGGCGACCCCGATGGCCGGTTGCCCGCCGGCGGTGTCAAGCACATGGGTGGACAGGCTCATGTCGGGCTCGTTTCAGAATCCAGGGCAGTCCCCTGCCTGGCAGCCAACCGCGCGTCCAACAACACGTTCAGCCGCAAGGCGGTGATCTGGCGTTGCTGTTCGGCGGCGATGCCGAGTTCGGTGTGGGGATCGCCCTGCAGTCGCTGCTGCAGGGCCGCCAGCATCTCCTGTGCCGAGCGTCCCGCCGCCCGGATCAGGAACACGTGACCGAACCGCTTCTCATAGGCGACGTTCCCGTCGTGCAACTGCTCAAGGACCTGGCGGTCGGCGGACTCGGTGCCCTGCTGCTCGTCGAGTGTGTGGGGTGGGCCGGAGCGGTCGCCGATGCGCGGATGGGCTGCGAACGCCTCCAAGTGGTCGGCGGCGTCAAGCCCGCGCCACACCTCATCGGCTGCCCGCAGCAGGCTGTCGGGATCGGTGAACGGTGCGCGAGCCATCATCTGTGTGACCCATGCTTGCGACCCGCAGCAGCCGTGCAGGGTCTGGTGCAGCACCGCGGGTTCGGCGGCGTCCAGCATGCTCACGGCTGCCAGACGCCAGCCCTCGTCGCTGACCCGGCCGAACGCCCGCAGACGGGCGACACCGCCATCGGGGATGACGGCCAGACGCAGGTGGGTCATCGCGGTGGCGCCCTCGACATCAAAGACGTGGCGGGCATGGGGGCGCATGGCCTGTTCGGCGACCAGGGTGGTCCACTGCGGGGGGTCGGGCAGGTCCTCGGGGGCGATTCCGGGGGCGTGGATGGCGCTGATGGTGCAGCGGTCGGGGTAGTTGCCCTTGAAATGGGTGGTGTCGATCTCGATCCGCTCAACCACACCGGCGGTGCACAGCCGCAGCACCGCCCAGTCGTGACCTGGTCCTCGTCGCCGCCGGGTCTCCCACCCGTCCCCCATGTTTCGTGCATCACCGACCATGATCAGGTTGGTGGGCGAGCTGAAGAACGCATCGGAGCACGCCACCGCCATCCCGCCGTTGACCGCCGCGGCCAGGTCAAGGCGCCCGCTGACGTCAGCGACCCGTGACAGCTCCACCAGTGGCCGGCCCAGCAGTTGCAGACGGGCGACCCCGCCATCGGGGTGGATCATGAAACGAACGTGTGTGACCCGTCGGGCGACCGTGACGTCGAAGCGCTGGACGGCGTCGCCCTGCAGGTCGGTGCGGGGGAGCAGGGGGAACCAGTCGCCGCTGTCGACCTGTAGGGGGTCCTGCGCTTGGTCAAACACCGCTCCCAGCACCTCACAGGCCTGCGGGAAGTTGCCCTTGAAATGGGAGGTGTCGACCACGACCTGCTGGATCACTCCGGGCACGCCCAGCCTGAGGACACACCAGTCATGCCCCTCGTCGCGTCGCCGGCGGGTCTCCCAGCCGTCCATCACCTTGCCGCGATCGGTGTACAGCAGCGGGTCAAAGATCGCAGGGGAGGGCTCGAGCAGGTTCTCCTTGGCTCCGAAGAACTCGTCGTTGGCAGCCACGACCATCCCGCCAAGTCGCTTGGCCGCAAGATCGATCAGCACCCGTACTCCTTCCTCTGGCGGATTCCTCTGGCGGATCTCTGTGACAGTCGAGGTATCTATAGCAGCCGACCTGTCGGATCACCCACGGGTTGACCGTCATGCACGACCAGTTGACCTGCAAGATAGGTGCTGATCACCGCGCCGGTCACGGGCCGGTCGTGATGAGGGGTCACGGGATGGCGGTGGTGCAGTGCCGTGCCGTCGATCTGCCACCGGGCGTCGGGGTCAAAGACGACCAGGTCCGCGGCGTGGCCCGCAGCGATGGCCCCCTTGCCGGACAACCCGGCGATCTGGGCCGGGCCAAAGGACATCCACCGCATCACCGCCGCCAGGTCGTGGCCGCGCCGGCGGGCCTCGGTCCACACCAGCGGCAGGCCGATCTGAAGGGACGAGATCCCACCCCATGCGGCCATGAAGTCGCCGGTCTCGGGCCTCTTGTCGGCCGGCGGACAGGGGGAGTGGTCGCTGACCACCGCCGTGATGGTCCCGGCGGCAAGGTGGTCCCACAGTCGCTCGGCGTTGGCCTGGACACGAATGGGAGGAGCGCACTTGAACTCCGTCGCCCCGTCGGGAACCAGTTCGGCGGACAGGGTCAGGTAGTGCGGGCAGGTCTCGGCGGTGACGGGCAGTCCCTCGGCCTGGGCGTCGGCGATCACGTCGGCGGCCTGCGCGGCGGACACGTGCAGCACATGGACGCGGCCGCCGGTCTGGCGGCAGGCGTCGACCAGCGCCCGGACAGCGGCGACCTCGGCCTGCTCCGGTCGGCTGTCAAGCCAGGTGGAGTAGCGCCGGGGGTCCCGGCCGGCCACGCTTTGTGCCGCGGCCTGGCACAGCTGTGGATCTTCGGCGTGCACGATCAGGGTGGAGTCCAACTTTGCGATCCGGGCCAGGGTCCCGGCGATCTGGGCCGGGTGGATGTTTCCGTACTCGGGGACCCCGCTGTCGCACAGGAAGGCCTTGAACCCGCGGACACCGGCGGCGTGGAGTGCGGGGAGGTCGTCGTCGTTGCCGGGCACCGCCCCTCCCCAGAACGCCACGTCGATGAAGGCGGCGGGGGCGGCGGCGGTGCGTTTGGCCGTGAGGGCTTCGGCGTCGGTGGTCGGCGGAATGCAGTTCAGCGGCATGTCAACGATCGTGGTCACCCCGCCGGCGGCCGCTGCCCTGGTGGCCGTGGCGAAACCCTCCCACTGGGTGCGGCCGGGTTCGTTGCAGTGCACGTGGGAGTCAACGAGTCCCGGCAGCACCACCAGATCCTCCACCTGCTCAAGCGTCCGGGCATGCGGCAGGGACACGTCGTCGTCGAGGACCTCAACGATCCTTCCGCCATCGACCACAACGGTGGCGGGACGCAGGCCATCGGCGGTCAGGACACGCCTGCTTGAGATCAACAGGTCAACAAGAGGCTGATCGGCCATAATCGGCAACCTAGCCGCTGGGACTACCGCCCGAACATGCCCCTCGGGCCACTCGCTCCTGGTCCCGGCCCCCGGCCCCCGGCCCCGGTCCCCGGTCCCCGGCCCCCGGTCCCCGGTCCCCGCCCCGCCGAAAGCTCAGATCTGAGGGTTTGGCCTGGTTTCCACCCCTTAAGCTCAGATCTGAGGGTTCGGGGTCCGCCGCCTAAAGCTCAGATCTGAGGGGTTGGCCTGGTTTCCACCCCTAAAGCTCAGATCTGAGGGTTTGGAGGGGGTGAGGTGTACGGGAAGCCTTGACTCCCGTGCAAGCATTGACGGGTCGCTCCCGGAAAACCTGCCGCCGCCAGGCCACCACGAGCCCGCCCGAACCCAACCACAGAAGGGACACTGTGACGATCGCAAGGCCCACCACGTTGCCGGGGGCGTTGGACGCGCTGGCCGGGCACCCGGATGCGCAACTGCTGGCAGGCGGAACCGATCTGATGATTGAGGTGAACCATGGCCACCGTCGACCGGAGGCCATCGTCGCGTTGCGGCGGGTCCAAGAGTTGGCGGGCATCACCGTAACCCCCCGGGGCATCGACCTGGGAGCCGGCGTGACCTACGCCCAGATCGAGACCGACCTGATCCAGCAGGCCCCCGGCCTGGTCATGGCCTCTCGCACCGTGGGATCGCCCCAGATCCGCAACGCCGGCACCGTCGGCGGCAACATCGGGACCGCCAGCCCCGCCGGGGACGCCCTGCCCTGGCTGCTCGCCATGCAGGCCGAGGTCCAGATCGCCTCGCCCGACGGCCCTCGCCAGCTACCGCTGGAACAGCTGATCACCGGCCCCAAGACCACGTCCCTAGGACCCTCCGACATCATCCATCGCATCCACATCCCACCGGTGAACGGCCCGCAGCACGTGGCCAAGATCGGTCCTCGCAGCGCCATGGCCATCTCGGTGGCCAGCCTGGCGATGGTCGTTGACACCGACGCGAAGGCCGTCCGCGTGGCGCTGGGTTCTGTCGGGCCCACCCCGCTACGGCCCACCGCCGCCGAGGAACAGATCAGTGCCGCCATCGACTGGGATGCCATGACCTGCACGCCCGACGACGTCACGACCTTCGCCGGGCTGTGCGCTCAGGCCGCACGCCCGATCACCGACCATCGCAGCACCCAGGCCTACCGCCGTCATGCCGTCGGCGTCCTGGCGTCCCGCACACTGACGAGGTGTCTGTTCGCATGAACTCCCCCGATCCCTACAGCCTGAAGGTCAACGGACGCGACGAGTCCGTGCCCTCATCCTGGCTGGGCGAAAGCCTGCTGTATGTGCTGCGCGAACGGCTGGGCCACCCCGGCACCAAGAACGCCTGTGACCAGGGCGAATGCGGGTCCTGCACGGTGCTGCTGGATGGCCGGCCGGTCTGCTCGTGCTGCGTGATGGCCGCCGACGCCGTCGACGCAACGATCACCACGGTCGAGGGACTGGTCCGCGAACAGGGCTCCGAAACGGCCGCCTCGGACCTGACCGACGTCCAACGAGCCTTCCTGGATGCCGGCGCGGTCCAGTGCGGCTTTTGCACCCCCGGGCTGATCATCGCCACCCACGACCTGCTGCAGCGCCAACCCGACGCTGATGAACTGGCCATCCGCGAGGCCATCAGCGGCAACCTGTGCCGGTGCACCGGATACGGCCGCATCCTTGAGGCCGTCGGCCGTGTCCGCGACCAACGCCTGTCCCGCAGCGCAGCGACGACCGACCCCCCGACGACCGACCCTCTGCCGACCGACCCCCCGCTGACCGACCCCCCGACGGAAGCCCCGTGAGCGACGGCACGGCCACGGCGACCGACACCCGCACCACGACCACCCCGGCGGGTGGGCTGGGCGACAACGCTGACCGCCCCGACGGCACCCCAAAGGTCACGGGTGACTTCGCCTTCTCAAGTGACCTGTACGCCGACCAGATGCTGTGGGGTCGAACCCTGCGCAGCCCTCATCCATCGGCCAGGATCCGCTCGATCGACACCCGCGCCGCCACGCAGATGGACGGTGTGCATGCGGTGCTGTTGGGCGATGACGTCCCCGGGTCGCCAACCTATGGTATGGAACATCGTGACCAGCCGGTCCTGGCCACCGACGTGGTGCGCTACCACGGTGAACCGGTCGCGATCGTCGCCGCTGACCACCCCGAACTGGCACTGCGCGCCATCCAGGCCATCCAGGTCGACTACGAGGTCCTTGAACCGCTGGCCGACAGTCAGGCGGCGATCACCGCCCCACCGATCCACCCCGACGGCAACGTGTTCAGACACATCGCCCTGCGGCACGGAACCCCCGACAGCGTCACCGGGGACGTGGTCGTCGAGGGTGACTATGAGGTCGGCATGCAGGACCAGGCCTTCCTCGGTCCCGAATCAGGTCTGGCCATCCCCGACGCCGATGGTGGGGTCGATCTGTACATCTCGACCCAGTGGCTGCACGTGGACCAGGAACAGGTGGCCGCCTGCCTGGACCTGCCCCCCGAGAAGGTCCGGTTGTCCCTGGCTGGCGTGGGCGGTGCCTTCGGCGGACGTGAGGACGTCAGCCTGCAGGTCCACGTCTGCCTGCTGGCGCTGACCACTGGCCGGCCGGTGAAGATGATGTACTCGCGGGAGGAAAGCTTCTACGGCCACGTCCACCGGCACCCGGCCAAGATGTGGTACCGCCACCACGCCACCTCCGCCGGCCAGCTGGTCAAGGTCGAGGCCAGGCTGGTGTTGGACGGCGGGGCCTACGCCTCCTCCTCCACAGCCGTGATCGCCAACGCCACCTGCTTTGCCGCCGGCCCCTACAAGGTCCCTCACGCGGCCATCGACGGCTTCGCGGTACGGACCAACAATCCGCCGTGCGGGGCGATGCGAGGCTTCGGGGCCGTCCAGGCCTGCTTTGGCCACGAGGCCCAGATGGACAAGCTGGCCCAGGCCCTTGGCATGGACCCCGTCGACCTGCGGCTGAAAAATGCCCTGGCGACGGGCGACACTCTGCTGACCGGCCAGGTCATCACCGGGACCGCACCGGTGAGCGAGGTCATCCACGCGGCCATGGCCCATCCCCTGCCGCCGGACCCCCAGGCTGATGATCCCCCGGAACTGCGGCCCGGCGGGACGGGTATGACCGCGCTCAGCGTGGACGTCACGCGCGGAGTCGGCATGGCCGTGGGTTTTAAGAACCTGATGTATTCCGAGGGATTCGACGACTACTCCACCGCCGCGGTCCGGCTGGAACTGGACAGCGCCGGTCAGCCGGTGGCCACCGTTCGCTGCGCCGCCGCCGAGGTGGGCCAGGGCTTCCACTCCCTGGCCCAGCAGATCGTGCGCAGCGAACTGGGCGTGTCACAGGTGGTGATCGGCCCGACCGACACCTCGATCGGTTCGGCGGGCTCGACCAGCGCCAGCCGACAGACATGGATGAGTGGAGGCGCGGTCCAGTTGGCCTGTCTCGCCGTCCGCGAGGAACTGGACCGGCGCGCCGCCGGCGACGCGCAACAAGCCCCCCTCACCTTGCTGCTGCAGGACGGTCCCATCGAGCAGGTCCGCGAGCACCATCACCCGGTCACCGAGCCTCTTGACGAAAACGGGCAGGGCAACGCCCACGTGTCCTTTGCCTTCGCCGCTCACCGGGCCGTGGTCGACGTCGACGCGGACCTGGGGCTGGTCCGGGTGGTCCAGATCGCCACGGGGCAGGACGTGGGCAGGGCGCTGAACCCTCGCTCGGTCATGGGTCAGATCGAGGGAGGGATCGCCCAGGGTCTGGGCCTTGCCATCATGGAAGAGGTGTTGGTGACCGACGGACTGGTCCGCAACCCCTCATTCACCGACTACCTGATCCCCACCACCCTGGACATGCCCGACGTGCTCGCCACCCTGATCCAGCAGCCCGAGCCGGGCGCCCCCTTCGGCGCCAAAGGTGTCGGGGAACCGCCGACGATCTCCTCCACCCCCGCGGTGGTGGCCGCGATCCGGGCCGCCTGCGGCGCCCCGCTGACCCGTGTCCCGATCCGTCCGCAGGACATCGCCCTGGCCCCGGGATCGCCATGAGTCGAATCGTGCTGCGGGGGGCGCGAAACACCGCTGACATCGCCATCGCCGACGGTCTGATCCAGGCGGTGGGCTCCATCACCCTGGCCGACCGCGACACCGTGGTGGCGGTGCCGGGCGACATCATCACCCCTGGCCTGGTCAACACCCACCATCACCTGTACCAGTGGATGACCCGCGGCCGGGCGACGAACAGCAACCTGTTTGACTGGCTGGTCACGCTGTACCCGGTCTGGGCCAGGCTGGACACGGCCGACGTCCTGGCGGCCGCTCGGGTGGGGCTGGCCGAACTGGCCCTGTCGGGCTGCACCACCGCCGCGGACCATCACTACCTGGTCCCGCGTGGTGATGACAGCGTCTTTGACGCGATCGCCACCGCCGCCAGGCAGGTCGGCATCCGCCTGCACCTGGCCCGCGGGTCCATGGATCTGGGACAGTCGCAGGGCGGTCTGCCTCCCGATCATGTGGTTGAGGAGTTGGACGCCATCCTGACCTCCACCGAACGGGTCATCTCGCGATGGCACGACGACGACATGATCACCGTCACCGTCGCGCCGTGCAGCCCGTTCAGCGTCAGCAAGGAACTGATGATCCAGTCGGCAGAACTGGCCCGACGTCATGGCCTGCGGTTGCACACCCATCTGTGCGAGACACGTGAGGAGGAGGCCGACTGCCTGACGCGGTTCGGGGCCCGCCCGCTGCAGGTGCTGGATGACTGGGGCTGGGTGGCACCCGACGTGTGGTATGCCCACGGCGTCCACTTCGATGACGACGAGATCCAGCGGCTGGCCCAGGCGGGGGCGGGCGTGGCGCACTGTCCCTCCTCAAACGCCCGGCTGGCGGCAGGGTTCTGCCGTACACGTGATCTGCGGGCGGCCGGTGTGCCGGTGGGGTTGGGAGTCGACGGCGTCGCCTCGAACGAACAGGGGACCCTGGTGACCGAGTTGCGCCAGGCCGTGTGGTCGGCGCGTCAGGGCACCGGTGACCCCACGGCACTGTCGGCAGCCGATGCGCTGAACATGGCCACGGTCGGCGGTGCGGCGTGCCTTGGCCGGACCGACATCGGGACGCTACAGCCGGGCATGAAGGCCGACCTGGTGGTGTGGCCGGGGGAGGACATCGCCGACATCCCCGACCCCATCGAGGCGTTGGTGCTGGGCCCCGACCGGCGGGCCCGCCACGTGTTCGTCGGTGGCCGGCAGGTCGTCACCGACGGTGAACTGGACGGCCTGGACCTGATGGCGGCACGTCGCGACCTGGCCCGGCGGGCCCGTCGTCTGTGGCCCTAAGGCTACGAGCACAACACCGGGGCTGTCGCCCCGACCCTGAATGGATGAGAATGAGGCGTCGTCCGGAGACGTCGAACACATCTTGCCGTGGTCAAGCGCGACTAACCCCCGACCGGGCACCTATGGGATGGGTGCGCTGCGCTTGACGAGGACCCGCCCGTGGTAGCTGATGCCGTGCTCGACGGTGTGAATCAAGCGGTCAGTCACGGTCCAGCCCATCTTCTCGTAGAAGGCGATCGCAGCCAGGTTCTCGACCCTTGCGTGTAACTCGAAGTCCGTGTGACCACCGGAGGCGATCACGGCCTCGCCTTGCCCAAGCAGGTGTCGGCCGAGGCCCATGTTCTGGTGGTTCGCTCGACGAACAGGTGGACGAGATGGTGGCCGCTGACCGTGACATGCCCGATCGGCACACCATCGACGACGGCGACCTGTGTCTCCAACTCGGATTCGCCCCGAAACCAATCACGGAGTTGCTGCCTGGTGCCCGCTCGGTCGGGGGTCGCTGCGCGAAGCTCGAACGCATCCATGGTCTGATACTGACACACTCTTCCGGACCCCTCTTCGATGGTTCGTGGCGAGCATCCCATAGCGCCGGGTGGAGGACGCAGTAGGTGTGCCGTTGCCCAGCGGGTCGGCCATGGAATCCTCTCCGGGCGTCGGCCGCACCGATCATTCACTTCGGCGTACGGACCACCATCAAGATCCGGCAATCGGCGCGCTACATGGCGTTGGCCGAGTCGACGACATATAGGGCGAACTCCCCAGAACAAGCGAGGCGTGCTCTCTGGTCGGCGAAAGTCTGGATTGGGAGCGTCGCCCCTCCAGTACGCGAGCGCCTCCTGGATGATCGGATGCCATTCTCGATCGAAGACCTCCAGGGCGTACTGGCCCGCCTGCTGCTTGGATATGACCTCGCCCATCGGACTGGCATCCATGGTTTGAGCGGCGGCCTTCCGCTCATCGCTGCGATAGCGCACGCCCTCCAGTAACCGTTGAGGTTGTCGAGGTTCCACTGACGAAGCAGGTGCGGTTCTGGGTCCAACCCGAGATGGGCAGCTTCTGGACCGCTCTGGCAGGAAGCCGCCGAGCGCAGCCGAGCCGACCACGTAGAAGCCGACCAGCCGGTCGCCGAACAAGCGATTCGCGACGGCCAAGAAGCGCGGGGCGTGTCGTTCCGCTATCTCGTACACGGTGGCAGTGTGCCGACTCAGAGCTCTCGGAGCGCCAGCGGTTGCGCGCGCGGATCGTGTTGGGGGCTGGGGACGGCTGCTCCAACGTGGAGTTGGAGGTACGGCTGGGATGCGTTGATAGGGTAGCCACACACCCCTGCGCTCCACGGCGCCACCCGATCGACGCGAGGCCGACCGATGTTCACCCATGATGCAGCAAAGCGGTACGGCCAGATCGTCGGGGCGACGGTCCTCCTGATTGCCGTCGTCGGCCTGCTCGTCGGTGAGGGCCCGCTGCTAAAGGTCTTCAACATCGAACTGGTCGAGGACCTGATCCACATCGGTTCGGGTCTGGTGCTGGCCTATGCCGGCTTCGTGGCGAAGGACGCGAGGGTGGTCCGTTCCATCGTCGGCGCGGTGGGGGTCGTCTATCTGCTGGTCGGCGTGATCGGCTTCATCGCGCCCATGCTGTTCGGGTTGCTCCCCGAGTACGGCTACAGCGTGGCTGACAACATGCTGCACCTGTTCCTCGGCGCGCTGGCCGTCGCGGCGGCCCGCGTCAGCGCGTCCCATACTCAGCACGCCTGACGGCGGGCGCCGCCGACTGCAGCGGCGGACGGGTCCCGGTGTCCGTTAAGCTAAGCTAAGAGCATGACGTTGGAGCTGTCGGGCACCCTGGATTGTTGCTTCGAGCACGGGTCACAGACTCGTTGAACCTTGCAGCTCCTCGGGCGACATCCATCGGTGTCCAACAGGGAGGTGGTGTGG
>JBPCKA010000123.1:0-10061 GCA_051004735.1 Euzebya sp. | reverse complement strand
ACTCCACCGCCAACACGATCGGCGCATCCAACAGCGCCGACCGAGCCGCCGCAGCAAACCCACCGGCCCACGCATCCTCCGTCTGCCCCTGCACCAACACCACATGCGCCGCCTCCGCAGCACTCGGCGCACCCCGCTTGGCGGCCACAGCGATCGCAGTCTCGGCCCGACTGGCACCACTGACACGCTCCGTGGCAATCCCCAACCCGTTGATCTCCGCCTCCACCCCAGCCGAGATCGCCGCGGTCCCACCCATGATCTCCACCTGCCCGATCCCCGCCTCCTGCAGGTAGGCCCTTGTCGTCGGAGTCAACACCTCGGTCTGGGTCAGCAACACCGGCCAGCCGAACTCAGCCGCCATCCCCCCCGCCGCCAACGCATCAGCGAACCCCTGCGTCGGATCCGTCGCCCCCTCTGAAGGAAACGCCCGAGCCAGGATCACGGTGTCAGCCGCAGCGGCATCAGCCCTGGCGATCGCCGTCGCGGTCTCAAAACGCGACGCACCGGCACGCCGCTCCACCGGCGGACATGACGCATGCGCCAACAAGGCGACCCCTCGATCCCAGCATGCACCGCACTATGCACCAATCACAACGACGCCGCCTGGGCACAACCCTCGGCGTGCAGGCTGCGGGTCAGTCGGTCAGCGATCTCCATCGTGCGGCGCTGGTGGCTGACGATGATCCACTGGCTGCGGCCGCGGAACTCCTAGACCATGTCAAGGAACCGGCCCTGGTCCGGCGGAGCAATGTCGCCTGGACAGTCGGGCTGGTTGTGTCCGGCCTGGCGATCCTGTCAGGCATCGGCCAGTTCCGCGGCGTCGTCAGCGCGATCGGGATCGGCGTGTCGGTGGTCCTGATCGGGCTGCTGCTGGCCACCCCCTGCAGGCAGCGATCGGCACGCGCTGACCACCTCGGCCCGCATTGCATGCCCACATGGCCGTCGCTATCCTCGTGCATCCGCCACCGGGCTACGGCCCTGCGGTGCAGCCACTCGGAGGTGGTGTAGTAGGTAACACTACTGGTTCTGGTCCAGTCATTCAGGGTTCAAGTCCTTGCCTCCGAACGACGTGGGGTCTCCCACGGAAATGAGATACGAGTTTGCTTCGGCGGCTGTTTCTCACGCACTTGCTCCCGTCATCTAGCGGCCTAGGATACCGCCCTCTCAAGGCGGCGGCGTGGGTTCAAATCCCATCGGGAGTACGACGACCGTCGACGTTCGTTACGTCGACGGTCGATGCATGTTCAGCCATGTTCAAGCGATGCTCACCCTGACTCCGCCCTCCACCGGTGAGGTTAGTCCCCCACCGGCTCCTGGCGGACCTCCAGCACCCTGTCAAACGCGTTGCGGACCTCGTCTGGCCGCATCCCCAGGTGCAGGTAGGGGTTGACGGTCTGGGCCAACCGCCGGCGCACCTCCGCCGGGGTGCGGCGGGCGGCCTTCCCACGGGCCTGGGCCGCCATCTCGGCCTCGAGTAGCCGCTCGAAGACCGTGCCGGGCGCGAACCCGCCCTCGGCGAGGATGGCCTCCAGCAGCGCGCTGAACCGGGCTGGATCCGCGGTGGTGATCACCACCCTGCCGGTCACCTGGTCCGCGGTGGCGGTGAAGGGTTGGAAGTCCTCGCGAGCGAGCGTGTCGGGGTGCCGCAACAGGCTCTGCATGGCGTCCAGGACCGCACGCTGGCGCCCAACCCCGGAACGGGCAGGCGGACCAGGCCCGCGGACACGACCACCTCGGCCGCCGCTCATCCCTGCACCTTCGATCGGCCCTCACGCAGGCGGGTCAGGACCAACGAGCGGTGGACTGCGAACACCTCGACCAGTTCCTGGACCGATATCCGTTCCCTGTCCCCATCCGGCGACCAGCCGCCGAGCGCCAGGAAGTTGACCATCATCTCAGGCAGGATCCCGGCATCGCGGAACGCGTCGATGGCGACGTCGCCGTGCCGCTTCGTGCCGGCCTTCGTGCTGGCCTTTGTGCTGGCCTTCGTGCTGGCCTTTGCGCCGGCGCGGATCCGGTCGCGGATGAAGTCCGATGAGTGGGGTCGGCGGGTGTGGTCATGGGTTCCAGGGTCGCAGGCCGCGGTGGGACCGACAACACCGTCGGCCAGGTGTCTGCGTCATCAGAACGGATAGGTGGTCTGCACACCACCAGCAGCGAGGAGCGAGCCATGCCGACCAAGGACGAGGACCTGCCCGGCACCATCAAGCGGTCGCCCGAAAAGGCTCAGCGAACCTACGCCAAGACCCTCGACAGCGCCCACGAGCAATACGACGACGAGGAACGTGCTCACCGGACGGCCTTCGCGGCGGTCAAGCACTCCTTTGAGAAGGTCGGGGACCACTGGGAGCCCAAGGGACGAGAAGGGCCCCTCAGACGAGCGGGCGGCCAGCCCCAACGCCCGCGAGGGTGAGGGTCGCACAGCCGGCGGTGTGGACGTCGAGGGTCACCTATCAGGCCGCGTCAGCCCGTGGGATCGGTCACCCGGCCGAAGAACAGGATCGCCCCGGTCGCGTCGTCCTGGATGACCACCAGGTAGGGCCGGTTGAACTCGATGGTCGGGCCGTGGGAGTCCGCCATCGCTGTGCCCGTGGCCGCGGCCGCCTCGGTCCCTTCCTCGTCGATGGCCATGAACACCTCGTGCTCGATCGCCTGGATGATCAGGCCCGGGCTGCCGGTGATGCCGGAGAAGTCGGCGTCGGCCACCAGGGCCGGGCCCATGCCCAGGGTGCGCAACGGCTCAATCAGGGAGGTGTGGAACCGCAGTTCGGCCCGCGGGAAGGCCAAGTGGATGCCGCCGTCGGTCGGGGCGGTCCGAATCTCGTCCAACAGTTCAGGCGTCAACCCGGCCTCGAAGGTGGCGAGGTCCTGGGGCAGGATGGCGACCATGCGCAACTCCTCCCCCGCGTACGGCAGTTGCACGGCCACCCACGCACCCTCTGGGTCGGCGGCTGAAGGGAGGGACTCGTTGAAGTGCATCATCGGCACCGTCACCACCTCGCCCGAGGCGGTGGTGAAGGGCCCGTCGCTGGTGTTGTCGGGGTTGAACGGGAAGTGCCAGGCGGCGTCCAGGTAGATGGCGTTGACCAGGGCCAGCCGGGTAGTGGCATCGATGGTGCCAGCGGGGAACAACTCCTCGATGCGGTCGGCAGTCTGCTCGGCGACCCAGCCGTTGATCGCTGCACGGGCGGCCTCGGGGTCGGCGTAGTCGACCGTGCCGACTCCTGCACCGTAGTAGCGGCTGACGTCGGCCAGATAGGCGTCGGCCAGCGGCAGGCCGATGTCGGCGTACAGGCGGTTGGCCACGCGCAGCGTCAGCTGGTCGGACTGCCGGTCGGCCAGCAAGCCGCGGAGGGTTGCCAGCGCCCGGTGCTGGGTGTCGCCCGCCAAGGTGAAGCCGAGGGTGTCGGCCATGGCCTGGGCGGTCGGCCCGGCAGCACCCAGGTAGGGCAGCGCCAACCCGTCGGTGATGCTGTAGGGCGACAGCAGGACGTTGCCGTCCTGGGTCGCGGTGAGGGTGGTGTACAGCTCGACAGCGAGCTCGGTCATGCCGTCAACGACCACCGCGATCTCGTCGCCATCGACAGGATCGACCGCCACCACGGGCTCGCTGGGCTGGCTGGTCGCCTCCGCAGGCCTGCCGCTGGTGGCCGTGCCCCCGCCGGCCCCAGGTTCGGCACAGGCAGCGACCAGCAGTGCGCAGATGATGCCGACGAGGGCGAGGCGGTCAATGGTGGTCATGGCAGTCCCTGCGACGTCGTACGGTCGGTCTGCCGGTTCCGACGCCGCAACCCACCTGGGGGTTCCCGATGAGGTTGGCCGGTAGTAGGTCCTAGGTACACGCTGCGTGATGTGTATCAATGGATGGATCAGCACACTGCAGGTTATGCCCGACGTCAGTTTGGATCGCCTACCACCTCAGGCGTTGGCGCAGGGTCTGGATCGACTGATCTTCGACCTGTCACTGTTGGACCTGGTTCTGGGCGGGTCCGACAGCCACGGTTGATCACCCACGGTTGACGGCGTACGGGCTTCATCACGTACAACTGGCCATCCCGTCCGGTGGTGAGGCGCTGGCCCGGTCGTTCTATGGCGGCGTGCTGGGACTGACCGAGGTCCCCAAACCGGCCGCGTTGGCCACCCGTCTGACCCCCGGCCTGCCCGCGCACCTGGATGACGGCACCAGCGTTCGGCGGGCCACCATTGATGATCTGCCCGACATTCTGGCGTTGAAGGTGGACGACGTGATCGCCGCCGCCAGGGAGCACGCGGACCCCGCCACCTACACCGCGGCCTTTCACCGTGTCGACGCGGACCCGGCCAGCGACCTGGTGGTTCTGGTTGACGCCGTCGGCCGGGTGATCGGGAGCCTGCAACTGACCGTCATCCCTGGCGTTGGTCGTGGAGGGACGACCCGGGCGCAGATCGAAGCCGTTCGGATCACGGGGGACCGCCGCGGGCAGGGACATGGTGAAGCGCTGATGCGATGGGTCTTCGACCGCGCCCGCCAGCGCGGTTGCGGGCTGGCCCAGTTGACCAGCGACCGGCAGCGAACCGACGCCTCCCGCTTCTATCAGCGGCTGGGGATGGACCCCAGCCACACCGGATTCAAGATGGTGCTGTAGCACCGTCCCATCCGGGTGTCCGAAACATCACGCAGATCCGAGGACCGGCCTTGGCGACCTTCGGCACCGCGTGTTGCCAGGTGCGCTGACACGTCCCACCCATCACGACCAGGTCGCCGCGACCCAGGGACCAGCCCTGGCTGGCACCCCCACCACGCGGTCGCAACCGGAACGGGCGCGGCTGCCCCAGCGAGACGACCGCGACCGTGGCGGTCGGCTGGGTCCGCAGGAAGGTGTCCCCGTGCCAGGCGACGCTGTCCTGCCCGTCGCGGTACAGGTTGGCCGAGATCCGGGTCAGCGGTAGGCCATACCGCTTCGAGAGGGACTTGGCCATCGCCCGGATCGGGGCCAACCCGGCCGGCAGGCGTCCTCCGTCCCATGACACCGACAGGCGTGGCTGCGCGACGATCCGGTCGAACATCGGTCGGTCCCAGACCTGCCAGTCGGCGGCCTGCAGCACCGCCTCAAAAAGCGCTTCATGGCCACTGACCCAGCCTGGCACCAGGTCCACCCAGGCCCCGCGGTCCAGGCGTACCCGCCTGGCGTCGGCGAATCCCGGGTCATGGTCGGGGTCGCTGTCCAGGCCGAACATCGACGGTTGGCGGGCCACGGTCAGTGAGGCGGATCCCATCCCTCAATCATAGAACACCTGTTCGAGCGATGCAACGCTAGTCGCCGGCCTGCACCTGCGAGCGGCCCGAGCGGACCCGTTGGATTACCCAGTCCTGGTCCAGCACGGCCAGGGTCTCGGGCAGCGGCGGGCTGACGGCTGATCCGGTGACGATGACCCGGACCGGCTGCATCGCCTTGCCCATGCCGATGCCCAGGTCCTCCACGGTGTCGGTGAACACCTGCATGATCGAGGAGGCGTTCCAGTCGCTCAGCGCGGCAAGCCTGGGGGTGACGTGGTCAAGGACCGGGCCGGCCGCGGGCTTCAACCACTTTGCGACGGCCTTGGGGTCAAACTCGACCGTCTCGGCGAAGGCGAAGTCCACCAGGGGCACTGCTTCGGCCAGGGTCTGGATACGGTCCTTCAACAGTGGCGCAAAGGCGGTGATCAGGCCGATCTGCGCCTTCGTGGGCTGGGGGCCCAGCACCCCGGCCCGTTGGAAGGCGGGCAGCAGGCGCGATGCCAGATCGGCGTCGCTCAACTCCTTGATGGCATCACCGTTCAGTGACCGCAGCTTGTCGGTGTCGAAGTACGCCGGGCTTGGCTGTACCCGGTCGAAACTGAACTTGTCGATCAGCTCCTGGACACTGAAGCGTTCGTGAGACCCGTCATAGGACCAGCCACACAGGGCCATGAAGTTCAGCATGACCTCCGGCAGGATCCCGGCGTCACGGAAGGCCTCGATGGCCACATCGCCATGGCGTTTGGACAGCTTCTTGCGGTCTTCCCCGACCAGCAGTGGCAGGTGGGCGTAACTCAGCCGGTCCGGGCCACCCTCGGGTCTGGCGGGGTAGGTCACCTGTGCCAGAGCCTGGTCCAGGATGCCCGTGGGCACCAGCAGATCGGTCAGCAGGATCTGACGGGGCGTGGTGCTGAGCAGGTCCTCGCCGCGGGCGACAAACCCGACGCCCTGGGCAAGATCGTCGGTGGTGTTGGCCAGCATGTAGGTGGGTGAGCCATCGGCGCGCGCAATGACGAAGTCGCCGATATCGGCCCAGTCGAACTGCACCTGGCCGCGGACCGCGTCGGGCCATGACACCTCCCCCGTGGTGGGGGTGGAAACCCGGATCACGGGCTGGCGTCCTTCGGCGAGAAGGGCCTCGCGCTGTGCATCGCTGAGCGCCTGACCCCGGTAGACATGCCCGTCGCCGGCGTCGCGGGCGGCCTGTAATTCCTCGGTGGTGTCAAAGGCCCCATAGGCGTGTCCCGAGGCGACCAGCAGGCTGACCACGGCGTCGTGCAGTTCGCGGCGTTGGCTCTGGAGATAGGGGCCGTGGGCTCCTCGCTCGGCATGCTGGCCGATGGGTGGACCCTCGTCCCAGTCAAGGCCCAGCCACTGCAACGCCTGCATCATCCCCTCGGCGGATTCCATCGTGGCCCGCTGCGCGTCGGTGTCCTCGATCCGCAGCACGAAGGTGCCACCCTGGCCTTTGGCCCACAGCCAGTTGAACAGCGCGGTGCGGGCCCCGCCTACGTGCAGCCAACCTGAGGGAGCGGGACAGAAGCGGACGCGGGGGGCGGTGGTCGTGGGGTCGGTCGTTGGGGCGTCACTCGGGGGTGTCATGGGGGGTGTCATGGGGGCGTTCACTTCTTCTGGCGCTTTTGGATGTTGGCCCACTCATCGCGCAGCCCGACGGTGCGGTGCAATGTCAGCGGGATGTCGGGGTCGGCGGCGAAGTAGCCCAGCCGTTCCAACTGGATCACGCTGCCCGGTGGTGTGTCGCCGACGGCCGGTTCGACCTTGGCGGTGACCGTGGTTCGCGAGTCCGGGTTCAGGCTGCTGAGGGGATCCTCCAGGCTGCCGGGATGCGGGTCGGTGAACAGGCGGTCGTACAGGTGCACGGTGGCATCCAACGCATGGGCGGCGGAAACCCAGTGGATCGTGGATTTCACCTTGCGACCGTCTGGTGCCTGCCCGCCGCGGGTCAACGGGTCGTAGGTGCAGTGGACCTCGGTGACGGTGCCGTCAGCGTCGGTCAGGACGTCGGCGGCGGTGATGAAGAACCCGCCGCGTAGGCGGACCTCGGTCCCGGGACTCAGGCGGTAGAACTTGCGCGGCGGGTCCAGCATGAAGTCGTCCTGCTCGATCCACAACTCACCCGAGAAGGGGATCATGCGGGTGCCGGCGGTGTCGTCCTCGGGGTTGTTGACGCCCTCGACCTGGTCGACCTGCCCCTGTGGCCAGTTGGTGATCACGACCTTGAGCGGGTTCAGCACGCCCATGCGGCGCAGGGCCGCGTCGTTGTGGTGACGCCGGATGAACGATTCCAGCAGTTCGATCTCAACGGTGCTGTTGGTCTTGGCCACGCCGACGTGATCGATGAAGGCCCTGATCGCGGCTGCCGGGTAGCCGCGGCGGCGAACCCCTCGCAGGGTGGGCATGCGGGGGTCGTCCCATCCCTCGACGATCCCGTCTTCGACCAGTTGGCGCAGGATGCGCTTGCTCATCAGGGTGTGGGTCAGGCCCAGCCGGGCGAACTCGGTCTGCTGCGGTGCGGTGCCCGGCAGGTCCAGGTGGTCCAGGCACCACTCATACAGTGGGCGGTGGTCGGTGAACTCAAGGGTGCACAGCGAGTGGGTGACCCCCTCGATCGCATCTGATTGCCCGTGCGCCCAGTCATAGGTCGGGTAGATGACCCAATCAGTGCCGGTGCGCTCGTGGGGGACACGCCGGATGCGGTACAGCACCGGGTCGCGCATGGTCATCACGGGATGTTGCATGTCTACTTTGGCCCGCAGCACCTTGGCACCGTCGGGGAACTCGCCGTCGCGCATGCGCTGGAACAGGTCCCGGTTCTCAGCTGGGTCTCGCTGGCGGTAGGGCGAATCCACCCCCGGGTTCCCGAACCCACCACGTTGGGCGGAGATGGTCTCGGCGTCCTGGTCATCGACGTAGGCCAGACCCTTGTCGATCAGTTGCAGGGCCCAATCGAACAGTTGGGAGAAGTAGTCGCTGGCATGCAACACCTGACCGGGGGTGAACCCCAGCCACGCGATGTCATCGATGATCGCCTGGACGAACTCGGGCTCCTCGACCACCGGGTTGGTGTCGTCGAAACGCAGGTTGCAGATCCCGTTGAACTCCTGGGCCAACCCGAAGTTCAGCACGATCGCCTTGGCGTGGCCGATGTGCAGGTAGCCGTTCGGCTCGGGTGGGAACCGGGTCTGCACCCGTCCACCGTGGGCACCGGCTTGCACATCGGCGCGGATGGCGTCACGGATGAAGTCCGAGGACTCGTGCTGTTCGGGGGTCGAATCGTCGGGGGCTGCAGGAGTCATGGTCCCCAGAGTCGCAGACCACCAGCAAGGGCACACATCGGCCGGATCACTCGGTGTCGGCGATGACCGGGTTGGTCAATATGCCCAGCCCCTCGATGTCGACCTGGACGGTTTGGCCGGCACTCAGGGGGCCGACCCCCGAGGGGGTCCCGGTCAGGATCACGTCGCCGGGTAGCAGGGTGGCGAAGGCGGAGCACCAGGCGACCAGAGCAGGGACGTTGAACACCAGGTCATCCAGGGTTCCGCGCTGGCGTTCCTGGTCGTCGACCAGGCAGCGGATCGTGCCCCCGGCGGAGGGATCGAAGTCGGTGTCGATCCAGGGTCCCAGGGGCGCGAAGGTGTCAAAGCCCTTGGCCCTGGTCCATTGCCCGTCGCGGCGCTGCAGGTCCCTGGCGGTCACGTCGTTGGCGCAGGTGTAGCCCATGATGACCTCGCTGGCGTCGGCTGCGGCCACGTGGCGACAGATCCGACCGATCACGATGGCCAACTCGGCCTCGTGGTGCACCTCCTGGCTCAGCGAGGGCAGCACGATGTTCTCCCCGTGCCCGATCACCGACGTCGAGGGCTTGGAGAAGATCAGCGGCTCAGCCGGGACATCGCCGCCCATCTCGGCGGCATGTGCGGCGTAGTTCTTCCCGACGCACAGGATCTTGCTGGGCAGGATCGGCGGCAGGATCGTCAACTGGTCCAGCGGTGCGACCTGGTCGGTCAGGGAGTACTCGCTGAACGGGTTGCCCTGGACCAGGATCGCGTGGTCCCCGTCGGCGTGGAGGGCGGCGAAAGCGGGACCGTCGGGACGGGAAACTCTGAGAAATCGCATCCCCCGATCATGACAGCCGCACGTCAAGGTGTCCCACGGCCCTACCTGTAGTCGCGCGGGATCGCGGTCGTGGCCCTCATCCTGACCGGGCTGGTGGTGCTGTTTGCGACCACCGGCCTGCGGATCTGGCCACTGATGGCGATGTTCTGGTGGTTTGGGCTCCCCGCGATCAGGCGTTCACACCGACCGGCCTGAGGACAGCGGGGAGGCCGGGTCGCTGTAGGGTGCCCTGATCAGGCCGAATGGGCCATCGCTGGGCTGGTTGGGGCGGTGTTGAACGCGCCGAGGACGCGCAGCCACGCGACGGTGGCGGGGTCATCGGTCTGGGCGGTGCGGGCGGCGGCGATACGTCGCTCGTGCACTGACACCTGGACTCGCCGGCCACCGCGCCGGCTCTTCACGCACTGGGAACGCAGCGGGCAGGCGGCATAGGTCGCGGTCGGAAACACCAACGCGACCGTCGCCCGGCCCTTGTGGTCACGGGTCTTGACCGTGGTGGTCGTGGTCTGACCTGCCGGGCAGGTCGCGGACGGCGTGTCGGTGCTGATCAGATCTCGTCGAGGTGGCTGGCGAGCTCGGCTCGCGAGCTGATGCCGAGCTTGGTGTAGACGTGGCGCAGGTGGTACTCGACGGTCTTGGGGCTGAGGAACATGGCGGCTGCGGCCTG
>JBPCKA010000122.1:0-26672 GCA_051004735.1 Euzebya sp. | reverse complement strand
GTCTCAGATACCAGACAACAACCGTTGTGAGGCAGTGTCGGTGGCAGGCCCGAGGTGTTGTGATGGCTCGTATGCACGAACACACGCCTGCCGGTCTGACCCTGTCACCCGATACCGTTCTGCTCGGCGAGGACGTCCTTGCGGTCGCCCGTGGCGCCGCCGCGGTCCGCCTGTCCGATGGCGCCATCACCGCCGTTGAACGGGGGCGGGCGGCCGTGGAGGCATTGGCAGCAAGCCCCGACCCGGTGTATGGCGTCTCGACTGGCTTCGGAGCACTGGCCCGGCGCCACATTCCCGCCGCCGATCGCGAACGGCTACAGCGCTCGCTGATCCGCTCCCACGCTGCCGGCAGTGGTCCCGTCGTCGAGACAGAGGTGGTCCGGGCGATGGCCCTGCTGCGCCTGCGGACCCTGGCATCGGGTCGGACCGGCGTCCGTCGTGAGCTGGTGGCACTGCTCGCCGACCTGCTGAACGCCGGTATCACGCCTGAGGTCCACGAGTTCGGCAGCCTGGGCTGCTCGGGGGACCTGGCACCCCTCGCGCATGTGGCATTGGCGTTGATGGGTGAGGGATGGGTACGTGACGCCCAGGGCACACGGCTGGACGCGGCCACCGCGTTGAGCCAGGCAGGCCTTGAGCCGGTCATCCTCAAGGCCAAGGAGGGCCTGGCGCTGATCAACGGCACCGACGGCATGCTGGGAATGTTGCTGCTGGCCGTGGCCGACATCACCGACCTGGTCCGCACCGCTGATGTCACCGCCGCCATGTCGATCGAGGCGCTGTTGGGAACCGACCGGGTCTTCGCCGCGGACCTACAACAGTTGCGTCCCCATCCCGGTCAGCGTGCCAGCGCGGGCAACCTCTGCCGACTCCTGGCCGACTCACCGATCATCGACAGCCACCGGACACCGGACTGCACACGGGTGCAGGACGCCTACTCGCTGCGGTGCGCACCTCAGGTGCACGGGGCGGTGCGCGACACCCTGCAACACGCCGCCGCGGTTGCCGACCGTGAGCTGGCGTCCATCATCGACAACCCGGTGGTGATGCCTGACGGGCGGGTGGAATCAAACGGCAACTTCCATGGTGCCCCGATCGCCTATGTGCTGGACTTCCTTGCCATCGCTGTCGCCGATCTGGCCTCCATTGCCGAGCGACGCACCGATCGGATGCTGGACACCGCCAGGTCTGGTGGGTTGCCGCCATTCCTGGCTGATGACCCGGGCGTGGACTCGGGCTTGATGATCGCCCAGTACACCCAGGCTGCCCTGGCCAGCGAATGCAAGCGCCTGGCGGTCCCAGCCTCGGTGGACTCCATTCCTTCCTCGGCAATGCAGGAGGACCACGTGTCAATGGGCTGGGGGGCCGCCCGAAAGCTGCGCAGCGCCGTGGACGCGCTACGGCAGGTGCTGGCGATCGAGGCGATGACTGCAGCGCGTGCGCTGGACCTGCGCGCTCCGCTCCTGCCGGCGCCCGGCACGGCCGCCGCGGTCGCCGCGGTGCGCGAAGCGGTGGCCGGGCCGGGTCCTGATCGCCACCTTTCCCCTGAGATCGCCGCCGCGACCGACCTGATCAAACGGGGTGAGGTGCTGGCGGCGGTCAGCACGGCCATCGGCGAACTGCAGTGAATGCCAACCCTTCAATCAGTGAGGAGAACGACCAATGAGCGCACCAGTGATCCGAGCCGCCCGAGGCACCTCCCGCACCGCCAAGGGGTGGGGCCAGGAGGCCGCCGTGCGGATGCTGTCCAACAACCTCGATCCCGACGTGGCCGAGCGGCCACAGGATCTGGTGGTCTACGGCGGGACCGGCAAAGCCGCGCGTGACTGGCCCAGCTTCCACGCGATCGTGGCATCCCTCAACGATCTGGAGAATGACGAGACCCTACTGGTGCAGTCCGGACGCCCGGTGGGGATCCTCCGGACCCACGAATGGGCGCCCCGGGTCTTGATCGCCAACTCCAATCTGGTCGCCGAATGGGCCAACTGGGAGGAGTTTCGCCGCCTTGAGCACCTGGGCCTGACCATGTATGGCCAGATGACCGCCGGGTCGTGGATCTACATCGGCACCCAGGGGATCCTGCAAGGGACCTATGAGACCTTCGGTGCGGTTGCGGCCAAGCGCTTCGGTGGTTCCCTCGCGGGCACGTTGACCCTGACAGCTGGTCTTGGTGGCATGGGCGGTGCCCAACCGTTGGCCGTGACCATGAATGACGGGGTTGCGCTGTGCATCGAGGTCGACGCCTCGCGCATCCAGCGGCGACTGCGGACCCGCTACATCGATGTCGTGGCAGATTCCCTGGATCACGGGATCAACCTTGCCCTTGAGGCCAAGGCCGCCCGGCGTCCACTGTCGATTGCCGTGCAGGGCAACGCCGCAGTGGTCGTGCCCGAACTGTTGCGTCGCGGCGTGGACATCGACATCGTCACCGATCAGACCTCGGCGCACGACCCACTGGCCTACCTGCCGCCCGACGTCTCGGTGGCTGACTGGGATCACGAACGCAAAGCCGATCCGGTCGGGTTCACCAAGCGGGCCCGTGAGGCCATGGCGGTCCATGTCCAGGCCATGGTCGGGTTCCAGGACGCGGGGGCCGAGGTCTTTGATTACGGCAACTCGCTGCGGGCCGAGGCCAAACTGGCTGGCTACGACCGGGCCTTTGACTACCCCGGGTTCGTCCCGGCCTACATCCGACCGCTGTTCTGCGAGGGAAAGGGTCCCTTCAGGTGGGCAGCATTGTCAGGGGATGAGGCCGACATCCATGCCACCGATGAGGCCATCCTGCAGGCCTTCGGTCACGACGAGCACCTGACCCGGTGGATCAAGTTGGCCCAGGAACGGGTCGCGTTCCAAGGGCTTCCCGCGCGGATCTGCTGGTTGGGCTATGGGGAGCGTCAGGAGGCTGGTGCCCGGTTCAACGATCTGGTGGCCTCTGGTGCCGTCAGCGCGCCGCTCGTCATCGGACGCGACCACCTGGACTGTGGCTCGGTGGCCTCGCCCTACCGCGAGACCGAGGCCATGGCTGACGGGTCGGACGCGATCGCTGACTGGCCGTTGCTGAACGCGCTGGTCAACACCGCCTCGGGCGCGTCGTGGGTGTCGATCCATCATGGCGGCGGTGTCGGCATCGGCCGCTCGCTTCACGCTGGGCAGGTCACCGTGGCAGACGGCACCGAACTGGCGGCGGCGAAGCTGGACCGTGTCCTGACCAATGACCCGGCCATGGGCGTCCTGCGCCACGTCGATGCGGGTTATGACAAGGCGGCGGAGGTGGCGGCCAGGACGGCGTTGCCGGTGCCGATGCTGGGTCTGTGATGCCTGCCACCGGGTCACTGCTGATCGACCGGATCGGGCAGTTGTCGACCTGTGACCCGCTGCAAGGCGATGGGGTGCTGGGGCAACGCCCGGACATGGCGGTGGCCTGCCAGGACGGGCTGTTCGCCTGGATCGGACCGTCGGCCCAGGCGCCGGAGTGTGACCAGCGTCTGGATGCCGCCGGCGCAGCCGTGGTCCCGGGTTTCGTCGACAGCCACAGCCATCTGGTCTTCGCAGGTGACCGGTCAGCGGAGTTCGCCGCCCGCATGTCCGGTCAGCCCTACCAGGCCGGCGGGATCCGCACCACGGTGACGGCGACCCGGGCGGCCACGGACGCTGAACTGCTGGACCATGCCGCACGGTTGGTCGCTGAGGCGCTGTCGCAGGGCACCACCACCATCGAGGTCAAGTCGGGCTATGGCCTGTCGGTGGCCGATGAGGTGCGATCGCTGCGGGTTGCCGGTCGGGTGAGTACCGAGGTGACCTTCCTTGGAGCCCATGTGGTCCCGTCCGACACGTCGGCTCAGGCGTACGTGGACCTGGTGACCGGTCCGATGCTTGCTGCCTGCGCACCACTGGCCCGCTGGATCGACGTGTTCGTCGATGACGGTGCCTTCGATGCGGATGCTGGCCGCGCCGTCCTGACCGCGGGCATCGCTGTAGGTCTGCAGGCCCGGGTCCACGCCAACCAGTTGGGGCCAGGCGCTGGCGCATCGCTGGCGTGCGAGGTGGGAGCGGCCTCGGCGGACCACTGCACCCACGTCAGCGACACCGATCTGGACCACCTGGCCACAGCGGGTGTGGTCGCAACCCTTCTGCCCGGGGCCGAGTTATCCACCCGGTCGCCGTTTCCCGACGCCCGCAGGTTCCAGGCCGCAGGGGTGACAATGGCGCTGGCCAGCGACTGCAACCCCGGCACCTCGTTCACCACCTCGATGCCATTGATGATCGCACTGGGTGTCACGCAGTGTCACCTATCGCCGGATCAGGCGGTATGGGCTGCCACTGCAGGGGGAGCGGCAGCGCTACGACGCAGCGACATCGGACGTATCGCGGTCGGGGCGCGTGCCGACCTGGTGGTCCTGGCCGCGCCGTCCGCGGTCCACCTGGCCTACCGACCCGGTGTCCCGCTGGTCGATTCGGTGGTCCACGCTGGCAGGATCGTGGCGTGAGCACCTTCACCCGACCTGCGGCTGGCGATGACCCACAGTGGCCCCGAGCGTCAACCTGGTTGGCCAGCGAATCGACGGAACCGGCCCTGACCGTCGTCGGAGTGCCGTGTTCGGTCGGTTCGATCAGTCCCAGCCAGGCGTGGCAGACCCCACCGGCCGTTCGTCAGGCACTGGCGCGACTGTCCACCTGGGACCCCGAGGCGCGTCACGACCTGGCCACGTTGCCGGTGGCTGACGTGGGCGACTGGCCGGTTCAGGACATGACACTGCAACCCGCACTGGACGAGGTCGCTCTGCGTGCGACGCTGTTGAATCCCCGCTCGGTCCACGTGTTCCTGGGGGGCGACAACGCCATCACCCGCCCGTTGGTCCGGGGGCTACTGGGTCCGGACCTTGGCCGCGTGGGGCTGCTGACCTTCGATGCCCACCATGACGTGCGCCACCTGGATGAGGGTCCCCGTAACGGCACGCCGGTGCGTGGCCTGATCCAGGACGGCCTTCCGGGCGGGCAGGTGATCCAGATCGGAATCGGCTCCTTCACCAACTCGGCCCCCTACGCCGCATGGTGTGCGGCTGCCGGCATCACCGTGCTCACCGCATCCCAGGTCAGGCGTCGCGGAATGCTCGCGGTGGTCGGGGAGGCCCTGGCCGACCTGTCCGGGCGTTGTGATGCGATCTTCGTGGACTTCGACATGGACGTGCTGGACGTGGCCTACGCTCCTGCCTGCCCGGGTGCCCGGCCGGGTGGCCTCACCCCGGAGGAGTTGTTGCAAGCCGCCCATCTCTGCGGAGCGCACCCCGCCGTGCTCGGTGCCGACCTGGTCGAGGTCGATGCCACCACCGACCATGACGGGCGCACCGTCATGGTCACCGCCATGACCCTGCTGGCGTTCGCCTCCGGCCTGGCCGCTGGCAATAGCTGACAGGCTCCGTCTCGTCACGGGGGTGGGGCCCGGCACGCGGGATCAACCACCGGTGGAGGCTACGATCCCGGTGATCCCGACGGCGGTGGACCAAGGAGCGACCCATGAGCAGACGCGTCCTCATGACGTCCTTGGTGATGACCCTTCTGATCGCCTCGCCCCTGGTGGCCAGTGGGTGCAGTGATGATGCGGGCGACCCTCTGGGCATCGCTGCCGACGACGCGTTGCAGGCCCGTCTTCAGGAGGTTCGCGACAGTGGTGAATCGGTCACGCTGATGGCCGACCCACCGGGTGCGCCACTGGTCCTGACCGACGCTGGCTGAACCGGTCGCATGGGCCAATCGCTGGAGCCGACCCGATCCGGGAGATGGCGCCCCGTGGGCCAATGGCCTGCTGACTCCTCGGCGCTGCGCGGCCTAAGCTGATGACATGCTGGAGAATCTGCCGCCGCTACCGCCCGACCCGATCCTTGGCACCACCGTGGCGTGCCGCAATGACCCCAACCCCGACAAGGTCGACCTGGGGGTCGGCGTCTACAAGGACGATGAGGGCAACACCCCGATCTTTGCCGCGGTTCGTGAGGCCGAAGCCCGGATCTTGGCTGAGCAGCCGACGAAGGTGTATGTCTCGCCACCTGGTGACGCCTTGTTCATCGAAGGTGTGGTGCGGGAGTTGTTCGGGGCGGACCACCCGGTCCTGGCTGAACATCGTGTCGGGGCGGTACAGGCACCGGGCGGGTCAGGCGCGTTGCGGCTGGGGGCGGGACTGCTGCTTCGTGCCCAGGCGCAGACCCAGTTGTGGGTGTCCACGCCAACCTGGGGCAACCACATCCCGCTGCTGGGTGCCGCCGGTCTGGACATGCAGTCCTATCCCTATTACGACCGGTCATCCCACGAGATCCAGTTCGACCAGATGCTTGACTGTCTGAAGCAGCGGGGTGCCGGGGATGTCGTGCTGCTGCACGGCTGTTGCCACAACCCGTGCGGAGCCGACCTGACCCGCCAGCAGTGGGACGCCATCGGAGATCTGGCCGAAGAACGCGGTTTCACCCCCTACGTCGACATCGCCTACCACGGGCTGGGTCAGGGGATGGAGGACGACGCCTATGGGGTCAGGATGCTGGCCCGCCGCGTGCCCGAGATGCTGGTCAGCTACTCGGCCTCCAAGAACTTCGGCCTGTACCGGGAACGGACCGGCCTGGCCATCACGGTCAACGCCACGTCCACCGGCGCGGCGACCGATACCAGTCAGATGGCCAACATCGCCCGGGAGTTGTACTCGATGCCGCCCGCGCACGGCGCCTCGATCGTCGGCCAGATCCTCAGCGACCCAGACCTGACCCATTCGTGGAACGAGGAGGTGGGACAGATGCGCAACCGACTGAATGGGCTGCGGGCGTTGCTGGCAGACAAACTGCGTGAGGCCACCGAAAGTTCTGAGTTCGATTTCATCGCCGGCGAACGAGGAATGTTCAGCTTCCTTGGTCTGTCGCCCGAGCAGGTGGCTCGACTCCAGCAGGATCACAGCGTGTATCCGATCCCCTCCAGTCGAATCAACGTGGCCGGCATTACCGCAGATAACGCCGAGCGTGTCGCACGTTCGATCGCGGCGGTCCTGTGACTGTCAGGGCACTGGCTCAGATCTGATGATGAAAAGTTGCAAGGATTTTCGTGAAGGTCGATTGAACCCACCAGAAGTTGGACATTCTGGCGTCATCTTCACAGATGTCGGCGGCCGGGCGACCTCCCCCTCACTCGCCCGGCCACCGATTCAAAAGCCGCTTCACCCCTCAGCGGTCATCCCTTTGATCCGTGCCGTCAGATCCTCCAGGCCCATGATGTCGCTGGAGGTGCCGGTCTGACTCAGCCTGGTCGCCAGATCCCCGGTCGCGGACTCGATCGCGCTGACCGAGACCTCCAGCTGGGCCAACGCCTGCTCCCGGTGACCGACGGGCAGCGCTGCAGCGGCGATCAGACGCCGATCACACGCCAGGGCGTGCTGCTCCAACTCCACGCGCAACTCCAGGTGTGTCACGTCCTCGGTGTGCAGCGCACCCTGAGCCCGCATTGCCTTCACTGCTTGGCCTAGGCGCCGGTGCATCTTCGCCTCGGGGGAGTGGCTTCCGGCCCACTCCGCCGGTGCGGTGCTGGCAACTCCGGGCAGAATCTCGTTCTGCTCGGCAAATCGCCGCGCGCCATTACGTGACAATGCAACCGCGAATGCGCCCATGCCAGCCACCGCGATCACGGCGAGCACGATCAAGATCAGGACGACCATCAGTTTCCTCTCGTGAACACCACGGCGAGGATGATCGCCACGATCAACGCAGCGACCACCGCCGCGGCGATCTTGACCTTGGAGTACGGGCGTTCGCCGTGGACTTCGCCGGTCACGCCATTGATCATGACCTGATAGGTCTGACCGGCGTAGATGACGGTCAACAGCCAGATGGGCAGCAGCAGATGCTTGAAGGTCATGGTTCCCCATGACGTCTGCTTGGAATGGATCTTCTGGTGATCGCCACCGATATCAGTCTTGATTGTCGAGTCGATTTGAGACTCCATGGACTTCTGTGCTTCCGCATAGCACTCCTCAACCGAGTGGTCGTAGGTACGGCTGAGATGCCCGGCGATGTACTCGGGGCTGAACGGTTTCACCGTCGAGGTGGGCCATGGCTCCAAGGCCGTCACATGCTTGCGGTTCAACCCGTCGTTGGCCAGGATCGCCAGGTCATCAAAGGAGTTGTGTACGTTTCCGGAGGTTTTGCGCCAACGCGTCTCGGTGACGGTGCGCTGGTCATCACCCGAACCAACCGTCCGGGTGTAGTTGTCTCCGCGCTCGCCGCGGTAGGCGGTGTCCGCCTCCGCGTCGAAGGTGAAGTACGCGCTGTAGACGCTGGCGAAGGATCCTGCCCGGCCGTAGTCCTTGAACTCGCGGGGAGCAAAACGGCGGTTGCTCACCCACGTCGACAACGCATCCTTCGCCCGCTTCTCATCGACGGTGAACGGCAGGATGCCATCCACCGGCAGACGCTGCGGCGCCGCATGGACATCGTCGCGTTGGATCGGGGTGGCGCAGTACGGGCAGCGCTGGGCGGTCCAGGTTCCGGTGAACGTGGTGTGTCCGCCACAGTTCTGGCACACGATCTCCTTCTCGCCGGCCACCAGTCCCTGGGCGGCGGTCTCACGCGCCTCGGGTTGCTGCAACGCGGCGCGGAGATCCTTCTCGACCACCTCGCCCTCTCCCTCGACCAGCGGTTGGACGTTCCCGCAACTGAGACACTTCAGCTGCTGAGAGGCGATGTCGAACTGAAGTTGGCTGCCACAGGTGTTGCAGGGATAGGTGCGGGTGTCCTGCGTCTGATGTCGCAGCGCATGATCCTGCAGACCGTAGTCGGCCTGACCGGGCACCAGCGGTGGTGTGGGGGCGCCGGGGTCTTGCGTCGACACCTGTTACTCCTGATCGGTTGGGTCTGACGCAGCGCCCTCGGAGGGCCCCGGAGCCGCTGGTGGGCTGGGCGGTAGTGGTGGCGGTGCTGCAAACAATCCTGACAGCGCGGGGACCTGTCCGGCCGCGCTCCAGCCGGCCATCCCGGCACTCCAGACCAGCGACTCGGCGGTGAGTTGCCCGTCGGCCACAGCCTGTTGCAGTTCGGGGATCCCATAGGGACCTAATTGCTGACCGTTGACCGCGACGTGATAGGTCTGCGCGGTTGGCAGGGGAGGAGGCGCGGCAGGCTGACCAGCCTGTCCGAACCCGCTCCCGAACTGGCTGGCCATCTGCCCTGCCATGGCCACACCAAGACCCAGGCCCAGGGCATCACCTGCGGTTCCGCCACCAGGGTTTGAGGCGGCGGCAAGCATCGCGTCAGAGGCCCGGACCTGCTGGAAGCGGTCGATGTCGCCGATGTTGCGGGCGTAGCCGCCCTCCTCGACTCCACGGGCCACACCACGGGTCATCGCCTGGGTGATCTCCTCGGGCAGGGAGATGTTCATGGTGATGTCGGGCACGGACAGGCCGAACTCGTCATCAACCTTCTCCTGCACGTACTCCCGCAGTTTGCCGGCCAGTTCCCGCTGCTTGCCCTGTAGGTCGATGGCGCCGACGCCGGTCTCAAGCACCATCTCGGAGAATGCCGTGGAGATGACCTGACGCAGAAGTTCGGCGATCTCATCCGCCTGGACTTCCGAATCGGTGCCGATGACCTCCCGCAGGAAGACGTCAACTTCTTCGATCTTGACCATGCACAGACCGTTGGCCCGCACCTGCACCATGCCGAAATCGGGATCCCGGATCGTGATCGGTGTCGCCGTACCCCAACGCAGGTCGGTGATGGGCCTGGTGTTGATGAAGTAGACCTCTGAGCGAAACGGGCTGTTGAACCCGTGCTCCCAGCCCTGCAACGTGGACAGGATCGGCAGGTTGCCTGTGGTCAGCTCGTAATGGCCCGGCATGAACGAGTCGGCCAGGGCGCCACGGTGAACGAAAACCGCTCGCTGCCCCTCACGGACGATCAGTTGTGCGCCGTTCTTGATCTCGTTGTTGTAGCGGGGGAAGCGCCATGCCAACGTCGAACGAGAGTCATCGATCCATTCGATGATGTCGACCAGTTCGCCCTTGAGTTTGGCCATGAGGCCCATAGCAGTTCCCTCTCTCGAAGACACGCACGGTTACAGCCTGCGATTCTCACACACCTGTGGGTCCGGTGAGAGCTACGTAACAAAAGATCTTGGTCAGTCGCCCAGTTCCTCGACCAGGTCGTCGGGCTCGATCAGTCCCGCGGCGGCCGCCAGTGCGCCTGAGAGGGTTACCGCCTTGTCGTAGATGGCGGTGAAGTAGTGCTCGGCGATGGTTTCGTGACCTGGCAGAGGGGGTGGTCCCAGGGAGTGGGGAACCACGGCAGCTTCGGTGGTGATACGTACATCCTGCTTGGCCTCGGGCAGTTTCGAGGCGTCGCCCCAGAACCCCATCTGTGGCTTCTTCTTGGGGGCTCGACGGCCGGCATGGGACTGGCCACCCTTGCGCCGGCGGCGTGCGGCACTCACAGGCGGACCAACTCCTCGCTGGTGGATTCCTCATCATCGGTCAACAGCTGGTCAGGATCGATCCCAAGTGCGCGTTGCAGTTGCTGGGAATCCAGGTCCCCGACCGACGAGGACTTCGGCAGGGCCATGTCGGCGATCTGGCGTTTGCCCTCAACGACCTCCTCGACACGTTCATCCACCGTTCCGGGACACACCAGCCGATGGGCGACCACGGTCTTGGTCTGTCCGATGCGCCAGGCGCGATCCCGTGCCTGATCCTCCACGGCAGGGTTCCACCAACGGTCATACAGGACCACATGGCTGGCCGCGGTCAGGTTCAGACCTGTTCCCCCAGCCTTCAAGCTGAGGACCAGGGCACCCTTGCCCGTACCCTTCTGGAACCTTTCGATCATCTTGTCGCGGGCGCCACGGGCAAGACCGCCGTGGTAGCACTCGATCTTCATCCCCATTCGCTTGGTCAGGTAGGTGGCCAACTGCTCGCCCCACGCGGCGAAGTGGGTGAAGACCAGGACCCGTTCGTCGGCGTCGAAGACGTTGTCGATGATTCCGTTGAGGCGGCTGAGCTTGCCCGAGCGACCCTCAAGGGGCCGGTCATCGTTGTCCAGGTAGGCCGAGGGGTGGTTGCAGATCTGCTGCAAGGCTGTGATCGCCGCCAGCACAGCGCCCTTCTCCTTGGGGGTGTCGTCGTCTGCGGTCTCCTTCATCAGGTTGTCGAGGACCGCCTGGTACAGCCCGATCTGTTCGGGAGTCATCGCGCAGTGGTCCAACGTGTCAATCCGGTCGGGGAGTTCGGCAGCGATGGCCGGTTCGGCCTTGGTGCGGCGATACACCATCACGCCGTTCAGCGTCCGCAGGGCTTCCTCAGCGGTCGAACGTCCCTCGGCGGTGCGAGACAACTGCGCAACGAAGGTCCCGCGGTCTCCAACCATGCCCGGGTTGGTGAAGTCCAGCAGGGCCCACAGGTCACCGAGACCATTTTCGATCGGGGTACCTGTCAGGATGATCCGACTGTGCGCCTGTAGCCGGCGTAGCTGTTGGGCGGTCTCGCTGGTCGGGTTCTTGATGGCCTGGCCCTCGTCCAGGACCACCTTGCTCCACTCCACCTTCTCAAGCGCCTCGATATCGCGCATTCCGGTGCCGTAGGTCGTGATGAACACATCGGTGGAGTCAATCTGGGCGGCCAGTTCCCGCGGCCCCGGCCGGTTGGGACCGTGGTGGACCCGAATCTTCAGTCCGGGGGTGAACTTGCGGGCCTCCGCAGCCCAGTTTCCCACCACCGCCGGCGGTGCGATGACCAGAGTGGGGTTGGTGGAGGTGCTGGTGGCCAGGTGGGCAAGAAGGGTGGGGGTCTTGCCAAGCCCCATGTCCAAGGCCAGGATTCCACCCAGACCCGCATCACTCAGGAACCGCAGCCACGCCAGCGCATCCGCTTGATAGGTACGCAGTTCGCCCTTGAATCCGGGCAGTGTGGTCGGTGGGTGCTCAGGGATGTCCCGTGCGCTGCGCAGCAGGTCGCCCGCCCAGCTGTCACCTTCGACAGAGATGCCACCCTGCAGGACGGTGCCCTCAAGGCCCATGGCGTGGCGCAGCATCTCCGCACCCGACATCTTGGTCTGGTCAGCCCGCTCGGCCAACGCCTCTGCGGCAGCCTCCAGGTCGGCCTTGTCCAACTCGACCCAGCGGCCGCGGGCTCGGACCAGCGGCCGTGACTCGCTGCTGAGTTCCATGATCTGCTTGGCGGTCAGCTCCACGTCATCAAAGACGGCCGACCACTTCACATAGGTCAGCTGTTGCGCCCCTACCACGCTGGCCTGACTTTCCGTCGAGGTCAACTTCAGGCCCGGCTTGGGCTTCTTGCGCGACAGCGGAGGGACCTGGACGTCGAACCCTGCTGCAGCCAGCACGGGTCCGGTCTCGGTCATCAGGTCCCAGGCCTCATCCTGGCTCAGGATCACCTCGCCTCGACGCTCTGCCTTGCCGCGCAGCAACGGCTGATAGATGCCTTCCAGCCGATCCAACTCGGCCTTGATCTGTTCGCGACGGTTCTGCGAGGCGTTGGACATGGCCGCGTCGACCGGTTCCAGCTTGCGGTTGTTACCCGGCACGACCGAGCGCAGGTACCACGCCTCGCTTTCATCGGGCGGATCCAGTCGCAGGACCAGGGTCAGACTGGCCGTGCCGGTGACCTGCTTGGCCCAGGTCTGCAGTCCCTTGGCCAACTCGTTGCCGCGTTGTGTCGGCGCATCGAATGGCTGACCATTCATCAACGCCAGTACGGTTTCGGCGACCTCCGTGGCCGATCGGGGTCTGGGCGGCGGGGCCGGCACCTCCACGCGGGCGGCCGCGTCGGTGCAGATGGCGTCCACCACATCGGCCACGACGCCTTCGGTGAAGGCTCTGCGGTCGTTTGACCGGCTGAGGGCCATCACCGATCCGGGCATGACCCGCGACAGCGAGGTGAACTCCTCGTGATCGATCAGGGCCGGTACCCAGTGCACCAGGTAGTCGGTGCGGCCCGACTGGCCCCCGCCCCGCCCCTTGGTGCCGGTCGAAGCGGCTGACCCACTCTTAGTGGCCTTGCGAAGCTGCGGCACCATGCGACCCTGCGCGACCAGCCTGACCGCCAGCCCGGCAACGAGTGCCAGCCAGGTGGTTGAGGGGGCCACCTCCACTTCGCCATGGCTGGTGCGCATCGACACCAACCAGCCCAGCGCCGATTTGACCGGGGTCGTGAAAGCTGCCGCGTGGCTGCCGTCGGGCAGTGGCATACCTGCGTGGCTGGACCAGGGGACCGACGCGGCGCCATGGGTCTCAAGCATGGCCTTCAACTCGGCGTCATCAGCCGACTCGGCCTGGTTGCCGCCGGCCCACGCAATCAGCTGTCCGTCGTCCCAGGTCAGTTGCAGTGCGGTGTGACCGGGAGGTTCCTCTTCGTCATCCTCGGGCGGGGACGGCTCTGCTGCCGATTCGGTTTCGGTGACCGGGGCTGACTGCGGGCCGACCAGATCGTCCAGAGCCTGCTCCAGAAGCTGGCGGTGATTCTGGAAGTCGTCCAAGACCAGGTCCCGTTCAGGGCCGTGGACGGTGGATCTGAGGCGATCAAGTGAGGAGTCGGCCTGCTTCAACAGGTAGCGCAGCGCTCCGACCCACTCCTGCTCGTGCTGCTGTAGCAGCCTCGTCTCGGAGTCGGTCGCCAGACCGTCGAGGTGCCGCAGCGCCAACGTCTGGTAGTCCGAGCGGACAAGCGCACTACCCGGCTGAATGATCAAGGTGGAGATCGTGTGTTCCTTCGCTTCGCGATCCCGTAGAAGGGGACAGCACTCACACGGCCGGTCCCCGGCCGTGGCACACCCGACGCCTGCCCCAAGCTGACGACGGCTGTAACGGTCGCGACCGGACCGCACTGAGCGGGTCAACGGTCGCGAGTCGCTGGCACCACCTTACCCCCCTTTGGGCCGGTCCTCACATCCCTGGATCCGCCGGTTAGTTTCTACCGCCCGGATGTAGGGGTGCAGGCGGTGAACTCATACTCGATACGGCTGATCACCGTGGGTGCGGAGGGATCGGTGACATCGGTTGGCTAGTCAGTCGCTGCGGGTTCGGTTTGGCGCAAGTGGGTACGCCGATGCGCGTGCCCACTGTCATGAATCAACAAACCTGGCGACCCGCCGTTACGGCGGCGGTGGTGATGTCGGTGATTGCGTTGCTGGTGAGCCTGGCCGTGCTGGTTGATGTTGGCGTCGCCAGGAGGGCGGAGTCGGTCATTCAAGATCGGGTCGGCCAGGCGTTGGGTGCCCCCGTTGAGGCCTCCATCGGCGGATTCGGCAGCGGCTTCGCCGTCCTTGGTGGCCACATCTCCACGCTGGACATCCATGCCGACCGGCTGACCTTGACAGACGTGTCGGTGCCGGGCGATGCGGTGGAGATCCAGGATCTGAACGTCCATGTGACCGACCTTGAGTTGGACGGCAACAGACCGGTCGCCGGTGATGCAACGTTCTCAGCGGTGCTCAGCCAGGACCAGGTACTGCAACTGATCCCGCAGGACCTCGCAGACCGGGTCACGCTGGGCACCGATCGGTTGATGGTCGACCTCGGAATCACCACGGTGGCGCTTGACGTGGTCGTGACGGGCGACACCCTCAGCCTGCAACTGCCTGGCGGGCTGCCCGTGGTGGACCAGTTGCTGAGCCAGGCAACCGAGGTGCCACTGCAGGTGCCCGACGGCGTGACGGTTCGTGACGCGATGATCAACGACGGTGCTTTGGTCCTGACCGGGACGTTGGACCCGGTCGCGGTGACGACAGGCAACTGACAGGAGCTTCACAAGTTCTGTGGGATGGCTGCCGATGGCATGACTGCAGACGCGTCTACGGGTGGTCGTCATTGCCGACATGGACAAGGTCGAGATGGAAGGGGCGATACGCAGCCAACTGGCGGGACGTCTGGGCCGCACCAAGGTGATCTGTCGGACGGGCAGTCCCCTGTCGGTGATCGATCTTGCATCGGTAGTCCCGAGAGCAAATCGTGTCTGACCACCTGATCAGCCTGCTGATGGCCCAGGTCAGCGAGAACGCCGAACTGGAGGAGGTGTTCGCGGTCCTCTTTGATGCCGACGGCTCGGAGCGTGGTCGTCAACCCGAAGAAATCTGAGCCGGTCACCTTCGCGGCCAGCGACAGGATCGTGGTTCTGGCCGAGGACTGAGTTGTCAATGGGAGGGGTCCCGCTTCATTCGGCCGTGAACAACCGGTGGACCCAACTCAGTTTGTCGATGACGGCCGGGGCCAGGACGAATGGGTACAGCGGCTTTGCGCCCATCGCCCGGTTGACGGCATTGAGGGCATAGGTGAGGGGTAGCCACTCCTCGATGATGCTGGCCATGTCAGGTGCCACGCGGTTGGTGGCGGCGGCGTTGCCCGGTTCGGCGTCAAGCACCGGATGGGCGCCATGCACCGCGAGTCCGAAGGCTGCGGCGGTCTGCAGGGTGTCGCGGATGTGCAGGTAGTGGGCAACGGTCTCAGCGAAATCCTCCCACGGATGGGCGGTTGCGTAGACACTGACGAAATCGTTCTCCCATCCCAGTGGATCGGGAGTGTTGTAATGGCTTTCTAGGGCTTGGCCATAGTCGGCGCGGTCATCGCCGAAGGTGTTTCGGAACGAGTCCAGATGATCGGTGCCGTCCACCATGGTCATCCACAGGTAATGGCCAATCTCGTGCCGGAAGTGGCCCAGCATGGTGCGGTATGCCTCACCCATTCGCTCTCGCATCCGCGTGCGGTTGACGTCGTCGGACTCGCGCACGTCGATGGTGATCACCCCGTCGGCGTGTCCGGTCGTGACCTGTTCGTGGTCTCCGGAGATCAGATCGAAAGTCACACCGTCCAGATCCAGATTCAACTCGAGGGCCTGGAACACCAGTCGCCGCTTGGCGCTTTCAGCGGCCGCCCAGTCCTGTTGAGCCGACGGATCAGCCAGGGGGGGTCCGGTGCGGGTCAGGCGACAGGACCGGCACAGATCCCGCCCGTCCTTGACCAGCCAGTTGCACCCGATCAGGTCGTGATTCGCGCAGCGACGATCCTGCTCGGCAACTGCGGTGACCGCCATCGCGGCGGGGTCAAAGGCCAAGGCGGTGTCGCACCTCACGCAACGATCGTTGTCGACGAAAACCAGTTGACCGCAGGTTGGACAGGAGAAGCTGCGCATCCGCTCTGCATACCCCGCGGTGCCTGTCTCATACCTCCGCGTCGTGGCTTGCCGCGTGATCGCGCTCCGGGGCCACCCGCGACTCGGTCAGCCCGCCGGTCTCAAATCCCAGGAACAGCTCCTTCATGCTCAGCCTGTGATCCTGGACGCGGCGCTGGGGGAAACGCGCCTGGTCGGTCTGCCCGTAGTTGATGAAGGCCACCAGCGTCACCCCGCCAATGATGTTGCCAGCGGCGACAGCCACGAAGAATCCAAAGGCCTGCAGCAGGGTGCCCTGCCCGATCAGGACCCCGTAGAAGACCTCGCTGAACCCGGTGATGCAGTGGTACAGGTGGGCGACGGGGATGAGCAGCATCGTCAGGTACACCACGACGATACGCCCGATCCCCTCTCGCATGGCATGCACCAGCCACACCATGCTGGCCACCAGGACGCCGGCCATGACACCACGGATGAACAGGGTGTCCAGCGGCTGATCCAGCGATTCCTTTGCCAGTTCGGTGGCGACGAAGGTGATGTTGGTGTCCAGCGCATCGCCCACGGAGTACAGCCACGCTGCCGCTCCGGCGCCGATCAGGTTGGCCACGACCACGACACCCCACAGCCGCAGCAGCGCCGGGATGCTGGCCAAGCGGGTCAACACCAACGTGACCGGGGTCAGCGTGTTCTCGGTGAACAACTGGTAGCGGCCCAGCACGACCAGGATGAATCCCAAGGGATACAGCAGATCCCCGGGCAGTTCGCCGACGGTCTCGGTCTGCGCGCCAAGCGCAGCGCGAGCCAGGAAGGTGACGCCGATCGAGAGCCCGGCGGCGATCCCGGAGAAGAACAGGTTGCGTGGGGAGCGACGAAACTCATCATCCGCGGTGGCAGCAAGACGCTGGAAGATGTCATCGGCGCTGAGCAGATCCTCGACGGCCTCGCCACCGGATGGCGCGCCGGACGCCGATCGGGGCTGCTCGTCGACGTCCTCGTCCTGGCCCGCTGAGCCGGGGGCGCGCTTTTCCTCACTTGTGCTCACCACAGGATAATACCCGTCGGGCACTCTCCATCGTCGTCACTCAGCCCAGGCGGACCCCTTGCTGAGTGGGTGAGTCGCTCAGATCGCCGATCAGGCGGAGTGCCAGTCCACGGACGATGTCCAGGTCGTGGGTGGACTGTAGCGCCCGTTCGGCATCCTCCAGCAGCACGTTGACCTGGGTGATGACAGCCTGTCGTCGGGATTCGGATTCTGTCACGTCGATGATCTCGGCCAGCATCCGAAGCACGCCCGCGAGCACGGTGGGCTCATCGGCGCCATACCGTCGGGGCTGTCCGCAGGCTAACTCCAGATAGTCCGCAAAGTCCAGTGCCGGGATCCCGACGCGTTGGATGCCCTCGTCGTCCAACTGCAGTTTGGGATCGATGCGCCGTTGCGCCAGTCTGGCCATGGGTTCGGCCAGGTGCCCCAACGCGTCCACCGCCGTGGTCGGATCGTTGACACCGGGGGACAACGCACGCGCGATGACGTCCACGATCTGGCGCAATCCGTAGGCGATGTCCTGGCGATTGATGCGCTCGGAACCGATCTGAACGGCCTCCTGCACTGCGGTCTCTACGCGTTGGACTGCCGCGTCGTCTAGACGCTCAGAATGCCCCCAGACCCACGCCAGTGTCGCCCCCTCGACAACGTAATCCCCGATGGTCGGACGCAGCCGCACCACGGCGTCGACATCGCCGACCGTCTTAAGCATCGCCGTGGCTGACATGGCCTGCACATAGCCGGATGCCGTGACACGGACCACGGTGGCTTGGTCCGGCACGTCGGGCAGGGGCAGGACCGGGGCGTTAACCCTGATCGGGTCAGGGGCAACCTGGTCGATGCTTGCCAGGACGGCTTTCACCGACTTGCTCAGGATGTTTTCAATCCTGATCGACTGGGCCATGTGATCGATGAAGTAGACCAGCGATATCAGGGACACCGCAGCCAGCACCATGCCGACGGTGATGGACAGGCGTGGCACGTTGCTGCCTGAACCGGCGGGCAGCACTCGCAGGACGGCCATCGCGTAGGCGAAGGTCGCCAGGAAGGTGCTGAGGACCACTTGATTGCCGACGTCGCGCAGGAAATTGCCCAGCAAACGGGGCGAGTACTGTCCTGATGCGACCTGCAGCGACACCACGGTCAGGGTGAAGACCAAACCGGTAACGGTGATCGTGGACCCGGCCAGGACCTGCATCAGGGACCTGGCCGCGTTCAGGTCACCGACGAACAAAGCAGAGTCGGGAATCGTCAGGATCTGACGCAGCGATACCAGGGCCGTGCCGAGCGCAACCGCCATGGTGATGGCGATGGCAGGCATGAACCACAAGGAGGCCCTGAGCCGATCCAGGACAGTTCGCGCTTTCACCAGAACCGACACCTCCCCAGGGTGCCCCGATGAGGCCATTGTCACCCTCAGGACAAGGGCAGCACTCGCCGCAGGCCGGTCAAGAGCACGCCCAGCACGGCGATGAACACAGGGAACCACGTCAGCCGTACCAGCAGCCAACCGGTCGTGACCGGCGGGGCCGTCAGTCCTGCCACTGACCCGTCAAGCCCTGTCACCAGGGCGGCCACGCCGGCGGTGATGAGCAACGCGACCAGATGAAAGGTGAACACCCCGACGGCCACGGCGCCGGCACCGCGGAGCGCCCACCGCACCCGGAGGTGGTCGGTCGCAAAACGGTGCAGCACGGGCCGCAGTGCCAGGGCTGCACCGACCGAGACCAGCACCTGGGCGATGATCATGATCGAGGGAGGATTCATGTTGGAGCGGTCCGCGCCGGTCACCCCGACCAACTCCAATGGCCATCCGGCGTTCCAGCCCAGGAACATGATGGCCCAGCCAGCCAGGATCCAGACCCACCAGCGTCCCATCGGCCGAGATTGCCAGCACACACCCAACTGATGTGCTGACCACCACACCAGGACGACGTTCAGGCCGGCAGTGGCCGACAGCACCTCGCCGACGCCACCGGGAAGCAGGGTTCCACCGATGTCCAGCACTGCAGCTGTGCCCAGAAGCACGAACGGCAGGATCAGGCCCAGCCGGTCTGCTGCCGTGACCGCGAAAGGGATCGTGGCCGACACAACGATGTAAACGCCCAGGAACCACAGTGGTTGCAGCGCCAGGGCGACGGCCGGCCAGACCAGGGTTCCCAGTCCGAACACCAGGGCCAGGACTGCCCCGGTGGCGACGATGACCGCCGCGGCCGCAACGGTGCCGGTGGTCAGGCGGACGACCCGGTCCTTCACCCAGCCCCACGACCCACCTGATCCCGCTGTGGTGTCACGGCCCTCGGCGCGTCGATAGGAGTTGGCGCCGGCCCATCCGCCCACGATGAAGAACAGCGGGACCACCTGTAGGAACTGGGTCAGGATCCAGCCCCCGGACAGGTGGGCAAGCGGACTGTCGATGGCGAAGAACCCACCGCTGAAGGACACGGCCGTCACCAGCCAGTGGCCCACGGCCACCGCCATCATCGCGCCGATGCGCAGCGTGTCGATGCCCAGGTCCCGGCCGCCGGTGACTGCCACCGGACTGGGGTGGTCGTTCATCCCTCGACCATAGGTGCTTGCCGATGGCTGATCGCCCAGGTCAGCCGCGTCGGGCCAGGACGTGGGTCAGTGCAGCCAGGTGACGGTAGGGATCGCGCCGCCCAGCCTGTTCCTCCGCATCGATCAACTGCTCCAGGTCGGCCCCCGGAAGCGTGTCGTCGAAATGGTCGCTGAACAACCGCACCCCATACCAGGTGATCGGTTCAAGGTCCGCGGAGCTGCAGGCGGCCAGGACCTCGTCGGGTCGGTCGGCGCGCACGTCGGTGATACCCAACCGGTTGTCATAGTGGCGAGCGTCAAATGCGTCCTGGACCTGGTCCCAACTGCCCTGCATCCCCGCACGCATGGCGATGCTCGCCTGGTTGCGGGTCAACAAGGACAGCACTCCGTCGGACCGCAGATTTTCGGCCAGCGCTGCAACTGCCGACTGCAGGTCAGGCAGGTACATCAGGACCCCGTGGCAGGCGATAACGTCGGCCTTCTGCGGCAGGAGAGTGGTCAGATCCTCCAGGCGCCCTTGGACAAGCGTGACTCGGTCGACAGTCGAGGGTTCCTCGACTGATACGGCCTGGTAGGCCTGAGACAACAGCTCAGCGGACGGCTCGATACCCACCACCGAGTAACCGTCACGCGCCAGGCGGATGACCTGGGTGGCCTGCCCGCAGCCCACATCGACCACGTCGATGGATGCGGAAGGGGAGGGCAGGTGATCGGCAAGTTGGCGGGCAACCAGCTCTTGCCGCACGACATTTCGCACGAACGGCAGGCTGTCGGTCCAAGCCCCCGGTTGATCAAAGCCTGAGGCCATGAATCAATGCCTGGTCGGGACCGCTCACTCCTGCGATTGTGCGATGTTGACCATCCAGCCGATGCCGAACCTGTCCTGGCAGAACCCGAACTCATCGCCCCACATCTGCTTCTCCAGGGGAACAGACACATTTCCGCCGTCAGACAACTTCTGCCAGTACCCCCGCAATTCCTCAGCGTCGTCCCCGCTGAGGCTGACCGAGATGTTGTCTCCGGGGTTGTGATCCTGTCCGGGCGGCGTGTCGGCGGCCATCAGAGTCAGTCCGCCATCGGCCTCGAGCGAGGCGTGCATGATCTTGTCGGCAGCAGGACTGTCCGGTTGGCCGAACTCGCCGAAGGTGTGCATGGTCAAGGTGCCCCCGAACACGTCTTCGTAGAACTCCATCGCCTCTCGGGCGTTACCGGCAAAGCTGATGTAGGGGTTGAGGCGAGTGGGCATGGCTTCCTCCTTGGAAGCGGCGGGAGGCTCACTTCTAACAGACCCCTCGATGGGTGACAACGGCCGTTTGCATCGTCGGTGATAGCACCTGCGTCGGTTCCTAGACGGCCCGCAACATGTAGTCCGCAAAGAACCCGTCATCGGAGTATTCCTGGCGCTCAATTCGGAACCCGCAGCGCTGGATCATTGGTTCAAGCAGCCAGGTGTAGGTGGAGTGCTCGTCACGGACGTGATCCTCGATGTCACGTCGAATCCACTCTCCAGGGCCAGCTGCGACGGGCAACGTCGCACACCAGGCTTCGATCCGGTCCTCGGCGTCGGCCGGTTGAAATGAGTAGACGACGTCGGACAACCTGAGAACAGCGCCTGGCCGCATACTTGCCCGCATCCGCTGGAGGGCCAGGGACTTCCAGAAATCGGGGATGTGGTGCAGTGCCCACCGGGAGTACACGATGTCCGCTGGCGTTCCGTTGTGGTGGTAGGTGAGGAAGCCGGCGCGGACCACCTCGATGTTGGAATACCCGGATGCAGCTACCTTGCCTTGTAGGTGCGCAAGCATGACGGGCGAGATGTCCACCGCAACCACCCGTGCACACCTGGGGGCAACCGCGACCGCGAATTGGCCAGTGCCGGTACCCAGATCAACGACCACCGACAGTTCATTCAGGCCGAACTCGGCCAGCAGCTCAATCTCGGCCGCCGCCCCAGAATCCTCTTTGTCGTCGTAGTTCGACACGTGGTCGGCATCGAGGTTCTCCCAGCCCGCCGTCGACACCTCATCCAGCACCCACCGCGGGGTTGCTGGGAGCGGCCAGATCATACGCGCCAGTATCTCACCCGCCCCGGTCGGTCGCACCACGCCCCCCCAAAACCCCTCAGATCTGAGGAGTGGTCAGGCTTACCGGCCCTAAGCCTCAGATCTGAGGTCTGGCTGCCCACGTCTGTAGTGTCAGATCTGAGGGCTAGGCAGGCGAATCCGGCCTAAAGGTCAGATCTGAGATCTGGAGGCCTAGCTGGTGCGCGAGGGGGGATTTGAACCCCCACACCCTTTCGGGCACCAGGACCTAACTAGGACCCGCCACAGTGCGAGGGTCAAGGCGAGCTGGAAGCCCATGATCGTGAACAGCGACGACCAATCCATCGATTAGCAGCCTATGGCGTAAGGGGGTCGTCCCTGGGCACGTACCGCTTCACAAGACCGGTCGACAGTGCCGGCCTCCACACGCAGTTCTCGCACGTAGTTCTTTGGGAGATTGCCATGGTCCAGTCCCCGTACTCCCGCCGTCCCCTGGTCGTGGTCACGGTGGTCGCGATGATCGCCGCAGTGCTCGCGGCCGCGCCTGCGATCGGTCAGACCGAGCCGCCTGCAGCGTCGGCCGACAGCGTCCAGCCACGGGTGGCGGGGCCGCTGGATTCCTTCCAGGCGTCCGGCAGCGACCTCGTCAGGCTCATGCGCGGGGCGTTCGACCCTCTTAACGGACCCGCCGCACTGCCCGACGAGGTGCCGGCGGTCGATGCGAGCACGATCGCCCCGGGCACGCACGCGTACTGGCTGGTCCAGGCGGCGGGCGGGGACTTCGCAGGGGCGACCCAGGCCATCACCGCGGGTGGAGGCCAGATCGCCGGGTTCATCGCCGACGCGGCCTACATCGTGCGGGCAACCCCGGGCCAGATCGGGCGGATCGGCGATGCGCCCGCGGTCCGGGCGACGCTGCTGTACCAGCCGGGTTGGAAGTTGCCCGCCGCACTTGGTGAGTACGAAGCGATCCTGGATGTCGAGGGGTCACAGACCTACCAGGTCCATCTGTTTGACACCGAGGTGGACCTGGGCGCGGTCCGCGACACGATCGTGGCACTTGACGGCGTCGCGCTGGCCACGGATGCGGGACGTGTCATCGAGGTGACCGCGACGGCCGCTGAGCTGCCCGCGATCGCCGCGGTGACCGGTGTGGAGTGGATCGAGATCGCTCCGACCGGCGTGTTGTTGAACGCCCAGGCGCGGTGGGTCAACGACACCGGGGTACGAGACGTGTACTCAGCGATCCAGCCGGGCCGGCTGACCGGTGAGGGCCAGACCGCCGGTGTTGCCGACACCGACATCAACTACGTGCCGGACTTCAACAGCGGCGCGCAGAGCTACTACCGGGACTGCACCAGCCCCGATGGCCGGACCGGGTGCCTGGTCGCCGACTACACCCAGCTGAACCCCGGTAACGGCGACGAGGTCTTCGACACGGTCGCCAACAACACCGACCACCGCAAGATGGCCGGGTACTTCGACCTGGGCAACACGGGCGGCATCTCCGGTGACCCCTCGACCCACGGCACGCACGTCGCCGGTTCGGTGACGGGTGACACCGACACCGACGGTGTGGGCGACACGGCCGACTACGGCGTCTGGAACCGCGAGGACGGCATGGCGCCGGCCGCGCGGCTGGTCCACCAGAACATCGGCACTCCGCGCGGCGGGCTCTCGATCCCGCCCGATGCCTACTCGCTGTGGCAGCAGTCCTACCGGCCCCGCAACCCGGCCGGCGTCCCGAACCTGGGCGCAGAGACCCCCGAGGGTGACTACGACGAGTACCGCCCGGACGAGGACGCCCGCACGCACAACAACTCCTACGGCCTGATCGCCCCCAACGTCTCGCTGGGGTCCGCCGAGGCGGCCGACGAGTTCGTCTGGGAGCACGAGGACATGGTCATCGTCTCCTCTGCGGGCAACAGTGGTCCCGGGCCAGGCACGATCGGCGCGCCGTCGATCGGCAAGAACGTGCTGACCTCGGGCGCGTCGGCGAACGGCCGTCAGCCGATGGCGTCGATCGACTCGATGGCGAGCTTCTCGAGCCACGGGCCGACGCCCGACGGGCGGATCGGTGTGGATCTGGCCACTCCCGGCCAGATCGTGATCTCCCCCAAGGGCGGGACGGAGAACGGCGAGCACTACCTGCAGGGCACCTCCATGTCCGGGCCACTCCTGACGGGCCTGGCCACCCTGGTCCGCCAGTACTTCTACGACGGGTATGGGCCTGAGTTGGACGATGGGGACGGGGCGTCCGTCGCAGGGTTCCCGGTCGGTGTCCCGAGCGCTGGTCGTCAGCACAACCCCTCGGCGGCGCTGGTCCGCGCGACGATGGTCAACGGTGCCGAGCGCATGCGCGGGTTCTACACCGGCGATGACGGAACCAACCGGGCTCTGGACGGCCAGTACCCCTCGGCCGGTCAGGGCTTCGGGCTGGTCAACCTGACCAACTCGCTGTTCTTCAACGACGAGTTGGGCAAGAGCGAGCAGGCGACGTTCTACACCGACGTCTACCGCGCCGACGACGATGCGTTCGGCGTGGGCGACTTCGGCGTCCGGACCTACGAGATCGACGTGGCCGACGGCGAGCCGTTGAACGTCACGTTGGCGTTCACCGACGCGCCCAGCTCGCCGGCAGTGGGGACGGTCGCACGGGTCAACAACCTCGACCTGGTCGTCACCGACCCGAACGGGTTGAGCTACTCGGGTAACAACTTCAACACCCGCGCAGCCGCAACTGCCGATGAGCACGCGACCCTTCGGGGGCGGGTTCCCGACACCGTCAACCCTGTCGAGCGTGTGCGTATCCCGGTGCCCACACCGGGCACGTGGACCGTGACTGTCGAAGGCAACGGAGTTGCACGCGGCCCACAGGGCTACGCGCTGGCGGCGTCCGGGCTGATCGACGGCGGTGACGGGACTTCGACGTTCCAGGCGGGACCACCGCTGCAGACCGACCAGGCCGGCACACCTGAGATCTCGGGCGTCGAAGTGACCTCGGTCGACTCGGGTATCGCTCGGGTCACCTGGACGACCTCCGAGCCGACGACCGGCACGGTCACCACCACCGTCGATGGCCAGGAGGTCGAGTTCATCGACAGCTACAACCTGGACGGCCGGACCCGGGGGACCGACAGTGACCCTGGGTACTTCGGAATCGACGAAGGACCGGTGGAGACCTCCGCGGAGTTCGCGAACAAGCCGATGGTCGGCACCGAACACGAGGTGCTGGTCACCGGGCTGTCGCCAGGCCAGTCCTACGAGTTGACCGTCGGGTCGACCGACCTGGCCGAGAATGCGGTGACGGCGTCGGCGACCTTGGAGTCGACCGACGGGATCTACGGGGCCGAGCCGTTCGACATGGCCCAGCTTGTCGAGGCCGGCACCGACACGGTGTCGAGCTTCGACCCGATCACCGGAATCGGTGACGGCGCGTTCGGGCTGGGCACCCAGCTGTACGCGGGGCCCAGTGGCGGGACCGGTCTGTTGGGCGCGTTCCTGTTCAGCCTGCCCGAGACGCTTGATCCGAGCCGGATCCAGGGTGCCTCGATCGAGCTGGTCAGCGGCCACGACATCACCAACCAGTACGCCGACGACGTCCGGGAGTACGTCGACCTGCTGCCTGAGGCGTTGGAGCCTGATTGGCAGGGCCAGAACTACCAGACGGTCCACAGTGCCGAGCGCGTCGCGCGGGCGTACCCCGAGACCGGTCTGCGGCGTGGCGGTCAACAGGACTACGCATTCTCGTTCACCTGCGGTGATCTGGAAGCGCTCAAGGGGACCCTGGATACGGTTTCGACCGAGGGGAACCGCGAAGCCGCGTTCCGCTTCGACGCCGAGACCAGCCTTGCGACGTCGCTCTTCTCGACGGAGTTCGGCTTCAACCGACGTTCCCGTGGGGCTGATCTGCGGCCCCGGCTGGTGTTGAACCTCTCCGAGGGAGAGGGACCCGCCTCCAGCCCAGAACCGTGCAACCCCGACGCGCCGGCGCCCACGATCCAGCAGGTCGGGGTCCAGCCGGGACTGACTGAGGATTCTGTGACGGTCAGCTGGCTGACCGACGTGCCCAGCGACTCGACCGTGCTGTACCGCCGGGCGGGGTCCGACGATGCGTTCACCCAGGTCGGCACCAATGCCCTGTCCACGGTCCACGGGGTGCAGGTGCTGGGTCTGAACCCGAACGCCGACTACGAGTTCGGGGTCCGCTCGGCGGCGTGCAACGGCGCCCAGACGACAGACGACAACGACGGTGCCGGGTACGACTTCTTCATCGGTGCGGGCGACCCCAGCGCCCCACCGCCGATGACGACGATGTTCTTCACCAGTACGGGTGGCGATGACCAGGTGAACAAGGCTGATGGCAACCCGAGTGCCACGTTCGCGCCCGGTCAGCCGTCCGGTCCTGAGCAGACCCAGCGCACCGCCGGTGGTCAGACCACCGCGCCGAAGGGCGCGGAGACCCAACGGGGCGGGATCTTCTGGACCGGCACGCTGCCCGAGACGTTGCCCGACGACACGCCGGTGGACTTCACGTGGTACTTCAGCTCTGCCCAGGGCCAGGTCTTTGTGACCACCGTCAACCTGACGGTCTTCGCCGGCGGGAACCTGGTCGCCGACGAGCAGTTCACCATCCAGTCGGGGCCTGAGGCGGCACCGGTGGAGAACTCCTACGAACTCATCCTGACTGAAGCGCTACCGGACGACGTGCCGGTGACCGTGCGACTGACGCCGCAGTTCGTCAACGCCGACTTTACGTCCCACTACAACACCGAGAACTTCCCATCGGGCTTCTCCTACCCCGAGGACCTCACCAGCGCGTCCGGCAACACGTTCGCGTCCACGACCGAGTTGGGAGCGTCTGCACCGACGGTCTTCTCACAGTCGGGAG
>JBPCKA010000121.1:0-3161 GCA_051004735.1 Euzebya sp. | reverse complement strand
CCACGGGTGCGTCGCCGCGGCCGCGCGGCGGTTCCTCGCGCAGATTGTCGACTCCCTGAACGCCCACTCTTGACGGACCACCTCGATAGCCTGCTCGTCGTAATCGACCGGTTCGTCGTCCGGAATTGCACGCTCCAGGCGGAAGTTCACGGTGCCGGGCCTGCATAAAGTGTTGGGGGATGCAACACTTTGACACCTCGCAGTCTGGAGGATGTACTGCGGTCTACCAGTGAACCTATGGGTGTCGTTTATGCCGAAGGACAAATGCGGTCTCAAAGCCCAGGCCGACCAGGCCGCCCGACCTTGATGGGCGCACGATGCGCGTGTGACGACGGTTGTGGTGCGCGGATCAGGGACTCGCGGCTGCGTAGGTCCTGGTCCTTGCCTCAGGTCGCCGAGCGGCCGACGTCCCCAGCCCTGGCTGGGTCCGATCGAGCGCGAAGGAGATCAAGCGGCCGGGGCAGGAGATGCTGACCACGGTGGCGCAGGCCGCCCTTGACCTGCACCGTCACAAACTGCCAGTGCCGGCGGGGTGGGAACTGCCGGACGAGCGAGGGGCGGTCAACGAGTCGCAGGCCCGACTTCGGCAGCTGTGCAGCGGCGTCCGCCTGACCTCCGAGCAAGCCGGCGCCCTGGGCGCCCTCTACGAGTACTTCACCATTGGCAAGGCCACGGAATGAGGCAGGTTCCCGAGCGCGCGATCGACGAGCGGGCTCGCAGCGTGCTCGAGCGTCGGGGCATGAAGATGGACGGCGAGATCGTCTGGGTGTGGCAAGGGGGCCAGTGGGGGTTCCGGCTACCGATCGACAACGACCTCGGAGCGCCGCTGCAGTTCATCGCGCACGTGTCCCCGCGGCTGCTACACCGGCCGGTGATGGTGGTACTCCACCGGGTGTCCGGGGAGTGCCTGTGGCGACTGTGCGTGAACAGCGCGCACGCCCCCGAGCCCAGTCGAGACCGGCGGCGTCGTGAGCCGATCGAGCCCGTCACCCACAAGCACTATTGGACTGATGCACTAGTGTGCTGTCCGGGAAATACGTCGAATATTATTGGAATCGGGGAATTTTGGGTTCTGACGGTTGTGTTTGTCGTGGTGTACCTGCTGAACTTGGAGGCCTCACCATGGCAACACGCGGACGTCCAACCATCCAGATCAAGCTGAGCGAGACCGAACGAGAAACGTTGGGCCGCTGGGCCCGCCGGCCTTCCTCGTCTCAGGCCTTGGCGTTGCGATCTCGGATCGTGCTGGCCTGTGACGAGGGTCGCTCCAACACCGCGATCGCCCAAGCCGAGGGCTGTCACCCGACCACCGCCGCGAAATGGCGTGGTCGCTTTGCTCAGGACCGGTTGGACGGCCTCATCGACGCGCCCCGACCCGGGGCAGCGCGCACCATCGGAGATGACGTCATCGAAGCCATCGTGGTCGACACCCTGGAAACCGCACCGGCCGACGCCACCCACTGGTCCACCCGCGGCCTGGCCGACAAGCACGGAATCAGCAAGACCACCATCGCTGAGGTCTGGAGAGCCTTCGGGCTCAAACCCTGGAAGCAGGACTCCTTCAAGGTCTCCCCCGACCCCGACCTGATCGAGAAGGTCCGCGACATCGTCGGTCTGTACCTCAACCCGCCAGTGGCCGCTGTGGTCTTCGCCGTCGATGAGAAACCACAGATCCAGGCATTGGACCGCACCGCCCCGATCCTGCCACTGCTGCCCACCACCCCCCAACGGGCCACCCACGACTACAAACGTCACGGCACCGTGGACCTGTTCGCCGCCCTCGACATCGCCGCTGGCACCGTCATCACCGACATCCGCAGCTCCCACACCGCCGATGACTTCATCGCATTCCTCACCCAGATCAACCGCGAAGTCCCCGACGACCTCGCCGTCCACCTCGTGCTAGACAACCTCTCAACCCACAAGACCCCCAAGGTCCACCGCTGGCTGCTCCGCCACCGCCGATTTCACCTGCACTTCACCCCCACCTACGGATCATGGATGAACCTGGTCGAACGCTGGTTCTCCGCCCTGACCACCAAACTCCTGCGACGATCCACCCACACCACCACCAAACAACTGGCCGATGACATCCTGGCCTGGGCCGACGTATGGAACGACGACCCCAAACCCTTCGTCTGGCACAAGACCGCCGACGACATCCTTGACCGCCTCGGCAGCTACTGCCGGGCAATCAATACCGGCGCATAGCAATTATGCACCGCTACAACCGGACAGCACACTAGGCGACGTCTCGCGCTACGAGCCCGACGACATCCCCGAGGTGGAAGAGGACCGGCAACGGGCGCTGCAACGGCTGAAGGGCGTCTTCTACGCCTTCTGTGACGAGGTAGGGATCGTCACGACGGTGCGGTGGTATCCGCCGCTGCCTGAGGCGGGCCCGCCCTTGGTCGGTGCGGCTTGAACGGCTGCAGCGACTGGCGGCGCCAGATCCTGGACCGCTGGACCGACCTGCGGTGCACAATGATGTCCGACCGCAGCAACGAGTATGTCTTGGACTTACCGATGTACCGGGACAACGGTGATGGGCTGTCGGTGGTGCTGGCTGACTACGGCGAGCGGGTGATGGTCAGCGACCTGTCGTCGACCGTGTGGCATCTGCGCGATCGCAACCGGGCCGTCTCGAAATACTCGATGGAACAGGCGGTCAAGCCGTGGAACGTCGACGTAAACAGTGACCTAGCGTTGGAGATTCGCGGCCGCGCTGATGACGTCGGTGCGCTCATCATCGACCTGACGAGCGCGATACTGGTGGCGGGTGCGTGGCACCGCAGCCGCGCGGCGGTTGATGAGGACCTGTCGTTCGACGAGCAGGTCGCCCAGATGCTCGAGCGGCGGCTGCCGGGGGCCAGGGTGCGACGTCGCCCTGTGCTCGACCTGTCGGAGACGCAGTCATATCGGCCGTCGTTGACGGTGACCCCCAACGGTCACACGGCGGCGCTGCAGACGCTGCCGGCGGGTGGCAGTACGACCCTGTACGTGTCAGAGGCCTACCGCACGCTCGGCAAGGTCAGGCAGCTGCCCTTGATCGCCACTACGTTCGCGGTGCTCGCAGGCGATCCCGAGGACTGGCCAGCACGTGAGGTCCAGGACCTTGCCGCGGTGTCTCGAGTGGTGTCGTGGGAGGCGCATGACCAGCT
>JBPCKA010000120.1:0-27264 GCA_051004735.1 Euzebya sp. | reverse complement strand
CGGCCATGCCGGCCAGGGTGCCTTCTTCGGTGCCGCCTTCGACGGCTTCGACCAGGGCGTCGGTGTCACAGATGGTGGAGGAGTCGCCCTCATCAGCCATCGCGTCGGTCGGCTCATCGGCCATCGCATCGGTCGGCTCGTCGGCCATCGCGTCGGTTGGCTCGTCGGCCATTGCCTCGGTTGAGTCACTCGTGGCGGTGGTGTCATCGGCGGCACAGGCCGTCGCGAACACTGCCATGATCATCAGCAGCAGCATGATCTTGGGGATACGGGACAACTTCATTTTCATCTACTCCATTGCATGGGGGGATTTGGGACTTGTAAGTGATTCGTTACTGCGGCGGTCGCGGCGTGCCCATCGGTTCCCGTCCGGGCCTGACCGGCCCTGGAGACCGGCCCTTGCGCCGCTGTTTGACTGGGTAATCGAGGTTCTTACGGAATGGTTACAGACCCGTCTCAGACGGGCTCGAAATGGCCGCAGCCGGCCATCAGAAGATGGTCGGCCGCGGAGATCGCTTAAGACGAGATCAGCCGGTGGGCAGCAGGACCGCATCGATCAGGTGCACGGTGGCGTTGGCGGTCATGATGTCAGGCACGACGATGTTGGCCTGTCCGTTCACCGACCCGCCGTTGACGTTGGTGATCGAACCATCAAAGTTGGTGTAGTCACCCGCCAGTTCGGCCTGGGTCAGACGCATGCCGGGGATGACGTGCAGGGCCAGGACCTGGGTCAATAGACCCTGAGGATCGGCCAGCGCGGCCTCCAGGGTGGCGGGGTCCATGTTTGCGAAGGCGCAGTCGGTGGGGGCGAACACGGTCAGTTCGGGGGCGCTGTTCAGCGTGTCGACCAGGCCGGCGGCGGAGACGGCGGTGACCAGCGTGGTCAGTACCGGGTTGTTGGAGGCGGCGGTGGCGACGGGGTCATCGGCCATGCCCTCAAGGGTGCCTTCACTGGCGCCACCCTGGACCGCGGCGACCAGGCCGTCGGTGTCACAGATGGTCGAGGAGTCGGCAGGAGCAGCAGCTGCTTCGGTCGGAGCGGTCGGAGCAGGCGCCGCAGCCTCATCGGCGGGGGCGGCGTTGGCCACGCTCGGGGGGATCATGACGGTGTCGATCAGGTGCACGGTCGCGTTGGCGGTCATGATGTTGGGCACCAGGATGGTGGCCTGACCGGCGACGTCGGTCCCGTTGATGGTGATGGGCTCGTTGGTGAAGGAGGTGAAGTCCCCGTTCAGTTCATCGGTGGACAGACGCTGGGTCAGGACGTGGTAGCCCAGCACGGTGGTCAGCAGCCCTGAGGGGTCGGCCAGTGCGGCGTCCAGGGTGGCGGGGTCCATGTTTGCGAAGGCGCAGTCGGTGGGGGCGAACACGGTCAACTCGGCGGCGCTGTTCAGCGTGTCGACCAGGCCGGCGGCGGTAGCTGCCGTGACCAGCGTCGTCAGGACCGGGTTGCTGGATGCCGCAGTGGCCACCGGGTCATCGGCCATGCCGGCCAACGTGCCCTGTTCCGCACCGCTTTCGACCGCGGTAACCAGTCCGTCGGCGTCACAAATCGTGGAAGAGTCGCCTTCGCCAGCCGTGGCCTCATCGGAGGCGGCACCGCTCGCGTCGGTCGTGGCGCCATCATCAGAGGAGCACGCTCCGGCAACCAGTGCAAAGACGACGAGCAGCAGGACGCTGCGGAGTTTCAGGACAGAACGCATGAGGAGGATTCCTTGTGGTGAGGGGTAGGTGAGGGGTAGGACTGCGACGGCGTTGCTGAGAAGCAGAGATTGCCGCTTATGTGACAGGTATTCGGTGCTGCCAGCGTGCGATCAGGCGTCGCTGACGCTGGCCAACAGTGTCATCAAGCCGCTGGCCCCATTGGGGAAGGGCGGTTGGCGTTCGTCGGTCTGGACCTCGCCTGCCTTGTTTGTCGCGCGCACCATCAGGCGATAGTTGCCGGGCTCGGTGACCATCCAGGGGAACCTCCACTGACGCCAGGTGATGAGGTTCAACTCCTCGGCAAGCTCGGTGTCCTGCCACTCGCCGTCATCAATCTTGATCTCGACCTTCTCGATGCCGACGGTCTGGTCCCAGGCAACCCCTGCGACCATGATGTCACCCGCTGGGACGCGTTCCAGCGGCCGGGGAACGTCGATGCGTGATTGCAGTTTGATCGGTGCCTCGGCGTCCCAGCCGCGATCGACCCAGTACTGGTCGAAGTCGGCGAACGTGGTCAGCTCGATCTCACGGATCCACTTGGTTGCCGAGACATAGCCATACAGGCCGGGAACCACGACGCGGGCGGGGAACCCGCGTTCGGGGGAGAGCGGTTCGCCGTTGAACAGCAGCGCAAGCATGGCCGGGCGACCGTCATCAAGAGTCTGAACCGGGAAGCCGGTGCTGAAGTCGCCGTCGTCGCGGCCCACGATCTGGTCGGCACCGGATTGCACGCCTGCCTCTTCCAGCAGGGTCGTCAGGGGCACGCCGGTCCAGCGCCCGCTGCTCATCAGGCTGCCACCGACCTCGTTGGACACGCAGGTCATGGTGATGTCGGCCTCGATCAGGTCGTCGCGTCGCAACAGCTCCTCGTAGCCGAACTCAAGCTCGTTGTCCACCATCCCGTGGATCCGCAGGGTCCAGTCGTCGGGGCTGATCTGGGGCGTCGACAGCTCGATGTCGATTCGGTAGAAGTCCTCATCAGTGGTCTGGAACGGAGCCAGTCCATCGATGCCAAAGTCAACGCCCGAGGGCAGCGGGGGGAGGGGTTCATCGACGACTCCCAGAGCCCTGGTGCTGCCTTCGGTCGCCCCGGCTGCTGGTGCCTCGGTGCGACCGATCTGGCTGGCGATTTCATTGCGAGTGTCGGCAACCGCTGATCCTCGGGCGGCAACCAGTGCCCGGCCGGCGGTGACGGCGGCAGCCGAGGCCACGACCATGCCACCGGAGAGGGCCAGGAACTTGCGGCGATCTCCTGAGCCGGCGACCTCGGGCACCCTGGACTCCGCGTCGTCTTCCGTGCGGGAGTCTGCGGGTTCGGTCGTGGTGGAGGCGGCGTGGGTGGGAGCAAGCTTCAGTAGCAGGGTCAGCAGCGGAATGCCCGCCACGACGGTGAGGACGCTGGGGATGCTGGACAGCAGCCCTTCCTCCACAGTGGAGGCCGCAGTTGCGATCACGCCGAACAGGGCAATGCCGGCCCAGGCCAGGGGCAGTCGGTTGCGTCCTATGACGCCCAGGAGTGCGCCGAAGATCAGCGTGACGACCAGAGTCCCGCCGATCAGCGCCACTTTGTCGTTGGTCCCGAAGATGTCGATCGCAAACTGCTTCAGCGTCTGTGGGGTGTAGAAGATGAACCGGTCACCCACGGCCTCAACTGGTGAGTACCAGGAGCTGATGAGTCCGGCGGCGAGCTCACCGACTGACAGAGCGGCGACGGTTGCGAGGAGTCCTGCGAGGGCGGCGTAGAGGCGTTTGGTGATCATATGAATCGTAATCTGTTCGTGTCTGCGAGGGAAAAGGATTGACACCGACGGCCTCCCGGACGCTTCCGCCGCCGCATTCCCGCACACATTCGCCGCCTCCGCCTCCGCCTCCGCCTCCTCCGGCCCTCCCGCCGGCCCTCCCTCCGGCCCTCCCGCACACATTGACCAGGGAGCGGTCGTCGGGCCGGGTCGACTGTGGTCGATGTGTGCGACCAGGTCCGGCTGACCTTGGGTTATGACTCGCTGTACGCCGTTTGCCTCACTGTCATGTTCAATGTGTGGAGTTGGGGGACTGAGGGGAGTTGGGGGAGTGAAGGGGGTTGGGGGAGTGAGGGGCCGGTTGGGTTTCCACCGCCCACCGCACAGCCGTGCGAGCAAGGGCTTGTTGTTCGTCACGCACCTGCTGGCCACCAAGACCAGGCCAGGCAGGGCGCAACGAGGCGCTGACCAGCAGCCCGGCGATCTTGGCCAGCCATGCCGGCAGATTGGCGACGGGAGGCTGGACTCGACGTCCGTCGCTGTGGGCGATGTCGATTGCCACCGTCACCATGTCCATCTCGGCGTTGCCGACATAGGCGTCAGACCAGTCCACCAGCACAGGACGACCGGAGTCCCAGCACAGATTGCCCGAACCGAGGTCACCGTGGACCAGGTCGGTTCCGGCGATGGTCACCGTGGCCGCGGCCGCCAGTGCTTCGGCGTGTTCCCGCCACCAGTTGTCATCCGGCGCCCCCTCGTCGTCGCGGGCCAACAGGGTCTGCCAGGGATCAATGTCTGACGGTTGGGTCAGCCAGCCAGGGGGCTGAACGCGTGAGATGCGCCGCATGGCTTTCCACAGCCGGTTCAATCCAGCCTCGTCCGGCCATGGCGGCGGCCATTGGGCATCAGACATGTCGGTCAGCAGCATCCAGGGCACGTCAGAGGTCGGGTCAGCCGCGACGACGTGTGGCATGTGCCGGTGCCGGACGGTGGTCAGCAGGGCAGCCTCGGCCCCGATGGCCAGCCGGCTGCTGTCGCCGCCGTCGGCGATCTTGGCAAAGACCGGTCCGACGCCAGCAACGTGCAACTTCAGCCGCCAGCCCGGGGCAGTCCCGGCGATGCGTTCACGCCCGCCGCTGACCGGTCCGACCTCGTGCTCGATCTGGCGCAGCGCCCAACGTAGGGCCTCGGCCTGGGGATCCTCCAACATCGCGACGCTAGCAGAGCCGCGACTCTCAGTTGCTCCCGCATCACCGTCGAATCAGCCCAGGGGGAAGTTGTCCTCAGGCTGACCAATTTCCTTCCGCGCAGCAGGCACGTCTGTGCGTACCGTCCCGGCATGGACTTCGTGACCGCACTCCGACGCCTGCACTTGCATGCCATGTACACCGAGGGCGATAGCCAGGACACCGCCCAGTTACTCGCGGAGATCATGGAACACCTGGACCCTGAGGAACAGCGATCCGTGATCCGCCATGCCTATTGGCGCATGCCTGAGGTGTCAACCATGGCACTGCACCTGGCCGTGGGATCAGAGCAGCAACTGCGACACCTTGCCGGACGCGGACCGATCACCGGCACGTGCCCCCACTGCGGACAGGTAGCCCGCGCCCGGTCACGGGATGCATTGGACTCAGGTGACCCCACACCGTGCGGCCAATGCACCGGTTCGACAGGCCACACGGCACCACCTGGGGGCGCTGCGGGCGACACCTCCGCTGCCGGGTTTGTGTGGGAGTTCCAAGACCCTCCGCAGCCGTGGCGTAGCCATGTCATTCCCCGGGCGACCGTCAGGCGCAAGCGGACATGGGCCGAGCACTATCCCTCGCAGGACGTGGCCTGACGAAATCGAGGTACAGGCTCCCCGCGATAGGGTGTTGCCGGTGCCACGCGAACTGGTTGTGCTGGGGACAGCAGGTCAGGCTCCCACACGTGAGCGCAATCACAACGGGTATCTGTTGCGCTGGGATGGCGCCGGGATCCTGTTTGACCCAGGCGAGGGGACCCAGCGTCAGATGCTGTTGGCTGATGTCCGCTCATCGAGCATCACCCACATTGCAATCACGCACGAGCACGCCGATCACAACATCGGACTGCCAGGGGTGTTGCAACGAATGGCGCTTGATCAGCGCACCAAGCCGGTCACCGTCTTGTATCCGCGGGAAGCCACGCCCCATCTGGATCACCTGTTCAGCATCGGCGTGGGAGACGGCGATGTCGAGGTGCGGCGGGTTCCGCTACCCACCGATGGACACACGACGACGCACTTGGGCAATGGCATGCGCCTGGTCTCACACCCGTTGGACCATCGGGTGCCGACCCTGGGCTATCGGCTTGAGGAACCAGACGACCGGGCGGTAGACCCCTTGCGTCTGGAACGGTTGGGCCTTGAGGGGCCCGTTATTGGACAGATCCTGCGGGAGGGGCAGGCCGTCGTGGATGGTCGCCGCATCCTGGCCGAGCAGATCAGCACCCCCCGATCGGGACAGTCCTTTGCATTCGTGATGGACACGCGGGTGTGTGATGCAATCGGCTGGTTGGGCGCGGGCTGCGACCTGGCCGTCATCGAGTCGACCTATCGCGGGGGCGATGAGGATCTGGCCCAGGCCTACGGCCACATGACTGCCGGTCAGACCGGTGAGGTCGGCGCCGCCGCAGGTGTGCGACGCCTGGTCCTGGCCCACTACTCGCAGCGGTATGAGGACTCAGAAGGGTTCGCGGATGAGGCGCGAGTGCACCATGGGGACGTGATTGCGGCAGTCGACTTCGATGTCATCGCCGTTCCCCACCGGTTGGCCCCGCGTCAGGACGGAAGGGGCGGCGCGCCCGACACCACCATCAACACCGCCTGAACACCGATTCCCAGGATCACCGTCGCGGCGGCGCTCAGCATCACCGCCACGCCAGCCCACCGGTGCAGCACCGGCATCCGGTCGGGTGCGGGAGCGAAGGCCACCGGGGCCAGGATTCGCAGATAGTAAAACAGGGAGACGACCGTGTTCAGGACCGCCACCACGGCCAGCCAGGCGAACCCGCCTTGCAGCGTGACGGCGAAGATCAATAGCTTGCCGGCAAAACCCGCAGTGGGAGGGATCCCCACCAGGGACAACAGTGACAACACCAATACCGCAGCCAGCCACGGGTGGCGCGTCGCCAGTCCGTCGTAGTCAGCCAGACGCGTGCGGCCGCGTAGTTGGACCACAACGGCGAAGGCACCCATCTGGGCCGCCGCGTAGCCCAGCAGGAACACGACCAGGGCGCTGGCAGCCTGCGGGTCGCGACCGATCACGACCAACGGCATCAGCGCATACCCCGCCTGGGACACACTGGACCAGCCCAGCAGCCGGCGCACGTCGTCCTGCCACATGGCGGCAAGGTTGCCGACCGTCATCGTGACCGCAGCGACCACGGCGACCAGCACGGGCCACGGCACGCCGTCGACCGGCAGGACGCTCAGGAGTCTGAACAGCCCGATGGTTGCACCGATCTTGGGAGCGACGGTCACGAACGCCGCCGCCGGGGCGGGCGCGCCCTGAGCCGCGTCGGGCAGCCAACTGTGCGTCGGGACCGCGCCGATCTTGAAGGTCAGGCCAACGATGATCAGGGCGACCATGATCAGAACCAGCGCGGGGTCGGCCGTGGTCAGCGGGCCGCGTGCCTGGTCATAGGCGGTGGTTCCGGCCAATCCGTAGAACAGGGTGATGCCGACCAGCAGCAACACATTGGCCAGGCTGCCGACCAGGAAGGTCTTGATACCAGCTTCGGTGGAGGCGGCGGAGCGACGGTGGTAGCCGACCATCACGACGGTCGTGACGCTTGACAACAAGACGCCGATCAGCAGTTCCATCACATCGGCGGCACCCGCCATCATCAATGACCCGGCAGTGCCGAACAGGATGACGCCGTACCACTCGCCATGTCGTTGGTCACTGCGCAGCCACTGTGGACTGAGCAGCACCGTCAACGCCGCCACGGCGAGGACACCAAGTCGGGCGATGCTGGTGATGTCGTCCATGACCCACGTCGAATGCAACGTCAGCGTCGGGGCCGTCGTCTGCTGGATCAGCACCGACACCACCGCAGCGGCTGTCAGCATGACCAACGCGGTGAAGGCCACTCTTGCCTGGTGGCGCTGCGACGTGAACGCGGCCTGGAGCACCGTCAGCATCGCTCCGACCACGATGATGATCTCGGGGGCCAGGTACCCGACCCCCGTCATGACACCATCCTTGCCAGCGCGTCAGCGGTGGCCGCCATCGGACCCAACACGAAGGAGGGTGCGACCCCGATGACCACCACGGGGATCAGGAGCAACGCCAGTGGCAGGCGCTCCGCGGTGCTGAGGTCAGCGAAATCGGTGAGGGTGGTGGGTGCGGGGCCAAAGAACACCTGTTGAATCATCTGCAGAAACAAGACTGCCGTCAGCAGCACCCCGAGTAGGGCCAGTCCAGCGAGGACGGGCTGGACTGCCAGGGTGCCGGTGAAAATCTGGAACTCCGCGACGAAGCCCGCCAGGCCAGGGAGTCCCAGGCTTGCGAAGCTGGCCAGGATCGTCGCGGCGGTCAGTTGCGGTGCCATCGCCGCCAGTCCTCCGAAATTCGCCATCGAGTAGTCGTGTGCACGGTGCCAGAACGACCCGGTGATCAGAAACAGCGCGCCGGTGATGAAGCCATGGGCAACCATCTCCAGGGTCGCACCGGCCAGCGCCAGACGGTAGGCCTGCCCGGACCCGACCATTCCGGCGGCGGCGATGCCCAACACCGAGTACCCCATATGTGTGATCGAGGTGTAGGCGATCCGGCGTTTGATGTCGGTCTGGCCCAGTGCCACCAGCGCACCCCAGATGATCGAGATGACCGCAACAGCCCCCAACCACACGGCGTAGCGCCCGAACGTGTCAGCCATCGGCGCGTAGGCGATCCGAATCATCCCGAACACGCCCATCTTCAACAGGACCCCGGCAAGGATGGTCGAGGCAGGGGCGGGTGCCTGCACATGGGCCACCGGCAACCACGTGTGGACCGGTACCAGCGGGGTCTTGACGGCCAGTCCGACCAAGATGGCCAACAGTGTCAGACCCGCGCGTAGACCATCACCGGCCAATGGCTGCTTGCCGATCAACGTCGGCAGGTCAAAGGTGACCTCCGGGCCAGCCAGGGCCAGTGAGAGAATACCGAGCAGCAGGACGAGGGACCCGAACAGGGTGTAGATGAAGAACTTCAGCGCGACCCGTTTTGCGTCACCGTGCCCCCACCGTGCGATCAGGAAGTACATGCCGACCAGGGACAGATCGAAGAAGACGTAAAACAGCAACAGGTCCAGCGCCAGGAACAAGCCCAGTGACACCGCCTCCAGGAACAGCATCCAGGCCAGGTAGCTGCGCAGTCGCCCGTCGTCCTCAACCGGATAGGCGATGGCGGCAACGAATAGCAGGACCGACATCACCGCGATCGGAAGGGCGATGCCGTCCACCCCAAGGGTGAAGGAGGCACCCACCGTCGGGATCCAGGGAACCGACTCGACGCTCTGGAACAGAGGTCCGGAATGGTCGAAGGCGGCCCAGACGACGATGAGGGGCATCAGTGGCACCGCGGCCACGACGATGGCGACCGGTCGGGCCAATCGGTCGGGTAGTCGTGGGGACACCGCATAGGCGATCGCCCCGATCAGGGGAAGAAGGATCGCAAGGGTCAGCATCTGTTCACCTAAGTAGTACCAACAGCAGAATGGTCAGTCCGAGCCCCGCGATGACGATGGCGTAGTAGTGCTGGGCCATGCCGGTGTGGCTGCGCCTGACATCGCGGCCGGCATCGCCGACGCCGCTGGCCAACGCCTCAACGGTGCCGTCCATGGCCCGGTCGTCGGTTCCCACCGACACCGCCGCGGTGGTGATGGTCAGCCGGCTCAGGCCACCGACCAGGTCATCCACACCCAGATCCGCCATCCGCCCCCACCACCGGGACAGTGCGGCGGTACCGGCGGCAACCAGATCCACACCGCGATCAACGGCACGGGTGTCAAAGGCCGCAGCGCGTGCCGACAGGGCCAAACCAGGGTCGACCACGGCTCGTCGCAACACCGTAGGCAGTCCCCACCAGTCGGCCAGCACCGATTCATCGGGCCGTGCCAAACGGCCGCGGCGGGCAGCGCGCAAGACACCTAGAGCGGCCACCACCAACAGTCCCAGCGACAGTGCCAACTCCCACGGTTGTCCCTCGATCAGCCGCAGCCCCGTCACCCGCGCGGCCGTGTCATGAGGTATGACCCAGAACACGCCCCCCAACAGGGCGATCACAGCCAGGCCACCGATGGCCCAGGTCTCTGTCGTGCCGACGGCGTTCGCGCCGACGCGGTCTGGTTCCTCAGCGGTGGATGGCGGACCAAAACCCAGCCAGGCGAATCGAAGGGCATAGACCGCCGAAAGACCGCCGGCGATGGCTCCGATCACGGCCCACGCGGGCGCGGCGTGCCCCAGGGCAGCGATGACCTGCTCCTTGGACCACGCCGCAGCCAGCGGCGGGACGGCCGCCAGCCCGAGTGCGCCGATCCAGGCCGGAATGGCAACACGCCGCAGCCGCCACAGGCCGTGGTCGGACAGGTAGGGGGAACCCGTGGCCGACAGTGCGACGCCGGCGACCAGGAACAGCAGGGCCTTCACCACGGCGTGGGCGACCAGGTGGACCATGGCGGCACCCGCCACGCCGGCACCGACCGCGGCGATCATCAGGCCGTACTGCGCGGAGGTCGATGCCGCCAGCAGATGCTTGGCTCGCGGCTGGAGCGCAGCGGAGATCCCACCACTCAGCGCGGTCAGTAACCCAAGAACAATCGCCGCGGGCCCGAACCAGCCGACGGTGCTCAAGGGCTCGGCCAGGCGGATCAAGGCCCAAGCGCCCGCAGCCACCATTGTCGCGGAGTGCAGTAGCGCCGAGGCAGGTGTCGGCCCGGCCATCGCCGAGGTCAGCCAGGGTGAGAAGGGGACCTGGGCAGACTTGGCAGCCGCAGCGACCAGCATTCCGGCTGCGAACACCTGCGCCGGCCATCCGTTCAACGTCGACAGGTCAGCAAACTGCAGTGAGCCCGTGCCAGCCAAGGCAGCGCCGGCGGCGGCCAGCAGTCCCAGCGAGCCGATCCGCGTGGCGTTGAAGGCGTGCGCGGCTGCGGGGGCGGCGTCTGGGTCGCGCCAGTCGTGGGCGATCAATCCCCACGATGCCGCGGCGGTCAGTTCAAAGCCGATCATCAACGTCAGCAGATCGGCGGCGAGAACCAGCAACACCATGGCTCCTGCGAAGGTGATCAGCAGTCCCAGCAGTCGGGCTAACCCCTCTACTGGTTCGTGCCCTGCGGCGTAGACGACCACGGCCGCGGTGATCACGGTCACCACCGTCAGCATGACCGCCACCGGCCCTTCTATAGCCAGCACCAGCTCTAGGCCGTTGCCCCAGGCGATGCGGGTCTGACCGCCGGTGACCACCGCCGCCACCACGACTGCACCCATCAGACCCACGAGGGCCCCAGAGGTCAGGGCCAGACGGGCGCGTGACCACGTCCCGCCCCCGGTCCACAGCGCCAGACCACCAAGGAGGGGGATGGCGACCGCGGCGATCAGCAGTGGATTCATCCCTTCAGATCCGCGACCGACTCGGTGACGTCGGCCTGTCTGGCGCGGTACACCGCGACCACCATGGCAAAGCCCAAGGTCATTTCGATGGCCATGACGGCCAGGGCCATGATCAACAGGACCTGTCCCTGCGGCGAGCCTGCGCCGGTCCAGCGCCACAGCCCCGCACCCGCCAGCAGGGCACCGTTCACCATCAGTTCCAGACCCATCATGATCATCACGAATGACTGTTGGGACAACGCGCCGTAGACACCGATCCCCAGCAGTGCCGAGGCAACCAGCAACACCGAGACCAGGCTCACCCGTGCTCCCCCTGGTCCGCCATCATGTGGCCAGCGTGGTCGTGGTCGGAGTCGTCAGTCTCCGGTTCGGCATGCGCCCAACTGTCCGGATCATCGGGATCCAATGGCGGAGGGATTGATCCCTCTGCGGCGTCTGCACTGAATCGTCCGCGAGCACTGGACAGCACCACCGCGCCCACCATCGTGGCCAGCAACGTCACACCCACCGATTCAAACACCAGCATCGACCCGCCCAGCAATTCATGTCCCAACGCCTCGATGGTGCCCTGCGCGGATGTCAACTGACGGTCGGGCCAGGTCGGGACGGTCAGACCGACCGCGAGGCCGCCGGCGGTCAACGCGCCCGCGGCGATTGACCAGCGATGCTGATGAACCATCTGCATCGGGTTGAGCCCGGCTGGATTCATCATGAACATGACCATGAACAGGGCCATGACGACCATCTCGACGGTCATCATGAACAGCAGGGCCACCCCGACGTACTCGGCCAGCAGCAGCACCAGGATGGCACCCACGTTCAGAAATGATGCCAACAACGCATAGCTGGCGCGGATCATCGAATCGGTCACAAAGACGCGCAAGCCGAACCACACGGCAGCAATGGCGAAGACCCAGAAGGCCAGGTCTGCCCACAGCCCGCTCATGAGCGTCGGTTCACGGTAGAGCCACGATGCCCGCGATGGCCAGATCGGCGAAGCTGAGAGGCAGCAGGACGGTCCAGGTCACCAGCACCAGACGCTCCGCCGACCAGCGTGGCAGCCGGTCACCCAGCCACACCAGCCCCCACAGCACCGTCATCGTCTTGAGGGCCATCCACAGCCAGCCCGGCAGCAGCGGCCCGTGCCAACCGCCTAGAAAGACTGCAGCGGCCATTGCCGCAAAGACGAACAGCAGGGCGTGACGGCCGACCTCCCAGACCAGTCGGTTCCGTCCGGACGCCTCGGCGAGTACCCCGCCCGCGGTGTCGGCGCCGATGGCTAACTCAAAGGGCCCCCACGTGCTGATTCCCAACGCAACGATGGCGAACAGGGGCAGGCCGAGAGGTTGGCGAACCACGTTCCAGACCTCCGCTTGCGAGGCGACGATCTGCCCGATCGACAACGATTCGGCCGGCAGGGCTGCGGCGATCAGCACGAACATGCTGATCAGTTCATAGCTGAGCATCACCGCCAGGTAGCGGCTTGTCGCGATGAGGGGAAGCAGGCTGTTCGGACTCCATCCCTGCAGGTGCACGCAGACGATCGCCAACACCTCGCCGACGCCGAAGACCACGATGCCCGTACCGACATCAGCAATCGCAGCGTCACGCCCGAATGGGATCACGCTCAGGGCCAGGGCGGCGCAGCCCAGATAGCCGGCCGGGGCGAACCACCACAGGACACCGTCGGGGCGTTCGGTTGTCGTGACGCTCTGCTGCAGCCAGACGGCGGCTCGCGCTGCGGGCAGACGCAGGGCAAGCCGACCGCCCAGGTTGGGCGTGCGCAGCCCGACGAGGGTGGCGGTGAGGTACGCGCCACCCAGCAGCACCAGGATGGTGACCGGTCCGGCAAGCAGCGGATGAATCGCTGTGCCGATCATGGACGGGCCCGCAGTGCGGTGGCGGAGACCGTATCGGTCGGTGTGGGTTCTGCGGCCGCATCAGGGTGGCTGAGATCCAGTCCCAGTCCGGCGATGGTCACCGCGGCTTCCCGCCAGGTCAGTCCGGTCAACAGCTGTGGCAGTCGCGGGACAGCGATCACTCCCGCCAGCGGTCGCTCCGGCAGATCGTCCCGATCCGTTGCGGCCGATACCCAACGGGCGGCCAGGGATGGCAGATCATGACCATCATCCGCGTTGTGGCCACGTGTGCCGCTGAAACCCGAGAAGGTCCACCGCACCCGACCAGCCAGACGTCTTCGACCGGCCGTATCGGCCAATAGCCAGCGGCGGGCCAAGACGGGATGCCCGACTGCCACCAGCATGTCGGTCACGATCTCGGTCGCTGTGGGGGGACCCGGGTCGATGTCAACCGCCGCTCCGTCCAGCCGCCGTGCGAAGGGCCGCGCATCCGCAACTGCCACCTGGGCCAGCACGTCACCCTGCAGGGCCACGTCCAGGATCAGTCCCGGTGGCCACCACGACGCCAGAAAGGGGCCAAGCGTCGCCTTGAGCAGGTCCAGTTGCAGGCCGTCGCGCAGGTCCGGGCCAGTCATCGCCATCGGACGACCGTAGGGGTGACCGCCCATCATCCCCTCACCCCCCTGGCCGTGCGGCCCGACCCCCTGCCACTCCACCGGTGCCTGTGCCGGACCCAACGGGGGACTGCTGGCGCGCGTCCCCTCGAGCAGTTCCCGTTGGACCTGCTGCACGACAGGGGTGGCGTCGGCGTCAGACAGGACCGAGGCAAAGGTGGACCGCTCAGTCCCCTGCACCACGACACCCCATCGCACCACGGCCCGAGGGTGGGGGAGTTGGTCATGTAGTCGGGCGACCTCGCCATGCCAACCATCGGGGATCTGACCGGCGATCAGCAGGACGGTCGCGTGGCGAGGGCTGTCCACCAGGTCGATCCCCTTGGCCACTCGCAGGTTCCTGACCGCACGCGCCGCCCCCCGACCGGCCACGGCGAAGACTTGCGCGGGGGCGGCATGACACAGCGCACGCATCATTGCCATCCCAAAGCCCCCTCACGCCAGGCGTAGGCGATTCCGACACTGAGGATGGTCAGGAACATCCCCATCTCCACCAGGGCTTTCACGCCCTCCTGCACAAAGACGACCGCCCACGGGTACATGAACATCATCTCCATCTCAAAGGCGATGAAGACCAGGATCATGGGGTAGTAGCGGACGTGGAATCGATTCCACGCGTGAACGGTGGTCTCAGCGCCACCCAGAACGGGACCGCGTTCGGACCAATGGCCACGATCAGGGTCCAGCAGGCTCTGCTGGCGCTGGACGGCCAATGCCACCAGGACGGCTGACACTGTGGCGGCCGTGATTGAAAGGAAGGCCGTCAACATGTGGCAGGTTCCCTTCTGCGTCAGTTCGGATCGTCACGTGTCCCATACCCGATGGGGGTACCCGGTCAGCCTAACGTCTCACGCCACACCGTCGGCTGCTAGCGTTTCGGACCCTCATGCGACATCTGGAGGTCCGTGTGCGTGCCGTTGTAGCCCTGGCCATTGTGACCGTGCTGGTCATCGCGTTGGCAGGGCCAGTGGCCGGGGAAGCGATCGCCGGGGTCAGGCCCGGGGTGGAACAGCCGGTGCTACGGCGCATCGCTGGGCCGGACCGTGCTGCTACCGCGGCTGCGGTGGCAGCCGATGCGTGGACGACGGCTGAGCAGGTGGTCCTCGCCGATGGTGAGGACCCGGTCGGCGCCCTTATCGGGGCGCACCTTGCCGCCAGGTTGGACGTCCCCATCCTGCTCGGCGGGCCAAGCCCGGTCGCTGTGACCCAGCAGGCCATCGCCGAGTTGGGACCACAACGCCTGATCCTGATCGGTGCGGTGCAGGTGGAGGTTCCCGCCGGTACCGACACGGTCCGTCTGCAGGCTGACACCCCCGGCCGACTGGCGGTCGCCGCCCTCGAGTTGGAGCCGGGTTCCCCACTGGCGCCAGTGGTCGTGGTCAGCCAGGACACTTTCGCCGACGCCCTGTCAGCGGCCAACCTGGCCCCAGCCAGGATCCTGCTGACCTCGCCGGCCGATCTCGACCCGGCCACAGCGCAGTGGCTGGGGGAATCGACTCCCTCGGAGGTGATCGTGCTGGGCGGCACGGCCGCGGTCAGTGACACCGTGGCACACCAGATTGGCGAGGTGGGTGGCAGTGTCCGACGAATCGCTGGCCTCACCCGCTATGACACCGCTGTGACAGCGACCACTGGCCGGGACGTCGTGGTGATCGCCTCGGGGCAATCATTCGCCGACGCGGTGGCCTTCGTTGCCTGGGCTGCTCGGTCGGATGCCGATCTGGTGGTGACCACCCACGATGAGCTGCCCGCCGTCGTCACCTCTCACCTGTCGGCCTCCGCCTACCGCCAGGTCGTGGTCGCGGGTGGGACGGCCGCGGTTGGGAACTTCGTCGACCGTCAGACGCTTGCCGCGTTGACCGGCGGACCGCCACCGGGGGCGGTCCGCACCATTCGCCCCCTGGACGACACCGAACTCGCTGACATGACCGGTGTCAGCTGGCATCAGGGCTGTCCTGTGGATCTGGACGATCTCCGCGTCGTTGAGACGTCGTACTGGCGCTTTGACGGCAACGTCGCTGATGACGGACAGCTCATCGTCGCCGCGTCGGTTGCCACGGACATCAGCGCGGTCATGGGTGGTCTGTTCGATGCCCGCTTCCCGCTAGAGCAGGTGCGACCGGTCCGCGAGTACGCAGGTGACGATGACGCCTCGACGGCCGCGAACAACAGCTCCGCGTTCAACTGCCGTTTTGTCGCCGGGACCACGACCTTCTCCCAGCACTCCTATGGGACCGCGATCGACCTGAACCCGGTGCGAAATCCGTTCGTGCAGGGCACGACCGTGTCGCCACCCGCTGGTCAGGACTATCTGGATCGCACGGATGTCCGTCCGGGCATGATCGTGCGTCCCGGCCCGGTGACCACAGCCTTCAGCGAGATCGGGTGGGGCTGGGGTGCTGACTTCTTATCCAGCGATGACTACCAGCACTTCAGTCAGAATGGCCACTGACCGACCGGTGCCACACGCGTCGGTCCAGAGCAATCCCGGCCTGCACAGCGGGCCCGATGATCATGGCGAACAGCACCGTTCCGATGCCCACCGTGCCGCCCAGCAGCCAGCCGATGCCAAGTGCGGTCAGTTCGATCAAGGCCCGCACCAACGAAATCGGTCTGCCTGTGGCGCGGTGCAAGCCCGTCATCAACCCGTCCCGGGGGCCCGGACCGTGGGCGGTCCCCAGGTACAAACCGCTGCCGACGCCAACAGTCGCCAGACCGATCAGCAGCAACCCGATCTGCCACAGCAGCGCCTGGGGCGGTTCGATCAGCGCCAGGGTCGCATCGATGGCAAAGCCAATCAGGAAGGCGTTCAGCAGCGTGCCCAGGCCAGGTCGGACCTTGAGCGGAACCCAGATCGCGAACAGGGCGAGCCCGGTCACGATGGTTGCCATTCCGATGGTCAGAGGGGTCTGAACCGCCAGTCCTTCGGCGAACACCGTCCACGGGGAGTTGCCCAGGGAGGATAGGACGATAAACGCCTCGCCCGTGCCGAAGATCCACAGGCCCACCACCAGGCGGGCGGTTCGGCCGGGGGAGGACCTCCACAGCGGCAGGGCGGGGGCGATCAGCCCCGCGGATGACGACATGATCGCCAGACTACGAGGGGACTCCCAGCCAATCCGCCTGCCAGTCGATACGGTCGAACCGATGAGATCTGTACGCGCAGGATCCCCGGGCCCAACCACCTACGTGACGGTCCTGCTCATGCTGTGGGCGCTGGGCGCCTGCACATCGGCAGCCATCGCCCCGGAAACCGGGTCGGGGGATGTGTCCACGCCGTCGGTGCTGTCCACGCCGTCGGTCCTGTCCACGCCACCCAGCCAGATCGCAACTGCCTCCCCGTCGCCATCGGTGAGCCCGCTGCCTCCCGGTGTGGCGCGACCGGCGTGGCTGGGGACGCGACCTCTCCCACTGGACGATGAGGGCCAGGCGCTGTCCCAACCGACACCGCCTGAACTGGTGGTGCGCCGTATCCCCTCGATCGATATCTTGCCCGCACCCCCCGCTGACGCCCCGTTCGCATCCAGCATCCAACCGCTGAGCGAGGAGGTGGTTGCCCGCTCAACCTGGACGCCGAACTGCCCGGTGACCAGGGCCGAACTGGCCTATGTGACGGTGTCGTTCTGGGGCTTCGACGAGCGTCCGCATACCGGCGAAATCATCGTCAACACCAGTTGGGCTCCACAGGTGGTCGACATCTTCGAGCGGCTGTTCAACGAGCGCTACCCAATCGAGGAGATGCGCATCGTGTCGGCTGCCGAGTTAGAGGGCACGCCGACGGGGGACGGCAACGACACGACCGGCTTCGTGTGCCGGGCCACCCGTGGATCGACGACGTGGTCACAACATGCCTACGGGCTGGCCGTCGACATCAATCCGTTCATCAATCCATACCAGCGAGGTCAGCGGATTCTGCCTGAGCTCGCGGGTGCCTACCTGGACCGCACCCTGGACCGTCCCGGGATGCTGGGCGAGGGATCCACAGCTGTGGATGCCTTCGACGAACTGGGCTGGGGCTGGGGAGGCCGTTGGACCAGCCTGGTGGACTACATGCACTTCTCTGTCAACAACCGCTGATACGAGTCGCCGCCTCCCGGGCAAGCAGGCCACCCAGGACGTTGCCGTGACCCGAGTAGCCACCGACCACATGGACACCTCGGGCCACCTCATCCATCACGGGCAGTCCGCTGTCACTGAAAGCCGCAGAGGCAGCCCAGCGTCGTGTGACCGGAGCGTGCCAACCCAGCGTGAGCAGCAGGTCATCCAGGTGCGCCTGCACGGCTGCTGAAGGGCTGGCCGGGGCACCCCACTCGGTCGTACCGCCCACATCGCGACCGCCGCCCACCAGGATTTCACCGGTGGGCAACTGTTGAGCGTAGTCATGGCCGAAGCGGCGGTACACCGGCCGGGGCAGGAGTGTGTTCCTCAGCGGTGCCGTGGCCAGCATCTGCAGACGTGCGGTGCGAACTCCTCCAACCAGTGGTTCAGTCAAGTCACCGCTCGCAGCATGCAGACGCAGTCGTTCGAGTCCACCGTCGACGGCGATCAGCACGGCCGGGCACGGCACACTCTGGGCGCCGAAGTGGACCAGACCGGGACCGACCGAGGTGACTCGAGCCGGCGCAACCAGGCGAGCTCCAGCCGCCATCGCCTGGTGCGCCAGACGACGGCACCGCGCCACGGGCTGCACCACCCCGTCGCCCGGGACCATCAGGCCGACGCCCTCGGGCCCCTCGTAGTCCTCAGCGGGGATCCCGTCGTGACGGGTCACCGCGTCGTGATGGAAATCGGCCAGACCAGCCAGCAGAAACCCGCCGTTGGCGCCAGCGGCTCCGGCAGCGACCCCGGCCGCGTCCACTGCCAGGACGTCCATGCCTCGACTGGCCAGTTCGACGACGGCTTCCAGTCCCGAGGCCCCAAGTCCGACCACCACGACCTCGGCGGTGGCACCGTCCAGGCATTCGGGGGGTGTCACCGGTGGCTCGGGAACCTCGGAGTGGTCGAGCCACCAGGATTTGGTGCTTGCCGCCATACCGCGACAGTAACCTTTCGGGTATGCGGCGGGCTCTCGGTCTTCTTGTAGCGGTGTTCATGGTGGTCTCGGTCATGCCGAGTGCGGTGGGACGAAGTCCTGCCGTGGCTCAGGCAGGACCACACCGATGGGTGGTCACGCCGGGCACGCTGGTGACCACCACCGGACCGACCGATGCCCAGATCCCCGTCACCCTGGACTACAGCATCTACGTGCCGGACAACGCCACGGCACTGACACCCCAGCCGGCCATGGTCTTGGCCCACGGGTTTGGCAACAGCAAGGAAGCCGCCGAACTGCGCACGTTGGCGGCCTTCTTTGCGTCACAGGGTTACGTGACATTGACCTCGACACACATGGGCTTTGGTGGTTCCAGTGGCTGCATCTCTCTTGACATCGTCGATTACGACGCACGGAACGTCAGCAGCCTGATCGACCTGCTGGCTGCGCGGCCGGACACGTTGACCGACGCCGCCGGCGATGTGGTGGTTGGCATGGTGGGTGGGTCCTACGGCGGTGGACATCAGGCGGGTGTCGCCGCGATCGACAATCGCCTGGACGCGATGTCGCCGGGCAGGACCTGGAACAGCCTGCAGTACAGCCTGGTGCCCAACAACCTGGTCGGCGGCTCGATGTGGGACATCGACGACTACGAGCAGGGCGTGTTCAAGCGGGGTTGGACCAGTCTGTTCTACGCCTTGGGGTCGACCCAGCCGCTGATGGGCGGTGGAGGGTGTGACCCCGCGACCCAGCAGACCCTGTATCCGGGACAGCCGCCCTGCCCAGGTTTTGACCCCAGGGTGTGCCCGATCTTCGCCTCGCTGGCGGCCACCGGCGACACGACGGTCGAGCAACGAGACTTCATCGGCGGGGCCGCTGCGGCCAACCTTGTGTCACAGGTCGACATTCCGGTGCTGTTGACCCAGGGCGAGTCAGACACCCTGTTCAACCTGACCGAGGCGATCGCCACCTATCAGGCGCTGGATGCCCGTGGGGTCGACGTCCAGATGATCTTCAACGCAGGTGGTCACGGCTACCAACCACGCCCGGGGGAGGGGGAGCCATACGCGGGCTCCTTTGACGAGACCGACCAACAGCAGGAGATCTTTGGTCGGACCTATCTGGCACAGCGTCTGCTGGCGTTCTTCGACCGGCACCTGCGTGGCCAGGCCGATGACAGTCCGCGGGTGGCGTACTTCCGGGACTGGGTCGCCTACGACGTCGAGCAGACCCAGGGCACTGCAGCACCGGCCTACGGCAGCGCCGCAGGGTATCCGATCGGGGGTGTGGCGTCGTTCCACCTGGACGCGGCCTCCGCAGCGCTGACACAGGACGTCGAGGCTCCGGAAGCGTCCAGCGCCAGCCTCATCAACCCGCCCGGCGGTGCGCCGGCCGCCCATTCGGAAACGCCCAACTTCTCCGATGAGGGCCAGCCGGGCGCGACCGTGCCTCCCATGGAGCTCCCCGGCCAAAACCTGTCCTTTGACTCCGCGCCCCTGAACGGGCCTGTGGACGCTGTCGGCACCGGCACGGTGTATCTGGATGTGGCAAACGCAAACGGTCGGGACGCGGTGCTGTTCGCCAAGGTGTATGACGTGGATCCGGACGGGGAGGCCATCCTGATCCGCAGACTGGTCACCGCCGCGCGTATTCCCGCCGATCGCTTACCGGGCCGGGCCCTGATCAGGCTGCCGGGAATCGTCCACCGGTTCCAGACCGGCCACCGCATACGACTGGTTCTTGCCACGACCGACGACTCCTACGGCAACGCCGCGGCGCCTGACCAGATCACCCTCAGCACGGGAGGGGACAGCGCGTCAATCCTCAACCTGCCGGCCCTGTCTGGACCGGTCATTGACCGAATCGCCGGTCCAGACCGCATCCAGACCGCGGTGCAACTGTCCCGCCGTGCCTTTGATGCCGCGGATACAGCCGTGATCGCTTCGGCAGGAGACTTCCCCGACGCCCTGGCCGCCGGCGGTCTGGCCGCCACCGCAGAAGGTCCGCTGTTACTCGCCGGCGCCGATGGGGTCCGCGCCGATGTCACCGACGAGTTGGACCGACTGGGGGTGCAACGCGTCTATCTGGTGGGGGGCACAGCATCACTGCCGGCCGCCGTTGCGGCTGACCTCTCACGGTATGAGGTCCTCCGGCTGGCCGGACCGGATCGGTTCGCGACCGCCGCGGCGGTCGCTGAGGAGACTGCCAGGCTTGGAGGAGGGATCCAGGGGGTGATCCTGGCTCGGGGTGATGACTTCGCCGACGCCCTGGCGGCGGGATCAGTGTCGGCGCAGGGCTTCCCGGTGCTGTTGACCTCAACCGACGTGCTGCCAGCGGCAACACGGCAGGTCATCGACACCCTTGATCCTGACCGGGTCCTGATCGCTGGCGGAACCGCGGCGGTCAGCGATCAGGTCGTGGATTCGCTGGGACGGCCCAACCAACGTCTGGCGGGAACAACCCGTTATGAGACCGCGGCGCTGATGGTGCAGGAGGCGCTCCGACTTCGCGGATCCTCGGGTACCGGGACGATCCTGCTGGCCTCGGGGCATGGCTTTGCCGATGCGCTGGCGGCGGCGCCCGCCTCCCAGGCACTGGGCGGGGTGCTGATGATCGTGCACCCCACCGATCTGTCCGCGAGCCCACCGGCGATTGCGGTGCTGGCCACGGGTTGGCAGCGGGCCTTCCTGGTGGGTGGCTACGCGGCGCTGGAGCAGCCCTTGGACGGGCAGATCGGCATCGCGGTTTCTCAACCACCGACCAGGGCACCGTAGGCAGCCAGGAGGTCCAGAGGTGACTGGAGGTCTGGACCAACGGTCCAGCCCTCCGCGGGGTAGGTCTGTGCCAGCCAACCGAGGACCCGCGGGTCGACCTGGGGTGGGCTGAGCACCACCACCGCGTCACGACTGGCCGCGACAACCGCGGCCGCCAACGCCTCCACTGGGCCATCCTGGGCGACCAACACGACCGCCTGGCCAGCGCCAGCGTCCAGATCGGCGACCTGAAGCGCGGTGTCCACCGCTGTGGCACCGAGGACCTGTTCAACCGACGGGACCGTCGTCCGGATCGCGGTCACCGTCAGGTCATCCACGTTTCCGCCGACGACGGTGGCGGTGCGGATGGCGTGTGCGGCAAGCCAATTCATCACTGCCACCGGCTGGATCGAGGAGACCAGGACCGGTGCACCACGGGTTGCGGCCAGTCCTGTTGCCGCGACGGCGTCGGGTCCCTGGGACACGCCATCGGCGGCCAGTCCGGTCACGATGACCTGATCGCTGGTCGGTCCCAGCGCGGCCAGGTCCATGGCGCCCCCGACGGGATCATCGGCGCCAATGACCACCAGTCGCAGATCCCAGTCGTAGGCCAGTTGCCGACAGGACGCGGGCCACCGGCCCACCAGGATCAAGGTTCCCCGCCGTGCCAGGGTCCGGTTGGCCTCCCCGGCGGCGGAGCCGGTCAGACACTGCTCGGAGTCCGGTCGGGAGACCAGGAACGGACCGCCGCTGTTGGCCGCCAGTGCGGCGGCGGCAGGGGCGATTCCCGTGTCGGATTCCTCATCCATGATCACCACGACAGGGGCGGCCCCGTCCTCGAACATGGCAAAGGACACGCGGGCTGTGGTGTCAGCAGCACCTGGTCCGGCCAGTGGCCGCAACGTCGGGTACAACGTCGCCACAGCGACCCGATCGTCCGCAGTGAGGGAGTTCTGGCATTCCCGAGCCTGCCAGAACATCACCCGGCAGCCGTGCGGGCCCGGTCCCATCGCCGCCGTCCAACACTCGTCGCCCGGGTCGCACAGGTGGGCGAAGCCGATCACGTGACCCATTTCGTGGCGGATCGCACGTGCGAGCATGCCGGGTTGGTTCTCCTGGGGCACACGAGGGCAGATACCGATGTCAGCCTCAAGGATCTGGCTGGCCTGGGTGCCATAGCGGTTGATGCCAAGCCCGCCGTCGCTGTACAGGTAGGAGTTCGCCGTGGTCAGGCCCTCGCATGCCTGCTCCATGAAGATGGTCGAGCGGCCGTCCGCGACCTTGCCTCCCGGTTGCGTGCCCGCGAAGGACGACCTCCACCGGGAGCCCGCAAGGTCGCTCCATTCGGCGATCGTGGCGTGCACGGTGGCCTCATCGACCTGCTGCGCCACGGCCGGGTCAAGCCAGTACTGCCAGGGAAGGGCAACGTCGCCGATCAGAACCTGCTGGTCCAACACCATTCCCGAGACGAACTGCGGTGACGTGGTGGCTGGTCCCAGGTTGTGGCGGTTCTCAGCGGCCAGGGTGGGGGTGCGGTCCGGCCGGCCTGCCCGACCGGTGAGGTGACCGTCGCCATCCCGTGGCACGGTCAGGTTGGTGCGACTGGCAGAAGTGGTCGCTGCCACCACCAGGCCGGTCAGAAGCAGGCACATGATGACGGCGGCCCTGCGGGGTCGCGTGGCGAATGGCGTTGTGAGGTTGGACACGTGGAAGGGTCCGGTCAACGGAAATGCGTGTCAGACTTCCCGCCATGTTGCGTCGAACGTCGCCTGCTGTCCTGATCCTGTTCGACCGTTTGTGACGCGGGGCGCAAGGCCACCTGAGCGCTCACCTTAACACTCGACCACTGCCGGTCAGCCCCCTGGTCCCAGTGTCTTGACCATCTCCAGCGTGTCGATCTGGGACACGGGTTTATCGTCTCGGTAGCGGATAACCCTGGCAAACCGCAGTGCCACACCGCCCGGGTAGCGACGCGACACCTGGATGCCGTCCACCGCGATCTCAACGACCTGTTCGGGACGCACATACACGGCGTGGCCCTCACGATGGGTCTCAAGCTCCAGAAACCGGCTGGTCTGCCAGGTCAGCATCTGATCGGTCATGCCTTTGAATGTCTTGCCCAGCATCACGAAGCCTTCCCCGGCCCTGGCACCCAGGTGGATGTTTGACAGCCAACCCTTACGTCGCCCCGACCCCCACTCCACCGCCAGCACCACCAGGTCCAGGGTCTTGACCGGCTTGACCTTGCGCCATCCCTTGCCACGGCGACCCGCGGCATACACGGCGTCCAAGGTCTTCACCATCACCCCTTCGTGGCCCGCGTCCAGGGCTGCCACCAGCACGTCCTCGCCTGCCCGGGCCGAGTCCACCACCTCGCTGGGAACACGGTTGGCCGCCGGCACCAGCGCCTGCAGCCGCTGGCGACGGACCGCGAGTGGCTGATCGATCAGGTCCTCCCCGTCGTGATGCAATACATCGAAGAAGAAGGGCGACAACCCCCGAGTGCCTCCTCCGGCCACATCGGTTGAGGAGAAGTTGCTGATCATGTCCTGAAAGGCTCCGGGCCTGCCGTCGGGCCCGATCCCCAGCACCTCGCCGTCAAGGATCAACCTGTCGGCGGGTAACGCCCGGGCGACCGCCACCACGTCATCGGACCGTGCGGTGATGTCGTTCAGGTTGCGGGTGAGGACCACCACCTCCTGACCCATCTTGTGCACCTGGATCCGTGCGCCGTCCAGCTTCCATTCGACCACCGCCGTGCCCATCTCCGTCACGGCCTGGGTCACGGAATCAGCGGTTGAGGCCAGCATCGGCTGGACGCCACGACCGACCTGCAGCCCTACCGCGCCCAAGGCCTCCCGACCGCCTGACATAGCCAGGCTGGCCACCTGACCCAGGTCGGCGGACAGCATCACGGCGCGACGCACGGCGCTCTCCGGTACGCCGGCAGCCACGGCGATGCCTTTGATCACGACACCTGCCAGGGCACCGTGCCGCATGTCACCAAGGATCAGATGGGACAGGAATCGCTGCTCGTCGGAGGTGGCAAGGGCGAACAACGACTGCAGCGTGCTGCGACGGGCAGCGCGTGATCCGGGGCCACCCGTCGACGCCAACTCCGTGAAGGCCTTGTCGACGTCCGTCAGTTGCAACGTCGAGGCCTGAGCGGGGGGCACCGCCAGTTCTCGCACCGCAGCCCATCCCACCTCCATGCGGTCCTGGGCGGGTTCCCCGGCAAGGTAGGCCGCGGCCAGATCCACCTGGTCGGAAGCCTGGGCCAAGGCGTCCGCGATGATGCTCACCTTGTCGTTTCTGCCGCTTGTCGCGGCCAACCGGGTGGCAGCTGCAACCAGTGGGCCCAGTTGCGCGCTCATGTCGGCAGGCTCCAGTCGACCGCTGCGGCCCCAAGGCGGGACAGGTGAGTGTTGACCCGGCTGAAGGGGCGCGAGCCGAAGAAGCCGCGTGAGGCCGACATGGGCGATGGATGCGCGGACTCAACAGTCGGGCTGTCCAGCAGCCACTGGTTGGCAGTTCGGGCATCGCGTCCCCATAAGACCGCCACCAGCGGCGCGTTGCGCATGGCCAGCGCCCGGATGGCCTGTTCGGTGATCTGCTCCCACCCCTTCCCGCGATGGGAGCCGATGTCCCCAGGGGCCACCGTCAAGCAGCGGTTCAACAACATGACGCCCTGCTCGGACCAGGGCGAGAGGTCGCCGGTGGCCGGTCGCGGCAGCGCAAGGTCGTCGCAGTACTCGCGGAAGATGTTGTCAAGCGAGCGGGGTACGGGGCGCACATCGGGCCACACCGAGAACGACAAACCCATGGCATGACCAGGGGTCGGATAGGGATCCTGGCCCAGGACCAGCACACGGACCTGGTCGAAGGGAACTGCGAAGGCCGCGAAGACCCGGTCAGGGGCAGGGAGGAATCGGCGACCGGCCGACAATTCCTCGCGCAGGAACTGTCCCATGACCGCAACCTGGTCGGCGACCGGTTCCAACGCAGTGTCCCAGCCGGGACCCACGATCTCGGTCAATGCTCGGGCAGCCACGCCGGCAGATGCTAGCGGGGCTTTGCCCCAGCCCCAATGCATGGTGCCGCCTACGGCGGCGCTCGCTGCTGTTCCGCCCAATCAAGCTCGCTGCGCTCGCGATTGGACGGCTTGCACGTGTGCCCCGGCGTAGCGTCAGCCAAAGGTTCAGACGCTGAGCAGGGCCTGGATCTCCCCGGTGGGCGTGGACAACGGTCCACGCGGTTCCACGGTCAGTCCTATGCTGTCCAGATCCCCAGCCGCAATGGTCAACGCCTGGCCGGCGATAAACTCACCCGCCGGTCGTGGAATCCCGTCGACGATGGCCCACAGGGCATACATCTCATCGTGGCGCAACGGTGCCAGACCTTCACCGACCACAATCGCCGAGCCCTGATTGGGGGAGATGACAGCGCTGAGAGTGCCGCCCTCGGCCACGTCGATCGACACCCGTTGAGAATCCTCGGCCGCAACGACGGCGGCGATCTGCTGACCACTGCTCTGGATCGAGTCGACCCTGGAGCTCAGATTGGCCACGGCCACTCCCAGGCCCACCGCGATGACCGTGGCGATGGCGGCGGCAACGTACGACAGGTTCGTGACCCATTCACGTGTGGCCGGATCGGGCTCGTCCGCACGTCGACGGGCATCGGCCAAGGACACCACGGGACGATCCTGGCGAGTCTGGTCGATTGCGTCCAGCACTGCGATCTTGAGGCCGGCCGGGGGAGTCTCCGCCGCTCCGGTCGCCAGCATGGCCACGGCCTCGCGCAGGGAGTCGACTTCGGCAGCCACCTCGGGGGAGGAGGCCATGAACTCCTCGAACTCGGCACGCTCCTCATCGTCCAGGGCATCCAGGACATACGCCGCCGCGAGTCCGTACATGTCGCTGTTCACCGTGCCACCTGCATGGCGTCGCGCAGCCGGATGAGCCCATCGCGCATTCGTGTCTTGACCGTACCCAGCGGGGTTTCCAGTAGGGCGGCAACCTCTCGATAGGTATTGCCGCCGTAATACGCCAGCTGGATGGCTTCCCGCTGGACGGGGGTCAACTCGTCAAGGGCCTCACGAACCTGCTGGGTTTCGAAGCGGTGTTCCACCTCGGCCGCAACCCCGTCGAAGGGCCGTTCGGTTTCCTGGCGTGCGACGCGTTCCTCGCGGTCACGCGAAGCCTGTTCCGAGCGAACACGGTCAACGGCTCTGCGGTGGGCCATCGTCAGCACCCAGCCGCGGACGGTGCCGCGGGACCGGTCGAAACGAGGCGCCGTGCGCCAGACCTCGACCAGCACATCCTGGGCCACCTCTTCGCTCTGTGCGGGATCACGCAAGACCCGGCGCACGACGCCATACACCTGCTTACCCATCAGGTCATACAACTCCGCGAAGGCAGCACTGTTGCCTTTTGCGACCAGAGCCATCAGGCTGTCGGGGTCAGTTGGCAAGGCAGCATCGGATCCGGTACCCGGAACCGACGTCAGGTGGCGTGCCGCTGCTTGCATCGGATCGGGTTCGTCACCGTCACCGGATCCGGATTGGTCGCTGTGTGAGGTCACGGTGCATAGGGTAATGGTCGTTTCGTTGATTGACTTCTCGTCCGATTTGCCGGAGCTTCCAGTCAGCCACATCCTGGCGGGACTGGTCGAGGACCTAGGGCATGACAACCGCGCCGTCCTGATGGCACCTCCCGGCGCCGGGAAGACCACCCTTGTTCCTCTGGCCTTGGCCTCCTCTGCCTGGGTGGACGGCGCGGTGGTGGTGCTTGAGCCCCGCCGCATCGGGGGACGGGGCGCGGCGAACCGGATGGGTGCGTTGTTGGGGCCACCGGGGGGTCGGAACATCGGATATACCCCAA
>JBPCKA010000119.1:0-10956 GCA_051004735.1 Euzebya sp. | reverse complement strand
TGCGCGCGGTGCGCTGTCGCCCGACGCCTTCGACGCGGCGTGGGCCGCGGGCGCTGCCGTGCGCCTGGCCGACATCGGGACGGACGGCCCGTGGATGGATGACCCGGGGATGGATGACTCAGGATCGCATGTCACAGCGACGCCGTAGCCTGTGACTGACGGGGACCCCTCCGGTCATGCAGCACTTCGGCCCGGCCACGCGGGCGTGGTTCGAGGCGGCTTTCCCCCACCCGACTTAGACGTCGACTTGCGTCGGTCAACGTCGTCTCCGACTATCGGCGGAGGGGCTTGGCGATGGCGCGGCAGCAGCAGGTAGTAGGTCAGAACTGGAAATAGATGAAGGGGGCGACGCCGACCGGCCCGAGGGTCTCGACCACCACCAGGAACGCCGCCAGGGCCACGCCCTGAAACACCACACCGCGCCTGCTGAACAGGGCCATGACCCGATCGCCGACATCACCGGGCATCAACTGCACCAGTAATGACCCGACGATCGCCAGGGGTAGCCACCACATGGGCACCCCGGGGTCCAGCGCCGGTGCGGTCGTCCAACCCGTGAGCAACCTGCCCAACATGGTCATGGCCACGCTGAAGGTTTCGGCACGGAAGAACACCCATGCCAGGCACACGACATGGAAGGTGATCAGACCGCGCACCACCCTGACCCGCCGTCCCACCGGTTCCTCCCCTCCATACAGGACCCCCCGCCGCTCCAGCACCTGCCAGCCGCCGTGGATCCCTCCCCACAGCACGAAGTTCCACGCTGCCCCATGCCACAATCCTCCCAAGAGCATCGTCAGCATGATGTTGCGCTCCGTCGCCAGCCCCGACCCCCGCGAACCACCCAACGGGATGTACAGATAATCCCTCAACCAGCGTGACAGCGTCATGTGCCACCGCCGCCAGAAGTCCTGCAATGTCACCGCCGAGTACGGCCGGTTGAAGTTGTCCGGGAAGCTGAAGCCCAGCAGCAGGGCGACCCCGATGGCGATGTCGGTATAGCCGCTGAAGTCGGCGTAGATCTGCACCGCGTAGCCATAGATTGCCAGCAGTACCTCAAAGGCGTTGAACCGCTCGGGGTTGGCAAAGACCCGGTCGACCAGCTCGGTCGCCAGCAGGTTTGCGACCACCACCTTCTTGAACAGACCGCCAGCGATCAGCCAGAACCCGCGGCTGGCATCCACCGCCCTGGGGTCCTGGCGTCGGCGCAGTTGGGGCACCAGCTCGGCCGCACGAACAATCGGTCCGGCCACCAGTTGCGGGAAGAATGACAGGTAGACCGCAAAATCCAGCAGGGGGACGGCGTCGGTGTCGCCCCGGTAGACGTCCACCACGTAGCTGATCGCCTGGAAGGTGAAGAAGGAGATCCCCACCGGCAGGACGATCTGCAGCAGGGGCACGCTGATGCCGATCCCGACCGACCCCAGGGCATTGGCGACCGAGGATACGAAGAATCCGTAGTACTTGAAGTACGCCAGGCCACCCAGGTCCACCGCCACCGTTGCGACCAGCACCACCCGACGCGCCCGACCCGGCGCCAGCCGCGAGATCGCAAGGGCTCCGAAGTGGTTGACCAGCGTCACCAGACCCAGCAGCAGGGTGTAGCGGATGTTCCACCAGCCATAAAAGACGTAGGACGCCGCCAGCATGAACAGCTTCCACTGCAGGCGCTTGGGCATCAGCAGCCATGACCCCGTCAACACGATGACGAAGAAGATCGCAAAGTCGATCGTGGGGAACAGCACCGGTCAGCAGCGTAGGTCAGCGCTGGCTAGGATCACGCCAACGATGACGCGATCAGGCACTACGCAGTCCGACAGGTCGACGCGGAGCAATCAGTCCGATCCGCGCGGTGATTCGTTGGGCGAATGGTGCGCCACCGTGGCTCGGCTCTACCCGCACCGTGATGCCGAGGGCTTTGATCAGGTCGGACTGCACATCGGTGATCCTGACCATGACCGTGTGTCCGGGGTGCTGGTCAGCCTGGACGTGACCCAGGCGGTGTTGGATGAGGCGCGCGAGGTGGGCGCCAACCTGATCATCGCCCATCACCCACTGTTGTTCTCGCCCCTGCAACGCCTGACCCCGACCACGGCCAGCGGACGATTGGCCCTGATGGCGGTGCGGCAGGGATGCGCGGTCCTGGCTGCGCACACCAACGTGGACAAGGCCGCCGACGGAACCTCTTACCCTGCCGCCAGGCTGCTGGGGCTGACCGATCTGCGCCCCATACGACCGGTGCTCCCCGACCCCGCCGAGGAACTGGTCAAGATCGTCACCTTCGTGCCCGGGGCACACACCGAGGCCGTCATCCGGGCCATGGCAACCCACGGAGCCGGTGTCATCGGGGACTACACCGAGTGCGCCTTCACCCAGCCTGGCACGGGAAGGTTTCGGCCCGGAGCAGGCACTACTCCCGCAATCGGCAGCCCCGGTGAGCCACAACAAGTTGCCGAGGACCGGGTCGAAATGGTGCTGCGCCGCAAACACATGGACGCGGTCCTGAACCATCTTCGTGATATCCATCCCTACGAGGAGGTTCCCTGCGACCTGTACCCGCTCATCACCGCTGCGCCCCCTCCCAGTCGCGGCCTGGGCCTGATCGGCACCCTGCCACGGCCACTGACGTTGGCAGCGATTGCGCGGACCCTGGCCACCGGCCTGCCGGCCTCACACCTCAGGCTGGCCACCGAGGACCCTGACCGTCAGGTTCGCACCGTGGCCGTCTGCGGGGGCGCGGGTGACAGCCTGATCCGCGACCTGCTCGGCGCGGACGGCAAACCGACAGTCGATGTCTTCATCACCGGTGACCTGAAACATCATCCGGTGTTGGATGCACTGTGCATGGGGCTCTCCCTGATTGACGCCGGGCATTTCGCCACCGAGAACCCCGCCATGGACGATGTGGTGACGAACCTTGAACACCACCGAGAATGGTTGGAACTGACCGCTCCGATCCACCGCTCCACAATCGCCACCGACCCGTGGGTCGGCTGGGATACTGACCACCGATGAAAGCCAGCTCATGAACGCAACGCCAGCCCAACAGCAGGCACTGCTCGCCCTCGCCGACACCGATGAGGAGATCCGTCGGCTGGAACACAAGCGCGTACATCTGCCCGAGCAGCAGTCCCTCAACATCCACGAGGACACGCAGGTGAAGGTTGCCGACGAGTTGGTGCAGGCCACCGCCACGCAGGAACGTCTGGCCGCGCAGAGCGCCCGCCATGAGCGTGAGATCGAGACGGCCAATGCCGGCCGTAAGCACTCCGAGGCCCAGATCTACTCGGGCCGGCTGACCAACGAACGTGAGCTCGAGGCTCGACGCGAGGAGATCTCTGAGTTCCAGCGGCGCAAGTCCGACCTTGAGGACTCATTGCTTGAGAACATGGAGCAGTTGGAGGAGGTCAGCTCACTGGTCGATGAGTTGTCCGCCCGTCGCAGCGAACTGACCCAACAGATCACCGACCTGACACTGCGCCGGGATACTGCGGCACAGGACATCGACGCGGAGCTCACCCACCTGGGCCAGCGTCGCAACCAGGAGATCGACGCGATCGGTGACTCCCAGATCGTGGCCGCCTACGATCGGCTGCGAAGCAAGCGGCAGGGACGTGTCGTGGCTCGGCTGCAGGGGCGCACCTGCACCGGTTGCCAGTTGGAGCAGACCGCGATCGAACTTGAGGAGCTCAAACAGACTGCGGCGCATTCGCTGGCCTACTGCCAACAGTGCGGCTCGATCATCGTTCCCGCCTGACACAACCGACGGCCAGGCCCGCCAGAACGAACGGACACACCATGCCAGGAGCCCTGGTGTTGATGGGGTCGGGTGAGACGACCCCGACCATGGTCACCACCCACAAGTCGGTGCTCGAAAGTACCGGTCGACGCACCGGCCATATCCCACCCAGGGCGGTGCTGCTGAACACCCCCTACGGCTTCCAGGAAAACGTCGGGGAGATCACCGACAAGGCCCTGCGGTACTTCGCGCACAATGTCGGCCAGCAGGTGCAGGCCATCGACACCGCGGTGATCGAGGGTGCGCCGGCGATCGACGTCGAACGCGCTCTGGATGCCATCAATCGGGCCGACTGGTTGTTTGCCGGGCCTGGCAGCCCCACCTATGCCCTGCGCCAATGGTCACAGGCGCCCGTGAAGCAGGCCCTGATCGATCTGCATGGTCGAGGTGGAACGGTGGTGTTCGCCTCGGCGGCAGCGGTCACCGCGGGATCCCACGCCATCGGCGTGTATGAGATCTACAAGGCCGGTCATCCCGCGGGATGGTGTGGGGGGCTGGACCTGGTCGCCAGCCTGACCGGCTGGTCGTGCGTCGTCATACCGCATTTCGACAACGCTGAGGGCGGCACCCATGACACCCGTTTCTGCTATCTGGGGGACCGGCGGCTGAGGATGATGGAGGAGGAGTTGCCAGCCGACGCCTGGATCCTGGGCATCGACGAGCACACCGCCTGCATCATCGACTCCGACTCCGACTCCGACTCAGCGACGGTGTGTGTGGAGGGGCGTGGGGCAGTCCACGTGCGCCGCCACGGCCAGGTCGTGTTCAGCCTGGCGGCGGGCCACCAGGTCCCCATGGCCGACCTGGTGGCTGCTGCGACGGGCGCGGTGACCCCTCCCTCACACATCCATGAGGCACCGGAGGAGTCAACGGGGCAGGGCGAGGCAGTGCAGTCTGGGAGGCAGTCCGGCAGGCCCCCTACCGGTGACCCCCTGATCGATCAGCAGGGGCAGTTGCGCGAACAGTTCGACCGGGCTGTGGAACAGGGCGACGCCGACCAGGCCACCGCGGCGGCCCTTGCCACCGAGCAGACGATCCGTGACTGGAGCGCCGATTCGTTGGTCAGCGATGGGCTGCAGCGTGCGGTGGCGCAACTGCGCAGCATGATCACGCGCCTCGGTGCACTTGCCGCCGAGGGCATGCACGATCACACCGACCTGGTCCGCCCCCACATCGAAACCCTGCTGCATGTCCGGGAGGATGCTCGTGCCAGAAAGGAATTTGGGGTGGCGGACCACATTCGCGGCCACATGGATGCCGACGGTGTCAAGGTCTCCGATACCCCTGAGGGCACTGACTGGAAATGGGATGCACCCGACCCCTGAGCGCTACTGCAGTCCCAGGCCGAATGGTTGGACCAGTCGAGAGGTGAAGATCCGCTTCCCACTAGCCAGCAGAACTTCCAACACCTCACCCGCCTGGCCCGGGGCGAACAACGATGCAGGCAGCCGGTTGATGGACACGTACTCCTGCCACTCCTGGACCGAAGAGCCGTTCTCACCGCTGACACGACGAATCTGTGACCCCACGACTTCATACACGGAGCCCGACTCCGTGCGATAGATCTCCATCGTGGCGGATGACATAGTCACAGTGTGCGTCCTTTCGACCACGTATGGCGCAAACTTGATGACACATTGACCATGATGACCCTTTCCCACTTGCTGTCAAACGTCCTGCGGGACAATCCTGCGCACAACGGGGGGCCGTCGTGACCACCGCGATCGGTCTTGCTGTGCTGGTCGTGGGCTATGGGTTGGTCAGCCGTCGTCTGGCCGGTTCGGTTCTGACCGGCCCGATCCTCTTCACCGCCTTTGGGCTGTTGGCCGGACGTGCCGGGCTGGGTCTGGTGGATCTGAGCATGGACAGTGAAACCACGATGGTGCTGGCCGAAGCCACGCTGGTGCTGGTGCTGTTCACCGACGCGGCCCGCATTGACCTGCCCCGGCTTCGTCGGGATGCGGGCCTGCCGCTGCGGATGCTTGCCAGCCTGCCCCTGACCATCGGGCTGGGTACGGTCGCGGCGTTCCTGCTGCTGCCCAGGTTGGATCTGTTCGCCGCGGCCGTGCTGGCCGCGGTGCTTGCGCCCACCGACGCAGCACTGGGCCAGGTCGTGGTGACGGACCCCCGCCTGCCAGTGCGGATCCGCCAGACGCTCAATGTCGAAAGCGGACTGAACGACGGGATCGTCCTGCCGTTCGTGACGATCTTCCTGGGATTGGCCGGCGCCCGGGAGGGCGTCGAATCTGTGAATGAAGCGCTGTCGTTCGTGGCCGCCCAGGTCGGGTTCGGACTGGGCTGCGGCGTGGTGATCGGCTGTGTGGGGGCGTGGTTGATCGACACCGCCAGCGCGAGGGGATGGATGACCGGGGGGTTCCAACGACTGGCCACCCTGTCTGTGGCCGCGCTGACCTACCTGGTCGCCCAGGCGTTGGGGGGCAACGGCTTCATCGCCGCATTCGTCGGGGGTATGGCCTTCGGGGTCTTGGCCAACCGCCGCTGTCAGGGGGTCTTTGAATTCGCTGAGGAGGAAGGGTCGTTGTTGACCCTGCTGGTGTTCACGCTGCTGGGCGCATCGTTGGCCCCGGAGTTGCTGCAGACCCTGGACGTGGCGACGGGCATCTACGTGGTGTTGAGCCTGACGGTGATCCGCATGCTGCCGATCGCGCTCAGTCTGTTGGGTACGGGCCTGCGATGGCAGTCGATCGCGTTCCTGGGCTGGTTCGGCCCACGCGGACTGGCCACGATCCTGTTCGGTCTGCTGGTGGTCGAGGGGATGGAGTTGCCGACCGGCGACAGGATCCTGTCAACCGCGTTGTGGACCGTTCTGGCCAGCATCCTGCTGCACGGTATGAGCGCGGTGCCTTTGGTCGGGCGCTACACGTCGTGGTTGCAACGAGGGTCAACCGCCGAATCGGCGATGTCGGAGATGGGGCCAGCCGCGGAGTTCCCCACCCGGGTGTCATCGAACGGCGGTTGAGGGATCAGACCTCGCCGACGCCTCGCAGATCGTGGATCTGTGACTGGGTCAGCGCGGTGGGCAGGCCATGGCCATGGGCCCGGATGCCGGCCACCCGGATCGGCTGCCCGTCTGTGTCGCGGGTCAGCGAGGTCGTGGCCCGATACCCCACGACCATGCCGTCTTGCGTCGGCAGCATGACCCGGTGGTAGTTCCCGCCCTCGGTGAGATCCATCGCGGTGTGCTGGATGGGGGTCAACCAGGTTAGGAATACCTCACAGCGAGCGCCGGGCCAGCGGATGACCGTGGCCGGTACCGCACCGTAGGTGGTCTGGTGGCCGGCGTAGACCACCAGGTGGTTGCGCAGCACGGCGGGCGTCAGCAGGACACTTCCGCCCAGGGCCTTGCGTCGAATCTGTGCCGGACAGGCGTTTGATCCGACCGCCAGAATGGGAACCCGGTCACCCCTCGGGGCGTCCACTCCAACCGGCAGGACACCGTCGCCGGCCACCATGACAGGGCCGGTCGGCCAGAGACCGGGATAGGCCATGGGCTGGTCGATCGGCGCCGGTTCGTAGTCGGTGACCCGCCGCACAGTCCTGATCAGTGTGGCGCATGGGCCGAAGCCCGTGCCGGACAGCGCCCCCAATCGGTCGATTCGTCCGAATCGGTCAAGCCGCTACAGTGATCCCGCTGAGGGGAGTCGGTCGGATGACCGCGGCAGGCCACGCGCCCGTCGAGGAAAGTCCGGACTCCACAGGGTAGGACGCTGGGTAACTCCCAGGCGCAGTGATGCGTGGAAAGTGCAACAGAGAGCAGACCGCCAGCGGCCGGACCGCAAGGTCCGGTGCGGGTAAGGGTGAAAGGGTGCGGTAAGAGCGCACCGGCATCGGCGGTGACGTCGGTGGCCAGGTAAACCCCGTCCGGAGCAAGGCCAAGCAGATGCGTCATAGGCGACCCGCCAAGCATCGGGTAGGCCGCACGAGGTCAACGGTAACGTTGATCCCAGATAGATGGTCGTCCTCGACAGAATCCGGCTTACAGACCGGCTCTCCTCAGCACCACCACCCTGACCTGCGCAAACGTGGGGCAAGGTCCTGTTCCGACCGCTTCTTCTTAGAAGTGCGGGCTAGGACGGAGTGTGGGATTTCCGGTGCAGATGCAGGTACGTGAAGCCGACCAAGAGCAGACAACCCAGCACAGCTATGCCCAGACACAACAGGATGGAGAGAGGAGTCAAGTAGGCGACCGCAAGGAAGAGCAACGGCCCGACGAAGGCCGCGTCCAGCAACCGATGATCTGCGCTGAACCGCAGCAGCGGGACCCGGTAGAAGGTGAATGCGATTCCGAGTCCGCCGTACACGATCGCCGCAATCACGCCTACCGCCCATCCGCGCCGATCTGCCAGACCGAGCGGCAAGAGCACGGCCAGGACGACGAAGGCGAACTTCTGCCACAGTGCGGGTGGCCGCAGCAGATAGCGGTGTAGGGCGTCCACTTGGCGACCCTACCGATCACGAGGCGTCCCCCGCGGCCGCAACGGTTGGTCACCGTTCGAGCACGCCATCGTGATGGCTGGCCAGACCCCGAACCAAGCAGGAACTAACGGACAAGCCAAGACCACAAGAAGTCTCGCCAGCCAAGTCGACGGGCAACGACGTGGGCGCCCTCGCGTCCGCCCATTTCTGCACATCGGACATCGCTTCTCTGTGCCCGGACCCCGTTCGTGGCCCCTGGCTACCCTGGGCAGATGCACTCAGGCAGGGTGGAACCGTGATCCTGCCAAAAGTCCGCGACCCTCGCTTCATCACCATCCGCCGCGGGGGGACGCTCACAGACTCCGACCATCAGTTGCGCGCCCTGTGGGCCGCAACGTGTGCGGAACACGTCCTGCACCTGTTCGAGTCGGCTCAGCCTGAGGACCCGCGACCGCGTCAGGCGATCGAGCAGGCCCGCGCCTGGGTGCGTGGCGAGATCACGATGTCCCAGGCTCGCACGGCGGGCGGCCATGCAATGGGTGCGGCCAGAGACCTGAGTGGGGCAGCACGGCATGCCGCATACGCTGCCGGCCAGGCCGCGGTCGTCGCACACGTCGCCGCGCACGAGATCGGAGCGGCGGCCTACGCGATCAAGGCGGTGCGTGCAGCCGCTCCTGAAGTCGAGGGTGAGAGCTCCGGGCGGATCGAGTGCCGATGGCAGCGCGACCAGCTCCCTGACGCGATCCGCGAGCTGGTACTGGATGATCAGCGGTTGCGAAACGACATTTGCTGGTCGGTGTTCGACTGCTGATAGGCCCGAGTGCATGTCGGCACTGCCCAACAAGCGCGGGGAGCGGACGCCGTGAGCTGGACTCATCCCGAAGCGAATGATCGCCGCTCACGCGCAACACGTTGGGCTGCTGGTGCGCACGGGCCGCGCGGTCCACAGCCTGGCCTTGCTGCGGCGCATTGCGCTGACGCTCCTGCAGCACGAGTCCACGACCCGGTGCGGGATCAAAGCCAAACGCCTCAAGGTCGGCTGGGATCACCGCTACTTGCTCCAGGTCCTCGCCAGCTGATTTAGATGCGATTGCCCTGCGCCGTCCCATGACGTGACGTCAGGACCTGGACGACTTCAACCATGGACACCGTCGCTGCAAGGGACAGAATGGTTCCGTCGCAGGTGAGAACACTCGATGAGACGCAGGTAGCGAATCACGCTAAAGTTTGCGTTGCGTCCTCGCGGCCAACGCGTCTGCGCTCCCGATTCGGAGGCAAAGTAGCAGCCCGATGTCTGCAGGCTCACCGTGTGGCTGGTACCGCTGGCATCGCTGAAAGCAAGGGTGTCAGGCGTGCCGAAATCTTCGGCACACACACTGGCGCCATGATCGGCAAAAGCGGCGAAAGCGTTGATTTGGTGCGCGATCCACACTACCTGCTGTCTGTCGTCGAGATGCACCGTCGTCACGAGCGAGCTACCCTGTGACGGACCAACCGGGCCATAGAACGCGACGGTGACAGCGGTCGGGCGATCTGGAACGAGCACCTGGGACGGATGCAGTTCTCGCCACACCCACCATCCCGCCCACGCCAGCAGCAGTGCCAGAATACAGAAGGCAACCACACTGGTCGCAGGTCCCGCCTGGACCCAAGGGTGTCCATGTCGGAGTTCACGCGGTAGGTTGGCTGATGATGGGGGTAGGATGTTTCCTCCAGTTAACCTCTACTGGCAATTGTCGAAATACACATTGAAGGAGTTTCCGCTGTTATACAGCGAACCGGGGTGGGCTAATTGCGGATGCAGTGTGCCTGGACCCATGGAGATACTCTGGTTGCTGAAATTCCCCACCGGGTATTCTGTGCCATTCTGGGATGTACTAACGCTCGTGCTCGTAAATGTCGCATATGCGAAGCTCACTGTGCGCCACCGGAGCACCGAAGAGGGCACGCACGGCATCGCCGGCATACTTCTCGACTGTGCCCCCATAGCGTTCGATCTGGCTGCTCATGGCACTGAAGTAGGCGGCTCGGAACTCTCGCAGCTCTTCCGGATCAAGGGGTTCCGAGAGCGGGGTGAATCCAACAAGATCACAGAACAGGACTGTGACCAAACGGCGCTCTTCCTCCGGAGGAAGGGGTGCGGTTGGAGCTTGGAGACCAGTGCCGGTGCTGATGTACCATTCGCTGGTGGAATCGCTGGGGCATTTGGAGAAGCGGGAGCAGCGGAATCGGTTAGAGCCTGTTATGAAATTTGGGGCTATTGGGTCGTGGCGTGAAGGAATGGAAGAGCGACCAGCATATCCTGGCGATGTGACCGATGAGGAGTGGGCGTTTGTGGCGCCCTACCTGACTCCAACGGTCAGGTCTTTGTCTTCCATTTCCCAGGCGTGATCCAGCGTGTGATATGCGGTGTGCCGAATCAGGTACCGGAGCGGCCAGGTTCGGGCCATTTTGCCCTCGGAATGGAACGCCCGAATTGCTATGCGAAAGGCGTCGCGGTACGCTTTCAGTCCCTCGTCGGTCAGCATCGCATCCTGGGGAGTGAGCACCCCGACCTTCTGTGCCCAGTCCTGCTCCACGCTAAGCGTATGACGAACGATTTGGTCCCGATCACGCCCTCCCCCTCGCGGACCCTTCTGCATCCCAGTCGACACGCGCGAACGCACATCATCGAAAAACGCCCAGCACGCCTGCATCAGGGTCAGTTCACGTTCCAATTC
>JBPCKA010000118.1:0-49189 GCA_051004735.1 Euzebya sp. | reverse complement strand
CCCCCCCGACGAGCGGTCGGAGCCGGGCGCGCTCAGCCGCCCCGATCCCGCCGATCCCGACCTACACGTCGAGCGGGAGTCACTCAAGCTCGCCCTGCAGCGTCCTGCCCTCGTCGGGCCAGTCTTCGACGCCCTGGACGTGGAGGTCTTCACCGCGGCCGGCTACGCCGCAGTTCGCCGGGCGGTGGCCGCAGCTGGGGGCGTTCACTCCGCGGAGTCGGGGGAGCGGTGGGTTACCCGGGTGCTCGAGCATGCCGGGGGCGCCCCGACCCGTTCGCTGGTCACCGAGCTGGCGGTGGAGCCGCTGCGCACCGCCGACCACGACGACAGCGAGCGCTACGCCGGGGCGGTCATCGCCCGGTTGCGCGAGATGGCGACGACCCGTCGAGTGACCGAGCTGAAGTCTCGCCTCCAGCGCCTCAATCCGGTCGAGTCCACCGAGGCCTACAACCTGCTCTTCGGTGAACTCATCGCCTTGGAGCAGCACCGCCGGGTACTCCGGGACCAAGCCAGTGGAACCCGCTGATCGCCGGCCTGGCCGGTAACGGTTTGGGGGAATCTCCACGCCACCTGTGGACCGCGGCGCACACTGTCCCCGCCGGTCGACCCGTGAGCCCAACCCAGGGCACACCGCACCGGCAAGGGGGGCAGGGCCCGTCGGCGTGACCCGCCGGCGGTCGACGCCAGGGGGGATTACGAGCGAGCAGCTGTCTGCGGAGCCGACGCCGGTGACTGCAGCGGGGTACGACGGACCGGCAGCGGCCGGTGCAGGCGTGGACGACGATGACACGTCGGCCGTCGACGGAATGCGCGTCTACGTGCGCAACGTCGGCCGCGTGCCGCTCTTGAGCGCCCAGGAGGAAGTCGACCTGGCCCGCCAGGTCGAGGCCGGGGTTCTCGCAGCGGCCAAGCTGGAGGATCGCGCACTGCCCGGTGAGCTGCGCCGGGAGCTTGCCTGCATCGCCGCGGAAGGGTGCCTGGCCAAGCAGCGGCTGGTCGAGGCCAACCTGCGGCTTGTCGTCTCGGTGGCCAAGCGTTACATCGGCCGTGGCCTGCCGCTGCTCGATCTCATCCAGGAAGGCAACATCGGTCTCATCCGCGCCGTGGAGAAGTTCGACTACACCAGGGGCTTCAAGTTCTCCACCTACGCCACCTGGTGGATCCGCCAGGCCATCACCCGCGCCATCGCCGATCAGGCACGCACCATCCGGATTCCCGTCCACATGGTCGAAACGATCAACAAGGTCATCCGGGTCCAACGACAACTTCATCAACGAATGGGTCGTGAGCCGACGTTTGAGGAGATCGGGATCCATCTGGAACTTGATCCCGACAAGGTCGAGGACATCCTGCGGATCAGCCAGGAAACCGTCAGCCTGGAGACTCCTGTGGGAGGGGAGGAAGACGCGTTCCTGGGTGACTTCATCGAGGATGAGCAGGCTGTCATGCCCGTGGACGCAGCAAGCGTGCAGATGCTGCAAGAGCAGTTGATTGGCGTCCTGCACACACTGACGGACCGCGAGCAACGGGTGATGATTCTGCGTTACGGCCTGGACGGTGGTGACGTGCGGACACTTGAGGAGGTCGGCAACGAGTTCGGTGTGACCCGGGAACGCATCCGTCAGATCGAGGCCAAGACCCTGGCGAAGCTGCGCCACCCCTCACGCAGCGACAAACTGCGTGACTACCTACACGACTGACCACGCCTACTCGCGGTTCAGGGTCTGGCCGATGGTTCCCGCTGCCCCGGGGAACTCTCGTTGGGCGGTAGCCCAGGCGTCTCGCAGACCGCCTTCCAGAGTCTTGGCGGTGCTTGACCCCATGACCTCATCGAAGGTATGGCGGATCTCCTCGTAACGCTCCCTACCGGCCTGCGCCCCCAGGACGTACCCGACGGCCAGACCGGTGATCAGCCCGAACTTGGTTCCCATGGTCTGCTCCCTGTCGGTCATGGTGAGACACCCTGTCTGCACCTGAGATCAGACCGTACCCCGACTTATGCGTGGTGACGCACCGGGACCAGTCGCCGGGCATTGCCCCCCGTGATGCTGATCATCACCGCGGACGGAAGTCCGAGCTGACGGAGACTCTGCACGATGGTCCCTGCGGTGTGGCCGCAGTTCGGCGCGTCGGAGCCGAACAGCAGTCGATCGGACAACCGGATGGCCGTTGCCGCGGTCAGTGGCACCAGGTCAAAGAGCACGGGTGTCAAGTCCGCCCACAGGTTGGTGTTCGCGTCCATGAGCCCGATGGCCTGCTCGTGCGCGCGGTGGCCAAGGTGGGCCAGGACCACTGTGGTTGCGGGATGGCGTCGTGCCACCACATCGACAGCGTGCAGATCGGCTGCCTCGGTGTGCCCGGTCACGGAATGTCCGGCATGGATGGTGACCGGTACCCCAAGCTCTGCAGCCATGTCATACACCGGGGCAAGACGAGGATCATCGGCCTGGTACTCGCCGACCGAGCAGTGCAACTTGCACACCCGGGCGCCCTGCTCGACCGCTTGTCGCAGGTCCTGGGCGGGGTTGTCATCGCCTGGGTGCACGGTGCAGCCGGGGATGACGGTCACCGGATGGTCAGCCAGATCATCGGAGATCTGTAGGAACGACTGGTTCAGATCTGCCGCCGCCCCCGGACGTCGTGCATACGGCAGGTTCCATACAGCGGTGATGCCGTCAGCATGAAGGGCGTCAAGCGTCGGGCGATGATCGATGGAATAGACCAGCCGGTCAGTGATGTCACTACCGAAGAACCGGCGTACAGCCACGGCCAAGCCATAGGGAAGCAGGTGGGTGTGGGCGTCAACGATCATCGTGACACGGTGATGATGGCTCCGAGGGTGGGACTTGAACCCACAACCTATCGATTAACAGTCGATTGCTCTGCCAATTGAGCTACCTCGGAATGTGGCCGTCGTATTGGCTGCGACGACGCCGCCCCGCCGAAGCGGACGCGGATCCGAAGTGTGCCACGCCCTGGGGCGGGCTTCACGTCGGGCATGTGCAACAGAAGACGGTTGGGGGTCATCGCCACCTGCTGGGTAGCATCACGCCGACGTCTCCTGCCCACTGGAAGATCAATGACCACTGCAAAGATCATCTACACCTACACCGACGAGGCGCCGGCCCTGGCCACGCATTCGTTGCTGCCATTCATCCAGGCGTTCGCGGGCGCATGTGGTGTGGATATCGAGACTCGCGACATCTCCCTGGCCGGGCGGATCCTGGCTGCATTCGACGACCAGCTGCCAGCCGAACAGCAGGTCAACGATGCGTTGTCGGAGTTGGGTCAGTTGGCCACGACACGCGAGGCCAACATCATCAAACTGCCCAACATCTCGGCGTCGATCCCGCAGCTGAAGGCTGCGATCAAGGAACTGCAGGCCAAGGGATTTGATCTGCCCGACTACCCCGATGAATCTGACGGCGACGCCGAACGCGAGACCCGTCGGCGGTATGACAACGTGAAGGGGAGTGCGGTCAACCCGGTGTTGCGCGAGGGCAATTCCGATCGCCGGGCGCCGGCCGCCGTCAAGCAGTACGCCCGAAACAATCCGCACTCCATGGGTGAGTGGTCGCCAGACTCACGGACCCACGTGGTCACTATGTCCGACGGCGACTTTGCCTCCAACGAGAAGTCCGTCACGATGGACGCCGCTTCCGACCTGCGCATCGAATTGGTCGGTAGTGACGGCACGATCACGGTCCTGAAGGAATCGGTGCCGGTCCTGGCCGGCGAGGTCATTGACGGCACGTTCATGAGTCTCGCAGCGCTGTTGGCGTTCTTGGAACAGCAGATCGCCCACGCCGACGCCTTGGGTGTCCTGTTCAGTCTGCATCTGAAGGCCACCATGATGAAGGTCAGCGACCCGATCATCTTCGGGCATGCCGTGCAGGTCTATTTCGCCGAGGTGTTCGAGCGGTGGGCAGACGAGCTGGGTCAGGCCGGGGCCAATCCCAATGACGGGTTGGGTGGGGTGTTGGCGGCAGTGCAGGAGCACCTTTCCGCCGACGTCGCGTCCTCCATCACCGAAGACATTGCGGAGGTGCTGGCCGGCCGGGCCGATCTGGCGATGGTCAACTCTGACAAGGGCATCACCAACCTTCATGTCCCCTCAGACATCATCATCGACGCATCCATGCCCGCGATGATTCGCACATCCGGACAGATGTGGAATGCCGCAGGCGATCTGCAGGATGCCAAGGCGACCATTCCCGACTCCAGTTACGCCCCGCTGTATGACCAGATCATCCAATTCTGCAAGGACAACGGAGCGTTTGACCCAACCACCATGGGCACGGTGCCAAACGTCGGCTTGATGGCCAAGAAGGCCGAGGAGTACGGCTCCCACGACAAGACCTTCGAGATTCCCGCCGACGGGACCGTTCGTGTCCTCGACGCCGCGGGCAAGGTCCTGATGGAGCATCAGGTCCAGGCCGGCGACATCTGGCGGGCATGTCAGACCAAGGACGACGCGATCCGTGACTGGGTCAAGCTGGCGGTGACTCGTGCCCGGGCCACCGGGTGGCCTGCGGTGTTCTGGCTGGATTCCGCTCGTGCCCACGATGCGCAACTGATCGCCAAGGTCCGAAGCTACCTTCAGGATCACGATACCGAGGGTCTGGATCTACAGATCATGAACGTCGCCGATGCCACACAGTTCACCTGTGAGCGCGCGGCCAAGGGCGACAACACGATCTCGGTCACCGGCAACGTGCTGCGTGACTACCTGACCGATCTGTTCCCGATCCTTGAAGTCGGTACCAGCGCCAAGATGCTGTCGGTGGTCCCACTGATGAATGGTGGAGGGTTGTTTGAGACCGGAGCCGGAGGTTCCGCGCCCAAACACGTGCAGCAGTTCCTGGCTGAAAACCACCTGCGCTGGGATTCGTTAGGGGAGTTTCTGGCCCTGGCCGAGTCGTTGGAGCATCTTGCCGAGGCAACCGGTAATTCCGGGGCAAAGGTGTTGGGGCAGGCCCTGGAGAAGGCCACCGCCAGATTCCTTGAGACCGGCAAGTCGCCGTCCCGCAAGTCGGGGGAGTTGGACAACCGTGGCAGCCACTACTACCTGGCCATGTACTGGGCACAGGCGATTGCCGCGCAGACCGATGACGAACCACTGGCCCAGGCCTTTGCACCGTTGGCGGCGCAGTTGGCTGACAGCGAGGACGTCATCACCGCCGAGTTGCTGGCGGTCCAGGGACATCCGGTGGAACTGGGTGGCTACTACTTCTACGACCGGGAACGGGCGGATCAGGCCATGCGTCCCAGCGACACCCTGAACGCGATCCTGCAGGACTTCACCGGCTGAGGTGTCTGACGGTCGGGGGCTGACACCTCGAGTGTGGCGGCCGATCTGCTACGGGTCGCTTGGCATGTTGTCGGTTGCGAGGCGCGATGGCATGGCGCGTCTGGGCGATCGGGGAGCTGTCGACCTCCTCGGCTTCCACCATTCTCAAGAATTGCTGAACCAGTGAGCGTTCATTTTCTGGAGGAAGGATGCCGTCAGGGGGAATCCAGCCTGATCCCCGATCACGCTGTCGACTCCGCACTCGGGGCAGAGCGCGGTCTGATCGTCGTCAACCCACTCCACGATGTGGTCGGGAGGAAATGTCCGGCTGCAGTGGAAACACCCACACTGGTCGCTGGCCAGGATCTCGGATCGATGCCCCGCCGAGCTGACATGAGCCAGGCGGATCTCCTCGGGGAGTTGGGCTACTCGTTTGGCATGTTCATCGTTCAGGTGCACAAGGGGATCCTAGACGCAGCGCTGAGTGTCGTGGACAAGGGTCGGCTCAAACGCGCGGCTGATGAAAGCTGGTGTGGGGCCACCACGATGTTGGTGGCGCCTACCCCGCGCCGTCCGCCGGGATCAGACCGCGTTCCGCGGCAGGTCCCGGGACCTTCGGGATGGGCGAAGCCGCCCGTGCTCAGAAGGGCAGTCGGCGTTCGTCGGCGGACTGCTCACCGGGTGGTCTGCCTGGTGGTGGGCGGCCCGGGGGTGGTCTGGCTGGGGGTGGTCGGCCCAGTGGGGGTGGGGCGTTCAGGCCTGGTCTGGTGGTGTAGGTGTGCCGCCCGATGGTGGTGTACAGGGTCCCGTCAGGATCCATGCGCATTCGCCAGCGGCCACGGGTGACCTGGGTGTGATCGCCACGGCAGATCAATGCCGTGTTGGTGATCTCTGTCGGACCACCGTCTTCGCGGGGGATGACATGGTGGACGTCACAGTGGGCGGCAGGTGCACTACAGCCGGGTGCCCGACATCCCTGATCGCGAGCGATCACCGCCCGGCGTAGCGCCGGGGTGATCGGGGAGTAGGAGTCCCCGATCGCGACGGGCATGTCGGCATCGTCGGTGAACACAGGGATGAGGTCGGCGTCATCGGCGATCGAGCGGACCAGTGCCCGGCTGATCCGCATCTGGCCGGATCCGCGACGCAGTAGTAGGCGTGAGACAATACTGCCCACCCCGCCGTCCGCATCATCGTCGGCGTAGGGGTCGGTGGGGAGCAGGTCGGTGAGGCGGGCGATGAGCATCACCCGGGGTCGGGCCCTCCGGGCCAGCCCACACCCACCATCAGCGTCGGGCTGATCATTGTGGCCGCCGAGGTAGGTGGCGGCGATCCGGCCGAGTGCTTCGGCCCATTGCTGGGCACGGCTGAGGACCGGGCGGACCGATTTGGGGATCACTTTGCCGTCAGCATCGACCGGCTGTGGGTCACCAGGGCTGACCGGCGGGTCAGCGGCCGCATCTAACGCTTCGCCGACCATCGCCCCGACCTCGGGTGCCAGGGTGCCGTGGATCTCAGTCCACCCGTCAAAGCCTGGTTGCAGGACCAGCCGTTGAGACCGTTCCTGGGCGTCCTCGTTCTTCTCAAGGCCCTCACGGTCAAGCCTGGCGGCAAGGTCTGCGGTGGTGGCAACGATCCGGTCAGGCTCACCCAACCCCGACGCGAGCAGCCCGGCCAACGCCTCATCCAAGATCCGGCGTTGGGCCACGGTCAGCCGTCGGGCTTCCAGCACGATCCCACGGAGTTGTGACCATGACAGCGACCCCTCATCAAAGGCCGTCCACACCCGAGGCATCGCAGAGAGCACCTGGACGGCCCGGTCAAGGAACCCCACGTCCACACCGGTTGCGCTGGCTTGCAGCCCGAGGTGGCGGCGGACCGACAGGCCATCACGCGGGCTGGCGTCTGCGACGGCCCGTAGGACAGTGGCCATGGCCCGGTCTGCCTCGCGCATCGCGGTGACCGCACGGTCCAACGGGTCGGCCTGCACTGGCAGGTCGTAGGGGTCAAAGGGGACGTCGGCATCGGTGTGAGTCCAGCCGTGATCCGGCCCTCCGAAATCGGATTCCCAGTTCAGTTCCCAACCCCGATCCCGGCCCCGATCCCAGCCCGGATCACAGCTCGGGTCGCCGGGCTCAAAACCCTCGCTGACCTGCGTGTTGTCGACCTGAACTGACATACCCACATCATACAAAACAGGTGTGACAGCCCGACCGCGGACGGAACCCCCGCTGGTGAACGTCGTGGCCCTTGCGGGGCAGCTCTCGAACCCCGTCGGCATCTCCACTTCTACGTGAGTTTCGCTTGTCACATCGCCGCCCTACCATGGGCCCATGACGACTCCCGTGATGCTACCGGACGACCTCGTAGAGGCGGTGCGGCGCGCTGTCGGGGATGGCGTCGTCCCCAAGTTCACAGCCAAAGCTGTCGAAGCCGCCTTGCGTAGCCGCGACTTCGATGACCTGCTAAGTGAGTTGGCGGACGAGGTAGGTCCCATCCCGCCCGAACTCGCTGTGGAGGCGGATGCGGCGTGGCGCGCCTCCTGATCCTCGACTCTGAAGCGGTTAGCGCCCTCGCCCGTAGCCGCCGAGCTGTCTGTCCTGACTGACGCTGTGCTGTCGCGGTTCTCTCCGTGCAGGTTCGCGAAGACGCGTCAGCGAACAGTCATTGGGAGGGTCTGCTCGACCAAGCCGACGCCGATCGGGGAGATACGGACGGTCCTAGCCGATTCGTTGTACTCCACCATCCTTTCGCGGTGGAGCTTCGCGAGGACGCCGCGCCGATAGGACGACGGGTTGCGAGCTTCGACCCACCTGACAAGGTCTGTTACGTCAATGGGGCCAGTAGACGCATAGAGCAACAGGAGCGTCCGTTCCAGCTGGGTCAGCGTGGGATCCAGCACCCGGCGCTGTCCGCCCACCTCCCAGATGATCGGGACGGTGCGCTCGACTATGTGATCCACGACGTCCGTGGCAGCGCTTACATCCACGTCGTGGAATATGCGGACCAACTCTGCCATCAACCATTTCGCCATCTCCAAGACCAATACCGCATCCATGTGGTTCGGGTCGACGTCGCCGGATGCGGATGGATCTTGGTTGCCCTGACTCCTGCTCGAAAGCCCTGCTGCAGGACGACGCTCTGGTTGAGGATGCTGGCGCCACCGTCGATCCGTGGTCCGCGGCCGGGCGTCGCACCACCGCTCTACACTGGCGACATGTTCAACCGCATCAGCATTGACCCCGGGGTCATGGGCGGCACGCCCTGCGTCGCCGGCACGCGGATCCCCGTTGCCATGCTGGTGCGCATGGTCGCCGAGGGGATGACCACTCAGGACATCTTGGGCGACTACCCCCAACTAGCGGCCGAGGACGTTCAGCAGTCTCTGCGCTACGCCGCGAGCAGCGTCGATCACCGGACGGTCGCGCTCGATCAGCCTGCGTGAGGATCTTCCTGGACGAGGCGGTCCAGCACCGCTTGGCGACGATGTTGCAGGCGGAGGGTCATGACGCCACGCATGTCAGGCTCGTTGAGATGCAAGGTGCGAGCGATGAGGAAGTGATGGCCTATGCCGTTTCGAGCAACCGCGTCCTCGTGACGACGGACACCGACTTCGGCGCGTTGCTGGCGCTCTCGGGTGCCGCAGGACCGAGTGTCATGCTGCTCCGAGGCGTTGGAGACGGCCTGGAGGAACGCTTCTCCGTAATCGCTCAGGCTTTGGATGTCGTGGCAGAGGAGCTTCTGGCGGGTGTCATCGCTCTGGTCGAACCGGACCGGATTCGCCTGCGGCAACTGCCGATCGATGGGGATGCCTGACCACTGGCCGTCATTGCGGGTTCGAGAATCCGTGAACGGTGTTCGTGGCCCTTGCGGGGCAGCTCTCGAACCCTGGACACCGTCCCCACTCTGAACTCCTCGGGAAAGTGGGGCCACCGTTGTTAGGACGTCACTTGGATCCAGGACGTCGGCGTCACTGAACTCTAGGACGAACGGGCAGGGACAGGCCAGGCCTGACCCTGGGTTCGGGGCAGACCGACGTGTTGCCTGCCGGACGCGCGCGGCACGGCCGCCCGCCCGGCCGTGACACCGCCACGAGCGGCGGTGATCGACGACTGAGGCGGTCCGGAGTGGTTCGGCTGGCTGTGGGCACACAACGCAGCCTCTCGGGTCACCCCAGCGACGGGAAGGGGCGGTCGGTGTTGGCGAGCAACAACCCGGCGGTGACTGCGCACGCGGCCTGCCATGGCTCGTCCACCCCGCCGATCTGGCGGGCCAGACCGGCCGCGGCGACGCCAAGGAGACCGATGGCGGCGTGGACCGGGGAGCGCCACCCGTCGGGAGGGTCCAGACGGCTCAGGTTGCCGTCGAGTCGGTAGGCCAGGACGGTGCAGTGCCTGATCAGCATGTCGGCGCGGGTCGGAGACGACGCAGCCAGCCGCGGACGGTGTCGGTCGGCACATGGAGCTGGACGGCGATGTGGCGGTGGGCGTGACCATCGGCGGCCATGGCCAAGGCGGGCCCGATGACGGACATGTCGTAGCCGCGCCCGGGCAGCATGCTGGCCGGGAGGAGCACGTGGGTACGTCCACAGGCGTTACAGCGGCCGCGGCGGGTCCGGATCAGTCGGACGCGGTCTGCGCTGTGCAGGGGTCGTTGGCGTGCCCATCCCCAGGGGCGGAGTTGGCCCTGCCAACCGCCGGGGCAGGTGAGTTGGCCGGCACGAAGGGCCTGGTCTGCCAGGCGGGGCTGATCGGGGGTGATGAGCATGACGATCTCCAAGGGACGGCGACAGGGGCCGTGCAGCCTGCGGTCAGCCTGCGCCGCCCATGTCATCGTCCCCAAGAGCGGTCCCAGATCTCAGTGACGCCACGGTCCCCTCCCATCCCCAATCCCAGTGACGCCCTACAACCGTCAACCGCCCGCTCCTGAAAGGCGTCCCAGAGAAGCGCGGATGACCGACGGCGGCTGCCGATGCTCGTACACTTCACCCGTGGCAACGGAGACAGAAGTGCAACTGAACGATGACGCGCTCGACAAGGGGACGGGCGTCATCGGACCCATCAGCCTGAAGTTCGTCGGTCGTTGGGATCGAGTAGAGAGGGCGCTTGACGGCCTCCCGCATGATCCTGTGCGCTTCCGCTGGACCACTGACTCAACCGATGAGATGGCGCTGTTTATCGAGATTCCCGTCCGTGAAGCACCGGACGCGGACACGCTCATCACGTTTCGTGACCGTCTCAGGGAGTCGTTGAACGAGGTGGAGGGGGACCGCCAGGTCTACATCCACTTCTTGGACGCCTCGACGTCGGAGGATCCCGCCGGAGCCGCCGACGGCGATGCCTGAGATACAAGTTCAGCATCTGCTCGACAGAGCTCGGGCATCGATGCCCAGTGCACCCGGTGCACCTCGCCAGGCCATACTTCGGCGGGGAGTATCAGATGCCTACTACGCCCTGTTCCACAACATGACCGACGCAGTAGCACGTCATGCCGCCCGCAATGTCGAACCATCGGCGGTACGGGCCTACCGCCGCACCATCTCACACGCGGCGATCAAGGCCGTGAGTCAGGCCGTCGCCAGTCCGAACGGCAAGGCTCGTCCAGCACCGCTTGGCAATTCGGCACAGGCAAGTGCGGCCGTTCGGAGCATCGCGCAGGCGTGCGTCGACCTCCAACAGGAACGGCACACTGCCGACTACGATCACGAGGAGGTCTTCGATGCTCGAAGACTGGAGGTCGCGATCCGGACCGCGGAGAAAGCGATTGCTGATGTGGACGGCCTGCGTACCGATTCTGCGTTCTGTGCGTATATGAGTCTGCTGGCACTCCGCTCGAGTTGGTCCAAGGGAGACGTGTAGCAGTGCTCTACCTTCCCAAATACTTGGATACTCAACTGGCAGAGAGCATCCTGGATGCGTCCGGCATAGACCTGCCATCCTCAACCCAAGTTGAGACTGTGACCACCCGCGCGCGATCAGGGTCCGGCAAGCTCGGGCTCCCGGCGCTCACTGCGGAACGGGGCGGTGAATCCACTTCCGAACGCAAGGAATCCTATGTTCGGGCGACACCCCCAAGCAAACTGCTAGAGGGAGCACTAGGTGAACTTCGGGGTATCGATCAACTCATCGACCTCGCGGCAGACCCGGGCTACACCGTGCCAAGGCGAGGCATCGTCGAAGTCTCCGGTGACATCATCGCCAGTGAGATCTCAGACGTCTCAGAACTCATGCAGTCCTTCTCCACTCTCCTCGCGAGCGGGACATTGGATCTAGGCGACGTGCCACCTGAGTTCTTGGCAATGCTCGCAGGGCCAGGGGCATCCGCCCCGATCCTCTTGACTATGGAGTCTGACCGGCACTCCTTTCTCGTTAAGGGCTTCTCGTCCAATCTGGTTGGCGACACAACCGTGGACGATCTTGAAGGAGATCTGACCATGCTCGCTTATGTCGAGAACGTCCTGAGTGGCGACCAAGCCCATCCCCTAGACCGATACGTTCTTCCAGGAATGAGCCGGGCGATGCGCAGGAAGATTGGACGTGAGCAGTTGCTCGCCCTCCTGGACGGAGTTCTACAGGACGGCACTAGCGTGGACCTTGACTACCACGGACCGGGCATCGTCGTCCGGGCAGTCTCCATCTACCCGTGAGACGTAGCTCGGCTGTTGTGAGATCGACAACAGCCAGTGGGCCGGGCGGGGCTCGAACCCGCAACCAATCGATTATGAGTCGACTGCTCTAACCGTTGAGCTACCGGCCCCAGCGCCGAATCCTACCGATGCAGGGGCCGCCATACCCTCAGCGGTTCAGCGCCACGACTGCCGGTTGCTCGTCACGCTGATCCTCTGAGGCGAACAGCATGGCTGCCAGCGCAGCCTCGACGCCGGCACGGTAGGCCTCGCCGTCGGTGTACAGGTAGGCCTTGCGAAACAGGTTCTCTTTGATGTCATCCATGCTAACCACCTCCGACGAGCACATTAGGCTCAATCTGTTTCGATACGATTGCCCATTGGTGAAACTCAGGTGGCGACTCGGCGGCGCGATCGTGCTACCCCCAACCCGCCCGCCGTGTGCCGCGGGCGACCGATAGTCAGGACCAACCGGCGCTATGACCCTGTCCAACGTGCTGCTCGCGGTGGGATATGTGGCGGCGGTCCCAACGACACTGATGCTGCTGCGCATCGCCTGGCGGCGGCAAACCGTGTTGTTTGCCACCTTGCTGGGCGGCACGGCGGCCATCGCTCTTGGCTGGGCGCTGAAAGGGCAGGCGTTTCCTGCCTACCTCAATGCGGGGTTTGGCCTGGGGTTCTGCGCCACCTGGGTGGTCGTTGGCAGGATCAGGACCGCACGCGACACCCGCCCAGATTGAAGCCGCACGGCTGACAGGGCACACTTGCCGACCCACCCCACCCCATAACAGTCTCGGCCCGGTGGCCAAGTGGCAAGGCATGCGACTGCAACTCGCTTATCGCCGGTTCGATTCCGGCCCGGGCCTCCCCAAACAGCACAGCCAACGGCAGGTGCTACCCGTCCAGTGACCTGATGTCGCCGTCCTCGTTCACGGTGAACAACTCGCCCGAGCCGAGCTCGTACGAATCGCGGTTGCCCGCTCGGAATCCTCGTCGTAGGTCACGACGATGAAGCCCTCGCCAACCATCCAGGGGCCTGACGATCGGGCGGAACGAAAGTAGGCGCCTCGGCGGCTTTGCCGCTGATCAGCTCTGGCGACGCCGCCGTAGGCCGACCAGAGCCAATCCGCTGAGCATCATCAGTCCCAGCGCCGGCAGTACCACGGTGGCGTTGCTCCCGGTGCGGGGCAGGCCAGTTTGTGGGGTCGGTGTGGGGGTGGCCGGGGGAGTGGTGGGAGGGGTTGCCTGCACGAACAGGGCAGCCACACCGGACTCTGAACGGCCGATGCTGAGCTCCAGCATCGCTTCGCCGTCGGTGCGCAGCGCCTGGATGTCCACTCCGGCGGCCAACACACCGACACCCAACTCGTCCTCGGTGAAGTTCATGCTGGTCCCGCCGAGCGTGATGCAGGTCTCCAGGGGGGTGTCCTCCAGGATGCAGGTTTGCTCGGTTCCGGTCTCAAGGTCGATGACAAAGCCCATCGAGTCCTCATCAGCCTGCATGAAGCCGGGTAGCAGATCGTCGATCGGGGTGCCTGTGGGACCCTCCTCGGTCGCTGTTGACGTCGGGGTGGGGGTTGCCTCGGGGGTGGGGGTTGCCTCGCCGCCGCCGATCAAGTCGGTCACCGGGGTGAGCAGGTCGGCGATCGGTTCGGGCAGCAGCCCGATGATCTCATCCAGGGGCAACTGCTCAATTGATCCGGGGTCAAGCCCTGGCAGTCCGTCAAGGACGCCCGGCAGGAGGGTGATGCGGGCAATGGATCCCGTGGCCGTGGCGGTCGCCTTGTTGATCCCGTCGGCACTGGCCGCGGTCATCGAGGGGGTGACCTCGATCACGGCCAGACCCTCAGGCAGTAACGGCGTGGACTCGGGCGTCGGCAGAATCGTGATGATCGCGCCGGCCGCCTGGGAGCGGGCGGCGACGGTGCCGTCCGCGAAGTTGCTTGCACTGGTGGATTCGCCACCCTGAATGCGCATCAGAGGACCGCTGGCCAGGTCATCGATCAGACCCTCCAACGTGTCGGTCACCCCGGCAACGATGCCTGTCGGGTCACCCTCGGCCACCGGCGCCAGCGCATCACCGATCTGACCCAGACCGTCCTCGATGCCATCGGTCAGTTCCGGTGGCAACTGGCTGACCACCGTCTGGGTGAGGGTGACGTCCAGGGTCAGGCCGTTGGCCGAGGCGTTTGCAGACGGCTGGTCAGAGGTCTGAGCCGTTGCACTTCCGATAGTGGCGACGAGTGCCTGCTCGATCTGAGGATCGGTGGATTCTCCCAGGTTGAACGCCTGGACCGTGTTCGGCCCGTTATTGTCGGGCGACATCGCCATCGCCGTTTCCCCGAAGGGCTCGGCCGCACCCGCCGCCGCTGCGCAGGCGATGCTGGCGCAGTCCGGGGTGGCCGCGTTGGCGGTTCTGGATGCCGTCACACCGGTGTTCAAGCCCATCTGGGCCAAGGTCAGACTCAACGCACGGGTCAGACCCCGACCGGCATAGGTCAGGGTCGGTGTGGTACCAACTGCCGCAGGCGTGCTCGCCGTGGGTGTCGGTGTTGGCGTAGGCGTCGGTGTCGGAGTTGGTGACGAACCGGGCAGCTGGGCTGAGCCCGGCAGTGCGGGCAACAACAGGGCGCCGGTTAGGGCGATCAGGAGAATCTTCTTCATGAAGGTGGTGACCTCGTATGGTCGGTGCGACTGTGACCGTGGTGGCCGTCGGACCCCTATCGGCGAACATCCCTTACAACGACTGGGGATGCGCATTCGTTACGGGAGGATACCCCGAACCCGGACCTATCGGTGAACGTCGATCAGGCCAGGTAGGGGGAATTGTCGATGAAGGGTCGTTCCTCGGCTCCCATGGGGGTGGCCGGCGGAGCGTTGAACCAGAACTCCTCAGAAATCTTGCGCCACGTATTTCGCGCTCCCAGCATGGCCATCAGCGAATTGACGCCCCATTGGATCCGGTTCAGCACCAGATAATCCGGCGGCAGATTCAGTCGACGGATCATGTCCAGATAGCCGCCGCGGGGGTCAGACGTCGCTGCGATGACGCCTCGGGCGAACTCGGAGGTGTAGGTGAACTCGCCGTAGTCCAGGATCGGCTGGTTGAAGTGCTTGAACCATTCCAACAGACGCTCTGGATCCGGTGTGGCACCCGGCAGGAACCCCGCCTCCTGAAACACTTGCAGCAACTCGTCGGCATCGTCGTTCCACAACGGGTCAAGCTGTCGTCTGATCAGCGCACGGGTCTCAGTCGAGAAGGTCTTCACGGCGCCGAAGTCCAAGAACACCACGGTGCCGTCCCCCGGGAACAGGTAGTTACCGGGGTGCGGGTCGCCGTTGAACAGCCGGAAGCGATGCAATGAACCGAAGCAGAAACGGTAGATCGCCTCGGCGTAGCGCTGTCGTTCGTCCTCGGTACTGGTGACAACCATCTCCTCGAAGGGCAGACCGTCGATGAACTCGCTGACCAGTACACGAGGGCGACACCAGTCCATGTGCACCTGCGGGATCCGGATGAACGGATGCCCGTCATAACGCAGGAAGAATGCCTGTTGGTACTGGGCCTCTCGCTGATAGTCCAGCTCGTCGGACATGCGGTCGCGCAACTCCGCCATCAGGGGTTTCACCTTCAGGTTGGGCGACAGGACCTTGATCATCGGCGCCAACAGTTCGGCGTTGTCAAGATCCGATTCGATGGCCTCAGCGATTCCGGGGTACTGGACCTTGACGACCACGTCGCTGCCGTCCGGCAGCACCGCCCGATGGACCTGCCCGATCGAGGCGCTGGCCAGCGGTTTGCGGTCCCACTCCGCGAACACCTCGGCCACCGGCGTGCCGTACTGCTCGGAGATGACCCCTTCGATCACCTCCACGTCCACCGGGTCGGACTGTGCCCGTAGGATGGCAAGTTCCTCGCGGTAGGTGTCGCGGACCTCCGGCGGCAGGTCGACATCGACGAAGGAGGCGATCTGGCCCAACTTCATGGCCAAACCCTTCATCGAGCCCAGCAGTTCGGCGGCCTGGGCTGCAGTCTCGGCGTGGAACGCCGATTGTGCGCCGCCCTTGCCCGCCAGGTCCCGCAGCCGGGCGCCGAGCAGTCCGGCGCCGGCCCCGGCGGAGAATTTGGCCAGGTCACGGCCACGTGACATCCGGTCACCCAATGGTCCTGACGGGGTTGAGGGACGGGGGACGGCGGGATTACGTGGCATGGGCGGCCAGTCTGCCCGGTAAGACCGACGGGAACCCAACCGGGGTGGCCAGGTACAGTCCCTGCCCCCATGCACGCCATTCTCCGCGGTATCGACCACACCGAATTGGATCAGACCGCAGTGTCCCAACCGGCCGTTGACCTGGTCATCGGGCTGTCTCGCGGCAAGGTGTCCAAGCGGTATTCCTACACCGACCCCAATGAAGACGTCGTGCTGGTCTGTCGTGATGATCAGGCCACCGCACTGGTCGTGGCTGACGGCCACAGCGGCCACGAGGCCAGTCACTGCCTGGCCCGGGCGCTGCAATCGGTGCTGCTGCCGACCATACCGGTATGGGACCGACACCAGGCCGTCCGATCGTTTCACACGCTCAACGAGCAGATCCGGCACACCTGCCGTGATCTGCCGCCGCCGCACAACACCAGTCGGACGACGCTGACTGTCGCCGTGGTCGCAACCGACGTCGACGGCCAACGCTATTTGACCCACGCGTCCATCGGGGACTCGCCCACCGTGGTCATCCGCGGGGGTTCGGTGCATCCCGTCAGTCGGGATCGGCACTATTTCATGGGACAACGCTGGTCCGCGCCCCAGGTCGCAGGTGCGATGGACTACCAGAAGACCGACCTGGAAGTCGACGATGTGGTGGTGGTGCTCAGTGACGGGTACACCAACTTCGCCGACATCGATGACCTGGCCGCAATCGACCGGTCTGATCCCCGACAGATGGTCCGACGGATCATCGAGGTCGCCGGAGAGGGAGGCGCCGGCGACAACGTGGCGGTCGCGGTGCTGTTGCCGCCCCCAACCGCCACTGGTCCACGCACCGCCCCCGAGGAATCCTGAGATGGCCACCGCGGAGGATCACCTACTGGCCCGGCGCCTGGCGACGCAGGCCGGCGAACTCCTGTTGGAGATACGCAAGTCCCACCCCGATCCGGGGTCCCGCCGCCAGGCACTGAAGGACGCAGGCGATGCGGGCGCGCAAGCGTTCCTGGCCGCCGAGTTGAGACGGGCCGCACCGGATGACGCGGTGCTGAGCGAAGAGGCTGTGGACTCGGCGGTGCGGCTGGGAGCGGATCGCGTCTGGATCATCGACCCGGTTGACGGGACGCGCGAATTCGGTGAGCCGCCCAGGGATGACTGGGCAGTACACGTCGCCTTGTGGGAACGAGCGGTGGAGGAGGTGACCGTCGGTGCGGTTGCCCTGCCAGCACTGGGCCTGACCTTGGCCACCGACGATCCTCCGAGCCTGCCGCCGCGCCGTGACGCCCCTCCCCGGATCGTGGTCAGCCGGACACGACCACCCCGCCAGGCCCAGCAGGTCGCCGACGCCATCGGAGCTGAACTGATCGGGATGGGCAGTGCCGGTGCCAAGGCGATGGCGGTGGTGCGGGGTCTTGCCGAGTTGTACGTCCATTCCGGCGGTCAACACGAGTGGGACAGCGCGGCGCCGGTTGCGGTGGCCCGTGCCGCTGGGCTGCACACCTCACGGATCGACGGCTCACCGCTGCGGTACAACGCGCGTGACCCCTATCTGCCGGACCTGATCATCGCCAGACCCGAGTACGCGGCAGCCGCGCTGTCAGCCATCAACGGCCGGATTGGCTGACGGCCGGGTCACCTGAACAGGGTCCGGAAGGCGTCGAGCGCCTCAGGATTGGCCATCGCATCGGTGTTGTCCACGCTCTGGCCGGCGATGGCCCGTCGTACCGCCTTCTCCACCTTCTTGCCCGAGATCGTGTACGGGATGTCAGGGACGTCCAGGATGTGCGCAGGTACATGACGGGGGGTGGTGGTCTGACGGATCCTGGCCGCAATCTGGGTTCGTAGGCCCTGGTCCAGTTCGCACCCCTCAGCCATCTTGAGGCACAGCACCACCTCGACGTCCCCCTCGTGCTCGCGACCCACCACGATCGAATCAACGATCTGGGCGAACCCCTCGATGGCCCGATAGATCTCCGCCGTGCCGATGCGGACACCCCCCGGATTCAGCGTGGTGTCGGAGCGGCCGTAGATGATGACGCCACCCTCGGGACGAAGTTCGATGTAGTCACCGTGGGTCCACACGCCCGGATTCTCAGCGAAATAGGCGTCGTGGTAGCGGGCGTCGTCCGGGTCGTCATAGAAGCCGATGGGCATCGAGGGGAACGGTTTGACACAGACCAGTTCGCCCTTGGTTCCCACCGCCACCGATCGGCCCTGCTCATCGAATGCCTCCACGGCCATTCCCAGGGACCGGGCCTGAAGCTCGCCCCGGCGCACCGGAATGGTAGGCACCCCTCCGGCGAAGCAGCCGATCAGATCGGTGCCGCCACTGACCGACGCCAGGTGGACATCGCTGGCGACGTGGTCATAGACCCAGTCAAACTGTTCGGGATTCAGCGGCGCTCCACTGCACAGCACTGATCTCAGGGCCGACAGATCCGCCTCACGGGCGGGAACCAACCCGTCCTTCTCACACGCGGACAGAAACTTCGGACTGGTCCCGAAATGGGTCACACCGAGATCTGCGGCCAACCGCCACAACACCCCGGAGTCAGGGAAGGCAGGGCTGCCGTCGTACAGCACGATCGTGGCCCGGCTGGCCAGCGCGGACACCAGCCAGTTCCACATCATCCACCCGCAGGTCGTGAACCAGATGATGACGTCATCGGCCTGCAGGTCGCTGTGCAATTGATGTTCGACCAGGTGTTTGATCAGCGTGCCGGCATGACCGTGAACGATGGACTTCGGCACGCCGGTGGTCCCTGATGAATACATGATGAACAAGGGGTGGTCGGGTGGGACCTGCGTGAACTGTGGCTCATCCGGACCACTGCCGATGAGGTCGCCGTAGGAATGAATCGTCAGACCGGTTGGTCCGCTGTCGATTTCCAGACCGACGCCCATGAAGTCCACGACGATGCAGTGCCGCAAGGACGGCAGCGCAGCGATGATGTCGCGAACCTTCTGCTGCAGTGGGTGGGTGCGTCCGTTGTAGCGATAGCCATCTGCGACCAGCAGGACGGCAGGCTCGATCTGGGCGAAGCGATCAACGACGCCCTGAACGCCGAAGTCAGGTGACGTTGAGGACCACACCGCGCCCAGGCCGGTTGCGGCAAGCATGACGACCAGTGTCTCGGCGGTGTTGGGCATGAACGCGCAGACTCGGTCGCCAGATGTCACTCCCATCCGCCCCAGCGCGGCCTGGACGCGTGCCACCGCCACTCGGAGGTCCGCCACGCTCAGGTGACGGGGGGACTGACCCTCACCGGTGGTGATTACCGCCACCCGGTCGACCGCACCGGCCAGGAGGTTCTCGGCATAGTTCAGCCGGGCCTCCGGAAACCAGTGGGTCCCTGGCATGCCCGCTCCGGTCGTCACCCGTCGATACGGCTGTGAGGCCACGACCCCGAGTTGACGCCATGCCAGATCCCAGAAGGCATCGGTGTCGGCCACCGACCAGTCCCACAGATCGCCGTAGCTGGTCGGGTGATCGGGCGCCGCTGCCATGAACCGGACCAGGTTGGTGCGGGCGATCCGGTCAGGATCGGGGGTCCAGACGACGGGGTTTGAGTCCATGCGCCGCCACCCTAACGGCCGCAAGTTCGATCAGTCGCCGTAGGAGAGCACTTCGCCGCGGATGTTTACGACGCCATCGCTCTTCATGTCAAGCACATCCGCTGCGCCTGACGACAGGTCCAGCACCCGATCGTCGCTGTAGGGGCCGCGGTCGTTGATACGGACATCAACGACCGTGCCGTTGTCCAGGTTGGTCACCCGCACGATGGTGTCAAATGGCAGGGTTCGGTGGGCCGCGGTCATCTGGCTGGGATCAAAAGTCTCGCCGTTGGCGGTCTGGTTGCCCTCAAGCCCAGGACCGTACCAGGACGCCTTGCCCTCAAAGGATTCAAGAACCTCGTCATCAGAGGGCTCAGGAGCCTGGGCCGGCTGTGGCGAATCGGCGGCGGATGCGGTGGCCTGGGTCCCCGTGTCTGCCGGTGCCTGCGCCGGGGCCGGCTGGTTCTGCATGGCCGCGTTCAGTTGTGCCAGGACGTAGTCGTCAGCGGCGACCACGCCACCCACGATGACCCCGCCGTCAAGCCGGTCCAGGTTGTCGCGCAGGAAGGCTTCGCTGGAGCTGGGCAGCCTGCTGTTAGGCGGAACCAACAGCAGCGGAGCACCAAGGCTTGCTGCCAGTGATCCGGCGGCAAGAGCGTCAGGGAAAGCTCCGCCCGATGCGAACACTGCCGGCCGGACCGCTGAACCGAACCGGCTCAGGGCCTCGGTGGCCAGCGCCGCTGAGGTGTCATACCTGGAGTTCTCCACGATCCGGCGGGTGCGGTAGCCAAGGTCGTTCAACCGCTGGTCCACCGCCGCGTCGATGACCTGCTCGCCTCCCAGGATGATCACCTGGGTGACGGCGAGATCTGCCAGGGCATCCTCGGTGGCCCGGGGCAGGTGATCGGGATGGGTCAACAGCGTCGGCACTTGATCTGGTGTTGCAGCCAGGGCACCTGATGCCACCGCGTCGGGCCAAGCCCGACTGGGGTCGGCGTGTTCGCCCAAGGCCAGCACTACCTCACCGGTCATCGCCGGACCTGCCGCCACGGCGATCTCCCTGGCAGTCTCATAGCGATTACCGCCCGCCAATCGGTTCGCCTGAAAACCCAGGTCGATCAGTTGCTGATCCACAGCCGGCGACACGGCTTGCTCGCCACCCAGAATCCATACCGTCTGTACCTGCAATCGGGTCAGTTCATCGGCCACGCGCGTCGGCAGGCTGTCGGCCGAGGTCAGCAGGAGGGGCGCGTCCAGGCGGTTTGTCAGCGCGCTGGCGGTAAGGGCGTCGGGGTAGGAAAAGGCCGTGGCCAGCACCGCATCGGTAGCGCTCTCGCGGTAGTCCAGCGAGGCCTCGATCGCGGTTTGGATGCGGTCGGCCCCAGCCGCCCGGTGGACGACCACCTCGGCCGTCGCCGGGGTGGGAATCAGGGGAACCATCAGTGCTGCGACAAGGATCGCACACAGTACTGCCGTCTTTGAGAGGGTCATGAGGGGAGGGGGGTAGGCGTCAGGACATCCGCCGTGAAGGGGGCGGTTGCGCGAGACATAGCTCAGCGCAAACAAGTCGAACGACGCACGGCAGGGAAGGAGCGTGGTCGTTCGCTTTGTTCGGAGAGGACTGTGCCTAAGGCGGCGGACCCGTACAAGCGCAGTACGTCGTCCACATGGCCTATGTACTAGTGGCCGGGTGCAAACCCTTGCGTTTGGGCGCGATCTGTCGTGGTGCGCCCTTAGTCGGCCACGGGTTTGACTGCTCGCGTGCGAAGTTCAACAGATCCTCACCCGGAGAGTTCCCGCGCACCAACTCCCGGGTCTCATAGGTGCGGCGATGGCGGCACCCAGGGCTGCCTCGCCCTCGGGACTGCTGATGAATCCCACGAGCACCTTCATCACGTAACTCCTTGTTCGCCCGGTGGTGAGGGTTCAACGATAGTGTCCGCCGCATCCGAGCATGCGATCTCCACGTCACCTGGCTATGTGGTGTGCAACACTCGGGCGCGGATTGATCAACGGCGATCAACCTGATGAGCCTTTCAAGGAGGCACGATCGTGCACAAGGATTTCACCCTTATTCCCGACGACCAGCCCGGAGTACTGGCACGACTGGGCGAGGCGTGTGGCCAAGCTGATATCTCCATCGAAGGCATCAGTGCATTCACGGGGCAGGGCAAGGGTGTGGTGCACGTGTTGGTCCCCGATGCAGAGCACGCATTGGGGGTGCTGCGGGATGCCGGGCTTGATGTTCGTGCGGCCCGCGACGTCGTCGTGGTCGATATCGCCGATCGTCCGGGGGCCATGGGGGAACTCTGCCGGACGGTGGCTGATGCCGGCATCAACATCGAGCAGGCCTATCTCGCGACCGGTGGTCGCATGGTGATGGTCGTTGATGACATCCCGACAGCGCGGAACCTGCTGGGGTTGTGAGCGTCTACGTCGGTCCTTGCGAAGGATTGGAGGCCACATGGTGCACGAATCCCTGAACCAGTTATCCGCGGACTTCGAGAGGCTGCTGACACCACAGCGGGCGGCGAATGCGACAGCCCTGGCGTTGGCGGCATATCGCAGACTGCCCGACGCAGAGTTGGCTGAACTTGACCTTGACCAGGTGCGCGATCGGATCATCACCGCCCTTGAGGTCTTTGAATCCGGTTCGGCGGCACAACCCACCATAAGAATCGAGACAGTCGACGGGACCACGCGACTGTACGTGCACGTGATCGACGGTCCGTTTGTGCTGTCAACCATCACCGAGGAGTTGCACCGTCTGGGTCTTGACCCAGTCGATCTTGGCCATCCCGCAGTCGGCGTCGAACGCGACGACAGCGGAGCATTGAAGTCCATTGTTGCCGCTCGTCATGCTGACTCCCGCGAGACCTACCTGGCCATGGACCTGCAGGCCGAGCTTGACCAGGACGCGCAGGATTACGTGGTGCTCCACATCCGGCAGGTCCTCGACGACGCTCTGCATGCGGTCGAGGACTTCGAGGCCATGAGGTATCAGGTCAGCGCGTTGGTCGATGAGGTCGCCGGACGGGCAATGCTTGCCTATGACGTCGACACCGTGGAGGAGGTCGGGGCGTTCCTACGCTGGCTTCAGGACGACCATTTCGTGTTCCTGGGCTATCGGGGATATGACGTCGCGGACGGTGCCGTCCGGGTCACACCGGGGTCGGGTCTTGGCATTCTCCATGATGAAGAGCACTCCGACTACGCCTCGTGGGTGCCGTTGACGGAGCTACCTCCGCCGCTCCAACGCCAGTTGACGAAGGGTGAACTGCTGAGCGTCGCCCGGACGGCGCGCCATTCCACGGTCCACCGCCAGGTGCGGATGATTGATGTCAGCGTCCAGCGGGTCGATGACGATGGTGCGTTGGTGGGGCAGCACCGCATGTTGGGTCTGCTGGCGCAGAAGGCCTTCGTGGAACCCTCCTCCACCATCCCGGTCCTGCGTCAAAAGCTTGCCGCCATCCTCGACGCCGAGGATGTCATCGACCACTCACAGGACGAGCGTGCGTTGCGAACGCTGTTCGACGCATTCCCCAAACAGGAACTGTTTGAGTCCGGTGTCGACGAACTGCGTCATTCTCTGGTCGGTCTGTTGGACGTGGGGCACCGCAACGACGTCAGGGTGATGATCAGGACGGAACGGTCGGGGAGTTCGGTCTCGGTCCTGGTGACGGTTCCCCGCGAACGCTTCAGTGCCGATCTTCGGGTGGCCATCCAGGCGCTGCTGAGCGAACGCGTGGGTGCCCACTCGGTCGACTATCAGTTGTCGATGACCGAACGGGACCAGCCGCTGCTGCACTTTGCCCTGGCGCTAACTGATCCTGCGAACCCGCCGCGTGTTGATGTCGATGAGTTGCAGCGTGACATCGCGATCTTGACGCGGACCTTCGAGGACGAACTGATCGACGCGCTGTCACAACAACGGGATCTCGCAGCGGCGAGACAGGCGGGGGAGGAATGGTGTGCGGCCCTGCCGGCGGTCTATACCGAGACGACATCAGTTGAGCTGGCCGTTATCGACATCGGTGAACTTGAGCAACTGGATGGTCCCACCGCGGTGAGGATGCGACTTGTCGCTCAGCGCCCGCCGGTGGCCAGCACTGCCGACGGTGGCGGCCGGAAGCCTGTGGGAAGTTCGCACAATGTGCTGCGATTCCGGCTGTACAAGGCCGGACCTGGCGTGGAGCTCTCCGGCTTCATCCCCCTGCTGGAGTCCCTTGGCCTGGTGGTCATCGAGGAACAGCCCTATGTGCTGCGTTCCTCACCGATCGGTGAGGAGGCGCATATCCATGATTACGGGGTGCGGTGTGACATCACCCAAGTCGATGTGGACTCCGACGGTCCACGGCTGGCGGCGGCGGCGACCGCCATGTGGCATGGCTCCGCCGAGGTCGACTCGCTGAACCGTCTGATCGTCCTGGCGGGCATGTCGATCGATGAGGTCACCATCCTGCGGGCCTATCGACGGTATCTGCGTCAGATCGGCACCAACTACACCGAGGTCACGACCAACGACGCCCTGCTGGAGCATCCGTTGGTGGCCCGCGCTCTATTGGACTACTTCGATGTCCGCTTCGACCCGGACTATGACGGCCCGCGGGACTCCGATACGGAGGCGGCGCGAAAGGTTGTACGGCGAGAACTGGACCAGATCACCCGACTGGATCAGGACCGGATCATGCGGTCGTTCCTTGGCGTGATCGACGCCACCCTGCGGACAAACCGGTGGCAGGGACACCCCTGGATATCGTTCAAGTTTGACTCCGCCGCGGTGCCCGGGGTACCCAAACCGGTGCCCTACCGCGAGATCTTCGTCTACTCACCGCAGATGGAGGGGGTGCATCTACGAGGGGGCCCCGTGGCCCGAGGAGGTCTGCGGTGGTCAGACCGCATGGATGACTTCCGGACCGAAGTCCTGGGGCTGATGAAAGCCCAGATGAGCAAGAACGCCGTGATCGTGCCCACCGGGTCCAAAGGTGGATACGTCTTGAAGAACCGTCCGGTTGATCCAACCGCGCTGCGGCAGGAGGTTGAGGCGCAATACCGCGTCTTCATCCGGGGATTGTTGGACCTGACCGACAACATCGTGAGCGGTGTCGTCACCGGCCCGCCTCGCGTGGTCCGCACCGACGGCGATGATCCCTATCTCGTGGTCGCAGCCGACCGCGGAACCGCAACCTTTTCAGACGTGGCCAACTCCATCAGTGCGGAATACGACTTCTGGCTTGATGATGCGTTCGCCTCGGGGGGCTCGCAGGGCTATGACCACAAGGCCATGGGCATCACCGCGCGAGGCGCTTGGGTGGCGGTGCAACGGCACTTCCGGGAATTGGGCGTTGACGTGCAGACCGAGCCGTTCACGGTTGCCGGAGTCGGTGACATGTCAGGGGACGTGTTCGGCAACGGCATGCTGCGCAGCCCAACGATCAGGTTGGTCGCTGCGTTCGATCATCGCGACATCTTCATCGATCCGGACCCGATACCGGACCAGGCCTTCGCCGAACGCGAGCGGCTGTTTGGGATGCCCCGCTCATCGTGGCAGGACTATTCGCGGGAGTTGATCAGTGACGGGGGAGGGGTCTGGTCACGTACCGCCAAGTCGATCCCCTTGAGCGCGCAGGCGCAACGGGCATTGCGGGTCGAGGCCGAGGAGATGAGCCCCCCTGACCTGTTGCACGCGATCCTGTCGGCCCCTGTCGACCTGCTGTGGTTCGGCGGAATCGGCACCTACGTCAAGTCCGCCGAGGAGTCCCACTCCGACGTCGGGGACCGTGCGAATGACGCCGTCCGGGTCAACGCCGATGAGGTGGCAGCCAGGGTCGTGGGGGAGGGCGGGAACCTGGCCATGACCCAACGGGGTCGCATCGTCTACGGCCGCAGGGGCGGGCGGTGCAACACCGACGCGGTGGACAACGTGGCGGGTGTCAACACCTCTGACCGTGAGGTCAACATGAAGATCCTTCTGCGCCTGGCCATCGAGAATGGCCAGCTGCCCGCAGATGAGCGCGACGTTTTGCTTGAGTCGCTGACCGCCGACATCGCCGACCAGGTTCTACGCGACAGCTATCTGCAGACCTGGACGGTCAGTCAGGAGATGAACTCGGCCCCCGGCGGGATGGGCGGCTACGAGATGTTGATGAGCCGACTGGAGGAACGTGGTCGACTTGACCGTGTGGTCGAGGTGCTGCCCAGCACGGCGGAGGTCGAGCAACGGGACAGCCAGGGCGCGGGCATGACCCGGGCCGAGGTGTGCGTCCTTGTTGCCTACGCCAAGATCGACCTGACCGAACGGCTGCTCGAGTCCTCGGTCATCGATCAACCCGCCTTCGACCCGGTGCGACGCGAGTATTTCCCGGGGCCCATCGCCTCGCAGTTCGGTGACCTGACCAGCCAGCATCGCCTGCGTCGCGAACTGGTGGCGACGGTGGTGGCAGGGGACCTGGTGAACCGGCTGGGGGTCACCTGGGCAACTCGTACAGCAGTCGACCTGGGTGTGGATGTCCCTCAGGTCGTGGCCGCCTACTGGATCGCCCGTCAGATCATCGGAGCTGATCAGCGCTGGAGATCGGTGGAGGCATTGGACGGCCGGGCGGACCCGGTGCTGCAGTTTGAGCTGAAATCATCCATCGACTGGTTGGTGGATGCCTACACCCGGTCCTACATCCGGCTGGGACGGATGGACGACATCACCGGTGCCATTGCTGATGACGCCGAGCCGTTCCGTGAGCTGGCACAGCGGGCCGACGCCGCGACGACCCGTTCGCCCGAAAGCGCGATACGCCAGGCTGTCGAACGCTGGATCGGGTTGGGCATCGATGAGGATCTCGCCGAACAGATCGCCGCGCTCCCGGCCCTGACACTGGTGCCAGGCATCGCACTGACCTCCCGTCACAGTGGCCGTACGGTCGTTGACAGCGGGCAGGTGTATGAGTTGCTGGCCGAACGCTTGCCGCTGGGCCAGATGAACAGCCGCCTGCGTGAGTATCAGGCGCATGACCGCTGGGAGCGGGGTCAGCATCGCGGCCTGGTCGATGATCTTCGTCGGCTGCATCACACCGTGTCCCGACAGGCCATCAGTTCGGCGGATCCAGCCGCCACTCCCGAGCAGGTTGTCCAGCAATTCCTGGCCGAGCGGGCGGAGACCGTGCACCGTGCGGTCGGGCTGGCCCGCCAGGTCCACTCTCAGCCAGAGCCCGATCTCAACGCCCTGGCCGTTGCGGTCAGGGCACTGTCAGAAATCAGTTCCTGAACGTCTCAGGCACCCAGTCGAGCCCGCGACTTCGCCCATGGTGCGCTTTTCTCAGCGCTGCTCGATGGGAGAGTAGTCGCGCTGGGTCGCGCCGCGGTAGATCTGGCGGGGCCGCCCGATGCGGGTCTCGGGGTCTGCCATCATCTCCTTCCATTGGGCGATCCAGCCGGGCAGCCGACCGATGGCGAACATGACGGTGAACATCTCCTGCGGCAGACCCATGGCCCGATAGATCAGGCCCGAATAGAAGTCCACGTTCGGGTACAGCTTCTTCTCGATGAAATAGTCATCGTTCAGTGCGACTTCTTCCAGTTCCTTGGCGACCTCGAACAACGGGTTGTTCGGTACCAACTTCTGCAGGACCTTGTCCGCCGTCTCTTTGATGATGGTGGCCCGGGGGTCAAAGTTCTTGTACACGCGATGGCCAAAGCCCATCAGGCGGAACGGATCGTTCTTGTCCTTCGCACGGGCGATGAACGACGCTGTGTCGCCGTCGGCGTTCTTGATCTGGGTCAGCATTTCAAGAACGGCCTGGTTCGCCCCTCCGTGGAATGGACCCCACAAGGCGTTTATCCCCGATGCGATGGCCGCGAACATGTTGACCTGGGTCGAGCCCACCAGGCGAACAGTGGAGGTCGACGCGTTCTGTTCGTGGTCGGCGTGCAGGATGTAGAGCAGATCCAGGGCCTTGGCGATCTCGGGGTCCACCTCGTAGGGCTCGGCCTTCACGCCAAACATCATGTGCAGGAAGTTGGCTGGATAGCTCAGCTTGTTCCACGGATAGATGTAGGCCTGCCCGATTGACTTCTTGTACGACCAGGCAGCAATCGTGGGTAGTTTGGCCATCATCCGGTAGATCGAGACCTCGACATCGCGAGGATCCTGCGGGTCGTAGTGGTCCTGGTAGAAGGTAGACAGGCCGGTCGTTGCGGCCGACAGAATCGCCATCGGATGGGCGTTCTTCGGAAAGGCGTCGAAGAACTGACGCATGTCTTCGTGTAACAGCGTGTGGATGGTGATCTGATGCTCGAAGTCGTCCAACTGGGCCTGGGTCGGCAGATCCCCATAGATCAGCAGGTAGGCAACCTCCAGGAAGCTGGAATTCGCGGCCAATTGCTCGATCGGGTAGCCCCGGTACCGCAGGATGCCAGCTTCGCCGTTCAGGTAGGTGATCTCACTTTGGCATGAGGCGGTCGAGGCGAATCCGGGGTCATAGGTGGTCAGTCCGGTGGCGCCCCGCAGACCGGAGGAATGAAGCCCCCGATCGCCCTCGGTACCAGTGACCACGGGAGCATCGAAACTGTTGTCGTCGAGTTCGATCTTGGCGTGGTCGGTCATGGTGAAATCCTTGGGTCGTGGGTCGAGTGATGGCACCTGGTGCCACCGGCAACCGTAGCGGACCGGGGTCCTGCGGTGGGCTGATACCTACCCGCAACATTGCGATGGCACGCTGGGCCTCATCATGTCCCATCAGCGGCTGGAAGCCCGCCTGGCTCACCATCTGGCCGGCCTGTACCCGCCGGCGGATGCCGTTAGAATCCTGCCGGCGTTGGTGTCGTTGGGGCAGACTCTGGCCAGTCCGCCGCGTGTCGGCACCGTGGATCAACACGATGTGTGGCTGATCGCCTATCCCGACCATGTCAGTGACAGCTCGCCTGCCCCAACCCTGCCGGCGTTGCGCCATGTGCTGAACCATGAGTTGGCCCAGGTGGTGAACGGCGTGCATCTGTTGCCCTTCTACCCATGGAGTTCCGATGACGGCTTTGCTGTGACGGACCACGACGCGGTCGACCCGCGATACGGGACCTGGGAGGACGTGGGGGTCATCGCTGGGTCCAGCCGGGTGATGGTTGACGCGGTGGTCAACCACGTGTCGGCGGACCACCCCTGGGTGCGGGAGTGGGCAGACGGCCGGCGGGACGGCTGGATCATGCAGGTCGACGACGGCTTTGACACCTCCCGAGTGATGCGTCCACGCACAACACCGCTGGCCACCGCTTTTGAAGGTCCTGACGGGCAACCACGGTTTGCCTGGACGACCTTCGGGCCCGATCAGGTCGACCTGGACTACCGCACCCCCGAGGTGTTGCTGGCCATGACACGGGTTTTGCTGGGCTACGCGGCGCGAGGTGCAGACATCATCCGTCTGGATGCCGTGGCGTTCTTGTGGAAGGAATCTGGCACCACCTGTGTGCATCTGCCACAAACCCACCAGTTGATACGACTGTGGCGAACCATGCTTGACCACTTCGCGCCGGGGACGTTGCTGATCACCGAGACCAATGTCCCCCACCGGCAAAACGTCAGCTACTTCGGAGACGGGCGGGACGAGGCGCATCTGGTCTATCAGTTCCCGCTGGCACCGCTGGTCCTGGCAGCGTTCAATTGGGGAAGCACCCAGGAGTTGGTCCGTTGGGCCGCCTCGTTGACCCCGCTGGCCTCCGGGACGGCATTCTTCAACTTCCTGGGTTCTCATGACGGCATCGGGCTGCGTCCGGTTGAAGGCATGGTGGCCCCCGCACAGATGGATGGGCTGTGCAACCTTGCCGTCGCGGCGGGTGGAGGGGTGTCCCATCGGGCCAACCCAGACGGATCGCAGTCACCTTACGAGCTGAACACCACCTTCATCGACGCACTGGCGGCGATCGCTGAGGACGATCATGGTGTCGCGCGGATCCTTGCGGCACATGCCATCCTGCTGGCGCTACAGGGTGTGGCAGGAGTGTGGTTCGGTGCGATGTTCGGGGTCACCAACGATCACGAATTGGTCGGGCGAACCGGACGGTTGCGCTCCATCAACCGCGGCAGGGTGTCCGCCGAATGTCTGGGTGAGGAATTGACCCGGCCCGGCACGCTGGCTCAGGTGCTGTGGCAGTCGATCGGTTCGCTGATCCGATTACGGCGTGCCAGTCCCGCCTTTGCCCCCGACAGCCCCCAGCAGGTCCTGCCCACGCCAGGGTGGCTGTTCGCCGTGGTCCGAGGCAAACCGGGGGGCAGGGTGATGGTTGTGGTCAGCGTCAGTGATCAGGATCGGGCAATCGTGCCTGCCGATCTGGTCGGCGGTGGGCGTTGGCGCGACGCCTTGGGTGATGGCGCCGCTGCTGTGCTGGCCGGACACGATCGGCTGGTCCTGCCACCCTACGGAATCGCGTGGCTTGCCGAAGCTGAAGCTAGGACGCCCGCTGCGAGGCCATGGGCGGTCGTTCGACGATCTCAATCGACTGGGCCTGGGCCATCCTGATGTGTCCTTCGGGGTCACGAAGGAACTGCTGATATGCGGTCGGCAGATCGTCCAACTGTCCCCGGCCGGCCGCACCCAACCGGCGCAGCGCCGCCTGCGCCACGCCGAAGGACATTCTGGAGAGTGCTTGCAGGTCCTGGTTTCGGTGTACCCGTCGCTTGAGGTCGACCTGGCCGATCGCGTCGGCTCCTCGAAGCAGCAGGGTATCGATCAACATGCCGATCTCAACGCCATAGCCGGTGAAGAATGGGATGGTCTCAAGCAGATCGCGTCTGCCCGCATACTCACCCGACAGCGGTTGGACCAGTCCGCTCAACTCGGGCCAGAACGCCGCCAGGAGGGGGCGGGCCAACAGTTCCGTGACGCGCCCACCGCCGGTGGGGTGCAGGGTGCCGCCGATTTCCAGAGGTCGTTCGTAGAAGGCCTTGACCAGTTCGATCCCGGGTTCCAGCAACAGCGGTCCGATCAGACCGGTGACGAAGCGCGGATCGGGGTTGCGGATGTCGGTGTCGATGAACACCACGATGTCCCCACTGGTCACCGCCAGGCTTCGCCACAGCGCGTCGCCCTTACCCAGCGCCGCACCCAGTTCGGGAAACGCCCCGACCGAGGTGTGCACCCGTGCCCCGTGCCCGGCCGCCAACCCTTGCGTGTCATCGTCGGACCCACCGTCCAGGACGACCACCTCATCGACCAACTTGCCCGCCAGACTCATCACCGCCCCGATGACACCCGCGATGGTTGCCGCCTCGTTGAAGGCAGGCAGGACCACACTTACCGACACCCCTTGCTCGGCCTTCAGTTCCGCCAGTTGCTGCGGATCAAGCGCATCGGCATCGAAGGTCCGTCGCTGGAACCAGTCGGCGACGTCGAACGCGTCGGTGGGCGGGGGCATGGGGACAGGCTAACCGCGGTGTGTTACGGGACTGTTGTCTGGCCTGTTACTCGAAGGTGATCTCACCCTCCATGGTGGCCCGGTGCCCCGGGATGTTGCAGTAATAGGTGTAGGTGCCGGGCTCGATCGTGACCGTGGTTGCGTCAACCCCGCCTGCTGCCATGACCAGGACCTGGTCGCCTTGGAACCCCTCGATGACCACGTTGTGCGCTTGCCCGGTGGGGTTGTCCAGCCCCAGCGTGACCTCACCGGCAGGTCCCGACGTGGGCGCCACGGTGAACTCGATGCCGTCGGTCGTCTCCCACACCAACGCGCCGTCGGGGATCTCGGCGACCTCCCCGCCGGTTTCACCCTCACCCTCTTCATGCACGTCGCGGACTCCGACGCTGGCCGCCACTCCGCCGGCTCCGACCAGGCCCAGCATGCCGACGGTGATGCCGACGGCAAGGACCGGCCCGCTGATGGTGCGGCTGCGCTCGACCACGAAGGCCACGACCAGGATGTAGGCGGCAACCAGGACCGCGACAAGGACGCTGATCGATTCCGGGACGGCCAGAAGAATTCGTGACAACGACATGGCGAACAGGAAGATCCCACCGAAAACCGTCACCGGCATGATCAGGGGGATGAAGACACGTCGTCGGAAGTTCTGATTCATGAAAGTCTCTTCTTGGTGCTGGCCTGGTCCACCGCGGAGGTGAGCTCGGGGATCTGGTCGGTGCCGTCGTAATCACGCCAGTACAGGAAATCGGGGCCACCGGTGCGTTCCTCGCGGGCCCACTGGAAGAACAGCGCGGCAATGACCGACCACAGCAGCAGGCCACCGCCGATCTTCATCAGCAGGCCGGCGATCTGCAGGTCGACAAGCGGCGTGATCGCCTGCCAGATTCGCGGCGCGGCCACGTAGGAGGGATAGAAGGGGACCGAGGCAAAGGTCAGGAACGACGCGGGGACGGTCGGCACGATCGAATGGCTGAACAGGTACCCCATACGGGCCAGGTAGCCGTAGTGGGGCAATTCGGGCAGTGGCGAGAGCACCGGCCACCACATCAACAGGCCCACCATGACCCACAGGATGTGGGTGAACAGGTGAAACAGGCCGTTGGAGACGCTGGCCTCAACCCAGAACGGGGTATGGGCCACCGCGACGAAGCCGTTGACCAGGATGATTGCCGTCAGTGGCTTGGTCATCCTCTTCACCATCGAAAACAGCCAGGGCGGACGCAGCAGCGCGCGGTACAGCCATGCCGGTGTGCCCAGCAGGACCAGTGGGGCCGCGATCATCTGGAACAGCAGATGCTGCACCATGTGCACCGAGTACAGGTAGTCCTCACCCAGGCCGTGAATGGGCCAACTCGTTCCCAGCCAGAACAGGAAGACCCCGCCGAAGAACAGGGCTTTTTGCTGACGGGTGGCGTACCCGGTGCGGGCAAGGTGGGCCGGTGCCAACCCCTCGGCGACGAAGCGGGGTCCCCAGGCGCTGCGTAGGTAGGTGTAGCCGCCCGCCAGGACCAGCGCGATCAGCCAGGCTTCCGGGTGGAACTGATACCGCAGTGCGTCGTTGATACCAATGGCAGGCATGGGAAGACCTAAAAACCCTGGCCGGCGCCACTGACACTCAGGAACCAGTCGGCCGCCACGATCGCGAAGATGACCCCGGTCAATGCCAGGCCACCCATGAACAGACGGCGCAGGATCGGATGGTCGAAACGAAGATGCATGAACCACAACCCCACCAGCGCGAACTTGCCGACGGTCAGCACGATCAGCGCGGGTGTGGTGACCGACCGGCCCAGGGCATCCCTGAAGCTGTACAGCAGTACCTCGACGGTTGTCATCACCGCCAAAATCCCGGCGATCTCCAGGTAGGTGGACCGGCTGGGGTGGTCGTGATGCTCTTCGGTGTCGCTGTCGCTGTCGTGAGCGGTGACGTCTTGTGCAGCCATGTGGATGCTCCCCTCTACCCGACCGGGATCAGGTAGATGACGGTGAAGATGACGATCCAGACGATATCGACGAAGTGCCAGTACAGACCGACCAATTCGACGGTCTCGGAGTGCTCCTTGGTGATGCCTCCGCGAAGGGACAGCGCCCACAGGGCCACCAGCATGATCACGCCGACCGTCACGTGGATCCCGTGGAATCCGGTCAGCATGAAGAACGCCGTGGAGAACGGACTGGTCTCCAGCTTGAAGCCCTCCTCCACGAAGATGGAGAACTCATAGATCTGCCCGGAGAGGAAGATCATTCCGAGCACGGCGGTCGTCAATGTCCAGGTTCTGAAGGCCCGCATGTCGGACTTCTGTAGGGCATCCAGTGCCAGGACCATGCCTAGCGAGGACATCAGCAGGATGAAGGTCGATGCCGACGTGAAGGGGATGTCGTAGATGTCGATTGCTGTCGGTCCGCCGTTGGTGCGGTTCAGATACAGCAGGTACGTGGCGATCATTGCGCCGAAGAACAGGCACTCGGACCCGATGAAGGTCCACATCCCCAACTTCTCGTTGGTGATCCCGAAGTTGGTCGTGTGAGCGGAGTCGTCGGGGGCGTCGGCGGGCGTGGGCGAGTCGGCGTCGGCAGGGGTGACCGCGGACATCAGTGGTGCTCCTCAGCGCTGGGCTCCAGTGCCCAGCCGATCATCGATCCGAAGGTGATGATGGCACCGGCGGTGATCAGGCCGATCATCAACACTCCCTCAAACAGCAGGCCGTAGGCGGCAATGGGCAGACCGATTGCCAGGTACAGCGGGAACCAGGAGGGGTCGGGCATGTGGATGCCCAACTCCTTGGCGGTCTTGCCGCTGACCTTGTCGCCATAGACCCCGCCCGGGTTCTCGTGGTCAGCCGCACCGGCCGGCACTCTGACGGGAGTGGTGGTGTCGGCGTCCCCGGCATACTTGCGATACCACAGTTCGTCGCGGTCAGACACGGTGGGGACGACGTCGAAGTTGTGGACCGGCGGGGGAGAGGAGGTCAACCACTCAGCGCTACGGGCATCCCACGGATCGGCCCCTGCGGGTGGGTTGTTGCGGCTGAGGAACACGTTGACCATGAACGTCAGGAAGGACGCCGCGATGATCAGGGTGCCCACGCCGACGACGGCGTTCCAGAAGTTCCAGCCCATCCCGTCGGCGTAGGTGTAGTAGCGCCGGGGCATGCCGTTCAGACCCAGGATGTGCATCGGCCCGAATGTCAGGTTGAAGCCGATCAGCATCAGCCAGAAGTGCAACTTGCCGATCCGTTCGTTCAGCAGATGGCCGAACGCCTTGGGGAACCAGAAATAGATGCCACCGAACAGACCGAACAGGGCGCCGCCGAACAACACGTAGTGGAAGTGGGCGACGATGTAGTAGGTGTCATGTTGTTGGGTGGTGTGAGGAACCAGTGCGTGGGTGACACCCGAGAGGCCCCCGATGGTGAACATGCTGACCAGGCCGATGGCGAACAGCATCGGTGTGGTGAAGCGGATCTGTCCGCCCCACATCGTGCCCAGCCAGTTGAAGATCTTGACGCCGGTGGGTACGGCGATAAGCATGGTGGTCAGCCCGAATGCGGTGTCGGCCACTGGGCCTAGGCCCGCGGTGAACATGTGGTGGGCCCACACGCCCCAGCCCATGAACCCGATCGCGATCCCGCTGAAGACCACCGCCGAATAGCCGAACAGGGGCTTGCGGCTGAAGACCGGCAGGATCTCACTGACGATCCCAAATGCCGGCAGGATCAGGATGTAGACCTCGGGATGACCGAACAGCCAGAACATATGCTCCCACAGCACCGGGTCGCCGCCGTTCAACGGGTCGAAGAAGGGTGCTGCGAACCGCACCTGGAACATCAACTGCCACAACGCGATGCCGATGACCGGCATGGCGAACAGCATCAGGAAGGCGACGACGAACGCCATCCAGGTGAACACCGGCATGCGCATCAGGGTCATACCGGGCGCCCGCATGTTCAGCACCGTCACGATGAAGTTCACCGCGCTGGCCAGGGATGCGATACCCGCGATCTGAAGGCCAAGTGAGTAAAACAGCATCCGTGACTGCTGAATGGCGGTCGCGGTGGCCGATGCCGGGTCGGGCCCGACGAAACTCTGCGGTGCGTAGGCCACCCACGAGGAGTTCGGCAGCCCGTCAAACAGCACCGAGCTGTAGATGAACAGGCCGGCGGCGATCCAGATCCACAGCGCCACCGCGTTGATCCGCGGGAACGCCACATCCCGGGCGCCGATCTGCAGCGGCAGCAGATAGTTGATGAAGGCAGCACCTAAGGGCATGACGACGAAGAAGATCATCGTTAGCCCGTGCATCGTGAAGATCTGGTTGTAGGCGTCGGCTGACAGCACCTCACCTTCAGGTCCGGCCAGTTGCGCCCGGATCAGCAGGGCTTCCACACCGCCGACGACGAAGAAGAACAGGGCGCCGACGGCATACATGATGCCGATGCGCTTGTGGTCAACGGTGGTCAACCACGACGTCACACCTGTCGTGGCGGTCGGTCGGCGGAAGATCCCCTTGCGTCCGACGGCGACGTCGGCGGCAGAATTCTCAGCGATCGCGGTCATGGCTTACTCCAAAGTCCCGAGGTAGGCGATCAGGGCGTCGAGTTCTTCTTCTGATAACGAGGCGAACGGTGGCATCTGTGCCCCAGGCTTGATGACCTTGGGGTCGCGGATCCATTGCCGCAGGTTAGCCATCGCCTGTTCCGGGTCGGCGACCTCGTCGCCGAACGGTGAATCAACGATGTAGCCGGCGTAGGCCTCACGCTGGGCGAAGTGGGTCAGGTCGGGGGCGAAGCGGCTGGGGTTGACGGGATCGACGTTGGGGTTGCCGCTGATGTTGTGACAGCCCACGCAGTTGTTGCCGAACACCTCCTCACCCATCGCGGCAAGTGACTCCTCAGGTGTGTCGGCCGGGCTCTGCATCACGCTGACCCAGGCGTCGTAGTCCTCAGGGGTGTGGGCGATGACCGTGAAGCGCATGTTCGCGTGGCTGAGTCCACAGAACTCCGCGCAGTTGCCCGGGTACACCCCTGGTTCGTCTGCCTGGATGCGCATTGTCCGCACCGCACCGGGAACGAAGTCGCGCTTACCAGCCAATGAGGGCACCCAGAAGGAGTGCATGACCGGCGGTCCCTGGTACACCGCCGGGTTGGTGGGTTCGCTGCCGTTCAAGGTGACAAAGACCTCACGACCGGTTGGGATGTGCAGTTCGGAGGCGGTGTAGAACCCCTCGTTCAGATACTCAAACTGCCACCAGTACTGTTTGCCGACGACGTCAACCAGGACGGCGTCGGGGGCGGGGTCGCCGGAGAGTTCGAAGATCTTCTGCACGGTCGGCACCGCGATGATGACCAGGATCAGGGCCGGGACGATGGTCCAGGCGATCTCAAGCTTGGTGTTGCCATGGATCTGCTTGGGCAGCTCGGTCTGCCCCTTGTCCCGAAAGCGGACCATAATGAACGCCAGGCCACCGAAGACCAGCAAAAACACGATGATGGCGATGGGGTAGGCCAGGTCCCACAGTTGATCCTGCGAGCGGGAGATCGGGCCCAGGGGATTCAGCGCGTCTGCCGGCAGTGCCCGGTCAGGATCAGGCCCGGGGATGTTGGCGGTGCTGCGACCGTCGAAGTCGGTGGAGCAGCCCGACGCGAAGACGGCCAGCGACCCGAGGGCGATGAACACACGGGTCCGGCCAGCATCCAGGCACTGGCGCAGGGTGACGGACCTCATCGTGGGTGACTTCTCCTTGGCAGTTGTCGGGGACTTGCTGCTGCGGCAGTGGCCTTGCGCGTCGGGGGGACGGTAGCCGTCATGGGGGACGAATGTCGATGTCGGGGTGGCAGTCTGCGGCTGAGCGACAGGAGCAACTCAGTGACCCAGACGGTCGCCTGCTGTGGGCACAGATTGTTGCATATCGACCCCGCAACCGCCCAACAGCACTCCGATTTCCTTCACCCCCCTGATGTGGGCCCAGCCTCGACGTATTCCAGTACAGCCTCGGGAAATGCGGTGCAGATCTGGTGCAGCCGGTCGAAGTTGTTCGACATGTGCTCATCCTGACAGGTCGCGCGGTGCTCCGCCCTTGGACTTGACCTTCCTGGCGTCCATGCTTGAGGGGTGGAGTCCTCCGTTGACGCAGCCCTGGGTCGTGTGGCCCTGGTTCTGCGGATGATCGGTGCAGTCTGGATGATCCTGCTGGCGACCGCCTACGGCCTGTCGCAGACCGGGCTGGACAACCCCCCGGTGGCCGTGGGTGTCACGATCCTTGGGGTGAGTTGGGCGCTGATCGCCTGGGGCTCAGGCTGGATGCGGCGGGCGACGGGCCAGGACTGGGCGCTGCTGGCAGCAGATCTGGTCGTGGCCGCCCTGGTGATCCTGATCCCGGCAGTGGTGAACGAGACCAAGGGGTACACCGGCGGCTACCCCTTTGCGGCACTGGTGGTGGGCTTGGCCGCCGCGGGCCGCAAAGGCGTGATCGTTGCCGCGGCCGTGCTCAGCCTGTGCACGCTCATCGCTTTGGGCCTGGTGGGCAATGACATCTCCCCGTTCGTGGTGGGCCAACTGTTGCTGTACATCCTGGGAGCGGTGGCCCTGTCGCTGGGGATAGATGTCATCCGCGGCACCGAACATCGTGCCCGTCGCGCCGAGGCGGCCCTGGTCATCGCCGAGGAACGGGCGTCAACCGCCACGCACCTGCACGACTCGGTGTTGCAGACGCTGGCCCTGGTCCAACGCCGGGCCGATGACGCCGGTGCTGTCCGGTCCCTGGCCAAGCGGCAGGAACGCGAGCTGCGTGAATGGCTGTTCCCGGTCGGGGTACGGGCGGTGGCCGGGGCGACCGGGGCGGCCGGGGCGGGCGTGGGCGTGGGCGGCGCAGAGTCGTCGGATCTTGGGGCGCGATCGGGGCCTAAACCGGCCAGGGCCGAGTTAGGCCCCTATCGCGCCCGGAAAACCGCCACGGCCGGACCCGCCACGCTGGGTTCGGCCTTGGAAACCCACGCGGAGGACATCGAGGAGCGCTACGGCGTGGCGGTCAGAGTCATCACGGTCGGTGGCGCGGGCACCGTGGCCCTGCCCCAGGATGAGCGGGCGGGACTGTGTGCCCTGGTACTGGCCGCCCGCGAGGCGATGGTCAACGCTGCGGTGCATGCCAAAGTCGATCAGGTCGATGTGTTTGCCGAGACCGACGCTGGCGGCGTGTCGGTCTACATCCGCGACCGGGGTGAAGGTTTTGACCTGGACGCCGTGCCCACCGACCGCCAGGGGGTCAGAGGGTCCATAATCCAGCGTATGCAGCGGGCTGGCGGCCACGCGCGGCTCAGCAACACGGCTGGCCGTGGGACCGAAGTACAGCTACAGATGCCACACGAACAGCCCCAGCAGGGAGAGCCACGATGAAGGACCGACTCAAGGTGTTCGTCGTGGACGACCACACGATCTTTCGGTCCGGGCTGCGAGCTGAGATCGCGCAGTCGGTGTGGATCGCTGGCGAGGCGGGCACGGTCGCCGAAGCGGTGGACGGGATCATCCAGTCCGACCCGGCCGTGGTGTTGTTGGACGTCCATCTGCCCGACGGGGGTGGTGGGGCGGTGATCGAGGGTGTTCGCCGGGCAGGCAACGCCGATGTTGAGTTCCTGGCCCTATCGGCCTCCGACTCCGCTGACGACGTGGTGGCGATCATCCGTGCGGGTGCCCGCGGCTACGTCACCAAGACGGTGGCCTCAAAGGAACTGGTCACCGCCATCGGCCGGGTGTCACAGGGCGACGCCTATTTCTCTCCGCAGTTGGCGGGCTACGTGCTGGATGCCTTCGCCAAGATCCCGGTGGTCCAGATCGATGAGGAGTTGGGACAGCTGACCAAACGCGAACGCGAGGTCCTGCAACACCTGGCCCGTGGCTATACCTATGCCGAGATCGCCGAAACCCTGGTGATCTCGATCAAGACAGTCGAGACCCACGCCTCAAACGTGCTTCGCAAACTGCAACTCTCCAGCCGTCACGAGCTGTCCCGCTGGGCTGCCGACCGCAACATCACCTGATCGGGCCTCCCACGCTGACTTCAGCGGGCATAGTGGCCGCATGCCCGAGGGCCACACCATCCACCGCTACGCCCGCCTGCAGCGCAAGGTCCTGGTGGGCCACGTCGTGCGGGCCTGGTCGCCGCAGGGTCGTTTCGCCGACGGAGCAGCCCGACTGGACGGTGGCACAGTCCTGCGGATCCACGCCTGGGGGAAGCACCTGCTGTATCACTGGGGCGACTCGGCGGGGCAGGCGACGGGAGACGTCCTTCACATCCACCTGGGCCTGTTCGGCAAGTTCCGGACCTTCACGGGGGACGCTCCGCCACCGACGGAGGGGACCAGGCTGGCGTTGCAGGTAACCGATGAGGATCCGGGCGCCACCATCCACCTGGCCGGTGCGACCACCGTCACGATCATCACCCCTGCTGACGTCCCCGGCCTGATCGACCGCCTGGGTCCCGACCCCTTGCGGAGCGACGCCGACCCCGAACGGTTCGTTGCCGCCCTGGCACGGCGCAGCGCTCCGGTGTGTGAGGCACTGCTGGACCAACGGGCCATCGCAGGCATCGGCAACGTCTACCGGTCGGAATTGTTGTTCCGGGCCGGGGTTGACCCAAACACTCCCGCCAACCGCATCGCCCCGGCCACCGCCAGTCGGTTGTGGGAGGACGCCGTCACCCTGCTGAAGCGGGGCCAGCGCTCGGGCAGGATCGTTTCGGTCGAGCCAGACGATGTGGGCAAGCGCCGTCGGTCTGATCTGGCGCCTGACGAACAACGATATGTCTACAAACGCCACGACCTGCCGTGCCATCGCTGCGACACGTTGATCGTGAAGTGGCAGCCCCGCACCCGAACAGTGTGGGCCTGCCCCAACTGTCAGCACCTTCCTCGCCTGGCCGGTTGATCATCTTCGACTGCGCGGAGGTGGGGGGTAGACTGGAGGGGCGCCAGTCACGCCCGCGCGGGAGAGTGCTGAGGGACCACCACATCCTGAGGCCGCCGAAGGAGCAACCGCCCCGGAATCTCTCAGGCACACGGACCGCATCGGGTCGGCGCACGCTGAAGAGCCCCGGCCGAGGTCGGGCGCCGAAGGGGAAAGCCGCACCACAGTCGCGGTGAAGCTCTCAGGCCACCAAAACAGCGGGGGCGTCATCACCCGACGCCAGAGGACTCCCCGTGACCGCGCACCCCTTCACCACCCGTCACATCGGCTTGGACCCGGCCGACACCCAGCAGATGCTGCAGGCCCTCGGTTGGCCCTCGGTAGATGCGCTGATCGACACCACGATTCCATCGCCGATCCGCCAGAGCCAGCCACTACTTCTCACTGGACGTGACCGCGCGGCCAGTGAGGACGAAGCACTGGCCGAACTGCGTGACATCGCCGGGTTGAACAACGATCTGACCAGCCTGATCGGTCAGGGCTACTACGGGACGGTCACTCCTGCGGTCATTCTGCGCAACGTCCTTGAGAACCCCGCCTGGTACACCGCCTACACCCCCTACCAGTCCGAGATCAGCCAAGGTCGCCTTGAGGCTCTGCTGAACTTCCAGACGATGGTCGCCGACCTGGCCGGTCTGCCGTTGGCAAACGCCAGTCTGCTGGATGAGGGGACCGCGGCCGCCGAGGCGATGACCATGGCACGCCGCACAGTACGTGGTGGCGTGAACACCTTCCTGGTCGACGCCGATGTGCACCCCCAGACGCTTGCCGTGTTGCAGACCCGCGCCGAACCCATGGGTGTCAAGGTCCAACGGCTGGACCCGTGGGACGAGGTTGTTCCCGAGGCATTCGGGATCCTGCTGCAGTACCCGGGCACCTCTGGTGAGGTGCGCGACCTCAGACCGGCGATCAAGGCGATCCACCAACGCGGTGGCCTGGCGGTGGTGGCAGCCGACCTGCTTGCGCTGAGCATCCTTGCGGCGCCGGGCGACCTGGGCGCCGACATCGTCGTGGGATCCAGTCAACGGTTTGGCATCCCCATGTGGTACGGCGGTCCCCACGCCGGCTATCTGGCCACTCGCGAGGAGTTCAAGCGCGCCCTGCCAGGACGTCTTGTGGGTGTCAGCGTGGACTCAGCCGGGCGCCCTGCCCTTCGCCTGGCCCTGCAGACCCGCGAGCAACACATCCGTCGCGAGAAGGCCACCTCAAACATCTGCACCGCGCAGGTCCTGCTGGCCAATGCCGCCGGCTTCTATGCGGCCTACCACGGTCCCGAGGGGTTGACCAGGATCGCCCAGGGCATACGGGCGTTGACTGCGGGGCTGTTCGATTCGTTGATCGCCGCCGACCTGACGGTGCTCACGGTGGAGTTCTTCGACACCCTGACGGTGGCCGTGCCCGGTCGTGCCGCCGAGGTGCTGGCCGCCGCGCGGCAGGCCGGCTACCTGCTACGCCACAATGGTGATGATCTCGTTGGTATCTCCCTTGATGAGACCTCGACGCTGGCAACCGTCCAGGCCGTCTGTGCCGCTTTCGGCATCGACGCGGTCCAGGGAGCGGGGGACCACGCGCCCGCACTGGCCCAGCACCAGCGCCGCACGAGTGACTTTCTGACCCACCCGGTGTTTCATGCTCACCGCTCGGAAACCGCGATGATGCGCTACCTGCGCACCCTGGCGGACAAGGACCTGGCGCTTGACCGCACGATGATCCCGTTGGGCAGTTGCACGATGAAGCTGAACGCCGCCGCGGAGATGCAGGCGATCAGCTGGCCGGCCTTCACCGACGTGCATCCCTTCGCCCCCGATGACACGACGAGTGGCAGCCGTCAGGTGGTGGCCGATCTTGAGCAGTGGCTGGCTGACATCACCGGGTATGACGCAGTCAGCATGCAGCCCAACTCCGGCGCACAGGGGGAACTGGCCGGTCTGCTGGCCATCCGTGCCTACCACGCTTCCACAGGCGAAACCCTGCGCAACGTCTGCCTGATCCCCAGTTCTGCGCACGGCACCAACGCGGCCAGCGCCGTGATGGCCGGCATGCGGGTGGTGGTGGTGGCCTGTGATGAGCAGGGCAACATCGACCTGGACGACCTGTTCGCAAAGGCCGAGCACCACTCCGACAGCTTGGCTGCGGCGATGGTCACCTACCCCTCAACCCATGGGGTCTTCGAGACGGGCATCCGTGATCTGTGCGCCACGATCCATGACCACGGCGGCCAGGTCTATCTGGACGGTGCCAACCTGAATGCCCTGGTTGGCCTGGCCCAGCCGGGACGATTCGGCGCCGACGTCAGCCATCTGAACCTGCACAAGACGTTTTGCATTCCCCATGGAGGAGGAGGGCCGGGCGTGGGTCCGATCGGGGTCGGCGCACATCTGGCACCGTTCCTGCCGGGCCGGGGATCCGTCGGGCCGGTCAGCGCCGCGCCCTACGGGTCGGCTGGGATCCTGGCGATTCCGTGGGCCTACCTGCGCATGATGGGAGGGGCGGGTCTGACCATGGCGACCCGGGCGGCGATCCTGTCCGCCAACTACCTGGCCGACCGTCTTGGGCAGGCCTATCCGGTGCTGTACAGCGGGGCGGCGGGGACAGTGGCACACGAGTGCATCCTTGACATCCGTCCCCTGACCAAGTCCACCGGCGTGACCGGTGAGGACATCGCCAAACGGCTGATCGACTACGGGTTTCACGCACCGACGATGAGCTTTCCCGTTGCCGGCACGCTGATGATCGAACCGACCGAGTCCGAGCCACTGGCCGAGTTGGACCGCTTCGTCGACGCGATGCTGGCGATCCGCCAGGAGATCAGCGCGATCGAGGAGGGGCAGGTCGACTATGCCGACAGTGCGCTGAAGGCCGCCCCGTTCACCGCGGCCGATGTCCTGGTTGCCCAGTGGGACCGGCCCTACAGCCGCGAGCAGGCGGCTTTCCCGGCCGGCCCCCAGCAGGCCCCCTCCAAGTACTGGCCCCCCGTGGGACGTGTCGACAACGCCTACGGGGACAAGAACCTGGTGTGCAGCTGCCCAGAGCCTGAGGCGTTTGAGGACTAAAAGTCCAGTTCAGCGGTGGTTTCAACGTCTTTGCACTTCCGTAATAACGGTTCCCGAATATGCCCTGCTTGGCCGCTGGGAAGGCTGGCGTCCATCGCGTTGAGCGCGGCCAGCAGCCCCGGGGTCAGCCTGACCGCATTCTTATCGGTGGCATGGACCACACCGAGGCGGGCACGGCCGAGCCGTTCGGCTGGGCCCTCAACGACACCTTCGCCGAACTGGTCCCCAGGGCGCTGCACAGGGACCAGGACCTTTCGCCGCGGGATGGCCGGTCCGATCTCGCTTGAGCCATCCCCCAGCAGCGAAGCCGTGGACAACATGGCTCAGCATAGAGTACTGAGCATGATCCACCGATCTCTGGAGGACCTGATGGACGGCATGGACCACATCGCCGGTGCACCCCGGGATGCCGGGCCGGTCCTGATGATCGTCCGCCGTCCAGACCGAGGAGCCAGACAGGAGATGACCGCTGCACGGATTGATCCCCGGGTCGGGCTGATCGGGGACAACTGGGCTGTCAAGGGCAGTCAGAAGACGAAGGATGGGTCTTCCGATCCAGACAAGCAGGTGACCATCATGAGTAGCCGGGTGATCGATCTGCTGACAGACGGGGATCGTTCCTGCTGGGGGTTGGCGGGAGACCAGTTGTACGTGGACCTGAACCTGGATCCGTCGAACCTCCCAGCGGGTAGCCGTCTGGCGGTCGGACCGGCAATCCTGCAGATCAGCGACAAGCCGCATCTGGGCTGCGCGAAGTTCGCGGATCATTTCGGGGTAGACGCGTTGCGGTTCGTCAACATCGGTCCCGGCCGGCATGGCAACTTCAGAGGCCTGAACGCTCGGGTCGTGACGGGAGGAACAGTCACGGTCGGCGACCCGGTGAGCAAATTCCGCGGTCCAGTCTGACCTCGGCCCGGCATGATGGCTGTCATGCGTCTGTTTGGCAGGTCCGAACCCGTCATCGACCTGGACCAAGCCATTCCCGTCATCGCCCGCCGTGTACCCCATTACGATCGGCTGAGCCAGACGGAGCGCGAGCGACTGCTCGACGCGGTTGACTACCTGTTGAGCCGCCCGCGGTGGGAGCCCGTCAACGACTTTGAGTTGACGTCGGAGATGATCGCCACCATTGCCGGTTTCGCGGCATTGCTGGTGATCGGCCTTGGGCCCGAGGTGTATCGCGACCTGCGCGACATCGTCATTCACCCCCGGACCATCATCATGACCGGCCAACGCAGGATCGACCGGTGGGTGGTGGCAGACGGACCGCAGGCGGTGCTGGGCCACACCGCCTACAGCGGTCCGGTCCACATCGCCTGGAACGCGGTCACCCGTGACGTGCGCGACCCGGAGCGGGGTCACAACGTGGTGCTTCACGAGTTCGCACACCGACTGGACCTGACCAACGGCTGGGTGGATGGGACGCCGGAGATGTCGGCTGATCAGCGTCGACGTTGGGTTGCGGTCCTGCAGGAGGAGTTTGACGCCCTGCGAGCCCAGTCCGGTTCGCCGCTGTTGCGGGAGTACGCGGCCACCAACCCGGGTGAGTTCTTCGCGGTTGTCACCGAGGTGTTCTTCAGCCAACCGCTGCTGCAGCAGGATCGTCCGGAGCTGTACCAGGTGCTGGCCGCCTACTACCGCCAGGATCCCGCCACGCGGCTGACCCCCGATGTGTCGGATCCCTCGGGCCTCTCGCCGTGAGATCCGACACTCCCCCGTTGGATTCTCAGATCTGAGCTTTACGGGGCGAAAGCCGGAGGTTTCCTCAGATCTGAGAAATGGTGGGGCCCTGGGGCCCCCGGTGGGACTCATCCGAGCCTGACTGGTGGCGCTGGCAGTCATAGGCGGAGTTGGTCGGGCGTTGCGATTGCGTCTAGCAGTAGTGCCGGGATTGCAGCAGCGGTCACAGAATGAGTCACAGGGTTCCTTGAAAGCGGAGTGGGCGTGTCCCTCATCGGAGTAGACGCGCACTACAGCCCAGTGTTAACACCCGATGTGGATCAGTTGCCCTGCTCCTCCATCGGCGCGGGACGGCCGAATAGGAATCCTTGGGCGAACTGGCAGCCCAGGTCATGCAACGCCTCGGCCTGCTCCACTGTCTCGACCCCCTCGGCCACCACGTCCAGCGCCAACGCGTTGCCCAGGGCGATGACCGCCTGGGTGATGGCCCGGTGCCGGGCGTCGGTGGTGATGTCGGTCACGAAAGACTGGTCGATCTTCACCACACCGATGGGCAGTTTCTGCAGGTAGGTCATGGAGGAGTAGCCGGTGCCGAAGTCATCGACGGCCAACTGCACTCCGGTGCGCGCCAGTTCGTTGATATCGGCCAGGGCAGCCGACGATGCCCGCAGCAACGAGGTTTCGGTCAGTTCCAGCACCAGGCGTTCGGGCGGCAGACCGCTGGTCTCCAGAGCGTGCTCGACCAGTCCCCGGAATCCTGTCCGCCCCAACTGCTTGGCGCTGACGTTGATGCCGGTTTTGGCCTCGCCCAACGCGACGCGCATCATCTGTCCCTCGTGGCAGGCGTGCTCAAGCACCCAGGTCCCCAACTCGAGGATCAGGTCGGTCTCCTCGGCCACCTCCAGAAAACTTGCCGGCTCCAGCAGACCCAGGCGTGGGTGCGCCCATCTCACCAGCGCCTCGCGTCCGATGATGCGTTGGGTGGACAGGTCAACGATGGGCTGGTGATACAGACGCAACTGCTCATCGCCGACCGCAATCCGCAGTTCGTTCTCCACCTGCAGCAGTGTGCGCGCACGTTCGCGCAACGCCTCGTCAAAGATCTCATACCGGCCGCGTCCGCGTTCCTTGGCCGCGTACATGGCCGTATCGGCCCGTCTCACCAGTGTGGCCGGGCCGTCCCCCGCCTGGGACAGGGCCACGCCGATCGACAAGGTGACCTGCAGGTTGTGGTCCTGGATCAGGATCGGCCTGTCGGTGATGGCCCTGATCCGCTCCGCCAGCACGACCGCGTCCCGGGGGTCCTGAAGGCTGCCGGAGACGACCAGGAACTCATCCCCACCCAACCGACCAGCCGTGTGGTCAGGGCCCATTGCATCGCGCAATCGGGCGGCCAGCTCGACCAGCAGCAAGTCTCCGACGTCATGACCCAGCGAGTCGTTGATCCGCTTGAACTGGTCCACATCACAAAACAGCACCCCGATGGCCTCGCCGTTGTCGTGGGCCTGCGCCAGAGCACGCTCCAGACGATTCATCAACAAGGTGCGATTTGGCAACGTCGTGAGCGGATCGTGCGTTGCCTGGTGGGTCAAGGCCATCTGCGCCAGGGTGTGAGCAGTGATGTCCTCGATCTGGACGATGACGTAGGCCGGTCGATCTGCGGCATCATGGACAACCGATGCGGTGATCGAGGTGTGCAGGGGCCGCCCGGGCCGCTGCATGATCCGCAGTTGAACGGACTTGGGGCCCTCGTCGGCGCTGATCACGCGACGAAGGAACGCATCGAGGTCGGCGGCGTCCTCGTCGTGGACGAAGTCACGCCACATCCGGCCCAGCAGATCCACCGCGGATACCCCCAGCAGCGTGGACATGCGGGAATTGACCCGCATGAACCGCCCGTCCAACAAGACGATCCCGTTGCCTGTCGGGGCCATGTCAAAGGCCAGCCGAAAGCGCTCTTCTGCCTGGCGCATCGCCTCTTGGGCAACCTGGCGCTCGGTGACGTCGCGACCGAAGGAGAGTACCCCGACAAGGTGGTCGTCCTGGTCACGCTGCTGGTGCATGCTGTATTCGATCCAGCGGTAGGACCCATCGGCATGAAGCATCCGAGAGGCCGCCAGGGGTTGAGGCCGTAGCGACGGATCAGCCCGGAAAGTGGCGGCGTCATCGGGATGAAGCGCCTCCGTGGCCCTCTTGCCGACGAAGTGTTCCTGCGGATACCCAAGTACTCGTTCACATGAGGGTGAGATCGCCGTTATATGTCCCTCGCGATCGAACTGGGTGACCATGTCGCCGCCGCGGACAAGATTGGGGTCGATCGGCCCTCTGCCCCGGTCGTCCCGTTGGGCGACGATGTCGGTGGTCACATCGCGCACAGTGACGAGTACCGCGTCGGGACGGACCGTCGCACCGGACCCAGGGTCCTGAGGCAGCCCGTGATCCCCGCTGAACAGCGGTACGACGTCCATGGAGATCCAGGTCAGCCGTCCACCAGACTGGATGCCCATGATCTCGTCGTGCTGTGCCTGCCCCGACGTCAGGCAGCGGATCGAGGGATGGTCGGCGGGATCTCGATGCGAACCATCAGGCCACACGGTCTGCCATCGCGGGTCCAGGGATGAGCGGCCCAGAAGTTCTGCCCGCGGTTGACCGAAGATCTGGGCGGCCGCAGTGTTGGCCGCCAGGATCGTGCTGCCGGCATCCTGGATCAGCACGCCCTCACGCAGCGAGTCGATCAACGTCTGGGTCAACTCAGGACTTGACCACCACTCCGGCCGGGAGCTTCCAGCCACGGGCTATCCACTGTGCCGCTGGACATATGACACCAGCGTGGCCACACCGAAACCGGTGCCACCTTCGGGTTGATGGCCGCGGACGTCCTGCTTGCCAAGAAAGGCCGGGCCGGCGATATCCAGATGTGCCCAGGGCACATCGGCAACGAAGCGCTGCAGGAACAGGCCGGCAACGACCGCTCCCGCACCGGTTTCACGTCCGATGTTGTCGATGTCGGCCACCGAGGATTCCAGCCACGGATCCAGATCGTCGAACAACGGCAGTTGCCACACCGGTTCGCCGGCGGCGTCGGCGGCGGCAGTGATGTTGTCGATCAGGTCCTGGTCGTTGCCCATGACCGCGGCCATCCACGGCCCCAGAGCCGCCACGGAGGCACCGGTCAGCGTGGCGATGTCAACGATCGCATCGGGTTTGAGGGAGACCGCGTAGCCAAGCGCGTCGGCCAGTACCAATCGTCCCTCCGCGTCGGTGTGGGCGACCTCGACCGTGGTGCCGTCAAAGGTGGTGATGATGTCGCTGGGACGTTGCGCATCGCCGCCGAAGGAGTTCTCGGCCAGTGCCAGCAGCCCGGTCACCGTGATGCGGCCACCCAACTCGGCCAGGGCAGCCATCGCGGCTCCCACCGCAGCAGCGCCGCCCATGTCGCCCTTCATTGTCATCATGCCGACGCCGGGTTTGAGGTTCAGACCCCCGGTGTCAAAGGTGATCCCCTTGCCAGCAAGCACCACATGGGCAACCGGATTGGCGGGCCGATAGGTCAACTCAACCAGGCGGGGAGGTGACGCGGATTCCCGGCCCACGCCCAACAGGCCGCCGCAGCCGTTGCGGGCCAACCACTCCTCATCGTGCACCGACACCTCGACCTGGGCGGGCATGTGATCGCTGATGACCTGGGCGATATGCGCCGGGGTCGCCTGGCGGGCGGGAGTGTTGACCAGATCTCTGGCCAACCACACCGCCCGGCTGGTCACCGCACTGCGTTCAATCGCCTGCCGGGCTTCGGACAACAGTGAGGAGGGCAGCAGGAGGATGGCTTCGCGGGTGGTGTCTGGGTCTGGGTCCGACTTGAACCGGGTGAAGGTGTAGGCGCCCAGCGCCAACCCGTCGGCGACGGCTTCGATGGCCGCAGCGGTGGGGTGGACCTCGGCCAGGGTGGTCGCGATCCGGGTGGCCTTGGGACAGGCGCGGGTCACGTCGCCGGCGGCGCGGCGTAGCAGGGCGGGGGAAACTTGGTCCATGCGGCCCAGTCCCACCAGCAGGACTGACCTGAAGCGCTGGCCCGGTGCGCCAAGACGCAGGGTCTGGCCCAGATCACCACGGAAGGTAGGCGTCACGGGAAAATCGTCCAGTCCCAACAGCCCCAGGACCTCGGCCGTACCGGGCCCTTCGATACCCCCTTTGAACACGCCGACCGCCACCACGTCGACGTCGAGTGCGGACAGGTCCAAGGCCAGAGCGGAGATCGTGATCACGGTCCCGGCATCCTACCGGGCAGACGTGTCAATGGGAGGGGCCCCGCCTTGCGGGGAGGGGACTGTTGTCAGGTCGGCTCCCGGGGTGTGGGGCGGAGCCCCACAAAGAAACGGAGCGGCTTCCGACGGTGCCAGGATCTGTTTTTCGGTGGCGGTTCCCTGCGACA
>JBPCKA010000117.1:0-42826 GCA_051004735.1 Euzebya sp. | reverse complement strand
GTGCAGCTTTGCACGCCTCAACAGCTCCTCGACGCAGAGTTCCAGGTTCTTCTCTACGGGGTCCGTGGGCTGTGGCGTTGACATCGCTCCCGAGTGTAGTGCCAGGCCTGTTGAGTCAATCGTGCGGCAATAGGCCAGCCACGAGGTGTCCAGACGGGATTTACAGAAAATAGTTCGAAGAATTTTGGCACAAAACGGGTCGCTGATCCGTCTAAACAGTCATGCGCACGATTTTCGTCCTCGGGTCGCGAGCTTTCGGACTGGCCCCACGTGGATGATTTAGGGGCAGGCCCCGGTGCAGCCGATTCGGCGTCACCGTGGATTGTAGTGAGACTTTCACACTGAGTGAGCGCACCGGGTGATCATCGCTCGTCGCCGTCCTGGACGAAGACCTGGTCGAGCAGGCCAGTTGCTGTGGCCGGAGAGCGACCCGGAGGACCGGCGCCGGCTCCGTCGTCGCGATCGCCCGCGCTGACGGTCCCGGAAGCGCCGGATGGGCTGACAGCGTCGCCGCGTCGGGGTGGTCTGTCTTGGGGACGATCAGCTCAGCCCTCGGTGCCCAGCGCCCGGGCCCAACGCTGAATGCTGGCTGCAGCGACCATCGGGCATCCGGCAGTTGGTGGGCCTGGCCGGGGGTTACCGGCCGTCAGGAGCGAACACGTGCTCAAGTAGGGTTGCGGTCTTGGGGTTGACCATCTCGGATCGTTTGATGTAGTGCTGCAGGGTGATCTTGGGGTCGGCGTGGCCCAATAGTTCGGCGGCCAAGTCGATGGTCGCCTCTTGGTCGATGGCGGTCGCGACGCTGCGGCGCAGCATGTGCGGGGTCACACCCTGGATGCCGGTCATGTCCATGATGTGGCGTAGCTGCCGGCGGACGTTGTGGGGCGACATGGGCGTCCCGGCCCGACTGGAGAACAGCAGGGCCTCCTGGTCGACCGGTCCGAGCACCGTCAGTCGCTTGCGGACGGCCTCGGCGGTGAACCAAGGCAACGCGATCAGCCGCTGCGATCGGGCGGTCTTCGGGTGATCCTGCCGGAACGGCGGCTTGCCCTTCACCGTGATGAGCGTCCCCGCGATCCGGATCGTCGGGGGTGCCCCGGTGACGTCCACGTCGCAGCGGCGCATGGCGAGGACCTCCCCGATCCGGGCTGAGGTGCCGAGGATCACCTCGACCATGACGCCGAGCTGGCCGTCGGGCTTGGGACCACTTGACGACAGCCCCTTCTCCCAGTGGGCGATCGCCGCGCGGACCGCGTTGATCTCGGCCGCCGACAGCGCCGTCGGGGTCGACCGGGGCTTGCGGAGCCGGGCAACGTGGTCCATCGGGTTGCGCGGGAGGATCTCGTGTCGCACCGCCAGGCCGAACGCCAGGCGCAGGACCGCGCGGGACTGACGGGCCCGGTTGTAGCTGATCTTCGCGAGGTGCTTCAGGAACGAGTCGCAGCGGGCCACGCCGATCTCCCGCAGCGTCAGGTCCTTGAACGCCGGCACGACCACATTGCGCATGTACCACTCGTAGGTCTGGCGGGTACTTGGCGCGAGATGTCCTTCGAGGTCGAGGTCCTCAAGCCAGTACTCAACCAGCGCAGGAAAGCCCGAGTCGGCGTTGATGGCCGTGAACCTGGGGTGCACCGCAGACCGCTCGACGAGCTTGACCTTGAGGGCGTGCTCGGCTGCAGTCTTGGTGTCGGCGGTGGCCTGTACCCGGCGCAGCGCCCCGTCCCAGTCGCGAAAACGCGTGCGGGCCTGCACCCGCCCATCGCCCAGTCGCGAGCAGCTGATGGTGCCGTAGGTGCCGATCGGGGTACGAGGCTTGCTCACGACCGTCTACCCGCGTCGCGTCCCGCGTCGGTCTGCGGCTGCTCGCGCTGCCCTTCGACCCAGTCGCGGACATCGCCGACGGCGAAGCGGAGGTGCCGCCCGATGCGGCATGCCCGCGGGCCGCGGCCCTCCACCCGCCAGTCATAGATCGTCTGCTTGGGGATGCCGAGGTAGCGGGCCAGGGCTTCGACGTCGATCAGGGGCTCAAGCATCACGAGGGAATCGGTGTCCATGCACACCAGGTGTGCAGGCCCGCCCAACCCGTCCAGAGGCGACCGCAAACAACGCGATCTCCCCCGATCAGGCGTCCGGTTTGACGTCCAATGTGGCCGCATTGCGGTCGGGTGCATCAAATCTCACCATCCAAGAAGTCCCGGAATCCCTAGAGATTCCGGGACCTTGGAGTCGGGATGCAGGGATTTGAACCCTGGACCTCCACGTCCCGAACGTGGCGCGCTGCCAAGCTGCGCTACATCCCGGTGCGTCCCGCCCGAAAGGGCGGCGGAACAGCGAACCGAGAGCATACCGGTCCGTGAGCCCCCTCACAGCCACGCCGGACTCGCCAGGATCGCGCCCGAAGTCGGCTATAGCGAGGTTAAGCCCCGATCGCGCCCGAAAAGTGCTGCGTGCTGCGCGGCCGTGCTGCGGGGCCGTGCTGCGGGGCCGGGCTGCCGGGGTCAGGCAAGGTCTGGGCCGACCAGGTCGAGCACGGTCAGTTCCGGGCGGCAAGCGAAGCGGATCGGGAAGTAGACGCTGTGGCCAAGCCCCGCGCTGACGTGCAGACGCAGGTCGGTCCCGATCCACGACGAGCCCTTGGCCTGGGCCGGCGGAAGGTCACAGTTGGTGACCAGTGCACCCCAGCCGGGTACCGCCAACTGTCCGCCGTGGGTGTGGCCGGCCAGGGCCAGGTCGAACCCGGCATCATCAAAGGCGTGCAGCGCCCGCAGGTACGGCGCGTGGACCAGGCCCAGGCGCAGGATGGCCTCGGGGTCGGCGACGGCGCGCTTGACCACCGAGAGGTCGTCTCGCCCGATATGGGGATCGTCCAGTCCCACCAGATCCACCGGCCCGGCCGACGTCATGACCGACATGGACTGGTTGCACAACACCGTCCAACCCCCGTCGCGCAACCCCTCCACCAGGGTTGGCGTGTCCAGTTCGGCGCCCCCAGGCCCGCCGCTTGGTCCCCTCAGGTACGCGGCGGGATTGCCCAGCTTGGGGCCGTAACGGTCATGGGCTCCCAGGATCGCCAGCCCGACCGCCTCGGTGCTGGCCAGGACCTCGCGATGGAGCCCGACGATCGGGGCGATGGCGTCGGGATGCTCCAGGTTGTCCCCGCCCGACACCACGACATCAGGTTGGCACTGCGCGGCCACCCTCCGCACGAAATCAAGGCGGTGCTCCTGGCGGGACACGAAATGCAGATCGGCGAAGAACAGGATCCGCAGACGGCCGGGGCGTCGCAGGACCGGCAGGGTTTCGTGCCGCTCCGCGTACCACCGCCGTTCCAGCCCGGCGCCATAGGCCACTGCCACTGCGCCGGCCGCCATGACGCCGCTGAGGATACGGATCGCGGTTATCCGTCCTCGGGGCGCGACTGAGGCTGCGGTGGATCGTCCGGCTCAGGTGCCGGTTCCGGTTCTGGTGGAGGAGGCTCGCTGCCGCCACCGCCGGGGTCGCCAGTCGGTTGCGTAGTCGGCCCCGGGCTGGTGATCGGCGCGGGAGTCCCCGCCTCGGTCGGTGGTCCGCTGGCCTCGGTCGGCGGCGGATCATCGGCCGTTCGCGCCCGGCCGACCTGGATGGTCACCAGCCCGGTCTCCGGGTCGATGCTGGCGCCCTGCACGATGCCGTACTGCGAGGGATCATCGACCGGCACCTCAACAATCACAGGGTCAAGCCCCGCGTTCAGGATGATCTGTTGGGCCTCGTCCACGCCCAGACCGACCACGTCAGGCAGTACCGGCGCCTCACCCGTTCCATCCGACACCTGCAACACGACCAGGGTGCCCTTCGGCGCCTCGCTGCCGCCCGGTGGGCTCTGCGCCACCACCGTGCCGGCAGGCCGGTAGTCGGTGACGCTGACGCTCTCTGAGCTGAACTCCGCCTCGGCCAGGGTGGCCTGTGCCTGCGATTCGGTCATGCCCACCACCGAGGGGACCCGGTCAGAGGGCAGACGGGGAGGCGGCGGGAAATCGGCCACCTCGAGTTGGCGGTACTCGATGGCACGCTGCATGAAGTCAGCCCAGATGATCGTGGGCAGGCAGCCTCCGGTCACGTGCCCGCAGCGGCTGTCGTTCATGGTCGAGGGGGTCTCGTTGCCGACCCACACGGCGGTGGACATCTGGGGGATGAACCCCACGAACCAGGCGTCCTTCCATTCGGTCGTCGTGCCGGTCTTACCCGCTGCCGGACGTCCGATACGGCCGTTGCGACTGGCCGTGCCGTTCTCGATGGGCCCGCGTAACAAGGACGTCGCGGTGGCTGCATGCTCGGGGCTGATCGCCTGACTGCAGCGGTCCCCACCTTCATAGATGACCGTACCGTCGGCGTTTTCGATCGAGGAGATGGCGTAGGGCTCACACAGCACCCCGTTGTTGGCCATCGTCCCGAAGCCCGAGGCCATGTCCAGGGGGTAGACCTCGGAGGCGCCCAGGACCGTGGCGCAGATGTTGGGGTCCAAGACGGTGTTCACGATGCCCATGCGGGTGGCGGTCTCAGAAAGACCCTCCGGACCGGTGAACTGGTCGACCAGATGGGCGAAGTAGACGTTTGAGGAGACCGCGGTGGCGCGGACCATGTTCATGGTTCCGCCGGCACCATCGGAGTAGTTCCCGGGATTCCAGCCGGAGTTCGCACAGAACCGTCGTGGGGTATACGGCGATGGCGTGTCCACGGTGTAGGCCGGGGTGACCCCGGCTTCCAACGCCGCAACGATCTCAAAGGCCTTGAACGACGAACCTGGCTGGCGACCGAAGGAGGAGCCGACACCGGGCACCGCAGGCAGGACCTCGGTCTGTCCAGGACCAGAACCGAACTCCTTGGGCCCGAAACCGATCGCCAGGATCTCGCCTGTGCGGGGGTCGATGGAGGTCAGGGCGGCCTGGGGACCGGCCGGGTCGGTCAGGGTGTTGCGAATGGACTGCTCAGCGATGTCCTGCATCTCCGGATTGACCGTGGTGTTGATCGTCAAACCGCCGCGAAGCACATAGTTCTCGCGGGCGGCCGGGTCGATGCCCAACTCGGGGATCTCACGCAGAAGGGTGCGGATGTAGGCCACGAAGAACGGCTCCTCCGGCGCTTCGATCCGATTGAGATTGATGCCGAGCACGTCCAGGATCTGGGCATCGGTGGCGTCCGGCGGAGCGTCGACCAGGACCCCCAAGGCCTCGTCGGCAGTGATGAAGCCGGCGTCGACCATCTGCTGGATCACGATGTTGCGCCGGGTCAACGCATTACGAGGGTTCTCCAGGGGGTCATTGGCGTTGGGCGCCCGCAGCATCCCGGCCAGCATCGCCGCCTCATCGATGGTCAGTTGGCTGATGTCCTTGCTGAAGTAGAAGTCAGCCGCGGTACCGAAACCGTAGACCTGGTTGGCCAGGTAGACCTCGTTCATGTAGATCTCGAGGATCTCGTCCTTGGTCGAGCGGCGTTCCAGATCGATGGCGTAGACCGCCTCGCGCAGTTTGCGCTTGATCGTGGTGTCGGAGTCGCCGGTCAGGTTCTTGATGACCTGCTGGGTGATGGTCGAGGCCCCGGACTCGATGTCGCCCGACCGGACGTTACTGGCCGTTGCGCGGGCGATGGCCTCCCAGTCCACGCCCTGATGGGTGCGGAAGTCGCGGTCCTCGGTGGCCAGCACGGCGTTTTGGACATGCAGGGGGATCTCTTCGATGTCGACGTTGACCCGGTTGATGGCGCGCAGCACGGCCAATTCGTTGCCGGCGGAGTCAAGGACCACCGAGCGCTCGTCGGCCCGGTCCAGGACCACCTGCAATGGTGGGAAGTTCAGCACCTCGGTATCGACCCGGTGGGTGAACTGGGCCAGAGGCCCCACGGCGGGGACAAGCCCGGCCCCAAACGCCGTGCCGGCCCCGATGATGAGCAGTGGAACGACGACAAGGGCAAGCAGCAGGCGCAGCAGGATGTGGGGGTCCTTGTACTGCACCGAGTTGCTGTTCAAAGGAAGTGAGGGGGAGGTCATAGAGCAACGATGCGGAGGCGTGGTTTGAGAACGGACACTGCTGTGGTCACGCGACCACTTGCAGCGAGGATACGGCTGTCGGGCTCAGACCTCACCTGACCATTTCAGGGTGAGGAGATGAGGTAGGCCGCGATCTGGCCCAGGCCGTCCAGATCGTGGACGTCTGATGCCATCAACGGGACTTCCAACTGTGCGCCGACATCCACTCCTCGCAGGCCGTCGCGGATGGCCTTGCGCTGACGCTTGCGCACATCGGCCTGACGGCGTGCAAGGTCCAGCAAGCCAGCCGCTGCCTGCTGTTCGTCATCGCCGCTGGCCAGCGCTGTCACGCGATCAGGACCCAGGTCCTCAAGCAGGGCGACCAGCTCGTCGCTGATGGCTGGGGCCACCCGGTTGATGACCACTCCCGCCAGGGGCATGCCGTCCTTGGCCAGACGTTGCACGAAGAAGCGGGCCTCACGCAATGCAGCGGGATCTGCGCTTGACACCACCACGAAGGCGGCATCGCCGCTTGACAGCAACCGATAGACCGACTGTGCGCGCTGCTTGAATCCCTCATACATCCCATCAAAGGATTGGAAGAACTCGGCCAGGTCATCCAGCACCCCAGCGCCGGTGATGCGCCCCGCAGCCTTCATGAACAGCCCGGTCCCGAATGCCGCCATCTTGCCGATCGTCCGGCCGGCGGACAGTCCGGGCGACAGGAACATCTTCAGGAAACGGCCGTCAAGAAAGTCGGTCAACCGCCGCGGAGCGTCAAGGAAGTCCAAGGCATTACGCGTCGGGGGGGTGTCCACCACGATGCAGTCGTAGTGACCGGTGTTGTGCAGGTCATACAGCTTCTCCATGGCCATGTATTCCTGGGTGCCGGCCAGGGTGGAGGAGATCTGCTGATAGAAGCGGTTGGAATGAATGCGCTGGGCACGGGCCGGGTCCTTGGCGTGGCGTTCGATCACCTCATCGAAGGTCCGTTTCATGTCCAGCATCATTGCGTCCAGATTCTTTACCCCCTCAACGGCCCGAGGGGTGTTGTCGAGAAGGTCTAGACCCATCGACTGGGCCAACCGCCGGGCGGGATCGATGGTCACCACGATGGTGCGGCGACCTTTCTGCGCCGCCGCGACGGCAAGGGTGGCGGCGGTCGTGGTCTTGCCCACCCCGCCGGACCCCGTACAGACGATGATGTGGCGGCGGCTGACCAACTCGTTCAGGTTGGCGAGGGTCTGTTCAGCCATGATTCAACGCCTCCTGCAGAACGCCTGCCAACGCGATGACCACGTCATTTGCGCTGACCGCAGCGGCGACGAACGGGAGTTCCACAGAGGCCAGGTCGGTCTCCTCGGCCAAGCGAGACCGCATTCGGTCCTGCAACTCCAGGCGGGAACGGTGGTTGGCACCCAGGCCCAGCAGTTCCTGGGCGACGGCTACGGGTACATCGGCCGCGTCAGGCACACGGCTCAGGACAGTGTGCAATTCCTGCGCCGTCATGGCCTGGCTGACCTTCAGGGCCTGTGGTTGCAGTGCGGGTGTTGTCACGCGGTTGACCAGGATCGGACCCAAGGGAACGCCCAGGTCCTGAAGGGCCGCGATGCTGTCGGTGGTCTCGGTGACGGGCATCTCCTCCAGCAGGGTGGCCAGCAGTACCGCGGTTCGGGTGGCATCGGTCAGCATGTCGATCACCGACTGCGCCTGCTGACGGACGGGGCCCACGTTCACCAGTTCCGTGGTCGCGTCAGGTGCGGCCAGGAAGTTGACGATCCGACCGGTGGGCGGTGCATCCACCACGATCAGGTCATAGGCGAAGCGTCCGTCAGGCTGACGACGACGCTCCATCTCCTTGACCTTGCCGATCAACAGCACGTCCTTGATACCCGGCGCCGCCTGGGTCGCGAACTCAACCGCCGGGGTCCTGGCGACCAGTCGGGTGATGCGTTGGGCCCCATAGAACATTGACAGGTACTCAGTCAGCGATGCCTCAGGATCAATCGACAGTCCGAACATCCCGGGACGGAACTCACGTTCCTCAAAGTCCCACGGTGCCGTTTCGAAGATGGTCGAAAAGCTTTGGCGCCCCTCCACCTCGACCAGGCAGGTCTTGCGGCCGCCACGCGATCCCGCCAAGGCCAGCGCGGCGGACAGCGTCGACTTGCCGACACCGCCCTTGCCGGTCACCAGTAGCAGCCGACGTTCCAACAACTCCTGCGCTTCCACGAGGTAGTGATACCCGATCGTGAGCGGATCGCACCGATGACACGTGCCGGCAGCGCACAGTCAGACCGTCCCAAGCGGCCCGCATTCGGTGAAATGGGACGCCCCGCCTACACTCCCGGGATATGCCGATGTTCCGTCTTGTGGGCGGGCTTTTGCTTGTTCTCGGACTGTTGACCGGGATCGCAGGCCCCGCACTGTCCCAGACTCCTGATGCCGCCGAGGTCGCGCCGGACCCCGTCGGTGCGCAGTCGCAAGTCGATGTCGTTGAGGCCGTGGGCGTGCTTGATGCTCCGTTGACCTCCTTCATCCTGGGCGCGATCCAACGAGCGAATGCCGAAGGGTCACAAACGCTGCTGATCCGTCTTGACACTCCGGGGGCTCTGGGCGGGGACATCGACGCGTTGATCGCGGCGATCCAGGCCTCAGAGATCCCCATCGTGGTCTACGTCGGCACGCCCGGCGCGCGGGCGTTTGGTGCCGGGGTTCGGGTGGGAAGCGCCGCTCACGTGTTGGCGTTGGCCCCCGTCACCACCTATGGCTTCGCCACACCGCAGGACCTGGGTCGCCCCGACGGTGCGGGGTTGGCTGACATGCTGGCTGACCTGGCCGCGGAGCGTGGTCGTGGCGAGGCGTTCCCGCAGCAGGCGGCCGCGGGCGCCGCGGTCATCGCCGTGCCTGACGGTGAGTCAGGCACCCCGATCGTGGGCGACGCCCACCTGCCTACCCCAGTCGACCCCTCCGCGGTGCGGACGCTTGACGAACGGGCTCTGGTCCAAGAAGGGATCGCCGACATCGTCGAGCCGACCCTCCAGGGCGTGTTGTCGCGACTGGTCGGTCTGGAGGTAGACACTGCCGCGGGGCCGACGGTGCTGGACGTTGACCCGGTGACCGCCAACGTTCGCTTCGTCAACGCGAACCTGGCCGTGCGCATCCTGCACACGACCAACAGCCCGACCCTGGCGTATCTGCTTCTCCTGGCGGGCGCGCTCACCTTGTTCTTCGAGATCTTCCAGCCTGGTTTCGGGGTCGCGGGGTTCAGCGCGATCGGACTGGCCGGTTTGGGGGTCTACGCGCTGTTCGGGTTGCCAATCGCATTACCGTGGTTGGCTGTCGCGGTGGTCGGCCTGTTGCTGTTGGCCTATGACCTTGCGATTGCGGGGCTGTCCTGGCCGACTGCGCTGGGTGGTGGCCTGCTCGGGTTGGGTTCCTGGCAGATGTGGAGGGTGCCTGTGTTGAGCCCGCCGCTGTGGCTGGTGGCGCTGGGCACGCTGGCGGCCGTGGTGTTCTTCGGTTTCATGATGACCACAGTGCTTCGTGCGCAGGGAAATCAAGCTCTGCTGGGCGCTGAACAGGTGCAGGGCAAGGTCGCGATCGTTCGCTCGATGTTGAAGCCGGAGGGACATGTGTTCGTTGGGGGAGCGCTGTGGCGGGCGCGTGCTCCGGAGGGATTGGATCGGGTCAAGGTCGGCACCCGCGTGAGGGTGGAGGGGTTGAACGACAAGCTGACCCTGGACGTGTCACTGTTGGAGGGCGAGGCTGACGCCAGACGTTGACGTCTCAGAACCCCCCCAGTTGAATCCCGTGACCCGCCCCCCGTCCGGCACCGACGCCGCCGAACTTCTGACACGCCTTCGCGCGTCAGGTCTTGACGCGGGCCTGGACCTGTTCGACAGGTTCGCTGATCGCGTCTATGACCTGGTCCTGTTCCTGACCCGCGACGCGGTGACCGCCGCGGAGACCACCCGTGACGTCATCGTGCTGTCAGCCAATCAACGCGGTGGGTTCTGTGATGCCGATGCGCTGAAGGCATGGCTGTACGCGCAGGCCCGAACAGAGGCCTTCGCATTGCTGAATGCCCGTGGTCGCATCCCCTCCGAGGACAGAGTGGTCGAACTTCCCGACCTTCCCGCCGATCCCACCGCCGCTGACCTTGCCGGGGTGGTGTGGAGCGCGACCGCCGCGTTCAGCGAGCGCGACCAGGCCTTGCTGGCACTGCATCTTCGACATGGCTTGGAGGGCCAGGTCCTGGCCGATGCCATGGGCGTCAGCGTCGGCGCAGTTGAGATACTGCTCCCCGCCACCCTCGATCGGGTGCAGAGCCAGACCGGGTTGTTGCTGTGGCTGGCGCTCGGGTGCGACCTGGGACCGGCTCTGCCGGATGAGCTTTTGGCGCTGCGGGAGGAATGGGATGGCACCTTCTCCCCTCTGGTCCGGCGGCGAGCTCAACTGCTGGAACACGACGCTCACCAGTGGTCGGCACGGGCAGAGATGAGCCCGTTGCAGTTGCTGCAGTCGACCCCGTTGGTACCTGCCCCGGCAAGTCTGCGCGATGCGGTGGCCGAGCGGTTGGCGATGACCCGCTCGCTGGTTGCAGGAGACCTGGCGGGCGATGCCCCCGATGACGGAGACCACACGTTGCCTCCTGACGACAGCGCTGCGCTGCCGGTTCTTGCGCCTGTCACAGCTCCCAACGTCACCGGTGGTGCCGTCACCGGTGGTGCCAGCGACACCGGTGAGGTTCCTGAACCGGTCCCTGAGGCGGTCCCTGAAGTCGTCGCGTCGCGCCGTCAGCGGATGCCGTCCTGGCTTGCCGTCGCCTTGGGGGTGGCAGTCGGGTTGGTCGTTGCCGCCGGTTTGTTTCGTGTGGTCGTCCTGGGCGGTGCGACCCCCACGCCGTCCGGCTCGGCGTTTGCCCTGACCGTGGACCCCGACGCGGCGCAGGCGACTGCGGCCCCCGCTGTGCCATCCCCGCTCACCGGTGCCACGTCGAGTGTCCCGGCCGCAGCAGCGATCGACCCGACTGCAGCGGCTGGCTCGCTGACCGTTCCGGCGGATGCCGTCCACATCCCAGCGGTTGGCGGCGCACCACTGCGGTTGACCAATCCCGGCGGAACGGCAGTCGAGTGGCAGGTGCTGTCTGCTCCTGCCTGGATGACCCTGGACCGGTCCCAAGGCTCCGTTGATCCCGGTGCCACAGTGGAGATAGCGGCCGCTATGGTCGCTCAACTCCCCGAAGGCGATTATGTCGGCGACGTGGTTGTGCAATGGGACGGTCCCAGCAGCGACATCGTCAGCATTGCGGCATCCGGCGTGAGCGAACGGTCACCGGACCTGCAGCAAATTCAGATCGGCTCGCAGCAGCTGTTTGCCGAGGGATGTGGCGTGGACCAGACCGAGGTCGCCGTGATCGTGACCGACGAGAGTCCGGTCATCGAGGTCCTAGTGACCACGACCGGGCCCGGCGAGCAGGTGATGCAGGTCATGCTAAGGTCCGATCCTCAGCAGCCAGAACGATTCATCGGCGTTGTTGGGCCGTTTGTCAGTGGCGGTCAGGTGGGGCTTGGGATCAGTGCCAGCGATGCCCGTGGCAACCGCGCTGAGGCTGATTCCGCGGGTCTCACCGTGACCGGGTGTCAATAAGTTCGGGTGAGAGCGCAGTAGTGTGTCGCACGGCCAACCAAAGGTTTCGGAGGGATTCAGGTGGAAGCGTTCGCAACGTTGCTCATCATCGTGGCAATCGTCGGCATCATCATCTTGTTCCAGGCGATCAAGATCGTTCAGGAGTTCGAGCGTGGGGTGATCTTCCGCCTGGGCCGTGTGGTGTCAGGCGCGAAGGGTCCCGGCCTGTTCTTCATCATCCCGATCATCGACAAGATGGTGAAGGTCAACCTGCAGACGGTGACCGTCAACGTACCGTCGCAGGAGGTCATCACACGGGACAACGTCACCGTCCGGGTGGATGCGGTCGCCTATTTCAACGTCGTCGATCCGGTCCGCGCAATCATCAACATCCAGAACTACCTGTTCGCCACCAGTCAGGTGGCCCAGACCACCCTGCGGTCGGTCTGCGGAACAGCCGAACTGGACGAACTGTTGAGCGAGCGGGAGCGTCTGAATGGTCAGATCCAGCGGATCGTTGATGAGTTGACCGAACCGTGGGGGGTCAAGGTCACCCTGGTCGAGATCAAGGACGTCACCCTGCCGCCTGAGATGCAGCGTGCCATCGCCAGACAGGCCGAGGCCGAGCGGGATCGACGCGCCAAGATCATCTCTGCCGAGGGTGAGTTCCAGGCCGCCCAGAAACTGTCGGACGCCGCCGCGATCATCTCGGTGAACCCGGTTGCCTACCAACTGCGTGTGTTGCAGACCGTGACCGAGGTGGCCGCGGAGAAGAACTCCACGCTGGTCCTGCCCTTCCCCATCGAACTGCTGGGGCCGTTCAATGCAGCATTTGGTGACCGAGGGGCACGGCCAACTGAATCTCCTTCCCAGTAGCCATGCGGTCTGTACGTACCGGGAGTGGTTCACGTCGTTCTTAGACTTAGTGAGTGGGCATGAATTAGCCCTTTCGGAGTGCGCTGATCGCACGTATGCTGCCCGCGCAGTCTTTTCAGCGAAAACGTTTCCCAACCCGCACGGAGATCGCCTCTCATGGCCACACTGCCGTTGCTTGCAGCAGCCCCCTCGACTTCTTGGCAGACTCACGGCTTGTGCCGTGACATCGACTCGGCCATCTTCTTCCCCCCCGCGCAGTTCGAACACAAGCCGGACCGCGAGTCCAGGGAAAAGCGTGCCAAGGCAATCTGCGTCGAGTGCCCCGTACGCAGCGAATGCCTGGAGTGGGCACTAAGCACCCGCGAGCCGAACGGCGTGTGGGGCGGGTATGCCGAGGGCGAGCGCAAGCAGATGTTGCCAGGAAAGTCCCAGATCTCTGCCTGAGGCGGTCCCGGTGCCCTGCTAGGTTGCCCCTATGACCAAGTGGGAGTATTTCACCGCACCCCTGATCGACCATGCGCTGCAGGAGATCCTCAACAATTTCGGGGATGAAGGCTGGGAGTTGGTTGCGGTCGTGACGACCAACCCCGCCAGCCCAGTCGCCTACTTCAAGCGTCCAAAGCAGGGCTGAATGACGACTCCTGAGGATCGTTTGGAAGCGCAGGGCATCACTTTGCCGCATGCCCCTCCGCCGGCAGCCAGTTATGTGCCGTGGGTGCGGACCGGGGATCTGGTGATGACGGCTGGGCAGATCCCGGTTTCAGGAGGTGTGCCGGTGTCAACCGGGCTGCTGGGTCAGGAACTGACGGTGCAACAGGGACAGGCGGCCGCCAGACAATGCGCCATCAACGTCCTGGCGCAACTGAAGTCTGCCGTCGGTGAGCTGTCCAATGTCAGACGGCTGGTGAAGGTAACCGTCTTCGTCGCCAGCACGACTGACTTCCACGAACAGCATCTTGTGGCAAATGGCGCCTCGGACCTGTTGGGCCAGATCCTGGGAGATGACGTGGGCCCGCATGCCCGTTCTGCCGTGGGTGTGGCCGCGCTGCCGTTGAACGTCCCAGTCGAGGTCGAGGCCATTGCCGAAGTCGTCGGCTAACCCGGGCGTTCGGCGTTGCGATCCACGACTACCCGGGTATCACCAGAACGTCTGGTCACCTTTGCAGCGTCCAGGGCCTCCAAGAGTGGCAGCACGAACTTGCGTGACGTGGCCAGCGCGTCACGAGCCTGTGACGCGGTGAAGGCACCCACCTCCGACTGCAGCGTCCTCAACGTGGCCGCAGCGTGGACCCAGATCTGACGACTGATCGCCCGGGCGCCGCCGTCCAGCAGGACGATTTCAGCTTCGCGGGCAAGGGCATCAAGCAGATCCTCATCGGCTCCCGTGGCGGCGGCCAGATCCGCCAGTGGGTCGCTTTCCAGGCCCTGGAAGTCCAAGCGGGCCAGCAGGTCGGTTCGCGCGGCCTGCTGGACCATGCTCAGGCGTGGCTCGTGCCCGGGCGCTCGCAGGCCGCCGCGGACGTGTTCCAGCCGGCCGGCCCGGACCACGCCGGCGATGACCGCGTCCGCAACAGGCTGAGCAGCACCGGTGGTCAGCAGCAGTTGGCGGGGAACCGCTGGATCGACTGCGGTCAGGGCGGGCCTGCGTTGATGGGTTCCGATCACCGCCTGCAGGGCCAGTCCACTCAGCACCGTCCACCGAGATGGGGCCATCAGGAAGTCGCCAAGGTCACGCAACCGGGACGGATCGATGTCGTCCGGGGTGGCCTGTGCCATGGCCAGTGCGGTGTGGCGATCCAGTTCCAGATGGTGGGCAACCAGACCGGTCAGGCGCTCGGCCGGGGTGCGCGCAGTCGCGAGGTCGGTCAGTGCGGACCGCGCCTGATTACGAGAATCACGACCTCGGGGGCGAGGGCCGGGCAGGGGGTCAAGGACCTGTCCTCCCCCCGCAGTACCCCCGGTACCGCTGTCGCGCAGGACGAATCGGTCACCGGCCGCCAGTGCCAACGGATGATCCAGGCGGATCCGCACACCGCCCGGTCGATCCAGGTCCTGACCGTTGGCGGGGTACAGGCTCACCACCGTCGTGGCGGTGCCGACGTGTATCTTCCAGGCGCCGCGTCGCGCAATGGTCTGTCCGGGTGCCGGCAGGCACCACGCATCAAGCGAGGAGGTGGTCACCCACTGCTCAGCGTCGCCCAACATCCGTCCGCGACGCACCTCTGATACATCAACCCCGACCAGGTTCAACGCCACCCGTGAGCCTGGGAGGGCATGTTTGACCGAGCGCCCCAGCACCTGGGCGCCGCGGACGCGCACGTCGATGCCGTCGGGCCACACCCGGATCCGGTCGCCCACGGCCACCGCGCCGCCCGTCAGGGTTCCCGTGACGACGGTACCGGCGCCCGTGATGCTGAACGCACGGTCGATCCACAGGCGGGGACGTCCTTCATCGCGTGGTTGCCCCGCGGCACGCAGGACCGTTCCCAAGATGTCGGTCAGTTGATCAATCCCCGCACCGGTCACCGCGGATACCCCGACGATGGGGGCCTGGGCCAAGCCTGTTCCGGCCACCTCATCGCGGACCAGTTCGATGGCGATCTCCGCGGTCTCAGGGTCCACCAGATCGGTCCGGGTGACCGCGATCACCCCGTGGCGGAAATCAAGCAGTTGCAGAATGTCCAGATGCTCGGCCGATTGCGGCATCCAACCCTCATCCGCCGCCACGACGAACAGGGCTACCTGGGCCGGCCCCGCTCCGGCCAGCATGTTGGCGACGAAGCGCTCATGGCCGGGCAGGTCGACGAAGGCCACCTGCCCGACGCCGTCCAGTGAGGTCCAGGCGAAACCCAGATCGATGGTCAGCCCGCGTTGCTTCTCCTCGGCAAGCCGATCCGGGTTGGTGCCGGTGAGGCGGTTGACCAAGGTGGACTTGCCGTGGTCAACATGGCCTGCGGTACACACGACCCAGACTGGTGGCGGCTCTCCGGGCTCTGCGATCAGACGATCCTCGCATCAGGAGGCGAAGGCCGCATCCCAGGTCACGCGACCGACAACACCGTCGATCCTCAGTCCCTTCTCCTCCTGGAACAGCCGTACTGCCCGCCACGAGTCCTGCCCGAACCAGCCGTCCACCTCCAGTGGGCGCCCGTCCTCACCGCGCCAGCCCCGATCGCGCATGCGTTCCTGCCAGGCACGAACATCATCACCCCTCATCAAGGGAGCTTCCAGCCGCAGGACTCGGCCCGGGAAGCTCACGCCTGTAGCTGCCTGGGTGGGTTGACTGGCCGGCTGTTCGCCTGTCTGCTGCAGCCTTGTGTCCATTGCGGCGCGGGTAGCTGGTCCGACCACACCGTCCACGGTCAGCCCGGCTGAATCCTGCAGCCGGCGGGTGGCCGCATCCGTGGAAGGACCGAAGGCACCATCGACGGTGAGTCCGGCGTCCAACCCCGCGTTGAGGTCCTGCTGCCAGGCGCTCACCTCGGCGCCGCTGTGCCCTAGACGCATGGCTCCACTGACGACGCTGCCGCGGTTCTCGGCGGCCCGCAGGCTGGGGTAGGGGTTGCGGTAGTGCTGGCGCCACGGCGAGTTGGCGATCGCGGAGTCCACCAGATCTGCGTCGAAGATGTCGAAATGCAGGTGAGGGGGAGTGTCCTCGGCATTGCCCGAGTCGCCCATAAACCCGATCAGTTGACCGCGGCTGACGGTCACACCGTCGCGGATCCCGGGCGCGTAGGCCCGGCGGTAACCGCCCTGACCGTCATCGGTGCCCGGAGTGTCGTTGTTGAGGTGGATGTAGGAGTACACGACGTTGCCGGTGCAGATCCGCAGGATGTAGCCGAACCCCGGCATGGGCTCCTCGATCCCTGGCGAGAAGCAGATCCGACCCCCGACAGCGGCATGGATCGGCTGGCCCTTGACCCCGAAGATGTCGGTCGCCTGATGCCGTCGCACACCGCCGCCGCGGTTCTCGTTGTAGTTGTCGCGGTAGGTATAGGCGCCGGCGACGGGAAATGACAGGTCGATCGTGGCGTTGCGGTCCGAACTGGCATATGCCGCAGGGATCAGCGACATCACCACCAGCATGGTCACGACAACACAGATCGTGGGGAAGAAACGATCCATACGTTGTGACTCTAGTACAGTTCTGTTGTCTATTGTTGATTTTGTTGTCGGTATTGTTGAAGAGCGGCGGAGATCACGGCATCGTCGGCCGGGTCAACGGTTCGCAGGTCCAGCAGCACGTAGCCGTCGTGAACACGGCAGATGATTGGTGGGTCGTGGCGGCGTAGACCCTGCTGAAGTTGGTTGTGGTCCACCACGGCTATCACCGGGGATTCCACGCCAACGCCGGGGGCCGAGCCACCGCCGATCATCGTGGTGGCGGTGATGACCGTCCCTCCCACGATGGATGCCAGGGAGTTGACACGATTGACCAGGCCGGGGTCTGGGGCCAGCAACGCGGCCACTGTGGAGGGCTGACCGCGAAGGTGTGCCAGCAGGGTGGCGTTCAGCGCGGCCAGGCGAAGCTTGTCCACCCGCAGGGCCCGCGCCAACGGGGCCCTTCTCAACCGCGATATCAGGCTGGCACGGCCAACGATCAGGCCCGCCTGCGGGCCACCAAGAAGTTTGTCGCCACTGGCCAGGACCAGGTCCGCGCCGGCCTGCAGCGCCTGGGCCATGCTCATCTCCCCTGACAGCACACCGTCGACGGGGACCGGCAACCCGGAGCCGGCGTCGTGGATCAACGGGACACCGCGGCTGCGAGCTACCACGGCCACCTCGTCCGTCCGGGGTTGGGTGACAAACCCGACCTGGGAAAAGTTCGAGGGGTGCACGGTCAGCAGGGCACCGACGTTGGTACCCGCCTGATAGTCGTTTGCTCGAGTTCGGTTGGTGGTGCCAACCTCCAGCAGTGATGCCCCCGAGGCAGCCATGATCTCGGGCAGCCTAAATGAACCGCCGATCTCGACCAGATGCCCGCGACTGACCGGGACCTCACGGCCTGCCGCCAATACCGACAGGGCCAGCACCAGCGCGGCGGCGCAGTTGTTGACCACCATCGCGTCCTCGGCCCCGGTCAACGTCGCAAGCAACCCGTCGACGTGGGCTCCTCGCGAGCCTCGACGGCCGTCGGCCAACCTGAACTCTAGATCGCAATAGCCAGCCGCGTCGACCATCGCCTGCACTGCCTCTGCAGACAGGGGGGCGCGGCCCAGGTTGGTGTGGACCACCACTCCGGCTGCGTTGATGATCCGCCGTGGTCCGACCGTTCGGGTCGTTGCCAGATCGGCGGCGGCGGACGCAAGGAGCTGCTGTGCCAACGCCTGGACGTCGGGGGCGGCTGCGGAGCCGGTCAGTCCCTCGCGTACCTGATCCAGTGCCCGGTTCAGCGCCGCCTTGACGTCCTCGCGGCCATAACGGGCCCGCAGGTCGGAGGCCTGCTCCAGCAACCGGTCGATGCGGGGGAGGGCCTCCAGAGGGTTGTCAGGCATAGCGAATCAAGCATGACACACCGGGGCGGGCACCCAACCCCTCAACCCATGTATGTGTGTCGGTACCAAGGACCTGAGCGGTGCAGCCACCGACACACTGGGGTGGGGTGGCCGGCGGCGGCGGGAGGCTCGGTGTGCGACCCTTGGCCCATGGCATCCAGTTCGATCCCGATGACACCGGCCCAGGCCGCCGTGCCCAGGCAGGCGGCGTCGATCATCCTGCTGCGAGATGGCGCGAGGGGGTTGGAAACGCTGATGCTGCGACGCCATTCGCGTTCCGGGTTTGCGGCCAGCGCCTGGGTCTTTCCGGGCGGGGTCGTGGATGCCATGGACGCCCAGGTCGATGCGGGCAACTGGTCGGGGATCGATCCCTCGGCCCTGGCTCCAGTGTTTGACCTGACCCCGCCACAGGTCCTGGCCATTCATGTTGCCGCGGTCCGCGAAACCTTTGAGGAGGCCGGAGTTCTGCTGGCGCAGCGTCGTGACGGAACCCGTGTGGATGTGGCGGCGCCGGCCTTCGCAGAGATCCGTCACGCGCTGAACGACCGTGAGGTGTCAGTTGACTGGCCGGGCTTCCTGCGCCGCGAGGGCCTGGTGCTGGACCTCGGCGCGGTGGCCTATTTCAGTCGCTGGATCACTCCGTTTCAGGAGCCTCGCCGGTATGACACGTTCTTCTTCGCCGCGCGCATGCCCGCAGGGGCAATCGCTGCCGCCGATACCGTGGAAACCACCCAGGATCGCTGGATCACCCCTCAGGATGCGCTGGCCGAGGAGGAGTTCAGGCTGATCTTTCCGACCATCAAGACCCTGGGCGCGCTGGACCACCTGGGATCGGTCGACGCGATCCTCGACAAGGCCCGGACCCAGTCGGTGGTCAGCATCACCCAACCACACATCCTGGTTGATGACGACGGTCGCTACACCAGGATCCTGCTGCCCACCGACGAGGGCTATCCCCACGAGTTGTACGCCTCATACGGATGACGGCGCTGGACGAGGTCGCCCGTGTGGTGCTGGCACCCAATCCCTCGCCCATGACACTTGAGGGAACCAACACCTACCTGCTGGGGCAGGAAGACCACGGAGCAGTGGTGGTGGTCGATCCGGGCCCTCGTGACCCGGTGCATCTGGACAACATCGAGCGTCTCATGGACGGGGCTGAGGTGGCGGCGGTACTGATCACCCATCACCATGCCGATCACGCCGAGGCCGCCGGCTGGGCCGGTCGCTGGGGTGCGCCACTGCGGGCCTTCGACTCGACCCTGGTTCCCGATGCCAGGCCGGTAGCCGACGGCGAAATCCTGCGCCTGGCCGGCCTGAGCATCACGACCGTGCACACTCCGGGGCATGCCTCTGATCACCTGTGCCTGCGGATCGCAGAGACTGGCGTGGTGTTGACCGGCGATCATGTCCTTGGCCGCGGGTCCAGCGTTATCAACTGGCCCGACGGGGACATGGCTGCCTACATGCGCTCGCTGGAGGTGTTGGCGAGGGACCCGGGTCGGCGCCTGTTTCCGGGACACGGCCCGATGGTTGAGGATCCGGCAGGCAAGATCGCGGAGTACATCGCCCACCGGCACGACCGTCACCGCCAGATCCTTGCTGCCATCGCGGCAGGCGCAGACTCGGCGCGCTCGATCGTTGCAGCGGTCTACACCGACGTGCCCGACTTCCTACACCCCGCCGCCGAGCTCAGCGTCAACGCAGTGCTGGAGATGCTGGTTGAGGATGGCTCCATCGACCCGGCGTTGGCGCCCGATGACAATCTGTTGGCGTCAGACCCCTCCCGAGACGGTTCAGGGTAGGCCATTGGGGTTATGGGGAGGCCAACCCATCGGTTAACATGCGCGTAACAGTCGACCTTGTGAGCGGGTTCACAAGCGCGGCGCTGCCCAGATGTCGCCCACACAGGAGAGACCCAGTGAGCATCGAGCTCCCCCCGGCGAAGAGCGTTCTTCGCAATCCGTCCCAGGCCGAACTGCGTGACCTGGTGGCGAAGATGCCCAATGCGGTACTCACCGAGTTCGGCAACTACAACGTGACCACGCGAGTCACCTCCCGGTCCGCAGGATCAACGTTTCTGATCACCGATGATCCCGACTCCACCCAGGTTCAGACGATGACCGTCGCGGACCACGCCGATCATGTCGCCAGGCAGAACGCCCACATCGCCACCCAGGACATGGTCGTGATCGAGGGGTATATCGGCCCGGAGAACTCGCCGATGCGGCGGGCGGCCCGTGTCTACATCGAGTCCAATCAGGCCAACATCCCGGCCATGCAGCAGCAGTTGTACTTCGACCCGGACGGCGAATGGGAGGAAGCCGACGCGCTAACCATCGTCTACACGCCAACGTGTCCGGCGGAGGGCTATCCCGGCGACACCCTGGTGACGATCGACCTTGTCGAAGAAGTCACCCGCGTGTTCGGCATCGACTACTTCGGTGAGTCGAAAATGGGCGGATTGCGCATGTGGATGGACTGGGTGTATGGCCAGGGGGCGCTGGCGATGCACTCCGGCGCCAAGGTGATCCCCACCGATGAGGGCGACAAGGTTGCGCTGATCGTGGGACTGTCGGGAACCGGGAAGACCACCACCACCTTCCAGCAGCAGAACAATTCGTTGCCTGTCCAGGACGACATCGTCGCATTGGTCGAGGGTGGCGACGTGTTCAGCACCGAGGACGGGTGTTTCGCCAAGACCATCGGGTTGGATCCCCAGTACGAGCCGACGATCCATGCCGCCCTGACCTCCCAGGATTCGTGGTTGGAGAATGTGCATGTCGCCGAGGGTCAAGTCGACTTCCACGACGATTCCTACACGGCTAACGGTCGGGGAACCTTCCCCCTTGAAGACATCCCGCATTTCGACCCGCGCAAGTTGGGTAAAGCCAACTTCCTGCTGATCCTGAACCGCAACGAATCAATCATCCCCGGCGTAGCCCGAATGACCTCTGCCGAACAGGCAGCCGCCTACTTCATGTTGGGTGAGACCAAGGGCACCTCCGCTGGTGGGGCCGCCGAGGCAGGAAAGTTCCTGCGGGTGCCTGGCACCAACCCCTTCTTCATGCGTTTTGACTACATGCAGGGCAACCGACTGGTTGAGATGATCAACTCGTTGAACTATGACTTCGGTGTGTATCTGATGTCGACCGGACGGGTCGGTGGCGGGGAGGACCATGAGGGATCGAAGAAGATCAAGATCCCCCACTCCTCGGCCATCGTCAAAGGCATCGCCGAGGGGACCATCCAGTGGGAGACCGACCCGGACTTCGGGTACCAGGTCGCTACCTTGGTGCCTGGCATTGACGATGAGGAGATCCTGCAGCCGAGGACGCTTTACCAGCGCCAAGGTCGCGAGGAGGAGTACAACCAGTCCGTCGCACGTGTCAAGGCCGAGCGCAAGCAGTTCATGGCCAAGCACGTGGGTCTGGACAGCGCGATAGTCGAGGCGCTGGGTTAGCCGACTGACCCGCGCCGTCGGCGTCGCAGGACCGCGACGCCGAACAGCAGGGCAAGAGCCGCCAGCAGCACACCGTCGGTGCCCAGCGGGGGCACCAGACCAGCGGCTTGGGCCGGCTGGTTCGCGCCGTCCGGAGCAGGAGGGCTGAGCGCGGCGCGGATGTCGCTTTCGACCTGGGGGGTGATGACCGACTCGTCACCGATCAGTCGGACCTTGCGGACCTCCGCGGCGTTGGCCGCGAGCACCTGCTCCAGGGTGTCGGCTCCACCCTGACCGTCGATGATGGCAAAGGTGGTCCCCGTGATTGCTGACACGGGTCCGGCAGCCAGGGCATTGGGCCAGTCCGACCCAACCGCCAGCGTCAGCGTCGAGGGGCTCATCCCCGCGGCGACCTCGGCGTTGTAGATAGCCAGCGAGGTGTCATAGCGGGTATCCCCCGCCAGGCGTGTGGTCGAGGCGTCGATCTGGTCTTCGACAGCCTGACTGACCGCAGCCGTCCCGCCGGCGATGACGACGGCATCGACGTTCAGGGACGCCAGGGCCTCGATGGTTTCATTTGGCAGGCGGTCTTTGTTCACCAGCAGGATCGGATCTCCAAGGAAGCCAGCGTAGGGAGCCACCGACACGGGATCGGGCCAACCGCGGGCGGGGTCAGCGTTCTCGCCCTCGACCACAAAGGCGGACCCAGTGGCGCTGCCGACTTCCTGGGCGATCAGGGCGGCGGTCTCGAAGCGGTTGGCTCCGCCGAACCGGGTCACGGTGCGACCGTCGGCCATCAGTTCATCCTGGACCTCCTGGCTGATCGCCGCCGTGCCACCCAGGATGATCACCTGGCTGGCGCCCAGACGTTGGATCTCCGCCGCAGTGTCAGGATCCAGGGAATCGGTCGGGGTGTACAACAGGGGCGCCTGCTCCTTGGCGGCCAACGGACCGCCCGCCAGGTTGTCGGCGTACTCATCGACCCGGCCCAGCACGACGGTGTCGCTGCCGTTCGGGTAGGCGTCCTGTGACACCGCAATGGCGGTGTCGATGGCACCTGCACCGTTGATCCGGTCGATGGTGAGCACGTCAGCGGCGAACTGGGCCGGTGGCGGCAAGGTCACCGAGTAGATGTCGATGGCGTTGCGCCCGGCGTCGCTCAGTCGGAAGTCGCCGGTGGCACCGGCGTAGGTGAATGTCCCGTCGTCGTTCTGGGCGACATCGAAGATGGCCGAGACCCACTCGTTGGCGCCCTCGGGGATGAAGTAGGCCACCTCGGCGAACTCAAAGGTCCCGTCGGGGTGCTCGATGTAGTCAATCACCTGCGTGCCCTGGGAGTACCAGCCCATGAAGATCCGGTTCTGGCCGGGAATCTGCTGGAAGACGTGGGCCGTGCAGACCGTGACCTGGGCGCCGGTGCGAACCGCAGCCCGATAGATCGCCTTTTCGCCCTCGGGGGTCAGCGCATAACTCTCGAACGCCGTTTCGGCATCGAATGTGGAATCCTCAGCGGTCGTCACCGGCACGGGACGGTCGGCCCCGGAGGAACGATCCCACCGCCGCGCTCGTCGGTGGCCAGGAGGAAGTTGCCCGAATGGGTGTATTCCGACTCGTGGTTGAAGTCGATGTCCTCGGTGGCTGGGAACTCGCCGGCGCTGCGTCCCTGGTGATAGGCGGTGGAGATGTGTTCGATGCCCTCAACCGCGGGAGCGCCGGCGTCGATCCAGCCCGAGACCTGGAGATTCACGGGCGCTTCGGTGGTGCCACCGTTGACACAGTCGAGGATGGGAGCGCCGGTCGTGCGGTCAGGGGTCGAGGTGCTGGCGCGCATGCGGCAGGGCAGGGGATTACCGTTGATCGTGTCGTCGGTCCGGTCGCCCGGGGTGCCGTTGTCGTTGAACATCCCGGAGATGTCGTAGGTGATCAGCGACGCCCCTGCTGCACAGCTGAGGGTGTCGTCGGGGAAGACCTCCAACTCGTGGCACCCGTAGATCTGGCCGACGTTGGCAAAGCCGAGGGCATCGTCCAGGTCATAACGGAAGCGGTAGACCAGCGGACGGCAGCCCTGGTCGGCGGCAGGTCATAACGGAAGCGGTAGACCAGCGGACGGCAGCCCTGGTCGGCGGCGAAGGTGCCGTCGGCGGCGATCCCCCGCTTTTGATCGGTAGTCGCGCCGTCAGGGAAGTTCATGCAGCTTGAGATGTCGACGACCTCGAAGCCGTCCAATCCGAACCCGGAGCATTCGTTGGTGCGAATCAGCTCGGTGGTGTCCGAGTCGCCGTCACAGTCGTCGGTGTCGGTGTTGACCGTGACCGAGTCTGACGTCACCGAGTAGACGATGTGGGGCCGCGAGGGGTCGACGTTGACGGTGTGGGACTCACCGATGTGGCTGATCAGGGCTATTTCGGTCGGGTCGGTGACGTCGGTGACGTCGATCAGTTCAAGACCTCCGCGGGGAGCGTCGATCACACCGATGCCGGTACTGCCGTTGTCATGGCAGCGGCCACGGGCGTCGGTCGCGTCGATGATCAACTGCGTGTCCTCGCGGACGGCCAGGTCACCCCAGTCGGTGTTGAGAGGGACGTTGCCCTTGGGCGTGGCCTCGACATCGTGTTGCAGGCCCGTGGCGCCGGAGGCGTCGGTCAGGCAGGAGGCAGAGGGGAACGACGCGACGAATTCCGGGCTGATGGCACCGGTGTCGTCAGTCAACTGCACGATGGTCTGCCCGCCGCCGTTGGCTCCGGCGGCAAGGGTGCCGACCGACGCGTAGGTGATGCCCTGTTGGCTGAAGAAGTCCAGATCCGTCTGCGGATTGGCGGTCAGGAAGGATCCCTCAAGCGTCCAGTCCGCGCCCTCACCGCCGGAATTCACCCCGCTGCCGCCAGGCGTGAACGTCCCCAGACCACAGATGGCACAGTAGGCGATCATGCTGCTGGCCCACCCCTTGACCGAAACAGGCCAACTGGGTGTCGCCCCGGCCTTTGTCGCACTGCTGGCCGTGGTGATCACGATCGGCGGCGGCTGGATGCTGTCGAAGCGTGGGGTCCGACCACCTGAGGCCGCTCAACCGGGGATCGGTCAACCGGGGATCGGTCAACCGGGCGTCGCCAGACAGGTGCTGGGATGGTCCGCGTGGACGATCATCGGTCGAATTGTGGGGGTGGGGTTGCTGGCACTAGGGGTGGTGGCGGGACGCTTTGGCGACACCGCTCAACTGGACAACATCGCACCAGCGCTGATCGTGGGGTTCGGCTGGCCGGCCCTGCTTGTGGGCAGCGCAGCGGTCGGGGGCGTGTGGGCCTGGCTGGCACCGTTTGACACCCTGGCACGCGGTATGGATGCTGTCGCGGGCCAGACACGGGTCCGGACCGCGCCACCATGGCTTGAGTGGATCTCGGTGGCCGGTGCCCTGGGATGGGCCTGGTGGCTTGCCAACTTCCTGCCGGGTCTGGAACCGCGTGCGGTCGGCCTGGCCCTGGGCCTGTACACGCTGGTGACCCTGGCGGGGTGTCTGATGTGTGGCCGGGTCGCGTGGCTGCATCACGCCGAGGTGTTCACGCTGGTCTTCTCCAGCCTGTCCGAGGCGCGTACCCGGCTCCTCACCACCACCAGTACCGCCCATGTCTCAGCCCTGGCGGTGCTGATCGGCGGCCTGACCTTCTCAGAACTGCGGTTCTCAAGGTGGTATCTGAGCGAGGTCGAACGCTTCGGGGTGCTTGCATTCAGTGAACCACCGGCCGTCATCGGTTTTGTCGTCGTGGTCGGGATCGCTCTGCTGGTCATCCACGGCGTGTTGCGCTGGGCAGTCCGCCTGCAGTCGGGCGCAACCGTGTTGACGCTGCTGCCGTGGCTGGTGGCGGGACTGGGACTGTTCGCGTCCGTTGAACGCGATCGGTTGTGGACCTCTGCCCAACTGGTGATCATCCGTGCCAGCGACCCGATGGGTTGGGGTACGAACCTGTTCGGCACCGCGCAGCTGGCGTTGAGCGGTTGGCCTTATGGCGACACCTGGCGAGCGGTCGCGCAGATCACCGTGCTGGTGGTGCCGGTGCTGGCCGGACTGCGGGTGGCGTTGGGCGGTGCGTCACGCCGTCGCCCCGAACCGGTGATGGTCCTGGCCGTCGTGTGGGTGCTGTTCCCGGTGTTGTCCGCAGCGTCGTTGTAGCTGGCCTTTGGTATCAGGCCTTGCGGTACAACGTCGGTGCCCGGCCAGGCCCGTTGTGGTCCGGGTCGGTTCCCAGGTCATTGAGCCGTCCCGCGTCCTGCTCCTGCCTGACCGCTTTACGCACCACGGCTGGTGACGCACCGGAGATGTCCTTCAGCTGCTTGACCGTGAACGACGTCGATGGCATCGCCGCGACCACTGATTGGGTGGTGACGCGTGTGCCTGAGGAACGTCGCGACGATGACTTGCGCGACCGTCCGTCGGTCCGACCGATCGGGAATCCGGCGCGACGAAGCACTGCGGTGGACACGCCTTCGGCTGCGAAGGCCTGGGCCCCGATCGAACTCGCATCTGCCCAGGGCTTGGCGTGAACCACGAACTCATCCTCGATGGATTCAAGGCTTGGTGCCAGAAGCTTTGAAAGCTCTTCCTGCAACTCCAGTCGAGTGATGACGTCTGTTGCCGATTCCAACCGCTGAGACATGTCAGTGATTGCCTGCTCGTCCTTCAGAGAGTCTGGATCACGAAGTGCGGTGAGGTAGGTTCGTACGATTTCTTCTGCAGTCGCCATGAAAAGGACCAATTCCTTGTCGTCGTGTATCGGTGCACCCACACCCAGACGACATGATACGACACCAGAATCAATCCGTTGCACATAGCTATCGCAAACCCGCGGAAATAGAAGAAACCTTGGAACAACCGTGGTTCACCGGGAGTCAAAGGAGGTATGTCAGGTCACATTCACCGATTTTGCGATCTCGCTCAGCTTGGCCGCCCGTGCTTCAAGGACCGCTGCGGCCCGCAACTCACCCTTGGCGCGACATTGTCGGGCACGAGTTGCGGTGGCTGCCGCCCGCTGCAACAGTTGCACCCGCAGTTCCCGCAACGACAATGTCGACACCGGCGTGTACTCGGCCTCCGAACTGTGCACCGGGGTCCCTTCGTCATCGTTGCTGCAGGGGGAGAAGACACGGATCTTCGTCAGCACCGGCGCGGAGCGTTAGAGTCGTGAACCGGACCAGGACCGCCTTCCATTCTCAGACGCACCGTAGACCCCGACCCGTGCTGGCCATCCGGACAACCTCTTCGCCACCTATCACCCTGGGAGCACAAGTCTGAATGATGTTGTTCAGTGATGAGATTGCCGACGGCGTGCGCCGCGGCGACCCGGACGCCGTCGGTGAGGTCTACGTACACCTTGCCGACCGGCTGCTGGGCTATCTCGTCGCCCGCGTCCATGATCGTGCTACGGCGGAGGACCTGCTCGAGGCGACCTTCATCGAGTTGCTGCGCAAGGGGTCAACGATCACCGGTGGTCCCGCCGCCATCAAGGTGTGGTTGTTCCGATCGGCCTACTTCAACGCCTTGGACCACATTCGCAAGGTGAAGCGGCGGAACGAGGAGATCACCGACGACTTCAGCGGGTTTGACTTCGAGGACACGCAGGACGGTCCCGATGAGATCGCCCTGCGGAACGAAAGGCGGTCCGTCGTGCGCGCCGCGATGGCCCATGTGTCTGCTGACCAACGGGCGGTCCTGCAAATGCGCTACGTCGCTGAACTCTCTGCACCCGAGGTCGCCGAGATTCTGGGCAAGACCGAAGGTGCCGTCCGCAGTCTGCAACACCGGGGCGAACGTGCGCTTGCCCGACTGCTTGAGGGATCATCTTCAGCACCACGAATGACTAGCGATAGTGATTTCCCCCCGAGCGCACCGTCCGACGGCTCCCAGACGTCCTAGACGAAGGTTTCACCCCGCAGTCATTTCTCCCTACCATTACCACCACAGTCAGAAGCCACATCGTTCATGGATCACATCGACCACGCAGATCGCAACCCGGCCATCGCCGAGTTGCTGGAGGACGCCTACATCGGTGGGGTCGGTCTGGATACGGCGGCGAGGCATCTGTGGGTGATCCACTCCGAGGCTGACCGGCTGAAAGAACTTGCCGGCCCAGGCACCGAAGCCGAGCTCGTCACGACGACCGCGGAGTCCGACGCGCCGATACGCCGTTCCATTCCCCGGGCAGCGGTGCCGATCCTGGCCCTGGTGATGATGATGTCAAGTTCCGGCGTGGCACTGGCTGCAAGCCAAGGGTCGCTGCCCGGCGACGTCCTGTATCCGGTTAAACGTGGAACCGAGACTGCCCAGCTGATCTTCACCCGCAGCCCCCAGGCCCGGGCACAACTGCAGTTGGCCTTTGCTCGCAACCGGTTGGATGAGATCCGCCGCATCGGTGATACCCGGCCTGAGCACGTCCCCGCGCTGGTGGCAGACATCACCATCTCCCTTGAGGAAGTCGAGCGCGAGGCACCCGAGGTGGCGTCGGCCAGCCAGAGAATCCGTCAGGAAACCGGCGAGCAGATCGCACAGCTCCGTCTGCCCGGACCGATCACTCAGGCGGTTGGTGATGCGCTCAGCGCCGCGCCATCTGCACAGACGACCACTCCGGCACCGGTTGCAGGGGAATCCCAGACATCCACCACCAGTGCCGTGGCCTCCACAGAGACGCCGACGACAACGGAAACTGAAATCGCCGGGACCAGGCCTGGTAGCGACAACGCAGGGCCAGCCGTCGGCGAAGACGCAACCGGCGCGAGTGCACCCGGTCCGACTGTCACGGTGAGCGATGCCCCCAGCGAGGCGGATACCACCACTGCAACCACCACGCCTGCTGCGCCGTCGGCTGGACCTTCGGCCGGTGCGACGCCGGCTCCGAGCGGCTCCTCAACACCTTCGGCCAACCCGTCGCCATCGGCTTCCGCCAACGACGACGGACCGGTTGTGACCCCCCGACCGCATCCTACTGAGGGGGGCGGTCAGGAGGGGGAGGGGACCTCGCGTTCGGACGACGATCCCACCGGGGCAGCTGCCAGTGGACATTTCGTCAGGCCCGCGGACAGTCCGACCGACGAACCCGCGGCTGACCAGTCCTGAAGGGGTTGGACGTCGGGCTGAGCCTGCCGACCTATCGCGTGTGGAAGACCGTGTGTCATGGGTTGGGCCTGGAATGGGACCGATTGAGCACGTCGGTGGAGGACCCGCGGTCAATCTGGGCTTGGGCTGATGAGGTTGTCATTGAGCGATTTCATCCCTCGATCCTTCGGCGTCTTGCCGAAAGGGCGCTGGCGGCGGGCCACCCGATGGGGGCCGGCGAGGCGTGGGTGGCCGCAGACGGCGGCCCCGGACACTGGCTGGAGCTGGACGACTTCCTCCGCACCCTGCGAGCGCACCGCGAAATCGAGGAGTGTGCCCTGCTGGTCAGCGGGCGTTGAAGTACTTGGCCTCGGGATGGTGGACGATGAGCGCGTCGGTTGACTGCTCGGGGACCAGCTGGAACTCCTCGCTGAGGACCAAGCCGATCCGGCCTGCATCCAGCAGGTCGGTCAAGGGGCGCCGAGATTCCAGGTCGGGGCAGGCCGCATAGCCGAAGGAGTATCGCGAGCCCTGGTAGCCCTGTTTGAACAGGCCCGCCGGAGTGGACGCGTCGTCGCGGTCGATCCCGAGTTCCGTCCGGATGCGCTGATGCCACATCTCCGCCAGCGCCTCGGCCATCTCCACCCCCAGGCCATGCAGGTACAGATACTCGGTGTAGGCATCTGCCGCGAAGAGCTCGGCAGCCCGCTGACTGACGCGTGAACCCATCGTGACCGCATGAAATGCGATCACGTCGCGTTGCCCGGATTGCACCGAGCGGAAGAAGTCGGGGATGCACAGTCGCCGACCGCGTGTCTGGCGCGGAAAGGTGAATCGGGCGGCAACCACGTCGGACTCCGGCGCCTGGTAGACGATCAGGGTGTTGCCCTGGGACTGGCAGCTGAAGTAGCCATGGACGGCCTGCGGGACCAGGAGTGATTCGGCGCGGGCCTGGGCCATGGTCTTGCGCAGGGCGGCGTGCCCCTGATCTGCCTGGTCGCGATCAAAACCCCATTGGTTGCGGTACAGCGTGGTGTGGTTGAGGAACTCGGCGATGTCATCCAGGGGGAGCCCTCGGGCCACCCGGGTCCCCCAGAACGGAGGGACGGGAACGTCGACGTCGGTGGCGACCGTCGGCGCCACCACCTCGTTCACGTCGCCCCCATCACCCGTGCCCTTCGAGGTCACCCGGCGCTGTCCGATCGTGCGGCCCCACTGCTTGCCCGGATCCTCACCCTTCTTGCGAGCCGCGACCTGATCCATCACCTTCAGGCCGCTGAAGGCATCCTTGCAGTAGAACAACGGACCGGCGTAGCGCTCTCGCAGGTCGATTTCCACATAGTTGCGGGTGAGTGCTGCCCCGCCGAGCAACACCGGGTAGTCGTTCAGTTCACGCCGGGTCAGCTCGTCCAGATCGTCGCGCATCACCACCGTGGATTTCACCAGCAGACCCGACAACCCGATCGCGTCGGCATTGAAGTCCTGTGCCGCCTTCACAATGGTGTCAATGGGCTGCTTGATCCCCAGGTTTGCTACCTCATAGCCGTTGTTGGTCAGGATGATGTCGACCAGGTTCTTGCCGATGTCGTGAACGTCACCCTTGACCGTGGCCAGGACGACCCGGGCCCTTCCGCCGCTGTCGACCGCGTCCATGTGCGGTTCCAGGTGGGCCACCGCGGCCTTCATTGTCTCGGCGGACTGCAGGACGAAGGGCAACTGCATCTCACCGGCGCCGAAGCGGTCGCCGACGATCCGCATCCCCGCCAGCAGATGCACGTTGATGATGTCCAGTGGCGCCAGTCCCTCACGCATGGCCTGGTCCAGGTCGGCCGTCAGACCATCTGGCTCACCATCGATGATGCGACGCTCCAGCCGCTGGGTCAGTGGGAGCGCAGCCAGTGATTCCTTGGCGACCACCGGGCCGCTGACCCCTTCGAAAATGGCCATCAGGCGATGAAGTGGGTCATAGTAGGATCCGGCTGTGCCCCCCAGTCCCACCTTGCCACGGCGGTCGTGGATGAGATCGGCGCAGATGATCTGGGCCTCCTCGTCCAGCTTTGCCAGGGGCAGGATCTTTGAAGCATGCACAATCGCTGAATCAAGTCCCCGCTGAACCGCTTCGTGCAGGAAGACACTGTTCAAGGCTTGGCGAGCAGCCGGTGACAGGCCGAAGGACACGTTTGATACGCCCAACGTGGTGTGGCAGCCCGGGATCTCGGCCTTGACCTGCTCGATCGCCTCAAGCGTGGCCAGCCCGTCCTTGCGCAGGTCCTCCTGGCCCGACCCGAGGGGGAACGTGAGCGTGTCGAAGATCAGGTCGCTGGGTTCCAACCCGTACTCACCGATGCCGATGTCGGCAATCTGCTTGCATACCCGGACCTTCCAGTCTGTGGTTCTGGCCTGTCCCTCCTCATCGATGGCAAGCGCGATCAGGGCCGCGCCAAAACGCTTGGCCATGGGAAATAGCAGGTCAGGTTTGGTGCGACCGTCTTCAAGGTTGACCGAGTTGATCACCGCACGGCCGCCCAGACGCTTCAGCGCAGCGACCACCACCTCGTGCTCTGTGGAATCGATGACCAGCGGCAGCGTGGACTTGGTGGCCAACTGATCGATCAGCATGACCATGTCGGCCTCACCGTCGCGACCGACGTAGTCCACGCAGACATCCAGCGAGTGGGCCCCCTCGCCGGTCTGACTCTTGGCAATCGACAGCATCTGATCCAGGTCGCCGCCCAGCAGGTGGTCGCGGAACTTCCTGGAGCCGTTGGCGTTCAGGCGTTCCCCGATGATGTGGAAGCTGAGGTCCTGCTTGATCGGGACGCTGGAGTACAGCGATGCCAGTGAGGGGGTCCATTCGATCTCACGCACCGCTGGTGTCAGGCCCTGCATGGCATTCACTACCTGGCGCATGTGCTCAGGAGTCGTGCCACAGCATCCACCAACGATTCGCACGCCGAATTCTTTGACGAACTCCGTGTGCGCCGCTGCCAACCGGTCTGGGGTGAGGGGGTAACACGTCTGGCCGTTGATCATCTCGGGAATGCCGGCATTGGGGATGATCGAGATGGGCCGTCTGCTGTGGCGCGACAGATAGCGGACGTGCTCGCGCATGTCCTCTGGGCCGGTGGCGCAGTTCATGCCGATCACATCGACACCCAACGGGTCCAAGGCCGTGACCGCGGCACCGATCTCAGAGCCCAACAACATGGTGTTGATGCCCTGCTCGATGGTGACCTGGACCATCAAGGGCACCGTCACGCCCTCCAGCGCCATCGCGTCGTGGCAGGCGGCCAGGGCGGCCTTGGCCTGAAGCAGGTCGAAGCACGTCTCGACGGTCAGGACATCGGCGCCACCAGCCAGTAGTCCCCGGGCCTGTCGGGTGTACCCGGTGACCATGGTGTCGAAGTCGATCCAGTCAGAGGCCGTGGCTGGCTTGCTCAGTGACAGCGTCGGCGAGCGGGTCCCGGGTCCGAGCGAGCCGATGACGAAGCGTTGGCCGGCAACCTCGTCACAGGCCTGTCGGGCGATGACCGCCGACAGACGGTTCAGCTCTTCGGTCTCGGCGCCCAACCCGTATTCGTCCAGTACCCAAGGGGCGCCCCCGAAGGAGTCGGTCTCGATGGCGTCCACACCGACGTCCAAGAACTGCGCGTGCAGATCTTTGATCACGTCTGGACGCGTCTTGACCAGGACCTCGTTGCATCCATCCAGCCCGTCGAAGTCCTCGGAGGTCAGGTCACGTTCCTGCAGCCACGCACCCATGGCACCATCGACGATGACGACACGAGTAGAAGCAACCTCCAGAAAACTCTGCATTGGTGGCAAGCGTAGGCGGTGGCCTGCCTGAACTCACAAGTGTGAACGTCGCACCGATCAGTCCCGCAGGGGATCAGCGCCGGTGCGCCCGGCGGGTCCTTAGCGACGCTGGCCGGATTGAGGACGCTGGTCAGGGCGGCCTGCGCCGCCTGTCGGTCCTGCTCGCCGGCTCTGCGCAACAGGGTTTCGGTCGGGGTTGTCGTGAAGATGGCGCTGATAGTTGGCCCATACAGACGCATGGATGGCTCGAAGCCCGCCTGACGCATGACCCGCAACATTGACCGGTTCTCGCTGAGGATGTCGCCATGGAAATGGGTGACGCCCAGGTCTCGTGCCGGCGCCATCAGGGCGCGCAACAGCGCTGTCCCGATGCCGCGCCCCTGCTGTGAGTCCTGCACCGTGAGCGCGAACTCAGCGGCGGTGGGATCCTGGTCCAGGAGGTCGAAACGACCCACCCCGACAATCTGGTCATGCTGGTGGGCGACCAGGGCAAAACGTTGCCGGCGGTCGACCTCCACCAGATGACGCATCTGACCCGCATCCATGCGCCTGGGTCCAAAGAACCGCAGTCGGATGGTCTCGGCGGACAGTCGGTCCCACAGCGCCATCATGCCGTCCAGGTCATCGGGTCTGATCGGGCGCAGATGGATCGTCTGGCCGTCCTTCAGCACCGCGTCGCTGGAGTAGTCGTTCATGGTGCGTCGACCTCAGGTGGGGCGCAGTTCGTCCCACGTCGGTCGTGGTAGCCGCACGATCTTCTCACTCATCGTGTACTGGCTCCCACTCAGGCGACCCACGGGATCGAGGGCGGCGATATCGACCCTGTCGTCGGAGCCCCAGACGTCGTCGGCCACGACGATCCGCTGCACGTCGCCGAAAACCATGTTGCCGTTGCCGATCGACAGGATGGTCCGCACCCGGCATTCAAGCATCGCGGGTGCCTCGGCGACATATGGGGCCTTCACCGTCACTGCTTCCGCCTTGGTCACGGCCGCGTGGTCGAACTCGCTGATGTCGGCCGGAAAGTCGGCCGCGGTGGTGTTCATGGCCTCCAGCAGGGATCTTCCCACGATGGAGATGGTGAACTCACCGGTTGCCCGCACGTTGGTCAGGCTGTCCTTGACGCCGGAGGAGGTGAAGTGCACGACCACAGGTTCGGAGGACACCACGTTGAAATAGGAGTGTGGGGCCAGGTTGTCCACCCCGGACCCACTTCGCGACCCGACCCATGCGATGGGGCGTGGCACCACCAGACTGGTGATCAAAAAGTACATCTCACGCGGGGGCAGTTGGCCGGGCTCGAAGGTTGGCATGCAGCGGATGCTACGAGGTCGTGCCCACAGGCTTTGAGCACGACCCTGGGGTCGGCGACACTGCATGGTCGTGATCTTTCGTAAAAGGGGCCTGCCCCCACATCTGGTTGACCCCTATCAGGCCTTCTGTGACCAGGTCCAGCGGATGGAACAGGCGCGGGATGCCCTGATGTCCTGTCTGCCGGTCGGCCGGGTCGACCCGGTTCCCGTCGGTGTCGGCCTGGACCTCCTCAGTGACACACTGGATCAGATCCGTGAGGAGATGAGTCGCTGGAAGGTGGCGGAAGTCGAGCAGGAGTGGACGGCCTGTGGGTCAGCGATCCAGGAGTCCAAATCGCTGATGGCCACAGCCCATCAGGTCGCACAGGACTCCACCGAACTGGAACACCTCCTGGCCGCTGTCGATGACGTCGATGAGCCGTTGGGCTACGCCTTCGGACAGGCCGAGTTGCGCTGGCGGGCGCTACGACGCTGATTCACGCTGGCTACCCCCAGTCGCGTCCCTGACGTCCCGCCTTCAGTTGCCCCCGTTGGCGCTTGTCCTCCAGCCGCCTGCGTCGTGAGCCCTTGGAGGGACGGGTTGGCTTGCGCCGCTTCTCGGGGGGTCGGATTCCCTCATCCAGCAGTTCTGCCAGTCTGCGGCGGGCTTCGTCCCTGTTGCGGGTCTGGGACCGATGCTGGCTGGCCTGGACGATCAGCAGTCCGGCATTGGTCATGCGCGCACCCAGCCGGCGACGAATGCGCTGCTTCAGACGATCGGGGAGTTGCTCGCAGGCGTTTACGTCAAATCGCAACTCCACGGCGGTGTTTGAGGTGTTGGCGTGCTGACCTCCAGGCCCGCCAGACGCGGTGAACTGCCACTGCAGGGCGGCAGCGGGGATGTCCACTCCTCTGACAGTGAGCCCAGATTCCATGGTCCGCAGCGTATTGTCATGCCGTGAAAGATGCTGAACGACCCGCAGGATCCTGGATCGCCGTGGCGCTTGGGGGAGGAGTCGGGGCGGGTCTGCGCTACCTGATGACCGTCGCACTTCCCCTGGATCCAATCGCGGTGGGCACGGTGAGCGTCAACGTGTTGGGCGCGTTCCTGCTGGGACTGACTGTCAGACGCGCAGCGACCCTACGTTCCAGGTTGTTTTGGCAGACGGGCGTGTTGGGCTCGTTCACCACGTTCGGCGCGGTGATGGTTGATTCGGTGAGACTCGGCACGCCGCTGGGGACGGTCTATCTGCTGGGGACGGTGGCAGCAGGTCTGGGTGCTGCGTTGCTGGGGTTGCGGCAAGGTCTCGGGCCGGAGCCTGCGGGCTCGTGAGGAGTTTGTCGCGATGACGACGGCAGTCACGATCTTGGTGGTGATGATCGGGGGCAGTGCGGGCGCGCTGATTCGTTGGCGGCTGACCACGTTGAACCAGCGCTGGCCCACCGGAACCCTGGTGGCCAACCTCCTCGGCAGCCTGCTGCTGGGTCTGTTGGTCGGCCTGAGCGCCGACCCCGTGCTCAGGGCGGGACTCGGCACCGGTGTCCTGGGCGGGCTGACCACCTTCTCGACCTTCACGGTGGAAACGGTCGAACTGCCTCGTCGCGGTGGTCTGGGTTACGTCGTGATCAGCCTGGGGGCAGGCCTTGCTGCCGTGGGGGCCGGACTGTGGCTGGCAGGCCTGGCGGTGTCCTGACACGGACGTGGTGATGAGGCCATACAGTTGGGCCTTCATGCGTCGACTGGCCCTTCTCCTGCTCCTCACCGTGGTGGCTGTCGGCTGCGCCGGGCAGGGGCAACGCGACTCCGCGGGCCTCCAACCCGTGGTAGGGGACCAGGATCAGCCGCTTCCGGCAGATCCCGGCGAGTCAGCGACCGCGCCGTCTGCGGGCACCGTGGGCACTGAGGTGGCCACCGAACCGGCGGCCGCACAGCCAGCAGCCATGTCTCCGGTGATGGATCTGCAGGCGATGACCGTCAGCGGCGACGCCTTTCGTGGCGGTGATTTTGCCGGTAAGGACCTGATGTTGTGGTTCTGGGCACCGTGGTGACCGACGTGCAACCGGGAAGCTCCCGAAGTTGCGCAGGTTGTGCAACTGCTTGAAGACGATCAGGCTCTGGTCGGTATCGCCAGTCGTGACACCGTCGAGGAGATGGCTGCGTTCATCGATCGACATGACTTGGCTGATGTGGTCAACATCGCCGACCCCGACGGAATGGTGTGGGAACGCTTTGGCGTCTTCGGTCAACCGACCTGGGCCTTCATTGACGGCGATACGGGTCAGACGACCGTCCGCTTCGGTGCGTTGGGCCAGGCGGGAGTGCTGGCCGCCTTCGAAGCCGGCGGTTTCTGAGCGACGCCAGGCTGACGTCGATGAGCGAACGCGGTGCACGCGATTCTTGACGGTCTTGGCCTCTGGCACCTTCGCACGCCGGCTTCACCGACAACAGGCAGGCACGGGAGAACATGCCGATCGACATCCGAGGATTCACAGCAGCGAGCGCCGCCGTAGACGGCACCATGCATTGGGGCTGGGGCGAAGCCCCGCTAGATTTCTGAGATCATGGACGGATCTCCGGTGCAGCTCAGCGATGTGGCCCAGCGTGTCCTGGGCGCGCTGATCGAAAAGGAGATGGCGACACCCCAGTCCTATCCACTGTCGCTGAACGCGCTGACAGCGGCCGCCAATCAGACCACCAACCGCGATCCGGTGACTGACCACAACGAGCAGGACATCCGCGAAGGCGTGAAGGAGTTGTCGGGGAAGGCCCTGGTGACGGCGGTGTACGCCCGACGCTCCTCCACCCCGAAGTACGCCCATCACCTGGGCTCCTACCTCGAGATCGACCAGCCCGCGGTCGCCGTGCTGGCGGTGTTGCTGTTGCGAGGCCCCCAAACCATCGGGGAGTTGCGCCAACGCTGCGAACGGCTGCATCCCTTCGCCGAACTGGATCAGGTTCATGACGCGTTGCAGGGGTTGGTGGGTCACGTCTTCGGGCCGCTGTGCCAGGAACTTCCTCGTCAGCCGGGTCGCAAGGAAACCCGTTGGCGTCATCTGTTGGGGGGCGAATCGCCGGCGGCCGAGGTCGCCGAGGCAGTCACCGAGGGGGTGCCCGCGACGGAGCGCCCACACCCAGTCGATGACCTGCGTGACGAGGTGGTGCGTCTACGTGAGCAGGTCACGTGGCTGGCCGCAGAGGTCAAGCGACTGTCACACTTCGTCGGCGGCGACCGGTGAGGCCCTTCTCAGTCGCCTGCTGTTGGTCGGTCAATGTGGGCGCGTCAGTTGAGAACCTCAGTTGAGAACCTGGGACAGGAACTGCTGCACCGCATCCAGGTAGCGGGCCTGGTCGGTGTTCCATCCTTCGACGTGCCCGGCACCGGGGATGCGCTGATAGGTCAGGTTGTCCGGACGCCGACTGGCAAGTTCATCCGTTGCGCCGACGGGGACGAAGTCGTCGGCGTCACCGTGGATCAGCAACAGCGGCACGGTGGTAGTGGCCAGGGTGTCGACATGCTCGACATCGGCGATGTCCAGCCCAGCACGGACGCCTGCCACGATGCGGGTTCCCAGCAGGATCGGCGGGACCAGGGGTGCGGGGATGCCACGACGCCTGGCCTGCTGTACCAGCGTGCTGCTGAGCGACAGCAGGGGCGAGTCCAGCACGACACCGTCGATGTCGTCTTCACCCAGATTGCGCAGGTAGTAGCCGATCAGGGAGCCACCCTGGGAAAAGCCCATGAGGACGATCCGGCTCGCCCCGCGCTGACGGGCCACCCCAACGGCGGCGGCCAGATCTTGCCATTCGGTCTGTCCGAAGCGGCCGATTGAGTCTTCGGTGTTCGGCGCCCCGGCCATGTCGTTGCGATAGGTGATGGCCATGATGCTGTAGCCCTGTTCGGCCACGCGTGGCAGTACCCGTAGGGTCTCGGCTCGGGTCGCGGAACGACCGTGGACCATGATCACGTAGTCGTCATTGCCTTGGACCAACCATGCGGGTGCCGACGGCAGACCGTCCAGTGGGACAGCGATCTCGGTGAAGTCCACGCCGACGTCGGCGGGGTCCACGCTGAAGACATACTCGTCGAATCGGGCAGGTATTTCCTGTCCGATCACGGGCTCCCCGTTGATCACCATTTCGATTGTGCGTTCCACCGCCGTGGCAGCCGTCGGATCCGCACAACTGCCGTTGACCACCGGTCCGCTGTACACCAGGAACGCGTCGTCGGCCAGCAGCAGCCCGAACCGTGCCAGGCATGCCCGACGGTCGGGCGGCAGCAGCACCGTTCCCCTGTCGGTCAGGGTGGCGGTGATGTCCAACATGCGCTCCCGTGAGGGTGCAGGCAACAGTTGACCGGCGTAGACGAAGCCACCTCCGAAGGTGACCAATGCCAGCAGTGTCCCGGCGGTTCCCAACATGCCGACGCCCACGCGCCGCCACCTCATCAGGCGTCGGTGTTCCGCAGGAAGGGTGCGGCACGTTCGAAGTAGGCCCACAACTCCGCGGCGATGTCATCGGGAGGGTCCATCTCCTCCAGGGCCCCATGCATTGCCTGCAGCCAGGCGGTGATCTGTGCCTCACCAACCGGAAACGGAGCGTGCCGCATGCGCAGCCGAGGATGACCCCGGGTCTGGCTGTAGGTCGTCGGCCCACCCCAGTACTGGATCAGGAACAACCGTAAATGCAGGTTCGCGGCGGACAGGTCCGCATCCGGATACAGGGGACGCAAGGTGGGATCAACGGCGACCCGCCCGTAGAAGGCGTCCACCAGAGCATGGAAGAAGGACTCCCCTCCGGCCCGTGCGTACAGGCTGTCATCGGTTGGGTCGGTGCGTTCCGGAACCGTCGCGGGCGACAGGGGCAGCGACCGAGGGGTGTCGGCATGATCGGCGCGGGGGTCACTCATATGTCCACCCTGCCAGTCCCGGCCGTCCGTGGCTGTAGCAGTCCGCGACCCGGCATGGGACACTGCCATGATGGATCTGGTCTTGCGCACGCTGTTCAATGGTCCGGTCCTGTTGCTGGGGGGAATCGTGCTACTCATCTTCGGGGGCGCCGGACTGGTCAGCGCGCAGGGTGCGTCCTACTCACGACTGCGGACGGCAAAGCCGATCGTGTTTCTGCTGATGCTTGGTGTGGGCGTTCTGCTGGTTGTCTCGGGGCTGACGTTGATTCTGGGATGATCCTTCGCACCGTCAGGTCGGGTGGTCAGATTGAACAACTGTGGGTCGGCAGCGGGGGCAACTCATCGGGAAGCAACGGTTGTTCAGGGGGCGGTGGGGGCACCTCCGTGCAGCCGTACAGTTGGGCGGCCAGGGCCAGGACCACCAGATCCTGTAACCGTCGGGCGCGGCCCAATTGCTCACCTGACAGGTCGTTGCTGATCACCGTGAAGTACAGCGGGCGACCGTCGGGGCCGACCACGGCACCGGTCAGCGCACGCACGTCGGCCAGCGATCCGGTCTTGCCGCGCAGCCGCAATTCGGCAATGGAACCGACCAGCCGTCGTTCCAACGTGCCGGACACACCCGCGATCGCCATCAGGTCCTGCCACTGCGTGCCAACAGCGGAGTTGGTCATCCGGTAGTTCAACGTCGTCAACAGCGCCGGAGGAATGGTTGAGGAGCGCGACAAGCCGGACCCGTCGGCCAGCGCTGTCGTGGACCAGTCCAGCTGCAGCGCGGCCAGCAGTTCCTGGGCCAGCCCGGCGGCGTCGGTGAAGCTTCCTGTTCCCACGGCATGTCGTCCGGCGGCCCGAAACAGCGTGTCGGCCATGTGGTTGTCGCTGCGCTGGACCACACGGGTCAACAGCGTCATGACCGAAGGTGAGTCGACAGCCGCGACGGGTGTCATGGCCATCACCGTTTCCTGCTCCAGCAGCGACTGGGGCTGGCCAGCAACCGTGATACCTCGGTCGATCAACGCCTGGGTCAGTGCGGCCGCGGCCTGCAGAGAAGGGTCGGCTGCCGCCCGCGCGCGTATCCGGCCGTCGTCGTCGTAGAACTCAAGTCCCTGGTCGATGGTCAGCCCACTGATCGGTGTGGCATCCAGGTCCTCCAGGTACCGCGGAGGCCACCCGTCGGCCAACGTCTGGCCACGCAGGAACGCAGGGTCGCCCACCACCGACCCCTCGACCGTGGTGATCCCGGCGGCTGCGATCTGGTCGGCCAAGGCGCTGATCGGTGTCTGGGGCCGCTCGGGGTCGGTCTGTGCGTCGATGTAGGTCTGTGACACCAGGCTTGGATCGCCCCCGCCGATAAGGACCAGGTTTCCGGCCACGACGCCCGTTGCATCCGGCGGTGTGGTCGCCGCCACGCGTGTGGTGAACACATGATCTGGACCGAACGTCGCCAGGACCATCGCCGCGGTGACGATCTTCGACGTCGATGCCGGAATCAGGGGGACGGTGCCGGAGCGGTCATACAGGACTGTGCCGTCGGCGTCCATCACGTAGATGCCTGTCTGACCGGTGTCGCCGGCGGCTTCCAGGGCCTGCTGCAGGCTGATCCCAAGGGACAACGCCACCGGATCATCGGGTGAGGCGACGCTGACCGGGGCGGGTGTCGGACCCAGGTCCACGGTCACCGGTTTGTCAGCGGCTACCTGCCCTTGCGCCTTAGGGGGTTGCGGTTTTGGTCGATACCGATAGGTGGCCAGTCGGGGCAGTGGATCGCCCACCACGATCTGAGGGCGTGACAAGGTGAACACGCCCACGGACAGCGCAGCCGTGAGCAGGATCACCACCAACGTCTGCCCTACTGACGCTCGCCGCCGCATGTCTCAGCCGACCTGCACGAACGACGCAACCGCCTCGACATGCGCGGTGTGGCCGAACAGGTCAAGCCCGTCCACGGATGTCAGTCGATAGCCGTGCTGGCGCAGGGTGAGGGTGTCGCGGGCCAAGGCGGCGGGGTCACAGGCCACATAGATGATCCGTCGTGGTGCCAGGTCGGCCATCCTGGAACAGACCTGGGCCTTGGCACCCGAACGTGGGGGGTCCAACACGACCAGGTCCACGTCGCCGGACACCCCTCCCATTGACACCCCTCCCATTGACACCCCAGCCAATGCTTCCTCGACCGTCGCGGTGAGGACGGTCACATCCTGGTTCGCGCAGTTGCTGACGGCATCCGCGGCGGCAACCGCATTTGATTCCACAGCCACCACCGATGCGCCTGCCCGGGCCAGGAACACCGACAGCAACCCGACACCCGAGTACAGGTCCAGGACGCGGTCGCCAGCACGGACCTCGGCAACACGGATGACGGCTTGCGCCAATGCCAACGCTCCGGCCGGCCCTGCCTGAAAGAACGCGCCAGCCGAGGCGGTGAAGTTCTCCGCACCAACCTGCATCCTGACCGACCCCTGCGACGATCCGGCGACCTGTGCAGGTCCGCTGACGCTGATCATGGTCCCCCCATCGCCGGCCATCAGCATGACCTCATCAGCCCCGGCCCAGTCGTCGCCCGCGGTCTCACGCAGCCGCTGGGTCTCAGGCGTGAACAACAGGCACTCGGCAACCGCCTGGACCTGATGTGAGCGGGGCATCCTGAAGCCCAGTCGGCCCTGGGGGTCCACGGCCATCCTGGCCCAGACACGGTATTCCTGCGGCCAGGCACCGACTGGCCCGCTGACACCACGAACCGGTGGATCGGCTTCCTTGCCGATCCTCTGCAGTTGCTCGGTCAGCACCCGCTGCTTCAGGCTGAGTTGGTGGTCGACTGCGACATGCTGCAACTGGCACCCACCGCAGGAGCCGTAATAGGGGCAGGGCGGCTGGACGCGATGCGGGCTTGGTTCAACCACGTTGAGCAGATCTGCCGTCACATGCCGCTTGTGCTGGGTCCGGATCCTGACCTCGACGGTTTCACCGGGAATGGCGTAGGGCACGAAACAGGCCCGTCCGTCGGGAAGGCGGCCAACGGCCTCGCCTCCGTGTGCCCACCCGTCCAGGCTGATGACGAACGTCTGGGCTTCGGGGTCGGACACCAGCGAAATGCTAGCGTCCAGTCGATGCTCGTCCGCCTTGCCGCAGTCGTGGTCGTCCTGGCGTTCGGGCTGCTGGGTGTTGGGTGCTCACGGGCTGGTCCGCCACCAGATCCGTTGGTCGTCCTCGCAAACCGCATCCCCCATGACTTGGTACCGGCAGTGGGGGAGGGGTTCGCTGTCATCCCGGCGGTAGGCGTGACAGCGGACTTGATGGCGGTTGCCGACGTCGATCAACTGCAGTTCTGATAGCCGGAGGAGCCAGCCTGCCGGTCGTGGAGGCGGCACTGGCAGATGCAGACCGGCGCTGGTGGCGGCACAGCAGACGCTGGGGTCCCCTCCGGCAGTGGCATCCTCGACCGCCGCTCTGCCCGCGTTCACCAGCGTCATGCTGACCGCCTCGCAGGACGATCGGTCAGGTTTGTTGGCCCTGCGGCTGCAGGGTGAGGGGACTCAGGCTGACGCCGTGGCTGTGGCGATGTGTCTGCGGACGGCCGGGCCGCTGAGCGAACTGGGCGCCCCGTTGATGACGGCTGGTGCCCCGTTGATGACGGCTGGTGCCCCGTTGACCAGTGTTGATGCCATCAGGAGTTTCGGTAGGGACGTCGAAATACTAGCTAGGTTAGAAACCATTCCTTTCTCGACGCCGACTGGATGGACGCGGCGGTTCATCCAGTTCGGCACCGTGTTGGGCGCGGCGGCCCGACACGTCAACTCGAAGCCCCGAGGTTCGCCTCGGGGCTTCGAGCCAAGTTGTGAGCATGCGGAGGTTCAGACGTCTGGACGGTGACACACCAGCAGACACCATTCCCGGCCTGGGTGGGCGTGGGGGATCAAGCCGACGGCCGTGAAGGCGTCGACAGCCTCCTGAGTCCGCTCCACCGCCACCCCAGAGGTGATGAGGGTCCCACCAGGCGCGACCAGGGCCGCCAGGTCCTGGGTCATGCCCAGCAGGATGTCGGTGATGATGTTGGCCACGACGACCTGGGCTGGCGCGCCGGCCTGGGCACACGATCCAACGATCAGGTCGATGCCGTCCCACCCGTGAACGTCCAGGTTGTGGCGTGCCACGTCAATCGCCTGGGGGTCATTGTCCAACGCGCGGACCCGACCGGCGCCGAGGGCCCGCGCGGACAGCGCCAGAATCCACGTGCCGGTACCGATGGCGATCACCTCGCACCCGACCAGAGATCGGCGCTGACGGG
>JBPCKA010000116.1:0-2946 GCA_051004735.1 Euzebya sp. | reverse complement strand
GTCCGGGTCGAACCCCTGCCCCGCCATCGCGTAGTACCCCGCCCCCGACGCGTGGTTGACCGTCAGCACCAGCTTCGGCACCGGCGCCGTCGCCATCACCTCCACGAAGCGGGCGCCGGCGCGGATGATCCCCGAGTGCTCCGCCTCCTTCCCCACCATGAAGCCGGAGACGTCCTGCACGACCAGGATCGGCGTTCCGTGCCGCGCCAGCGTCTCGATGAAGAAGGCCACCTTGTCGGCGGAGTCGGCGTAGACGATGCCGCCGAACTTGGGCGGGCCGCCGTGCGGATCCTTCAGCATCCCCCGCGCGTTGGCGATGATCCCCACCGGGATGCCGTCGATGCGCGCATGCCCGCAGATCATCTCCGGAGCGTGGTCGGCCTGGAACTCGTCCAGCTCGCCGCCGTCCACGATGCACGCGAGCACCTCGCGCACGTCGTACGGCTGCTTGTGCTCGTCGGGGAGCAGGTCGTGCAGCGTGGCCTCGGGGCGCGAAGGCGGACGCGGCTCGAAGGGAGCGGCGGGCACCCGGTCGCGCGGGAGCTGCTTCACCAGGTCGCGGATCTTCGCCAGGCAGGTGCGGTCGTCCGGCGTGCGGTAGTGGGCCACGCCGGAGATCGCGTTGTGCGTCCACGCGCCGCCGAGCGGCGCGCCGTCCACCGTCTGGCCGGTGGCGCCCTTCACCAGGTTCGGTCCGCCGAGCCCCATGAACGAGGTCCCGTCCACCATCAGGATCACGTCCGAGAGCGCCGGCAGGTACGCGCCGCCGGCGATGCACGGGCCCATGACCGCGGCGATCTGCGGCACCTTCAGGTACCGCCGCATGATCGAGTTGTAGTAGAAGATGCGCGACGCACCGTACTGGCCGGGGAAGACGCCGCCCTGGTACGGCAGGTTCACCCCCGCCGAGTCCACCAGGTAGACGATCGGCACGCGGCAGCGCATGGCGATCTCCTGCGCCCGCAGCATCTTGGTGATCGTCTCGGGCCACCACGAGCCGGCCTTCACGGTGGCGTCGTTGGCGATCACCACCACCTCGCGGCCGTGCACGGTGCCGAAGCCGGTCACCACCCCCGCGGCGGGCGCCTGGCCGTCGTACTGGTCGTGCGCGACGAGCAGGCCGATTTCCTGGAAGCGCGAGCGCGGGTCGAGCAGCAGGGCGATGCGCTCGCGGGCGGTTAGCTTGCCGTCCGCGTGCTGCTTGGCGATGCGCTTCTCTCCCCCGCCCTTTCGCAGCCGCGCCTCCAGCTCGCGCAGCTCGGCCGCCAGCGCGCGGGAGCGGTTCTGCGCCGGCGGCGCTTCGGGGGGTGCGTCGGTGGCGGCGGGGGTCACGCGGGCCTCGTGTGGCGGGGGCGGTGGCTGACCAGCCCGGGCTGGTCGGTCGCTTCGGGCATGCTCTCGCGGTCGGTCTCGCGGGGGGCGGTTGGGCCGTCCCGCTGGTTGCGTGGATACGGGTCAACTTAGGCCGTGGCATGCTTGCGCGGCAAGCGCTGGCAGGGGGCGAAGCGCGCCGAGCGTGTCGCACGAACTTCGCGGAAAATGGTCTTTTCCAGCCGAGCGGAGTATCTTGCGATCCGCAGCACCGCCGGATCCTTCGCGGCCCGAACCGCGCGTCTAGGCTCGTGATTCCAGCACGTCCGTCCGCACGCCATCCAAACGATCGATTCATCGTCCATGAGTGATACGATCCGCGGGTTCATCAGCTACAGCCACGACTCTCCAGAGCACGAGGGACGGGTCCTCGCGCTGTCCGAACGGCTGCGCAAGGATGGCATCGACGTCAGTCTCGATCAGTACGTCAACGGCACGCCGGCCGGTGGATGGCAGCGGTGGATGCTCAATGAGCTCGATGCCGCGGCTTTCGTCCTGCTCGTCTGCACGGAGACCTACTACCGCCGCTTCCGCGGGCACGAGGAGCCCAGGAAAGGAAAGGGAGCCGACTGGGAAGGCGTTCTCATCACGCAGGAGATCTACGACTCGCGTAGCAGGACAGTGAAGTTCGTTCCCGTCCTATTCGACCCCGCCCACGAGCGGTTCATCCCCGAGCCGCTGCGGTCGGTGACGCACTACACGCTCACCTCGGAGCCGTCGTACGAGGCGCTTTACGATTTCCTGCTGGGACAGGCAGGGGTGGAGCCGGGCGCCCTGGGCGACATCCGGCGAAAGGACCGCAAGCGCGCGGCGCCGCTGACGTTCCCTGCCGATCCGCCGTCACGGGAGCGGCAGTCCGATGGCTCGGCGCAGCAGATCGCACCGTCTCGCCTGCGGCACTCGGCGGAACGGCTGATCGGGCGGGAGGCGGAGCTGGCGCGGCTGGACGCCGCATGGGCCGATCCCACTACGAACGTGCTCACCATCGTCGCCTTCGGTGGAGAGGGAAAAACGTCCCTCGTGGCGCACTGGCAGGCGCGGCTGGCGCAACGCGGCTTCGACGGCGCCTGGTACTTCGACTGGTCGTTCTACAGCCAGGGGACGCGGGAGGAGGGCGGCGCCTCGGCGGACGCGTTCGTCAAAGCCGCGCTGGAGTTCTTCGGGGACAGCGAGATGGCGGGGAGCGCCGCCTCGCCGTGGGACAAGGGCGCGCGGCTGGCGCATCTCGTGGCGCAACGGAAGACGCTGCTGGTGCTTGATGGACTGGAGCCGCTGCAGTATCCGCCGAGCGCCCCGCTCCCTGGCGAGCTGCGCGAGCCGGCCGTGGCGGCGCTGCTCAAGGGTCTGGCGCAGCGGAACTCTGGTCTCTGCGTGGTGACGACGCGCGAGCACGTCAGCGATATCGGGAGGTTCCGGGAAACCACCGCGCCGGAGCTGGAGCTGCTCCGCCTCTCCACACCCGCCGGCGTCGATCTGCTAGGGACCGTCGGCGTCAAAGGCAGCGAGAAGGAGCTCGAAGCGCTGGTAGAGGATGTGCGAGGCCACGCCCTCACGCTGAACCTCATCGGTCGGTAC
>JBPCKA010000115.1:0-59384 GCA_051004735.1 Euzebya sp. | reverse complement strand
TTTTCGTTTTCTCTCCCCCCGCTTTTCCCTTTCCTTCCTTTCTCTTTTTTCCCCCCCCCCCCCCCCCCCCCCCCCCCCCCCCCCCCACACCCGGGGGTGGGTTACCGCCACGCCGGCTTGCGCTGATAGGCTGCTTGACAACCCAAGAACGCCCCTTTAAGCCGGATCCGTGAGTCCGGGAAGGAGCCACACAACGTGACACAGGTGATGTCCGCCGAGGACGTCGGCCGGGCGGTGACCCGGATCGCCCATGAGATAGTCGAGCACCATCGCGGTGCAACGGACCTGGTATTGATGGGCATCCAGACACGTGGTGTCCCGCTTGCCCAGCGGTTGGCTGCAAAGATCGCCCAGATCGAACAGGTCGAGGTTCCACACGGGTTGCTTGACGTTACGCTGTACCGCGACGACTACGCCCGCACCGGCCCGCTCCCGTTGGGGCGGACCCGGTTCCCCGGCTCCATCGACGGCAAGACCGTGGTGCTGGTCGACGACGTCCTGTTCACCGGACGCACCGTCCGCGCGGCCCTTGACGCGGTCATGGATCAAGGCCGGCCCGCGGCGGTACGTCTGGCCGTCCTGGTCGACCGGGGGCATCGCGAGTTGCCCATCCGGGCCGATTTCGTCGGCAAGAACCTTCCGACGCCGCGTGACGCCGACGTGGCTGTTCACCTGGTCGAGGCCGACGAAGCGGACCAGGTGGTCGTGACGCAGGCGCCCGTCACGCAGGCGCCTGCAACGCAGCCACCCGAGGCCACGGGGGACTCCCGATGATCGATGACCTGCTGTCCATCGAGGATCTGTCCTCAGAACAGATCACCCGGATCCTTGACACCGCCGAGGAGTTCAAGGACCTCGCGATCCGCCCGATCAAGAAGGTCCCGGTCCTGCGGGGACGGACGATCTGCAACCTGTTCTACGAGGACTCCACCCGGACCCGGATCAGCTTTGAGGTGGCCGAGAAGCGGCTGTCGGCGGACGTCATCAACTTCAGCGCCAAGGGCTCCAGCGTGTCCAAGGGCGAATCGCTCAAGGACACCGCGCTGACCCTGCAGGCGATGGGCGTTGACGCGATCGTCATCCGTCACGCCGCCTCGGGGGCACCCCGCCGGCTGACCGAATGGGTGGACGCCAAAGTGCTCAATGCGGGCGACGGATGGCACCAACATCCGACCCAAGCCCTGCTGGACCTGTTCACCATCCGCGAACGACTGGGCCGACTGGATGGTCTGAACGTCGCGGTCTGCGGAGACATCGTCCACTCGCGGGTCGCCCGGAGCCTGGTGCAGGGGTTGGTCATCATGGGCTGCTCGGTGACCCTGGTCGGCCCCCCGACCCTGATGCCTCCCCAGATCGCGGCCTGGCCGGTCACGGTCAGCCACGACCTGGACACGGTCCTTGAGAAACTGGACGTCTGCTACCTGCTGAGAGTCCAGAACGAACGGATGGCCGAGCAGTTCTTCCCCTCCGTCAGGGAGTACGCCCGAATCTGGGGGATGGACATCGACCGCTTGTCGCGTATGCCGGAACATGCGATCGTGATGCATCCCGGCCCCATGAACCGAGGAGTGGAGATCTCCGCAGATGTCGCCGACGCTGAGCAGGCCGTCATCGTGGCCCAGGTGACCAACGGTGTCGCGGTGCGGATGTCCTGTCTGTACCTCATGCTCGGGGGCGAAGAGACCGACGCCGCGAGAGGATCTGACGCGTGAGCGACAAACGGACGTTCACGCTGGCCAACTGTCAGATCATCGACGCAGCCCTTGGACTGACCCTGTCCGGCAACGTCGTGGTCGAGGGCGAGAACATCCGCTCGGTGGGCCAGGACTCGGCGGGCCTGCGAATCGAGTGTGAAGGGCTGATCTGCGCGCCTGGTCTTGTCGATCTGTCGGCGCATCTGCGACAGCCAGGTCGTGAGGACGCCGAGTTGGTGGAGACCGGCACCCGGGCGGCGGCCGCCGGCGGGTACACGGCCATCTGTGCGATGCCGACGACGGTGCCGACGATGGACCACGCCGGCGTGGTGGAACAGGTTCTGCGATTGGCCCGTGAGGCCGGGCATTGCGATGTCCTGCCGATCGGTGCGATCACCAAGAACCGTGCCGGTGCGGAGTTGGCGGAGATGGGGGCCATGCACCAGGCCGGTGTCCGGGCGTTCTCCGACGCTGATCATCCGGTGGCCTCGGCACAGGTCATGCGACGCGCCCTGATCTATGCCTGCACCTGGGACGCGATCGTGGTCAACCACGCCGAGGATCCCGACCTGACCGAGGGGGCGCAGATGCACGAGGGGGCCACCTCTGCCCGACTGGGACTGAAGGGCTCGCCACGTGAGGCCGAGGAGATCATGGTCGCTCGTGATCTGCTGCTGGCCGAGCGAGTGGGGGCCCGCCTGCACGTGCCCCATGTGTCCACCCGGCGTGCGGTGGAGATGATCCGTCAGGCGAAATCCCGTGGTGTCAGGGTCACCGCAGACGCCACGCCCCATCATCTGGTGCTTGACGACACCGCGGTCGCTGACTACGAAACGCGTTTCAAGGTGTTGCCACCTCTGCGGACGCCCGACGACATCGCCGCCCTGCGTGAGGGACTGCGGGACGGCACCATCGACGCCATTGCCACCGATCATTCACCACACCCGCCAGATGACAAAGACACCGAGTGGGCGGTCGCGCCGGCCGGCACCGTGGGACTGGAGACCACTTTGGCGGTGGTACTGGCAGAACTCACCGACGCCGATGCCCCGGCTGATCGGCGCGGCAACGCCACACTGAGCCTGGTGGAGGCGTTGGAACTGCTCTCCAGCGGACCTGCCCGTATCCGTGGAATCCCCGATCACGGCCGACCACTGCAACCTGGCGAACCGGCCAACCTGGTGTTGTTCAACCCCGGGACCATTTGGGCGGTCGACCCGGGACTGATGCAGTCGCGCAGCCGCAACTCGGCGTTCGAGGGGCGCAAGGTTCGCGGTCAGGTCGTGCACACGATCATGAGGGGGCGGTTCACGCTGAACAATGGGGAGGTTCTCGCGCCATGAGCACACCACTGGAGCGCAATGGCGCCTGCCTGGTGCTGGAGGACGGGACCGTGTTCAGGGGCCGGGGATTCGGGGCTGTGGGCACGACCTTCGGCGAGATTGTCTTCAACACCGCTATGACCGGTTACCAGGAGATTCTGACCGATCCGTCCTATCACCAGCAGATCGTGACCATGACTTATCCACACATCGGCAACTACGGGGTGACCCCGCTTGATGCCGAGTCCTCCCGGGTGCAGGTGGCCGGACTGGTGGTGCGTGAGGTCAGCCGGATCTACTCCAACCATCGGGCGGTGGGATCATTGCCACAGCATCTGCAGGACGCCGGAGTGATCGGCATCTCCGAGATCGACACCCGTCATCTGGTTCGCCACATCCGCAACTGCGGGGCGATGAGGGCCGGGATCTCCACCGAGATCCACGATGCCGACGAGTTGCAACGGCGGGTCCAGGACTCCCCCATGATGGAGGGGACCGACCTCGCCGGGCAGGTCAGCACGACCACACGGTATGACTCACCGGCTAGCATCGATCAGCGCTTCCGGGTCGTGGCCTACGACTTTGGTATGAAACGCCACATCGTCGAGTTGTTGAACGCCGCCGGCTGTCATGTGACGGTCGTGCCGGCCACCACCCCCGCCGAACAGGTCCTGGAACTGCAGCCCGACGGTGTCTTCCTCTCAAATGGCCCTGGTGACCCGGCCGCGGTCACGGCCGGGATCGCCGCGATCCGCCAGATCCTTCCCACCCAGACCCCCCTGTTCGGAATCTGCCTTGGCCACCAACTGCTGGCGAAGGCCGCCGGCGCCACCACCTACAAGCTGAAGTTCGGTCACCGCGGCGGCAACCACCCGGTCCGCAACGACACGGCTGCGCTGGTTGAACAGGACCCGTCCCTGACGGGCTTGCGCACCTTTGTCAAGGCGGCGCAATCAATCGAGATCACCTCTCAGAACCACGGGTTCAGCGTCGCCGGCGACAGCCTGCCCACCGACGGCCCCTTCGGCCGGGTGGTGCAGACCCACGTCAACCTCAGCGACTGGACCAATGAGGGCATCGCGTTGACGGATCTGCCCGCCTTCAGCGTGCAGTACCACCCCGAAGCCGCGCCCGGTCCCCATGACGCCCGGTACCTGTTCGGCCAGTTCACCTCACTGATGGCGGCCAGGTCAGCCGGCGGCGTGAAGGTCAGCGTGCATGCCTAGACGCGATGACATCGACTCGATCCTGATCCTGGGCTCCGGCCCGATCGTGATTGGTCAGGCCTGCGAGTTCGACTACTCCGGAGCCCAGGCCTGCAAGGTCCTGCGGCGCGAGGGCTACCGGGTGGTCCTGGTCAACTCCAACCCGGCCACGATCATGACCGATCCGGAGTTCGCCGACGCCACCTACATCGAGCCGTTGACCAGTCACTTCGTGGAGAAGGTCATCGCCCGCGAACGGCGCGAGCACCCTGAGCAGAAGATGGTCGTCCTGCCTACCCTGGGCGGACAGACCGGGTTGAACGTCGCCGTCGAGTTGGCCCACGCCGGGGTCCTTGAGACCTACGGGATCGAGTTGATCGGCGCCGGCCTGGAATCAATCGACCTGGCCGAGGACCGGCGGGCGTTCAACGAAGCAATGACGCAGATCGGCCTGGAGCAGGCGCGGGCAGGTCGGGTGTCGATCGGGCCGGACCACGACGCCGGGCAGGTCCCGGCCGCCATGGAGCAGGCGAACAAGCTGGCTCGCGAGTTCGGCTTTCCCTTGCTGGTGCGCGCCAGCTACACCATGGGTGGGGCCGGCTCGGGGATCGTTCACACCCCCGACGCCTACCAGCGCATGATCGCCGAGGGGCTGGAAGCCAGCCCCATCGGTGAGGTCCAGGTCGACGAGTCGTTGCTGGGCTGGAAGGAGTACGAACTTGAGGTGATGCGTGACGGCCACGACAACTGCGTCGTGATCTGCACCATCGAGAACCTGGACCCCATGGGGGTGCACACCGGGGACTCGATCACCGTTGCCCCCGCACAGACCCTGTCGGATTCGCAATACCAGGCGATGCGGGACGCGGCCTTCAAGGTCATGCGGAAGGTGGGGGTGGCAACAGGCGGGTCAAACGTGCAATTCGCCATCGATCCCGCGACCGGCCGTATGGTCGTGATCGAGATGAACCCCCGTGTCAGCAGGTCATCGGCGCTGGCGTCCAAGGCGACTGGGTTTCCCATCGCCAAGATCGCTGCGTTGTTGGCCGTGGGCTACACGCTGGACGAGATCCCCAACGACATCACCGGATCGACCCTGGCCGCCTTTGAGCCCTCGATCGATTATGTCGTCACCAAGATCCCCCGCTGGGCCTTTGAGAAGTTTCCCGGTGCAGACGTGACCCTCGGCACCCAGATGAAGTCCGTCGGTGAGGTCATGGCCATCGGCCGCACCTTCAAGGAGTCGCTGAACAAGGCCCTGCGCAGTCTTGAGAATTCCTGCATCGGCCTGACGGGACGGGGCGGCGACGCAGGCAGCGGAGCGGGCCGGGGCGCCCGGGTCGTCGGCGGTACCCAGGAGCCCGCCGCGCTGGCCGTCGCGGTGTCCACACCGACGGCACACCGCATCCATGATGTTGACGAGGCGTTGACCAGGGGTTGGGATCCCGCCCGGGTTGCGGAGCTCTCAGGGTATGACGCGTGGTTTGTCGACCAGATCCTGCAGATTGTCGAGACACGGCGTGAGCTGCGGGGCTGCGAACTGCTGGCCAACGTGCCCGATGACCTGCTGCGGCAGGCAAAGCGCATGGGGTTCAGTGATGCGCTGATCGCTCAGGTCACAGGTGCCGATGAGGATGAGGTCCGCGACCACCGTCACGACCGCGGCATGCGTCCGGTGTTCAAGACCGTCGACACCTGCGCGGCGGAGTTCGCCGCCGAGACGCCGTATTACTACTCCACCTACGAGCAGTACACCGAGGTTCGCCCCAGCCCCAGGCAACGGGCCATGATCCTCGGGTCGGGACCCAACCGCATCGGGCAGGGCATCGAGTTTGACTATTGCTGTGTCCATGCCGTGTTCAGCCTGCAGGAGGCCGGGTTCGAGACGGTCATGGTCAACTGCAACCCCGAAACGGTATCGACGGACTACGACACCGCCGACCGACTGTATTTTGAGCCGTTGACCCTGGAGGACGTACTTGAGGTCGCCTACGCAGAGGGTGTGGTCGGCTACACCGGTGGCCAGCCCAGCCCTGACGACCCCTTCCCCGGCGTTGCGGGCGCGCTGGTGCAGTTCGGCGGTCAGACCCCGCTGAAGATGGCACGCGCGCTGGAGGCCCAGGGGGTGCGGATCATGGGCACCAAACCCGTGGCCATCGACCTGGCCGAGGACCGCGGCCGGTTCAATGCGATCCTCAACCGGTTGGGTATCGCCCAACCTCCGGGCGCCGTGGCAGGCAGCGTCGAGGAAGCGCTGAGCATCGCCGACTCGATCGGGTTCCCTGTGCTGGTCCGCCCCTCCTATGTGCTGGGTGGGCGTGCCATGGAGATCGTCTACACCGCCGAGCAGATGCAGGACTGGTTGGACGTCAACGCCGGGGAGGGACCGGGCGGGCAGACCCAGGTCCTGGTCGACCGCTTCTTTGAGAATGCGGTCGAGGTCGACGTCGACGCGGTCTTTGACGGCACCGACATTTTCGTCGGCGGCATCATGGAGCACATCGAGGAGGCGGGTATCCACTCGGGTGACTCCGCGTGCGTGGTACCGCCCTTCACGCTGGGCAAGGCCCAGCAGGAGCAGTTGAAAGCCCACACCCGCGAGATTGCCGAGGCACTGGGAACGCGGGGTCTGATCAACATCCAGTTCGCCATCCGCGACTCAGAGATCGTCGTCATCGAGGCAAATCCACGGGCCAGCCGCACGATCCCGTTCATCTCCAAGGCCACCGGCGTGCCGTTGGCCAAGGTCGCCGCGCGGATCATGGCCGGCGCAAAGCTGACCGAACTGGAACTGGGACCCGATGCGGTTGACCGGCCCCCGCTCCCCTACAACGCCGTCAAGGAGGCCGTGCTGCCCTTCAACCGCTTCCCCGGAGTGGACACCCGGCTGGGACCCGAGATGCGCTCAACGGGGGAGGTCATGGGGATCGACCGCGATTTTGGGGTTGCCTTCGCCAAGTCACAGGCCGGGACCGGCGCAATGATCCTGCCCGTCACCGGAACGGTGTTTTGTTCTCTGGCCAACAGGGACAAGCGGGCGATGATCTTTCCTGTGAAGAAGTTGGCCGAGTTGGGTTTCACCATCCTGGCCACGGTGGGCACCGCCGAGACACTGCGGAGGGCCGGGGTGGACGCCCAGATCGTCGGCAAGTACTCAGACGGTGGTCGGTCGGTCGTTGACCTGATCGGTGAGGCCCAGGTCGACTTGATCCTGAACACTCCCACCGGGATCGGTGCGCGTGCCGACGGCTATGAGATCCGCACCGCCGCGGTAAGCCACGGCATCCCGTGTATCACCACCCTGCCGGGCATCCTGGCCGCCATCCAGGGCATCGAGGCTTTGCGCACCGATGGCGGCGATGTCATGCCGCTCCAGGCACACCATCGTCTGTTGGGCCAGTCCCGATAGGCTTCCCTGCGCATGAGCAGTTTCATCACGCGCGGTACCCCGGGAAGGTCGGGTTCCATGGCCTTTCAGGGTCGGGCCACCGGCCCGTTGCGCGCGTCCTGCGAGGTGTTGCAGTACCGCAAGATCGGCCGGTTCCACTCGCTGACCTTCGTCAGCCCCGAGGTGGCGGACCGCGCCCAGCCCGGTCAGTTCGTCAGCATCGGCGTGGAGGGCAAGCACACCGTGCTACGGCGGCCCTTCTCGATCTACCGGGTCTCGCGTCACGGACCGTGGGCTGGGACCGTCGAGATCATCTTTGACGCCACCGGTGAGGGAACCCGCTGGTTGACCACGCGCAAGAAGCACGACGTGGTGGACCTGGTCGGGCCACTGGGCACGCCCTTTCCGATCCCGAAGCAGAACGTCACCTCGTTACTGGTCGGCTCGGGCTATGGGTCCGCCGCGCTGCTGTATCTCGCCGGAGTCCTGCAGCAGAGGGGGTTCAGGGCGGACATGATCATCGGCGCCCAGACCGCCGAGCAGATCTTCAACGCCATCGAAGCCAAACGACTGTCGGCCACCACGGTGTTCACCACCGAGGACGGCTCATTGGGCGAGCAGGGGGTGGTCACCGATGTGATGGTCCGGATGCTTGAGTCGGGCCGCACGGGGCTGGTCTATGCCAGCGGGCCGATGCCGATGCTGCGGGCGGTCAGCGAGCTTGCCTCGGCCCATGACGTGCCGGTCAGGGTGGCGACGGAGGAGGCAATGGCCTGTGGGACTGGGGTGTGTCAGACCTGCGTGTTGCCGGTCGAGCGAAACGGGCAGTTGTACAACCTGCGCGGCTGCATCGAGGGACCCGTCTTCAACGGCGCGAAGGTCCGCTGGGACGCGATCGGGGCGCTGCCGGTCATGGCTGTGCCCGACCTCCCACCCGGTGAGGACGAGCAGGTGGATTCCAGATGAGCGATGCCACCCGCGCTCGCTCGGGGGACCCGACCACCTCGCGACCTGCGCTGCGGCCCCGCGACGTCGACCTGCGCGTCCAGTTGGGCGACATGATTTTGTCCAACCCGATCGTCAGCGCCAGTGGCACCTTCGCGTCGGGGCAGGAGATCAACAGGTTCTTTGACATCAACCGTCTGGGAGCGGTGGCGGTCAAGTCGATCACGCTGGAACCCCGCCCCGGCCTGCCGACACCACGGATGGCCGAGACGGCCAGTGGGATGCTCAATGCCATCGGCCTGCAGAATCCGGGTCTGGAGCGCTGGTTGCAGGTCGACTATCCCTGGCTGGTCCATCACCGGGTCCCGATCATCGCCTCGATCGGCGGGAAGACGATCCACGAGTTCCGGGTGGTCGCCGAGAAGTTGCGGGGACTGGAGGGCATCGTCGCGCTGGAGGCCAATATCTCCGCCCCGAACTCCGATGATGGTGGTGTTGCTTTCGCCAGCAGGGAGGGTCCTACCCACGAGGTCGTCTCGACGATCATGCGGGTGGCGATCGTGCCGGTGTTTGCCAAACTGTCCCCCGACGTCACCGACATCGTCAGGATCGCCCACGCAGCGGCGGAGGCCGGCGCTGCCGGAGTCAGCGTGATCAACACGCTGCTGGGAATGGCCATCGACGTGGAGACCCGGCGGCCCAAACTTGCTGCCGGTACCGGGGGGCTCAGTGGACCCGCGATCAAACCGATTGCGATACGTGCGGTCCACCAGATCCACTCGGTGCTCCCGGATCTGCCGATCATCGGAATGGGCGGGGCGCGGTCGGTGGAGGACGTGGTGGAGTTCATGCTGGCCGGGGCCAGCGCCGTCGGAATCGGCACGGCGACCTTCGCAAACCCCCTGGTGACCCTCGAACTGGTTGAGCAATTGCCGGTGTGGCTGGCACAGCGTGGGATACGACACGCTCGGTCCCTGACCGGTGGAGTCAAACTGTAGACTCCACGCCATGGACACGACGTCCCAGATCCTCCTGGTCGAGGACAACCCCGGTGATGTGCTGATCGTGACGCACGCGTTGCGGGAATCCGAGGTCACCAATCATCTGCATGTTGGCTGACCAGGGTGAAATACGCCAGATCATGAACCCGCTCATCCCGGCCCTGGACAGTGACGATGAACAGCAACTGCTGGGGTGGGCACAAGCACTTGCTCCGACCAGCGGTCACCTGAAGATCGGTCTGCAGGCCTTCACGACATTCGGGCCTCAACTGGTGACTCGGACGGCCAGGCTGGCACCGATCTTTCTGGACCTGAAACTGCACGACATCCCCAACACGGTCGCGGGGGCCGCGGCCGCCGTGGCCTCGCTGGGTCAGGACGGCCATGGTGTGGCCATGCTGACCGTCCACGCATCCGGTGGACCTGCGATGGTCGCCGCAGCGGTGAAGGCCGCTCCCGAGGTGTCGATCCTGGCGGTCACCGTGCTGACCAGCCTGGACGATGAGGCACTGCATCTGTTGGGGCTTCCGTCTGCAGACCAGCTCGTGCCCACGCTCGCGGTAGCCGCGATCCAGGCCGGAGCCGCCGGCGTGGTGTGCGCCGCAGCAGAGATCGGCGCGGTGCGCTCAGCGATCGGTCCCCAGCCGCTCATCGTCGTCCCCGGAATCAGGCCAGAGAACTCAGCCGCCGACGATCAGGCCCGGGTGGCCAGCCCACGCCAGGCGATCCAGTCAGGCGCCAGTCACATCGTCGTCGGGCGACCGATCACGGCAGCCAGGGACCCCGTCACAGCTGCTCGCGCCATCCTCGCATCGCTGTAGTCCGAACCGTTCCAGGCATCGTCCGATCGCGAGCGTAGCGAGCTTGGTTGAGCGGAACAGCAACGAGCGCCGTCGTAGGCGGCACGACGCATTGGGCTGGGGCGAAGCCTGTTAGGGGTTGACCACCACCACGGGTGCCGGTCTAGGATCGGCCCAGGTGCATCCACCCGGCCTCATCTACGGCCCCCATTTTCTGAAAACCTGAAGGTTCCTGCTGAGATGTCAGTCCCCGAGTTGAGCGATGACGCCAGACGCGCCGCCCTCCAAAAGGCGGCCGCAGCCCGCAAGGTCCGGGCCGAACTCAAACAGCAGCTTCGGGATGGCAAGATCTCCTTGGCGCAGGTCATCAGCCGTGCGGAAACCGACGAGGTGGTCGCCAAAACGAAGGTGTCGGCCGTGCTCGAGGCGCTGCCGCGTATCGGCAAGAAGACGGCACGCCGCACGATGGAACAGTTGAACATCTCCGAATCACGCCGACTACGCGGGCTTGGGAAGCGACAACGCGCCCGGTTGCTGGAGGCCTTCGATCAGACAGGCACGGCGCAGAGGGGTCAGGGACGCAAACCCGGCGGCCGATCGCGCTCGGGTGGCGCGGCCACGTGAGCCCGGCCCCCCACGGGGGGAGAGTGATCGTGATCAGCGGCCCCGGTGGGGTTGGCAAAGGCACGGTCGTGGCCGCCCTTCGCGTTCGTCGCCCGGATCTCACCGTCTCGGTCTCCGCCACAACGCGACCGGCCAGATCGGGGGAGGTCAGCGGAGTTCACTACCACTTCATTGACCGCCCGACCTTTCGGCACATGGTCGCTGCGGAGGAGTTCCTGGAATGGGCCGAGTTCAACGGCAATCTCTATGGAACGCCCTGGTCCTCCCTATCCGCCGCGGTGGCCGACGGCGGCCGTGTGCTACTGGAGATCGACGTCCAGGGTGCCCGCCAGGTCCGGGAGAGAGCGGATCGTGTCGGCGACATCACCGCGACCCTGGTATTTCTCGAGCCGCCGTCATGGGATGTCCTGGAGCAGCGTTTACGCCGACGCGGCTCGGAGGACGATCGCAGCATCGAGGCCCGGCTGCGGATCGGCCGACAGGAAATGGCTGCGGCCGACTGGTTTGACCATCGCATCGTCAATGACCGGGTGGACGCAGCGGTCGTGGCTGTGGAACATATACTCGCAGGCACGCCTCACGCTTGACGTGCCCCCCACGCGCGTGCACAGCGGACCGACACGTCCTCTACCCCCGAAGGCAGATGTTCATGGCTACGATCGACGACCTGCTCGCACGGGTTGACTCCAAGTACACGCTGGTGCACCTGGCCGCCATGCGTGCCCGCGAGATCAACAATTACTACCACTCCCTGGGTGAGGGGATGGGTCAGTACGTGCGCCCACTGGTCGAGCAGGTGGATTCAAACAAGCCCCTCTCGATCGCGATGGAAGAGATCGCCGCCGACAAGATCGTGGTCCAACGCCACGAGGACGTCCGGGCACGGGCAGCCGCACAGCTGAAGGCCGACGGCCAGGCTGATGAGCAGGCCGACGTTGTCACCCTGCCGCACGGCGAGGACGCAATACTGGCCGACGACGATCTGCCGACCGACCTCTCCGCCGACTAGATGACTTGGGCGCCAGAACTTGACTCTAATGAGTCTAGTTCTGCGACCGAGGCAGCTACCGACCGACGGCGAGCGAAGCGAGCTTCGTCGGCCGGAACGGAGTTGCACGCCGCCGCAGGCGGCTCCAAGCCATTGGGCTGGGGCGAAGCCCCCGTTAGTAGATTGTCATGACCGACCCCCTCTCGGGCTGCGAGGTCCTGCTGGGAGTGTCGGGAGGGGTGGCCTGTTACAAGGCTGCCTCGTTGGCGCGTGCGCTGGTGAAGGCCGGCGCCGGCGTGCAGGTGGTGATGACACGGGGGGCTACCCAGTTCGTCCAGCCCGCACAGTTCGCCGCCTTGACAGGCCGTCCCTGCTACACCGACACCTTCACCGACGCGCACCAGATCATCCATGTCGACGTGGCTCGACGCGCTGATGTGGCCATTTTCGCTCCGGCCACGACAAACCTGATCGCCAAGTTCGCCGCGGGCATTGCCGATGATCTGGTCAGTTCGGTCTTCACCTGCCTGACCGTGCCCACGGTGATCGCGCCTGCCATGCACACCGAGATGTGGTTGCACCCCGCCACGCAGGCGGCGGTGGAGCTGCTGGAGCAGCGTGGGGCCCGGATCGTCGGGCCGGGTGAGGGTGAGTTGGCCGGTGGCGATATTGGACTGGGACGTCTGGAGGACGAGGAGGTCCTGCTGCAGGCGGTGATCGACGCCACGGGGCGTCATGACCACGCGCTGAGTGGACGACGAGTCTTGGTCACCGCGGGTGGAACACGAGAGCGACTTGATCCAGTGCGGTTTCTGTCCAACCGCTCGACCGGGAAGATGGGCTACGCGATCGCCCGGACGGCGGCCGCAATGGGTGCGGAGGTGGAATTGGTTGCCGCGCCGACCGCCCTGCTCGACCCGGCCGGCGTTCACCTCACCCATGTCGAATCCGCCCAGGACATGCATGACGCCGTCATGGCTTTGGCCCCGCAGATGGACGTGATCATCAAGGCGGCGGCGGTGGCTGATTTCCGCCCGGCTGTGCTGGCCCGCAACAAGCTGAAAAAAGATGTGTTGGTAGCCGACGGAAACCCGCGGATCGAACTGGTGCCGACCATCGACATTCTGGCCGCACTGGGCCGTCGCGACGACCTGGGGGCGGTACTGGTCGGGTTCGCCGCCGAGACCACTGCTGCGGAGGAGAACGGTCGCGCTAAGTTGCAACGCAAGAACGCTGACCTGCTGGTCGTCAACGATGTCAGCCAGCACGATGCCGGTTTCGCCACCGACACCAACCGAGCGGTGATCCTGGGACGCGACGGCTTCCGCCAGGAAGTGCCGTTGACGTCAAAGTCGTCGCTGGCCCGGGTCATCCTCGATCTTGCCGGTCAGCGGCTTGTCTGACCCACCCGCATCATCAGGAGTCCCCCAATGACACGCAGTTGGCAGTTCACCTCAGAATCGGTCACCGAGGGACATCCCGACAAGGTGGCTGATCAGATCTCCGACGGTGTGCTGGATGAGGTATTGCGCCGCGATGACGACCCGTGGTCGGCACGGGTCGCGTGTGAGACCCTGATCAACACCGGCCTGGTCGTGGTCGCCGGGGAGATCCGGACCACCGCCTTCATCGACGTGGACAAGATCGTGCGCCAGACGGTGAACCAGATCGGCTATGACTCCGCCGACGCCGGCTTCGACGGTCGAACATGCGGTGTGGTGGTGGCCATCGATGGGCAGTCACCCGATATCGCCGGGGGAGTGGACAGCGCCCTTGAGTCCAGAGGCGCCCCGACCGGTGATGAGTTGGACACCCTGGGCGCCGGAGACCAGGGGATGATGTTCGGATACGCCACCGACGAGACCGCGTCGCTGATGCCCCTGCCGATCGACCTGGCCCACAAGATGGCTCGCCGCCTGGCCGCGGTCCGTCACTCGGGGGCGGTGCCCTATCTGCGGCCCGACGGCAAAACCCAGGTCACGGTCACCTATGAAGGCAACCGCCCGGTGTCGATCGACCGGGTGCTGATCTCGACACAGCACAAGCCTGACATCGATGTGGCCACCCACATGACCCCGGATCTGCTGGAGCAGGTCATCAAGCCGGTCCTGCCGACGGGACTGGACTTTGAGGACCGCAATGTGCTGATCAACCCCTCCGGCCGGTTTGAGATCGGCGGACCCCACGCCGACGCGGGCCTGACCGGGCGCAAGATCATCGTTGACACCTACGGCGGCATGGCCCGCCATGGGGGCGGCGCATTCAGCGGCAAGGACTCGACCAAGGTCGACCGCTCGGGCGCCTACGCGACACGCTGGGTGGCCAAGACCATCGTCGCCGCGGGTCTGGCACAGCGGGCCGAACTGCAGGTGGCCTACGCCATCGGGGTGGCACACCCGGTCTCGTTGATGCTTGAGACCTTCGGAACCGAGACAGCCGATCCCGACGCCATCCTGGCAGCCGTCCGTGAGGTGTTCGACCTGCGACCTGCCGCGATCATCCGCGATCTGGGCTTGCGTGAACCCATCTTCCAGCCAACCGCTGCCTACGGCCATTTCGGCCGCGACGAGTTTCCCTGGGAATCAACCGAGCGGGCGGATGACCTGCGGTCGGCCGTCGGCGCCTGAGTCCGGGGGGCGGTCCCATCGACGCGCAGACGGTTGCACCCGACATCACCGAACCTCGGTATGCGCGCGTCATCGTCGACGTTGGGCCGGCACATCTTGACCGCCTGTTCGACTATCAGGTCCCCGCGGATGCCGACCTGGGAACCGGCTCACGGATCCAGGTCACCTTCAACGGCCGCAAACGCACGGCATGGGTCCAGGGGCTTACCTCTCGTCCCGGTACCGACCCGGCCCGGATCAGACCCCTGGATCGGGTTGAGGGAACGGTCAGGTGGTTTTCAGAGGCCGACCTGTTGGTGTGGCGCTGGGTTGCGCAGCGGTACGCCGGCACCTTGGCCGGAGTGATCCGCCATGCCCTGCCGCCACGTGTGGCACGGGTGGAGGCCGAGGCGGCCTCGTGGGGCCCGCCACTCCAGGCGCCCCCGGCCTCAGGGCCGCCCTGCGCTGATCCCGCGTGGCGTGTTCTTGACGGGTCGGCCCTCCTACGCGCCGCCTTCACGCCGGACGGACAGGCCTATCACCTGCGTGCACCGTTGCATCACCCCGGGGGGGAGGGGCCGCTGTTGGCCGATCTCGTCACCCGCTGCGTGGCGGGAGGCCACCAGGCGCTGGTCCTGACCCCCTCAGCCGCACCCGGTGACGTCGAGGATGTCGTGGCGGCGGCCGGTGGCGAGGTGGCTGATCTGCGTGGCCAGGTGAGCACTGCCGATCGCTACCGTGCGTTCCTGCGCCTGCAGCGCAGTGAGATCGGTGTGGTCATCGGTGAGCGTGGCGTGGCATTGATGCCTCTGCCACGACTTGGTCTGGTCGTGGTGATCGATGAGGCCAGCCCGGCCTACAAGGAAATGCGCAACCCCAGGCATCACGTACGCGATGCCCTGTTGGGCCGGGCGCGGATGTGTGGTGCTACGGCGGTGCTGACCTCCACTCTGTTGTCGGCACAGGCGTATCGGCACGTCACCGGCGGACATCTGCACCTGGTAGGAGCCGACCGTGCGACGGAGCGGTCCATGAGCCCGACCGTGGACCTGGTCGACCGCACGTCGCTGCCACCGGCAGCCCGCAGGAGCCGGTTGGTGGGCCCGATCAGCCAACAGATTGCGGCCGCCGTCCAGCAGGGCGGGACCGTGATCGTGCTGGCGGCCGCGAAGGGCAGTGGGGCATCGCTTGCCTGTGGAGCATGTCGCAGCCGGCATGAGTGCAGGACCTGTGGCGGTGGGGTCGCTCCGTCCCGAACCCGGCCGGAGGAGTGGTCCTGCGCCGCCTGCGGGTGGCACGGACCGTCCTTCGCCTGTCTTGACTGTGGCTCCACCGATGCCTTCCCGCTGCGGGCCGGCGCCAAGCGTCTGGCCTCCGAACTGGCCCGTACCCATCCCTCAGCCCAGGTCACCCACATGGAGGGGTTTGACCAGCCTGGCCCCACCCGCGCACCCGCCATCGCCGTCATGACCCGCGGCAGCGTCATCGCGCGTCCGCGCTGGCTGGACCTGCTCGGCGGGGAGGGCGCACATCACAGGGCCGACCTGCTGGTCATCGCTGACCCCGATGTCCTGGTGGGGCGTCCGAGTGTTGATGCCAGCGAAGACGCCCTGCGGTTGTGGTTGGACGCGGCCCGGTTGGCCCAACGCGTGCTGGTGCAGACGTCCCAGCCGGAGCACCCAGGTTTGCAGGCTCTGATCCGGCTGGACCCCGACGGGTTCTGGGAGGGCGAACGGCGCCGCCGGGACCCCCTTGGTTTCCCACCGGCGGGATCGCTGATCAGGTTGACCAGCCTTCCCCCCGATGCGGCCGCGGACATCCGCGGAGGGGTCCCCGGAGACCTGCTGGGGCCAGACCCCGAGGGGGTCGCTTTGCTGAAGACGTCGGACCTGCATGGCACCCTGACGGCACTGGCGCCGCTGCAGCAGCGCTGGGCCCGCGACGATCGTCGGATCCGCATCGACGTCGACCCGGTCGTGATCGGCTGATCAGCAGCCGTTCCCCCTGTCTTTTACCAGAGTTGTCCCTTCACGAGAGTCCGATACCTGTGAGTGTGCTACCCATTCGAATCTTCGGCGATCCCGTCCTCCGTGAACGGTCGCCGGAGGTGGTGGAGTTTGACGAGCGTTTGGCCCGACTGGCCGACGACATGCTGGCCACGATGCGGGCCAGCGCGGGGGCCGGACTTGCCGCCAACCAGGTCGGCGTGTTGAAACGCCTGTTCACGTGGGAGACCGCCGAGGGTCACGGCGCGGTGGTGAATCCGGCGATCACCTTTGAGAGTGAGGAGATCCAAGAAGGGGACGAGGGATGTCTGTCATTTCCAGGTCTGTTTTATCCCACGGCCCGCCCCCTTCAGGTCCATATCGACGCCCAGGACGTGACCGGCGCCGACCAGACCCTCCATGGTGAGGGGTTGCTGGCCCGGATCATCGCCCATGAGATCGACCACCTGAACGGGATCCTGTTCATCGAGCACCTGGCCCGCCATGACCGTAAGGATGCGATGAGGCGCATTCGACGGGGCGAGTTGGAGAACCCCCCCGAGCCTGATCCAGACGACGCCGCAGCGGTGTAGGACCTTGTGATGCGCATCGTCTTCTTCGGAACCCCAGCCCCGGCCGTGCCGTCCCTGCGTGCCCTGCACGACGCGCCCGACGTGACCATTTGCGCGGTGCTCACCAACCCTGACCGGCCCTCGGGTCGGGGGCACAGGCTCTCCCCCTCACCCGTCAAGGTTGCAGCGCTTGAGGTCGGGCTCGAGGTGTGGCAGCCACAACGGCCGGTGACCTGCCTTCAGGATCTGGTCGACCTGCGTGTCGACGCCTGCGCGGTGGTCGCCTACGGCTCGATTTTGCCGCAGGCTCTTCTTGACGCCGGTGGTCATGGATTCGTCAACCTGCACTTCTCGCTGTTGCCGGCCTGGCGGGGGGCGGCCCCGGTTCCTGCCAGCATCCTGGCGGGGGATTCGACGACGGGCGTGACCTGCTTCAGGCTTGACGCGGGCATGGACACCGGAGATATCCTGCTGGCCCACGCAACCCGGATCGCCGCGGATGAGACCAGCGGGGAACTGACCCAGCGTCTGGCGGTGGCTGGCGCTCCCGTGTTGGTCCATTCGCTACGGGGCCTGGTTGACTCCAGTATCGCGTTGCATCCTCAAGATCATTCTCAGGCGACCTATGCCACCAAGATTCGTGGTGAGGACGCGCTGATCGACTGGTCGGCCCAGGCGACCCGGATCGATCGTGCGGTCAGGGCATACAACCCGATGCCGGGGGCACACACCTCCCTGGACGGTCGACGCATCAAGGTTCATCGGGTGACCCCGCAACCGGGATCGGGGAAACCCGGACAGGTCCTGGGTCACAGCGAAGGGCGTCCGGTGGTGGCATGCGGGACCGATGCGGTGCGTTTGGATGAGGTCCAACCGGCAGGAAAGCCCCGCATGGATGGCTCTGCGTTCGCTCATGGCTACCGGCCCACGAGCCTGGGTACATGACCGACGGCGATATGGCGGCACCGGCTGATGACGCCCAGGGGGTGGCATCACGCCTCACCGCGGTCATGGCGCTGCTACAGATTCATCAGCAGGCCGCATGGGCCTCTCCGGTGCTGGACCGGGTACTGACCGCAGGCGACCTGGACGCCCGTGACAGGTCCTTCACCGCGAACCTGGTATTCAGCACCCTGCGGTTCGAGGGGACCCTTGACTGGATCTTGTCGCAGTTGGTGTCCCGAGGTCTTGAACAGGTGGAGAGCGAACTGCTGGACCTGCTGCGCCTGGGGACGTGGGAACTTCGCTACGGTGGCACACCCACTCACGCCGCGGTCAATGCCTGGGTCGAGGTGGCACGACAGATCGTTGGTCAACGGGCTACAGGATTTGTCAACGGTGTCCTGCGAAATGTGGCCAGGCGAGCTGAGCAGTTGCCCTGGCCCGATCCGACCACCGATGAGGGCATGGGGCTACAACTGGGCTATCCGGCGTGGCTGGTCAGCAGCGCTCGCCAGCGATTCGGCGACCAGCGGCTGCATGCTGTCCTTGAGGCCGGCAACATACCCGCCCCACTGGTGTTACGTGCGGTTGCCCCACGTGAGCAGGTGATCAGTGCGCTTGCCGCTGACGGTATCGAGTCTCAGGAAGGGAAGCTGTCCCGCCACGCCGTGGTCCTGACCCAACGTCACGTTCCCAGTGACCTGGGCGTCATCCGCCGAGGTGAGGCGGTGGTCCAGGATCAGTCCTCGCAGGTGATCAGTCTTGCCGCCGCCGACGGTCTGCCCGCAGGTGCATCGGCGATCGACCTGTGCGCGGCGCCTGGTGGTAAGGCCACCCATCTGGCGCAGTTGGGCCTCAAGGTCATGGCGGTGGACCGACACGCGGGGCGGTTGCGCCGCTCTGCGGAGATGGCGCAGCGTCTGGGACTGCCCCTGGACACTCTGGTGGCCGATGGCACCCAGACGGGCCTTCCCGCCGGGCAGGCCGACCTGGTGTTGGTCGACGCGCCCTGCTCGGGATTGGGCGTCGTTCGCCGCCGTCCGGAGTTGCGGTGGCGCAAGACGCCACAGGACATCAGCGCCATGGGGCAGGTTCAACGCGCCCTGGTGGACGCAGCGGTGTCGTTGGTCAGGCCGGGTGGCCGGGTGGCCTACTCGGTCTGCACCTGGACCACACAGGAAACCGATTTGGTTATCACCGACGTCCTCGCGGGCGGTAGGGTGAGCCTGCTGCCTTCTCCTGACCTCGGATCGCCGACCGCCACAGGGATGCAACTCAGTCCCGATCGTCATGAGGGGGACGGAATGTTTTTGGCGATGATCAAGCGGAAAGAGGTATCGGCGGATGGGTGGTGAACGCGTGCTCGTTGTTGACAATGAGGCCGACATCCGGCGGTTCATCGAGGTCAATCTGCGAGTTGAGGGCTTTGAGGCGTTACGCCGTTGATGGTCGGTTTGCCTGAGCCGCGGGCGGTCGGTCAGACATCGCCACTGCTGAGCGACGACGATCACCAGTATCTGAACACGGCCTTCGAGCTGGCGGAGCAGGGTCGGGGGAAGGTTTCGCCCAATCCGTTCGTGGGGTGTGTGATCGTGGCCGACCAGCAAGTGGTCGGGCAGGGCTTTACACAACCGCCGCCCGGCGCCCACGCCGAGATCCAGGCCTTAGCACAGGCGGGGTCGCGCGCCCACGGCGCCACCGTCTATGTGACTCTTGAGCCCTGTGCCCATCATGGTCGTACGCCGCCGTGTGCACAGGCGCTGATCCAGGCCGGGGTGGGACGGGTCGTGATCGCCCTGGCGGATCCGCATGCTGCGGCCGCCGGTGGCGCCGAGCAGCTGCAGCAGGCTGGCATCACGGTGGAAACCGATGTCGCCACCGTCCGTGCTGCCCGCCAAAACGAGATCTTCCTGCACAACGTGGCGACCTCGCGACCCTTCGTCATCGCCAAGACGGCCATCAGCATGGACGGGTTCATCGCCGACCAGGCAGGCGCCTCGCAGTGGATCACCGGTCCGGCCGCGCGCCGACGAGGTCATCTGCTGCGCGCGGAAGTCGACGCGGTTGTCGTTGGCAGCGGAACCGCCACACAGGACGATCCCCTGTTGACGGTGCGGCTGCCCCGGTACCAGGGACCCCAGCCGCTTCGGGTCGTGCTGGACCGACGCGGTCGCTTGCACGCTGCCGGTCTGCGGATGGCCGCGGATGACAACCCTACGCCGCTGCTGCTGGCCGCTCCCGATCCCGAGTCCGTGTTAGGCATCCTGTGGGACCGCGGGGTCAGAAGTGTTCTTGTGGAGGGCGGGGCGCAGGTCCTCGGGGCCTTCCTGGCAGCCCGGCTGATCGACAGGTTCGAGTTTCACCTGGGGGGCCTGATCCTGGGACAGGGGCTGTCAGGGGTGGCGGGGGCGTTCACACTGGGCTCAGCGCCACGGCTGGACCTGGCCAACGCAGAGCTCTGCGATGGTGATGTCCTGGTGACCGCCTACCCGCGGCGTCCCTGAACCCGCAGCCTCAGCGCTGCGCAACCCGACAGCGACAGGACTGCAACCGTGTTCACCGGCTTGATCGAGGAGATCGGCACCGTGTCCGCCCTGGACCACCAAAACGGTGTGGCGACACTGTCGATTGACTGTCACAGGGTCCTTGAGGATGCCAAGGTCGGCGACTCGATCGCGGTGAACGGGTGTTGCCTGACGGTGACCAGCCTGAACAGTGGCCACTTCAGCACTGAGATGATGGGCGAAACGATTGAGCGGACCGCTCTGGGTGACCTGACAGCGGGGGACGCTGTGAACCTTGAGCGGGCCATGTCTGCGGGTGCACGGCTGGGGGGCCATCTGGTGCAGGGTCACGTCGACGGCGTCACCCGCATACGGGCGATCCAGGCCCAGGGGGCCCCACAGCAGGAGTGGACCACCGTCACCTACGAACTGCCAGAGGCGCTGGCGAGATACGTCGTCCTCAAAGGTTCGATCACCGTGGACGGAACGTCGCTGACCGTCATGGCTGTCGGGCCTGACAGCTTCAGCGTCGGCTTGATCCCCCACACCCTGCAGGCCACGATCCACGGTCAACGGCAGGTGGGGGAGCGCGTCAACCTCGAGGTTGACGTGATCGCCAAGTACGTTGAGCGCCAATTGGTGCCTCACATCGCACAGCTTGGACACTGATCAACATGACCTCTGCGCAGTTCACGCTCATCCCCGAGGCGATTGCCGCCATTGGTCGCGGCGAGATCGTCATCGTCGTCGATGATGAGGACCGCGAGAACGAGGGCGACCTCATCATGGCGGCCGAGGCGGTCACCCCCGAGAAGATCGCCTTCTTCCTGCACCACACCTCGGGCTACATCTGCGCGGCGATCACCCACGAACGTGCGGTGGAGCTGGATCTGCCCCACATGGTCGACAACAACACCGATTCGATGCGCACCGCGTTCCTGGTGACGGTTGACGCGATCAAAGGGACCACCACGGGAATCTCGGCCCAGGACCGGGCCACGACGATCCTGGCACTGATCGATCCCGGCACCCGGCCGCAGGATCTGTCTCGTCCCGGTCACGTGGTGCCGCTTGAAGCCAAGTTGGGTGGGGTGCTCAAGCGCGCGGGCCACACCGAGGCCGCCGTCGACCTGCCTCGACTTGCCGGCTTGCAGCCGGCCGGCGTGTTGTGCGAGATCGTTGACGCGAAGAAGACCGACATGGCGCGTCTGCCTGAGTTACGGGAGTTCGCCACCGAGCATGACCTGAAGATCATCACCATCGCGGATCTGATCGCATGGCGCCGCCGCTCGGAACGATTGGTCCACCGTGTCGTCGAGGCCGACATTCCCACACCGTTCGGGACGTTTCGAGCGGTGGGATACCACTCGGAGATGGACGGCCACGACCACGTCGCGCTGGTGTACGGCAATCCCGAGAACAAGCCGAATGTCATGGTGCGCATGCACTCTGAGTGTCTGACCGGCGACGTTTTCGCCTCGCTCCGCTGCGATTGCGGATCGCAACTGCACGACGCGATGCGCCAGATCGCCGAGGCAGGTGAGGGGGTCGTGGTCTACATCCGTGGGCATGAGGGTCGGGGCATCGGGATCATGCACAAACTGCAGGCCTACAAATTGCAGGATGCCGGCCGCGACACCGTGGAGGCCAACATCGAACTCGGCTTCCCCGCCGATTCCCGGGACTACGGAACCGGCGCCCAGATCCTGGTCGACCTGGGCCTGTCGACCCTGCGCTTGCTCAGCAACAACCCGGCCAAGCGCGCGGGGCTGGAGGGCTATGGACTGCAGATCGTCGAACGCGTCCCGCTCGAAACGGCGCCGACCGCTCAGAACCTTCGGTACCTGAGGACAAAGCGTGACCGGATGGGGCATACCCTGACACGGTTGGAGACGCTCTCCGACAGCGACGAGACGACCGATCCGACCAGGGAGGACACCACCGATGCGAGTGCATGAGGGCAGCCTGGACGGTGCCAGCCTGACGGTGGCGATCATTGCCAGCCGGTTCAATGACACCATCGTGCAGCGACTGGTCGAGGGGGCCGTGTCGTGTCTGACCAAACATGGGGTCCCCGCCGACGCAATCGATCTGTACTGGGTCGCGGGGGCATGGGAGATCCCGTTGGTAGCCAAGAAACTGGCTGAGAAGGGATCAATTGATGCCGTCGTCGCCCTGGGGGCGGTGGTCAGGGGCCAGACCGCCCATTTCGACTTCGTTGCGGGGGAGTCCGCGGCCGTCGGCCGGGTGGCACTTGAGACCGGTGTCCCAATGGCATTTGGGGTGCTGACGACTGAGACCTGGGAGCAGGCCACCGACCGGTCAGGCGGAAAGTTGGGAAACAAGGGGTGGGAGGCCGCGATGGCGGCGCTCGAGACCGCAAACCTGTTGAGGGACCTGTAGGGCGTGCGGGACCAGTCGTTGCTGAGGCGGCCAAGCCTTCGACTGGCCGTGGTTGTCACGCTGTTGGTGACGCTGCCCGTCTCGTTGGCCGATGCCGTTGTGTTGTCCGGCGCCGATGACGATCATCGGTCCGTCGAGGGTGGCTGGCATTACGTCCGCGGCGGTGAGGGGGCGACCCCGCCGGCCCCGACGCCGTTCACCACCGCTGACGGTCGTAGTGCCTTCGCCACTTCGTTCGTACCCTTCGCCACCGTGGGCGCGATCACGCTGCATCATCCTGCGGCGACCGTGGAACGCATCGGCCTGCACCAGTCCAATCATGAGGGTGCGCGTGACCAGCAGATGACCGACACCGCCGCGAGTCCCATCCTGCTGGACTCGCGGGGGCGGATGTCTGGCCGCCAGAGTGCGGCGGATGTCATGGTCGCCCCCGACACACCGATTCGCTCGCCCGTCAGCGGAACGGTGCTCCGGTCTGGCACCTACGTGCTGTACTGCGACTACTCCGATGACTTCGTGGTCATCGCGCCGGACGCCCAACCCTCCTGGGAGGTCAAGATGCTCCATATCGACGGGGTACAGGTGGTTGCCGGGGATCAGGTCCAAGCCGGGGTGACCCAGATCGCGCCACGCGCCACGGTGCTGCCGTTCGCCTCTCAGGTCGAGGCTGGCAGCGGTCGGCCCGCATGGCCCCACACCCACATCGAGGTCATCGACCCCTCGATCCCCAACGTCCCCAACGGCGGTTCGGGCAGCAACTGTTGACTCACTCGCGCTCAGAATGTGGATGATGGCGACAAAGGAGGACCAGTGACCGACCCGACCCTGGCCGGACTGAGGGCGCAGATCGATGAGTTGGATGCGGTCCTGATGGGGGTCCTTGGCGATCGGTTCGAGATCACCCGCAAAGTCGGCGCGCACAAACGGGCGACCGGGCTGCCGCCGGCAGATCCCCAACGTGAGCAGACCCAGATCGCGCGTTTGCGTCAACTTGCCGAACAAGCCGACCTGGACCCGGGTTTCAGCGAGAAGCTGCTGCGCCTCATCATCGATGAGGTCATCCGCGACTACGGCCGCTCAGCGGTGGGTGCCGGGTCGGACGTCTGCTCGGATGTCGCCTCGACCCAGGACCGCGGGGGCACGATCGGAGAAGACTGAGTCGGGCTGGCGTGGCCCGCATCCACGGCAGTCGCGGGTGCCCGGGTCGACGCCAACGGCGGGTGCCCGGGTTTTTGGTTGCCTGGGGGTGTGGAACCCGGGCACCGAGACGTGGGCTGCGGTGGGTGCCCGGGTTTTTGGGTGCCTGGGGGCGTGGAACCCGGGCACCGGGACGTGGGCAGCGGACTAGTCGATTCCTGCCTTGGCGACGGCCAAGTTGGTCAGATCTGCCACGGCCTTTAGTGCTGCCCGCCGCGGCAGCGCAGGGTCACAGCGGGTCAGACCAAGAATCCTCCTCACCGGGCTGAGGTAGCCCAGCACCGTCAGATCGGTGTGCCTGGCCTCGGGAACCGCACGAAGTTCCACGCTGCCCATCATCTGCAGCAGTGCGTCGTTGCGATTGCCGACCCACTGGCCGCTGAGGATCGCGATGGTGGGCACCGTGAGCCGCTGGCGTGCTGAGCGGTCCAACGGTTCGACCCACGGATCCATCCCAATGACCCCGGCGACACGCCGGTCCTCGCCGGCCACCACGATTGCCGCGCCACCTCCTGTTGAGTGTCCCAGCAACCAGAAGCGCTCGGTCGCCGGGACGGTCGGGCCCAGCCGACCTGCAGCGACCGCGTCCAGCACCGCGGCGATGTCGGTGGCGTAACGCTGAACCAGTGCTGCCGCGCGGGGCCAGTAATCAGCGACTCCATCCGGCGGCATGAGACCGGCTGACAGGGGGGTGACGGCATGATCGGGGAACTGGCTGGCCAGTGCGCCGCCCACATGATCGACCGCAACCACGACCCATCCGTCGCTGGCCAACTGTTCGGCCAGGTCGACGTGGATCACTCTGAAGCCCAACCAGCCATGGCTGATGATCAGCACGCCCCTTGGCGTGGGCAGCGACCCGCTTGGCCACGCCGGAGTGGCCGAACCGACGGCTCGCCCACGGATCCTGCCCAACACCAGACCAAGCGCCGGGGCCACCCCGCGGGGCATCCCGTAGTGGGAGGCGATGGCCTGCGCGACCCCTGCCGAGGCGGGAAACAACGCAGCCGGCGTCCCGGCTGGGTTTGGGCCCCCCGTGGCCTGTCCCGGATACCAGATCTGCACCGGCAGTCGGCGCGGCGCCTCGACCACGGCAACCGACGTCCCCACCGGATGCGGGCCGGTCACCGGCGGTAGGGGGTCCCTCGGCAGCACTGCCCTTGTCAGGGCATAGCTCAGACCCCCCAACCCTCCCAGCCACAACGCACCACCAACCAGCCGGCGGAAAACCGCAGCCGTGGCGTTCACAGTTGCGTCATGTCAGTGTCCAGTCCCAATGCCAGTCGCCCGGCCAACTCATAGGTTCGCTGGGCAACCATGGCGTGCTGGGTGGCGACATGGACGTCGCGGAAGGCGCGCTGGATGGGAGAGGACAGGTAGACGTCAACGCCGCCCGCGACCAGGTGCAGATCACGAATCGCGTCGGCGCAACGGGCGGCCGTGTCGGTTGCCGCCAGGCGCAGCAGGCGCCGTTGCTCGACGCTGAGGGATTCCCCCTGAGCCGCGGTGTCAGAGGCATCGCCCACGACATCATGGATGAACGACCATGACGACCGGGCCGTGGCGTCGGCGCGTGCCACATCGATCTGTGTGGTGGGGCGTGTCGCCAATGTCTTGGCCGATCCCTGGGGGCGTTTGGCGTTCGCCAGGATGACGGTCTCCTCGATCGCACGCCGCAACAGGCCAATTGAGACCGAGGCGACACCAAGCGCCAGCAGCCCGAACAGGGGGAAGCTCGACAGGGGCGCGCCGATGATTGGAACCGTCGTACCGAACTCCACCCAACGTCCCTCGGGGACGAAGGCGTCGGCCACAGCGTAGTCCGTCGAACCGGTTCCCTGGAGCCCGGCGACGTGCCAGGTGTCCAACACCTCAACGTCATCGGGGTCGAAAAACACATAGGGGAAGGCCAGACCATCCTCGCGCGGTGCCGGTGCGCCGTTGTCATCAACCAGTCGGACTCCGCCGCCGATAGAGGTGCAATGGCTGATACCCGACCCCCAGGCCCACCGACCGGTCACCCTCAATCCACCCTCGACCGGCCTGGCCCGTCCCATCGATGCGGCGAAACCGCCGGTGATGGCCTGCGGATGAAAGATCTCCTTGGCGTGGTGGGCCGGCAGGAGGTAGGCCGTCAGGGACGTGGTCAACGCGATCATCACGCACCATCCGGCCGCACCGTCGGCCTGCGACACCCGGGCGATGCTGGCCAGTCCCTCAAGCGCCGACGCCTGGGCGCCTCCATAGACCTTTGGGGTCCACGTTGCGAACAGCCCCTCGTCCCGCAGATCACGGGCGATGTCAGTTGGCAGTTGGCCCAGCCGTTCGAATTCCTCGGAACGCGCGCGGAGTTGGGAGTCAAGGGTTGCAGAAATCCACATGAGGGCCAGTTCTACCGCGCACCATGGACCCCGGAGCAGGCATCATGACAGCGATGGCTGGACTGATTGCGATAGTGGCGGGGTTGCTGGGACTGGTGTTCGCGTCGTTCGGCAACGTCGTGATCCATCGGGTTCCCCAGGGGCAAAGCGTCGTCAGACCACCCTCCGCCTGCCCCGGATGCCAGACCCCCATTCAGCCGCGAGACAACATTCCCGTTCTGTCCTGGGTGCTCCTGCGTGGGCGATGCCGTACCTGTGGCGAGCCCATCAGCCGACGCTACCCGCTGGTCGAACTGACCGGGGGAGTGCTGTTCGGCGTAACGGGCTACTGGCTGGCTGCGATGACACCCCCGGACTATTGGGCTCTGCCCGGCATGCTGCTGTTCGTGTGGATGCTGTTGGTGGTCAGCGTCATCGACTACAACACCCGACGCATCCCTAACGCCCTGGTGTATCCATTGACACCGGCACTGCTGGTGCTGCTGGTCGCAGCGGCCCTGTTGAACGGCGAGCCGGGCCGCATCACCGACATGCTGATCGGTGCAGTCGGCGCGTTCGCCTTCCTGTTGCTGCTGGCGTTCATCAACCCGCGGGGAATGGGCATGGGTGATGTCAAGTACGCGGCGTTCCTGGGCATCGGATTGGGCTACGTGGGCATCGGGTCGGTGCTGATTGGAATCTTCGGTGCGTTCCTGCTGGGCTCGGTGATCTCCATCACACTCATTGTGACCAAGTTGCGCACGCGCAAGGACCTGATCCCCTTCGGGCCCTTCCTGTCCGCCGGCGCCTTTCTTGCTCTGCTGTTCGGCCCCGCACTGGTGAAGGCGTATCTCGAATCGACCGGCCTGGCCTAAGGAAAGACCTGACGCCGACTGGCCGCTAGGATGCGGCGCCACATGAGCGACCCATCCGAACAGCCGACCGAAGAAGAGATCGAGGCCTACTACGCACAACTGCGGGAGGCGCCGGTCGGCGACCTGCTGATGCAGTGTGTGGGGATGCTGGCGGCCGGGGCTGAAGCCAAGTTGGGTCGTGTAGACGCCCGCGTGCTGATTGACTCCATGGCCTCGCTGGTCACGCTGGGCGAGGCCCAACTGGGTGAGGCCGCCGAGCAACTTCAAGATGCCGTCGGGCAGTTGCAGATGGCCCAGGTCCAACTTGAACGACAGGGCACAGCGACGCAGACCGAGGGTGAACCGGGCTCTGCCGCTCAACCTGCAGCCACTGCCGCTCAGCCGACCGAGCCACCACCCTCCAGCGCCCCGACCAGCCAGAAGCCTGCGACGGACAAGCTGTGGATCCCCGGCCGGGACGGCTGAGGTGGACAATTCCCCCAGGCACCCATAGGCTTGTCGATCCATACCAAGTGGGAGCGGTTTCCCCACCTGTCGGGCCCTGTGTCCTGGTCAGGTCCATCACGTCCCAATCAGTCCCCCAAGGGGCCAGGCTGGGTGTGTCGTCGGCCGCTGCCACCCGCAGCGGCCATTTTCGTGTCACGACCCAGGAGCAACGGCAATGCCAAAGCAAAAGACCCATTCCGGCGCCAAGGACCGCTTCCGCGTCACTCGCAACGGCAAGGTCATCCACCGCCGCCAGAACCGCAACCACCTGGCAGAGCACAAGCCGCAGCGGCGCAAGCTTCGTCTGCGCGGCGACAAAGAGCTGGAAAACCCGACCGAGGCTCGCACGATCAAGCGGATGCTGGGCCGCTAGCACCAGCTCGCCACACCACCACGTTCTAGGAGACATCACATGGCACGCGTCAAGCGCGGTGTTCACGGGCGCAAGCAGCGCCGTACAGTCCTGGCCCGGGCAAAGGGCTTCCGGGGGGCGCGCAGCCGCCGGTACCGGATCGCCAATGAGTCGGTGCTGCACGCCGACCGTTACGCCACCCGGGACCGCCGTGCGAAGAAGCGTGATTTCCGCAAGTTGTGGATCACCCGCATCAACGCCGCGGCCCGCCAGGACGGCATGTCCTACAGCAGGTTCATGCACGGCCTGAAGCAGGCCGAAATCGAAGTTGACCGCAAGGTTTTGGCCGAACTGGCCGTCAATGACCCAAGCGCCTTTTCTGCGCTGGTCACCGCCGCGAAGGCTGCGCTATAAACCCGAGACCGATGGGGCACCTGTGATCCGAACATGACGGGTCACAGGTTGGGTTGAGGCAAGGACAATCGATGAGTTTGGCATCACAGGACATGGCCGCTGACCGGGCGGCGCAGCAGGCCGTGTCCGCGCTGGCCCACGATCCCATGATCACCTCGACTGCCAATCCTTCGGTGAAGGCGGCAGCAAAATTGGCCGCCCGTAAGGGCCGGCGGGATGAAGGCGCATTCCTGGTCGAGGGGCCCCAGGCGGTCAGTGAAGGCCTGGGTCAGTTGCGCGAACTGTTCGCCACGCCCCAAGGCATCGAGGAACACCTGGGTCTGGTCAGTCAGGCCGTCCAGCAGGGAACCCACGTCCGCACGGTCACGCCGGAGGTGCTGCGGACGCTAGCCGACACCGTGACACCCCAGGGGCTGGTCGGTGTGGCGCCCATCCCCACAGCCAGCCTGGCCGGGGTGCTGGACCACGCCACGTTCCTGGTGCTGTTGGACGGGGTCAGTGACCCGGGCAACGCCGGCACCGTTATCCGTACGGCTGATGCAGCAGGGGCGGACGCCGTGGTGTTCCTGCGCGGTAGCGTCGATCCGTTCAACCCCAAAGCAGTGCGAGCCTCGACCGGGTCGGTGTTTCATCTGCCGATCGTGACGGGCGTTGAGGTCGAGGCTCTGGCCGAGGTGTCACAGGCGGGCATGCAATTGCTGGCGGCCGACGTCCATGCGTCGGTCCCGCTTGACACCATTGACCTGACGAGACCCACCGCGCTGGTCTTCGGGGGCGAAGCCGCAGGTCTTTCCGCCGCGGTCGCCACCCGTTGTAACGTGAGGGTCCACATTCCGATTGCACGGCCGGACCGTCCCGGTTACCGCGGTCATGCCGAGAGCCTGAACCTGGCTGCGGCCGTCGCGGTGATGGCCCATTCGGTGCAACGCCTGCAGCATCCCAACCCTCAGCGACTGTGAGATCATGAGCATCCCTCCGGGTCGCCCCGCAGTGCCAGCCCATCTGCTGGGACTGGAGTTGTTGGCGGACGCGGCCATTGTGGTGTCAGCCGCCGGGATCATCGACTATGCCAATCCGTTGGCGTGCCGGTTGCTGGGCCTGAGCCTTGACGAGCTGCTTGGCAGTGTCGCGCAGAAGCGGTTGCGGCTGCGGACAGAGAACGGCTCGGACTGGTGGGATTGTGATGATGTGTTTGGGGGTGACGTCACCCTGATGCGGCGTATCGCCGAGCAGGAACTGAACCTGCAGGTCGGTATGGGCACCCGCGCGGTCGCACTGACCGGGGCTCGGCTGGTGGATGGGCCGTCCGCCGGAGGTCTGCTGCTGACATTGCGACGTGCCGACGCCCGTCGACGCCGAGACGTCGCCAGGTCCGACCTGGTCTCCACTGTCAGCCATGAGTTGCGCAGCCCGCTGACCAGCGTCAAGGGATTCACCAAGACACTGCTGGCGAAGTGGGACCGGTTCACCGATGAGCAGAAGAAGCAGATGCTCGCCACCGTCAACGAGGACGCCGATCGAGTCACCCGTCTGCTGGGTGAACTGCTGGCTGTCTCTCGCATCGATGCCGGTCGACTGCAACTGAAGCGCCAGATGGTGCAGATCGATGATCTGATTCCCCGGGTGGTCACGCGTGTCCAGGCAGGCATCGGCCGTGGCCGTCAGATCGACGTTCACGCCCATGACCTGCCCGAGTTGTATGCCGATCCTGACCGCCTGGACCAGATCCTGACCAACCTGCTTGAGAACGCGGTCAAGTACACCGACGGTGTGATCGAGGTCAGCGCGACCCAGAGCACCGATGTCATCACCGTGTCGGTGGCCGATCACGGCCAGGGGATCCAGCCTGAACACCGCGGTGCGATCTTCACCAAGTTCTTTCGACAGCCCGGTGAGAAGCGGCAGGGGACCGGGCTGGGCCTGTACATCACCAAAGGACTGGTCGAAGCGCATGGTGGTGACATCTGGATCAGCGATGACATCTCGGGTGGAGCCGTGTTCTCTTTCACCGTTCCCAAGGGTGGCTTTGAACTGGCGGGCATCGACCTTGAGGCCCTGCGGGCATCCGTCACCCGCACCGGGGCTGCAGCAGACCCGGCCTAGGCCGACACTGTCGTGACTCCATCAGAACGGACCCTGTAGTGACCGATCACGCCAATGCTGAATCGCTGAGCGCCACGCTCAGCCACCTCCGGGCTGAGGCCATGGAGGTGATGAACTCCGCCCAGACCATCGAGGAGTTGGACCAGGTTCGTCAGACCTTCATGGGAAAGAAGGGCAAGGTCAGCCAGATCAAACGGCAACTTGGTGGTCTGGACCCTGACCAGCGACGGTCATTGGGGCAGGCGGTCAACGACGTCACCGAAGCGTTCTGGCGTGGGCACGCCGACCGCAAGTCCCACCTTGAACTGCAGCGCGACAAGGTGGTTCTTGCCGCCGAGGCGATCGACATCACGCTGCCTCCACGAGTTCCGCGGCCGGGTTCGCTGCACCCGTTGCGGCAGACCCTGGACCTGATCCTGGACGTCTTCGTCGGCCTGGGCTATGAGATTGTCACTGGCCCGGAAGTGGAATCGGACTGGTTCAACTTCGATGCGTTGAACACGCCAATGGATCATCCGGCACGGACGCTGCAGGACACGATCTACGTCTCGGGCTTGAGCGAGGTACCCGCACGGGATGACGGCACCACGGGTCTGCTGCTGCGGACCCAGACCTCACCGATGCAGGTTCGGGCCATGATGGACTCACAGCCCCCCGTCTACGTCGCCGTGCCCGGCCGCGTCTATCGCCAGGACACCCCTGACGCCACCCACGTACCGGTGTTCCACCAAATCGAGGGGTTGGCGGTCGACACCGATCTGTCGCTGGCGGATCTGTATGGGACCCTGATGGCGTTCGCCAGAGCCCTGGTCGGCGACGACGTCAAACTGCGTTTCAGGCCGCACTACTTCCCCTTCACCGAGCCATCCGCCGAACTTGACGCCTGGGTCCCCGATCCTGCCGGCGGTGGCCGTTGGATGGAGCTGCTGGGGTCGGGCATGGTGCATCCCAATGTGTTGAAAGCGGGAGGGTATGACCCGGACGCCGTGCAGGGCTTTGCCTTCGGTATCGGTATCGAGCGGACCGCGATGGTGCGCTACGGCGTCTCCGACCTTCGCACCTTCGCCGACAACGACGTCCGTCTCCTCTCCTCCTTCTAGCTGACCCGCTCTAGCTGACCCGCTCAGGCCGACCCTGCGTTCCCAGGGACCCTGCGCCCAGGCACCCACGATCCAGTAGGAAACCATCACCATGCGCGTGCCGATCTCATGGCTCTACGAACACGTCGACCTGTCGCTGTCCCCCGAGGAGTTGGCCGACGTGCTGACACTCGGCGGTCTGGAGGTCGATGCGGTGCACCGTCCAACGGCTGGGGCGGCAGGGCTGAAGGTCGTTGAGGTGCAGGACATGGGTCCGGTCCCGAACTCCGACAAACTGACACTGGTCCAGGCCTTCGACGGCGAGCGCACCTGGGAGATCGTGTGTGGTGCCAGCAATTTCAGCGTCGGCTCCCGGGTGCCCGCGGCGCTGCCCGGTTCGATGCTGCCCGGCGGAGTCTCCATCGGTGCCAAGAAGCTGATGGGTGTCACCAGCAACGGCATGCTGGCAAGCCCTCGCGAATTGGGGGTAGGGGATGACCATGCCGGGATCTGGCTGCTTGGCGATCAGGCACCGATCGGGGCCGACGTGGTCGAGTGGCTTGACCTGGAAGAAGCGGTGCTTGAGATCGACCTGACCCCTGACCGTGGCTACGGCGCCTCCATCTGGGGATTGGCTCGGGATCTGTCCGCCCTGACCGGGGCAGACCTTTCAATCTCCGAGTTGGGCGACAATCCCGGGGGTGATCCCGGTGTGGCGGTCACCCTGGTCCCCGATTCGGGATGCCGCCGCTGGGATGGACGAGGGATCGCGGGCATCAGCGTAAAACCCTCACCACCGAAGGTCCAAAAGCGGCTGAGCCTGGCGGGGATGCGGCCAATCTCCAACGTCGTTGACGCGACCAACTACGCGATGCTTGAGACCGGCTACCCGGTCCACGCCTATGACACCGCGCTGTTGAACGGTGGCATCACGGTGCGTCGTGCCCAGGCCGGTGAGACGCTGAGGACCCTGGACAAGACATTGCGGGACCTTGACCCCGAGGACGTCGTCATCACCGACGAATCCGGTCCCATTGGCCTGGCCGGCGTCATGGGCGGAGAAGCCACCGAGATCAATGCGCTGACCAGCGACCTGTACGTCGAGGTGGCCGCGTGGGACCCCGTGGCGGTGCTGCGCACCGGGCGCCGCCACCGTCTGCACACCGAGGCGCGCGAGCGTTTCGAACGGACCGTGTCGGCCCAGTGGTTGCCTGCCGGTGCGTCGCGCGTGTGCGACCTGATCGTGGCCTGGGCGGGGGGAACCGTCGTGGGCGGTCACGACCATCATCCTATGCCTGATGTTCGTCCCCGTATCACGCTTCGTCCTGCCAGGGTTCGCTCGCTGCTGGGTATCGCTGTGGGCGGGCCGGAGCAGGCGGATCTGCTGCGCAAGATCGGCTGCCAGGTCGAAGGGGAGAAGGAGGACGAACGGGTGGTCGTGCCGCCGCCCTATCGCCCGGACCTGACCATCGAGGCCGATCTCAGCGAGGAGATCGCGCGGTTGTACGGCTATGACCGCATCCAGCCGACGGTTCCCTCAACAGGCCGTGCGGGACGTCGGTCACCGGAGGATCTGGCCACCATGGCTGTCCGCCGCGCCTTGGCGGGTGCCGGCTGGACCGAGGTGCTGTCCTATCCCTTCATCAGCGATGAGGACATTGTGGCGCTGGGTCTGGCGGAGAAGGACCCCCGGCGACAGACCATCAAGCTGGTCAACCCTTTGTCGAAGGAGGAGTCGGTCCTTCGGACCAGCCTGCTACCGGGTTTGCTGGCCACGGTCAAGCGCAACGTCAATCGGCAAAACACCGACCTGGCCCTGTTTGAGACCGGGCACGTCTTCGTGCCTCCCGACGGGGAGAACGCGGCACTGGACGGCGGGCCCGGGGGCGTGGTCCTTCCCGCGGAACCCGACCACCTCGCCCTGATCGGCTGCGGGGCATTTGAGGAACGGCGGCACGACCGTGACGCCCGCACCGTGGACTTCTCCGATCTGCTGGGCGCCATCGAGGTGGTCCGCCGCACGGTGGTGGCCGCCGACCTGCGTGTCGAGCGGACCGATGAAATGCCATTCCATCCTGGCCGGGCGGCCCGGGTGGCCTTCGGTTCGGTGTCGGTGGGAGTGGTAGGTGAACTGCACCCCCGGGTGTGTGAGGCCTTTGAGGTTCCGCCCCGAACGGTGGCGGCGGAACTCAATCTGGGGCGGATCGTCGCCGGCGGGGCCCAGTTGCCCGTATCCACCACCCCCTCGCCGTTGCCGGGGCTCCGCTTCGACGTGGCCGCGCTGGTTGATGTCGACACTGACCATGCCACGCTGGTCCACGCCATCACCCAGGCTGCCGGGGATCGACTGACCAGCCTGCAACTGTTCGACGTCTTCCAGGGCGAACAGCTGGGCGAGGGAAAGAAGTCGCTGGCGTTCAGCGTCCTGCTGGAGGACCCCGAGACCCAGCTGACTGATGTCGAGGAGGCGCAGGCCATCGACCGGATCGCTGAGGCCATCCAACGTCTCGGCGGGCAGCTGAGGCGCTAAAGCAATCTTAGCGGGCACCGTCGATGATCTCGCGGTCCCCCAGTGGTTGGTCCAAGGCGATGGTGTGTTGCTTGGCTTGCGCGATTTGGATGCAGGCCACGTCCTGTCCGTCAGGGTGAACGCTGGCCTCATGCACAGTGATGGTCACCGAGGACGCGTCCTGGACGACCTCGACATCGGCCAAGGCGGTACACGGGGACACACCGGACCACCACTGGACGCTGATCTGCATGCCGTCGGAGGACACCTGGGTGTTCTCGAAGGCCACCGCGTGGGGGGTCCCGCTGGTCTGCTCGATGGGGACCTCCTCATAGCTGACCTCAGGGTCTGTGCTGCACCCCTCTGCCGAACAGGGCTGTTCGGTCATCACGACCATGTCGTCACAGTCCGGAAATCCGGGTGCGCACACTGCCATGCCAACCCCGACCTCGGTGGGCACGGTGTCCACCTCGGACTGGGGAAAGGCCACGCCTCCCCCTGAGGAGACCGCCGCGCCACACGCGGCCAAGAGCACGGTCGCCAGGACCGCCAGACAAGCTGACTTGAATCGGGGATGTGCAGTCATCGGGGGCCACCTTCGTGATGGGGAGACAGAGGGGATGTCCCGTTACGACGCCGTCAGGTCAGCCTGGGTTGCAGCGGCGACACTGGAAACATGCTCCCGGCAATCGGTTGTAGAAGCTCAAGGCGCCAGATCCGCCCTACAGGGCAACGTCGGCGCAGATCAGGACGAGTCCACCACGCCGGCTGGGTGACCGCGACGGCAAGACCCGGCTGAACAGCCCTTCCCGACGGCGGTGGTCGGGCTGACCCTCTACAACCCGGTCCGCCAGTCCAGGTCCGGGCGCCAGCTCGCCGCGCAGCATCGCCTGAAGGACGTGGCGGTGCACCTCCTCGACGGTCGACACGGTTTCAGTTCCGACCCAGGCCGGGGGCTCCGGCGTAGGCCGGAAGGACCGGCTTGCCGCCGAGATGGCAGTACATGACCCGGGATCCGGCCGGGATCTCACCTGAAGTGATCATGCCGATGACCGACCCGGTTTATGAGGGCAAGTCCATGGCCGGGCTGAATCACGTGGTCGAAGAACAGCTCACGTTCAGCCTCTTGCTGCGCCAGTTCCACCGCCCAGTTGGCGAACCCCAACCCTCCCAACGGATGGTCGGAGGCACCGGCGGGGATCGCGTAGGGCCGGCCGCCAGCGACCTCGACGGATTCGAGCGCCCGCTTCCAACTGTCGCGGATGCCGATGTCGATTGACGTCACGGCCTAAGAGGGAATTTGCACGCCGCCCCCGCGATCATCGCCTCAGCGGCAGGTCTGAAGCCCAGGACCTCGGTGTAGAAGGTGACGCTGCGCGACAGGTCGCGGACGTACAGCACGGCGTGGTTCAGCTGGTGGATGCCCATGATGGTCCCCTGGATGCTCGATAGTTAGAGATTGTACTACCTGCCGTCGGCGTGGCATGACCAACGGGTGAGCGTCCGGGCGGTTGCGCGGTGTTCGCAGTGGTTGTACGGGGTATGAGACAGGTGATCCTGCACAGCTTCCATCCTTGGAAACCACATCATGACCAGACGTCTGACCCTCCATCTCCCCGCACTCGCCCTGGCGCTGCTGGCGCTGCTGCTGGGGGCATGCACCGCCGACACCTCAGGTTCCCAACCCGAACTCGCCGGTCAGGAGACGGTCCCGGAACTTGGCTTCCAACGCGCCGGTGAGGCCCAACCGGGGGCAGGTCCGGGCAGCGGACCCGGCAACCTGGTCGACGGGGACTTCGCCGAGATCCCGGTGCCCACGGCGGCGGAGGCGTTGAACGAGTCCTCCAACGAGCAAGGGGTGACGTCACAGTCGTTCAGTGTTACCTCCATGACGCTGCAGCAGGTCGCCGCCCACTTCGAGGACGTGCTGCCCCCACTGGGCTGGGAGCCCGGACAGACCGATCAGTCCGGAGAGACAGCCTCCGGTGAACCCCAACAGCTGCAGGTGACCTGGTTCAAGGCCAACCGGACCCTGCTGATCGCCGTTGCCCAACAGGGTGGCGACTCCGTACAGATGACCATGCAGCTTTCCGGCTGACCTCGGCGGTCAGACCGTCTGCACCGCCACGATGGCGAGGTCATCGACCAGGTTCCCGGCGGTGAAGGCCACGACCGCGTCCTCGATGACCCCAAGCAGGACGTTGGCGGTCTCCCGCACCAGACCGTCTATGGATGACGCATACTGGCCTCTGACCTGCGGAAACGCGTGCTGTAGGCTCCGAATCATGTGCAGAAACATCACCGAACTCCGGGGCCTTGAGCCTGCGGCGACCGAGACCGAGATCCAGGCGGCCGCACGCCAGTACATCCGCAAGGTCACCGGCATCCGTGCCCCCAATGCCGGGGTCGAGTCGGCCTATGAGCAGGCGGTCAAGCAAGTCGCCACGATCACCGGCACGCTGCTGGAAGGCCTGCCGGAGCGTCGGCAGCCCCCCGCCACGGTCCCGCCACTGCGCCGGCCACAGGTCCGCGCACGCCTGGGTCTGCCCCCCTTCCAGGGCTGAGCGGCTCAGGGCTGGCGGGCGTGGATGCGAGCCAACTCCGCCGCCCCGACCACCCCGGCGTCATCACCAAGCGCCGCCACCGTCCATCTCCTGGGGACGTCGGGTGCCAACAGACGGGGCATGGTCGCTGCAGCGATCCGATCCACGTGATCCTGGCCCAGCTTCTCGGCCAGTCCGCCGCCGAAGATGATCGCGTCCAGGTCCAGCAAATTGATGACACCGGCCAATGCGATGCTGAGCGCGGCCACCGACTGGTCGATGATGGCGACGGCGACTTCGTCCCCCTCATCCAGTGCATCCTTCCACACGCCCGAGGTGAATCGGTCCTTGTCCTTGGCAGCCATGATCTGGGTCATGCGGCTGGGTCGCCCCTCAGCCTGGAAACGCTGGACCAGGGCCTCCATCGACGCGCGACCGGCATAGGCCTCCACACACCCCCATCGGCCGCAGCCACATCGCAGTGGGTTGGTCATCTCCACCGGGATATGGCCCAGCTCGCCCGCTGTGCCGCTGCCGCCATCGTGCAGCCGCCCGTCGATCACCAACCCCCCGCCGATTCCCGTGCCCAGCCAGCAACCCACCACAGATGCACTATCCTGACCGGCGCCGTGGCGTGCCTCACCCAGGGTGCCGACGTTTGCGTCGTTACCCACCACCACCGGCAGATCCAGACGGTCGGACAGCATCTGGGCGAATGGCGTGTCAGGCACCCAGCCGCTCAGGTTCGGCGCTTGCAGCACAACCCCTTTCGACACCGGCCCGGGCACCCCGACGCCGACACCTGCCGGGTCTCCACCAATCTCGGCGACCGCCTGGCCGATCGCGTCGGCGACGGCCTGGGGCCCCTCGATCGGGGTCGTGGTCTTGATGTGCGATGAGGCCACCCCCTCCCGGTCCACTGCAGCGATCAGCAGCTTCGTACCGCCCAGGTCCACGCCAATCATCGGCCGTTGCTCACCGGTAGCCATACCGTGTTTTACACCGCCTGTCCCGGATTAGTTAGCATTGCGCGGCGATCCGACTGCCGCGGCTACGGACGACTCGACCACCTCGGGCGTCGCGGTCCGCCTGATCGATGAGGGCCTCCGGATGGCCGACCATCCGTGCGTCGTCTTCCACCACAGCGCCGCACATGGCCGCGTTGCGGCGTTGCGGTCCGGTCCGGACATCGCCGAGGTCCTCAACGTACTGACCGGGTTGTCCAGCCGGGGTGAGGAGCGCGTGGCGGAGGTGGCCGCACGGTTCGGCATCCATGCTACCCAAGTGCGTGCTGCCATCGGCTACTACACCAGCTTCGGTGACGAGGTCGACACGCAGATCGCGTCGAAGTTGCGAGAGGCCGAGGCCCTGCGACAGCGACACGAGTCCGAACAGGCGCTCCTCGGGTGAGGTTGCTGCTTGATGACGACTGTGTGCTGCTGGACCACGCCGTGCGGGCGCGACGGGCCGTGGTGACCGACAACATCCCGGACTTCCTTCGATGTCATCAACGACGGGTGAACACCGACAGCCATCACTTCGGACTCCTGCTGTTCAGCAACGACAGCTTCCCCCGGCATCGCCATGAACTCTTCGCCAGTCACCTCGTCGCCCCCCTGCGTCGGGAGTTGTCACTGCGGGGAAGGGACGACAACACGAGCTGGATCGTCTGGCTTCAGGTGGGAGGATGACCTTCCGAAACCGCCTCATCGGCACCCGCTTGAAGGTGCGCGATCCGCGATCAGGCCTGTGGCTATGAGCCTACGAGACGTGGCGCATCCGGTTTGCCACCAACGTTGCTGGTAGCATATCTGATACAGTCAGCCCGATGCATGTTCCCTCGCGGCTCCGGGCAGCGCGCATCGCGGCAGGCCTGTCCCAAACCCACTTGGCCACGCTCACCGGCGTCGGTCGCGTGTCCATCTCGAGGTATGAGTCGGGCTCGGTGATGCCCGCCGCAGATGTCTACCTCCGACTGCTCTCAGCGTGCCAACACCCAGCGGTCACGGACACGTTGGACGAGCAAGACCGCGCGCTACTAGACGCACAGCTCGCCCGTACACCTGAAGCGCGCCTGCACGCTTCACACGAACTCTCTCGCCTGCGCGCGCACACGGCTGCTCGTGGCTGACCCGATCCCGTTCAGCGACGTCCTGTTGGACATCGAAACGTTCCTCCTAGCGTTCACCGAGCACAACGTGGCCTTCGTGCTCGTCGGAGGCGTCGCCTCCCAACTTGCCGGATCACCGCTCGCGACCGAGGACGTCGATCTGACCCCCGCGAACACCCCGGACAACCTGCAACGTGCCGCCCAGGCCCTCAACAGCCTGGGGGCACAGTGGCGCGTACCTGGACTCCGCGAGGGTTGCCCACCACCGGCCCGACTGCGCGGCGATGACTTGGCGGGCAAGATGACGGCCACCTTTGTGACCAGATCCCCTCAGGATGCCTCAGCCAGCCCGCGTGCCGCGTCGATGATCTGCTCGGTGTTGACCAGGACGGTGTCGGCGGCGGGGCCCAGGGGCACGAAGGAATCGGCCGCACGTACCGTCCTGATCGGGATCGCCAGACCTGCCTCGACGATGCCGGCCACCAGTGCATCTGCCACACCCGCCCCGGTGGCACGGCATTCGTCGACCACCAGCACCCGGCCGGTGACGCGTGCACGCTCGACCACCTGCGGGATGGGCAGGGGGCTCAGCCAGCGCAGGTCCACCACCTCGATCGGAATGCCCACCGAGCGCAGGTAATCGCCTGCCTGCAGCGACATCCGCACGCCGTTGCCGTAGGTGATGACGGTGAGCATGGGTGGGGTGTCGTTCGCGGGCGGATAGACGCCAACATCGCCGGGTAGCAGCGGGGCGCTGCCCGGTGGTGGATAGTCACTCAACCACTGGTTGTCGCCTGCCTGATACAGGTCCTTCTCGTGGTACAGCGCGATCGGTTCCAGGAACGCCACGACCCGGCCGTCCACCCGGGCCATCGCCACCGCGGTCCGCAGCAGCCGTGCGGCGTCATCCCCGCGCGAGGGACAGGCAATCGCCAGGCCGGGGATGTCCCGTAGCGCCCCGATGGCATTGTCATTGTGGAAATGCCCGCCGAATCCCTTCTGGTAGGCAAGACCTGCGATGCGGATCACCATCGGATTGGTGAACTGACCGGCGGAGAAGAACGACAGCGAAGCGGCCTCACCCCTCACCTGATCCAGTGCGTTGTGGATATAGGCCAGGTACTGGATCTCGGGGATCGGCAGGAACCCCAGCAGGCCCGCGCCCTGCGCGACACCCAGGATGGTCGTTTCATCCAGCAGCGTGTCGAACACCCGATCGCTGCCGAAGCGGTCCAGCAGTCCGGCGGTCACGTGATAGACACCGCCCTTGCGACCCACGTCCTCGCCGAATACCAACGCCTGTGGCCGGCGGTGCAACTCATCGTGCAGGGTGGCGTTGATGTGAGCGGCCATGGTCCTGCGCGCCGGCGCGGTAGCGTTCTCGGGCAGGTCACCGCTCCACAGGGCCGCGCGGCCGCCAGGGTCCGCCGGTTCCATGGTGCTGGTGGTGACCGCGTCCGGTGAATACGGGGCCAGAGGGGCCATCACGGTGGCACGGTCGTCAAGCGTCGGGCCGCCGGCCAGGCGGTCGGCGGTGCGTTGAACCTGCTCATCGATCTCGGCGGCCAGGATGGCCGCGTCATCGGCGGTCAGGACACCTTGGCTGACCAGTCGCTGCCCGGCCAGCGCGACCGGGTCCCTGGCCTCGTCCGCGACGATCTGGGCGGTCGAGCGGTAGGTCGACTCGACATCGGACCCGGCATGACCCCACAGACGGACGGTGTCCAGGTGGAGGAACAGCGGGGCGCGGGACTGGCGACACCAGCTCAGCGCCTCCTGGGTGGTCTGCCACACCTCATCGACGTGACCGCCGGCATGGACGTAGCGCAGGTGCGGCAGGCTGCCGAAGGACCCCTGGATCCACCGTTTCGGCGTGTCGACGCTGATCCCCAGACCGTTGTCCTCGCAGACGAAGACGATGGGAGCACGGGCGCCGCGACGCTGGGCGTATCGGGCGGCGTTGATGCCGGCCAGTGCCGAGGCGTGATTGGCAGAGGCATCACCGAACGAACACACCACGATCGCATCGTGGGGCAAGCCGGGGGAGCGGCCAAGCCGTCGGGCGCGTTCGATCGCAAAGGCCGTGCCGACCGCCTTGGGCAGATGGGAGGCGATGGTTGAGGTCTGGGGAGGGATCCACAGCGGTACCGATCCCCACACCTTGTGGCGTCCCTGTGCGATCGGGTCGGCCGCCGCGGCCGTGAAGGAGCGGATGGTGTCCCCGATGGCGTCGGTGCCGGGAACCTGGCGACTGCGGGCCATCACGAACCCGCCGGAGCGGTAGTGCAGGAAGGCCGGATCGGTGGGCCGGGTCAGAGCGCCCAGCACCGCGTTCATCTCATGACCGGCCGAGGAGATGGTGTAGTAGGAGTCGCCGGTGGCCTTCAGACGACGGGAGGCCACGTCCAGTGACCGTGACGTCAGCATGTCGGCCAGCAGATCCTTGGCCACGCGCGCGGTCAGGGTGCCGGTCAGGACCTGATCGGGAGCCAGTTGTGCGGACTGGGAGGTGGCACGGACCAGGGCTTGCGTCAGATGGTGTTGCACGATCTCGACACGGGTGCGCATGGCCGCGCACGATATCCACTTACCTCCCCGGGGGCAGCGAGGGCCGCACCGATGGCGGTCACCATCTCATCTGGGCAGCTCACCTGGCAGCGCGGGTCAGCGCAACCATCGCACTGCGTGCCTGAGCAGCCTCGACCAGGGGCTCGAGGAATCCGAGCCGCCCGAAGGCCATCTCGTTGCCGTCGGGGTCATCGGTGACGGCCAACTGCACCTCGAAGCCGTAGCGGTCGCAGGACAGCATCGTGGCAGCGGTCACGGTGCCGGCCACGTCCAGGAACGCCGCCACCATGTCCGACAGGGCCGCTGCGTGATCGTCATTCATGTGCTGGAGGACCTGTGCCTCGACCGGGGCGACCGGATCAGGTTCGGCGGTGCCATACGCAGTGACATCGGCCCAACTCATCTCACCGAAGCCGCGCACATAGCGGATCGCGGTCACCGCCAGGCGATGGACGCTGAAATCAGGGAACCTGGCCCAAAACGCCCCCGGATGCGCAGTCAGATACGCCTCGGTCGTCGGGGCCTGATCCTGCTCGGATACCGGATTGATCGTACCGACCAGCGTTGCCCGGGCGGCAGCCAGACGACCCGCCCCCTCGCCCGCTGCGGTGACCAGCAACGAGGCACGTGGATCCTCTGCCAGGTTGCGAGCGTGCTCGGCCATGGTGCTCATCAGGATGAGCGGTGCGCCAGCCTGATCGGTGGCGAATGTGACGATCGAGCCGAACGGGAACCCGGCGGGTTCCAACGCGATGGTGGACAGGGTCCCGTCGGTGGAGCCCGCCAGTAGGGTGCGCGTGCGTTCGGCGTGGCTGGGCTGTCGGGCGCCAGGCTGGGTATAGGTGGGCGGACCACCACGGGAATGCGGATCATCGGCCATTGACCCGAGCCTACGGGCCGACCGACCCGCAAGCGACGCGAGCATCGTCGGTGCCCCTGACTAGCCCACACTCAACCCATCATGGTTGGCGCTGCGCTGGCGTCCGACCCGAGGGATCGTGTCGTGACAGCCAATCACCCAGAGGGGTGGGCAGAGATGCGGGCCGATCGCCCCAGTCATACACCACGACACAGCCGGCGATCAGGTCATGAAATCCCCGACGTTCGCGGCCCAGGAACAGCCCCAGGAAGCCAAGCCCGAAAGGCACCGCGCTAAGCGGCAGGGCAGCCGTGCGCAGGAAGGCTCGACCTGTTGATACCGGACGGCCGTCCCGTGTGACTACCCGCAATCCCAGGATCGCCATTGCCGGGGTCCGCCCGGCGATTGACAGTGACAGCCAGACGTAGGTGAACACGACCACGAACAGGGCAGCCGTGCCGACCAGCCCCGAGGTCGTGGCCGGGTTGAACTCCACGTTGAACAGCAACGACGCCAGGTAGGCCAGCCCTGCCGAGAGAACCGTGAACAGCCCGAAACCGATCGCCACGTCGCCCGCGTTGGCGGCCAGGCGGGTGACCGGGCCGGCATACCGTCCGGTCACCTCGTAGCGGTCGGTGGCGCCCGTACCCCGGATCAACTGCGCGGGCCCCTCAGGAACCGTGGCCGCGTCGACGCCACGAAGCCGTTGCAGGGTGCGCATCGTGATTGCGTCAAGTCCCACACCCTGACGCCTGATCACGTCGATCACCGAGCCCGCCACCCGACTGGTTGAGGAGGCGACGATCCCGTCGACGTCGACCCTGCTGACCACTGCGTCGATGTCCAGTCTGCTCATGAACCGGTCCACGTCGACACGGTCCATCAGCCGGTCGGGATCGACCCGGTCCAGCAGTCGGTTGACGTCGACCTGCTCCAGCAGTCGGTTCACATCGACGTGCTCCAGCAGTCGGTCGACATCGACGCGATCCAGTAGCCGGTTGACGTCGACCCGGTCGATCAAGCCGTTGGGGTCGACCCGTTCCACGATGTCGTTGGGATCAATGGAGCCGATGATCGCGGCTCGAACGGGATCGACCAGACGGTCGATTGGTGAACGGCGTCCACGGGGTTCAGTCACGGCTGCAGCCTAGTTGCATCCCGGTACCACGGAACGCATACGATTTGCATAATCATGCATCCATGGTGATAGTAGATGGCTATGGACGTCGGTATCGTAGGTGGCTCAGGGTATGGCGGCGCTGAGCTGTTACGTCTGCTGGCCACTCACCCGACACTGAAGGTCCGTACCGTCGCAGCGGGGTCCGCCGCCGGGCAGGACCTGGCCGAGGTGTTCCCCCACCTGGGCCTGTCAGGAACCTTGGCAGCCTCAACCCCCGAGGCACTGGAGGGCTGTGATCTGGTGTTTCTGGCCACACCCCACGAGGTGTCGATGACCTTGGCACCTGTCCTGCGGGAGCAGGGAACGACGGTGGTGGACCTGTCCGGAGCCTTCCGTCTGACCCCCGAGGCCTTCGGCGAGTGGTACGGCCTGGACCACACTGCCCCGACATTGACGCCTGCCGTCTATGGCCTGCCGGAGATCAACCGCTCCCAGATCGTCGGTGCCGGCCTGATCGCCGGGCCGGGGTGCTATCCCACTGCCGCCCTGCTGGCCCTGGCCCCTCTGGCCGGTCTGGTTGATCCCGCCAGCGTCACGATCGTGGGAATGTCGGGATCAAGCGGGGCGGGCAAGGGGTTGCGCGGGGATCTGCACGTCAGCCACGCGTCGGGCAACACCGGCGCCTATGCCGCCCCCGGGCATCGCCACACCCCCGAGATCGAGGCGCAATGGGCTGGCCTGACCGCAACCCCCGCCGCGACGGTGTCGTTCACGCCGCATCTGGTGCCCCAGGTACGTGGCATGGTCGTCACACTGAACGCCACCCTCACTGCCGACCTGGCGGAGGTACGACCGGCCTATGAGGCTCGGTATAGCCACGAGCATTTCGTGACCCTCCTGGCCCCGGGCACCTGGCCGCAGTCGACCCACACCATCGGGGCCAACACCGCCCACGTCGGTGTGACGGTGGATCCGCGCACCGGGCGTGTCACCGCCAGTTGTGCGATCGACAACCTGACCAAGGGGGCCGCCGGCCAGGCGCTGCAGGCCGCCAATGTGGCACTGGGATTGCCTGAAGATGCCGGGTTGCCGACCATGGCGGTGTACCCGTGACGCTGCACCCACTGCCCGACGAAGGGGTCACGGCGCCGTGGGGATTCAGCGCGTCGGGCATCACGGCGGGATTGAAGGCGTCAGGCAAGCCGGACCTGGCGGTGGTCGTGGCCGATCAGCTCGTCGCGGCTGCGGCGGTGCTGACGACTAACCAGGTCAGGGCCGCGCCGGTGCGCATCACGACCGAGCATCTGGTGGCCACCGGCGGACATGCGCGAGCGGTTGTGCTGAACGCGGGTTCGGCCAACGTCTGCTGTGGACCCGACGGGATCGCCCTGGCCCGCCGGGCGGCGGCAACGGCCGCCGAGGCGCTGGACTGTGCTGTGGAGGAGGTGTTGCTGTGCTCGACAGGCGTGATCGGTGTCCCGCTGGATGAGGAGACCTACGTCCGTGGTGTCGTGAAGGCTCTGGCGGCAGTCTCGTCGTCCGGGGGCGCGGACGCCGCCCACGCGATCATGACCACCGACCTGGTGGCCAAACAGGCGGCGGTCCATGTCACCGATGAGGAGGGCGGATCTATCACCATCGGGGGCATGTGCAAGGGATCGGGGATGATCGCTCCAGGGATGGCCACGATGCTGTGTGTGGTCACCACCGACGCCAGCCTGAAACCCGAGGTGGCCCACGGGATGCTGTCGCGGGCGGTCGAGCAGACCTTTAACCGGGTCAGCGTGGACGGGGTGATGTCGACCAACGACACCGTCATCCTGTTGGCCAGCGGCAGCGCGGCGACACCACCGTCGGGTCCTGACATCGAAGCCGGTCTGGTGGCGGTGCTTGACGACCTGGCCACCCAGATGGTGCGCGACGGGGAGGGGGCGACGCGGTTGGCCCGCATCCACGTGACGGGGGCGGAGTCCCCGCAGGACGCACTGGCGGTCGCCCGACGGGTCGCCACTGACAACCTGGTCAAGACCGCTATCGCGGGCGGCGACCCCAATTGGGGTCGCATCATCGCAGCCGTGGGTGCCTCACCCATCCCGATCGATCCCGATCTGATCGCAATCTCGGTCGGTGCCACGGGAGGCGAGCCGGTCCAGGTCTGCCTCGACGGGATGCACACCGAGTTCGACCGCTCCGAGGCCGAGGCCGCGATGGCCACCGACGAGGTGGACATCACCATCGATCTGGGCTTGGGTGATGCCCAGGCGAGCTTTCTCACGTGCGATCTGACCCACGGCTACATCACCATCAACGCGGAGTACACAACGTGACCAGTTGCTTGCCAAACTCGCGACACACCCGCAGTTGGGCCGGTCAGCCATGACGGTGGTCATGACCGACCGGACGCGGGTCGCCCAGGACAAGGCCCGGATCCTCCAGGAGGCGCTGCCCTGGATGACCCGCTGGTCCGGACGGACGCTGGTCGTCAAGTACGGCGGCAATGCCCTGGTACCCGTCGCCGGCCAGGCGACCGTCGAGCGGCCGGGGGAGGACCCCTCCTTCGCCGCGGACATCGCGTTGCTGCGCAGCGTCGGGGTGCGGGTCGTGGTGGTTCATGGCGGTGGGCCACAGATCAGCGCACTGGCCGAACGCCTGGGTCTGGCCACGGACTTTGTCGATGGCAAGAGGGTCACCGACGACGCGGTCCTGCAAGCCGTCCAGATGGCTCTGCTGGGCCAGGTCAACCCGATGCTGGTCCGCATGATCGGAGACGCGGGCACTCCGGCCATCGGCGTGGCGGGTACCGACTCCGGTCTGGTGATCGCCCGCCAGGTCGATCCACGTCTGGGACTGGTCGGCGAGGTTCACCAGATCGACCCGACGCTGCTCAACGAGCTGCTTGACTCGGGTCGGGTGCCGGTCGTCGCCACCCTGTGCTCCACCGAGGACGGTCGGGTGGTCAATGTCAACGCCGACACCGTCGCGGGGGCCATCGCCGTGGCACTGGGGGCCGACAAGTTGATCTACCTCACCAATGTTGCCGGGTTGTATGAGTACTTCGGAACCCCCGACTCCACCCTGCTCAGCGAGGTCGGTGTGGACCGTCTGCAACAGATGCTCCAGCACGACGAACTGGTCACCGGCATGATCCCCAAGATCGCCAGCATCGTGGCCGCCCTCGACGGCGGCGTCCCACAGGCCCATCTGCTGGACGGCCGCATCGAGCACGCTCTGCTGCTTGAGATCTTCACCGACTCTGGCATCGGCACGATGGTCACCGCCCAGACACCCGGCCGGACGACGCCGGTGCGGCCATGACAGGACTGACCGAGGACGATGTCTTGCTGCCGACCTACGGTCCGCGCCCGGTCACCTTCGTCAGCGGCCAGGGATCATGGTTGACCGACGTCGACGGTCAGGGCTACCTGGACATGCTCAGCGGACTGGCCGTCACCAGCCTGGGCCACGCCCACCCGGCGGTCACGTCCGCGGTCACCGCACAGATGCAACGCCTGGTCCACACCTCCAACCTGTTTGGCACCCAGCCCGCACTGGAACTGGCCCAGCGCCTGCGCACCACCTCGGGGTGGGATGACGGCCGGGTGTTCTTCTGCAACTCAGGCGCTGAGGCCAACGAGGCCGCGCTGAAGCTTGCCCGCCGCCACGGCAAGCCCAGTGACCCCACCAAGGTCGGGGTCGTGGCCCTGACCGGCGGCTTCCATGGCCGGTTGATGGGTGCGTTGAAGCTGACCGGAAACCCGGCGAAGCACGCGCCATTCGAACCCCTCGGCACCTGGGTCACCCACGTCCCCCCTGACGATCCCGAGGCCTTGGCACAAGCGGTGGACACCCGCACCTGTGCCGTGTGGCTGGAAGTCGTGCAGGGTGAGGCAGGAGTGGTGCCGGTCAGCGAGGAGATGCTGGCAACTGCCCGGGAGGCCTGCGACGCCCATGACGCCCTGCTGGTGATCGATGAGGTGCAGACCGGCATCGGCCGACTGGGGGAGTGGTACGGCTGGCAGACCACGGGTGTCGAGCCCGACGTGGTGTGCCTGGCCAAGGGTCTGGCAGGCGGCCTGCCCATCGGGGCGATCGTGGCCCGGGGCGTGGCCGCCAAGGCCTTTCAGCCCGGTGATCACGCCACCACGTTTGGCGGCGGTCCGGTCGTGTGCGCGGCGGCCAACGCCGTGATTGACACCATCGGGACCCAGGGACTGCTGAAGAACGCCCGGGACATGGGGCAACGCCTGGCCGACGGCCTGCAGCAACTGGCAGACGAGACCCCGCTGGTGACCGGTCAACGCGGCCGGGGGCTGTTGCGGGCGATGACCCTCAGCGGCGCATTCGCCAAGGAAGTCACCGCCTTTGCCCTGCGGCGGCACCTTATCGTCAACAATGTCGCAACCGATGCTGTTCGGCTTGCCCCTCCGCTCAACATCACCCCCGCAGAGGTTGATGAGGCGCTGCGCCGGCTGCGTCTGGCCCTGAACGATATCGCCAGCCCCGCTTCCTCACCCCTACCCACCACCACCGATTCGAGCTGACGCACATGCTACAAACCCCGCCAATGCGCATGCACAACCCCAGCCTGATCGTACTGGACATCAAGATGCCTGACGTCGGCGGCCTGCGAGTCTTGGATGAGCTGGCTGAGGAACACTCCGAAGCCACCGTGATCGTGGTCACGGGAAAGCCCGATGCAGTCCAGGAGGCACGGCAGCGTCTTGGTGCGGAGAAGATGTTCGACAAGTTGTTCGACGTCGACGAGCTGCTGCAGCGCGTCACCCAGATCCTGGAGACGTGAGCGTGGGTCACACACCGATACGGCACTTTCTCACCGTCGATGACCTGCGGCCTGATGAGCTGTTGGCAGTGCTTGACCTGGCCGATGACTTGAAGGCCGCACGCCCCGGACCCGGATCGGCTACCGCTTCGTTCTCCGGACCGCTGAATGGCTGCTCGATCGCTCTGATCTTTGAGAAACCTTCCACCAGGACCCGGGTCAGTTTCGAGATCGGCGTCCGCGAACTTGGTGGCCACCCGGTGGTGTTGTCCCGCGATCAGTTGCAGTTGGGACGGGGGGAGACCATCGCCGACACCGCCCGGGTGCTGTCGCGTTATGTCCACGGAATCGTGCTGCGCACCTTCGATCAGGATCGTCTGGAGGGTCTGGCCGAGGCAGGCAGCGTGCCCATCATCAACGCGCTGTCGGATCTGGCCCACCCCTGTCAGGCGGTCGCAGATCTGCAGACCATCCGCGAATACAAAGGTGGTCCAGCCGGTCTGAAGATGGCCTACGTGGGCGATGGCAACAACATGGCACACAGCCTGTTGAAGGCCGGGGCCATGATGGGCATGCACGTGGCTGTGGCGACACCTCCCGGCTACGAACCCAACTCCCAGGTGGTCGATGAGGCGATGGAGTTAGCCGCGGCCGGGGATGGGCGGGTCACCGTCACCACCGATCCCGTCCAGGCCATGACCGACGCCGACGTGCTGTACACCGACGTGTGGGCTTCGATGGGCCAGGAGGATCAGGCCGAGGAACGCGCACAGATCTTCAAGCCCTACCAGTTGAACGCGGGGTCGCTCGACGTGGCCCGACCCGATGCCATCGTGATGCACTGTCTGCCGGCCCACCGGGGGGAGGAGATCACCGCCGATGTGCTGGAGGGTGATTCCTCGGTGGTGTTCACCCAGGCCGAGAACCGCCTGCACGCACAGAAGGCGCTGCTGGTCACGTTGCTGGTGGGCGCGTGAGCGCCGTGACCGTTCTTGACCGGGACAGTCGCCACCAACTCATCGCCCAGTTGGTCTCGACCTACCAGATCAGTTCCCAGGCCCAGTTGGTCGAACTCCTGGCGGCCCACGACGTCGAGGTGAACCAGGCCACCGTGTCACGTGATCTGGAGCAGATCGGAATCGGGAAACTGCGGGGCGCTGACGGGTCGGTCGCCTATGCCGCCCCTGAGCAAACCGGCTTGGCACTACTCCTGCGGCAGTTCGTGATCGATATCCAGTCCAGTGGCAATCTGGCCGTCCTCAAGACGCCACCAGGCGCGGCGTCGGCGGTGGCCAGCGCCATCGACACCACGTCGGTCAACGGGGTGCTGGCCACTCTGCAAGGCGATGACACCGTCCTGGTCGTCGCCAGCGAGTCCTCCTGTGGCCGTGACGTGGCCGCAGCCCTGTCCACCCTCAAGAATCCTCCGCTCCCCAACCGCACCTAAGGACCCCCGACCACATGTCAGCTACCCCCAACAAGACCCTTGTGCTTGCCTACTCCGGCGGGCTGGACACTTCGGTGGCCATCACCTGGCTGAAGGAGAACAAGGGCTATGACGTCATCGCCTGCGCGGCCGACATCGGCCAGGCGCAGCCGGGAGAGATGGATCGAGTCCGTCAGCGGGCCCTGGACTGCGGTGCCGTGCAATCAGTGGTCGTTGACGCCAAGGAGGAGTACGCCGAGGATTTCGTGATGCCGGCAATCGCCGCCAACGCGATGTACATGGGCAAGTACCCCCTCGTCAGTGCCCTGTCCCGGCCCCTGATCACGCGGCATCTGGTGGCCACGGCCAAGGAGTACGGCGCCCACGCGATCGCTCACGGCTGCACCGGTAAGGGCAACGACCAGGTCCGCTTCGAGGTCACCGCCATGGCCATCGCACCCGAACTGAAGGTCGAGGCGCCGATCCGCGAGTGGGGCCTGAGCAGGGAGGAGTCCATCAGCTGGGCCCAGCAACGCAACATCCCGATTCCGGTGAAGAAGGACTCGCCCTACTCATTCGATGAGAACCTGTGGGGCCGCACGGCCGAGTGCGGAATCCTTGAGGATCCATGGGCCAGCCCACCGGAGGAGGTCTTTGAACGCTCAGCTGCCCTGGCCGACACCCCCGATCAGCCCGAAGAGATGGTCCTATGCTTCGAACGCGGTCGTCCCGTGGCCGTTGATGGCAAGGAGTTGCCGTTGGTGGACCTGATCGCCGAGGTCGACCGGCGCGCCGGAGCCCACGGCATCGGGCGGATCGACATGATCGAGGACCGCCTGGTCGGCATCAAGAGCCGCGAGATCTATGAGTGTCCCGGTGCGATCACCCTGCTGTTGGCCCACCGCGACCTGGAAGACCTGACCCTGGAGCAGGAACTCGCCCAGGAAAAGCGAGGCGTCGAGGGGCGCTACGCCCAACTGATCTACAACGGGCTGTGGTACACGCCCCTCAAACGAGCATTGGATGCCTTCATCGAGGTCAGCCAGCGCTACGTCACCGGTGAGGTCCGCATGAGCCTGTTCAAGGGCACCGCCGCGGTTGCCGGCCGTCGCTCCGACCTTGCCCTGTACGACCACGACCTGGCGACCTACGACGCGCAGGACGCGTTCGACCACACGCAGTCAGAAGGCTTCGTCAAGCTGTGGGGCCTGCCGACCAAGGTGTGGTCGGAGAAGCAGGCACACGTGCGGTGAGGTCTGCATCGACTCCCCGGCAAAGGACACGCGTGGCGGTGGCCGTGCTGCTGCTCGGCGTCGGCGGCTGTGCCTCCCCTGGGCAACTGGGCGAGGGGCCTGTACCTACCGTGCCGCAGGCACCAGCGCCGCCGGTCCCGACATTGCCCCAGTCGCCCTCACCGCTCAGTCCCGCCACCGCTGGCGACCAGGGCAGCGACCCCACGGTGCCGGCCAGTACCCCGACGGCCGCCGCCACCGACGCCCAACCTGTCGCCCCACCCTCGGCCGGAGATCCCTTCGGGGCAGTGCCCGAGGACGCCCAAGCGCTGGGACGCGAGCTTGGCGTGGACGGCCTGGTCGAGGTGTTGGAGCCCGATCCGGAGCAGGCCGGAGATCGTGGCGAGGATCTGCTGCGGGAACTTCGACGGGTCCAGGACCGACCCAACCGCAACCGGATCGACAACGCGCTGGACATGATCGAGGGTTGGTTGGACCACGACGAACTGAACGCGCAGGTGGCGCAGGCGGCGCTCGCTGCACTGGAGCAGTTGCGGTCCGAGACTGGCAGCGGGGATGGCAGTGATGGTGATGAGGATGAGTAGATGAGCACCCCGGCGACAGGCGGGGCGACGGGCGAGGGACGGTTGTGGGGTGCCCGGTTCACCGCCGGCCCCGACCAGGCAGCGTGGGATCTGGGGCGCTCGGTCCACTTCGACGCTCGGCTGTGGCGCTATGATCTGCTGGGCTCACGAGCCCACGCCGACGAACTGCGTCGTCTGGATCTGCTCGGCGCCGAAGACCACGAGGCCATCACGCGGGCGCTGGTGCAGATCGAGGGCGAGTTCACCGAGGGCCGTTTCGCCTTCCTGGCCGACGACGAGGATGTGCACGGGGCGGTCGAGCGTCGTCTGATCCAACTGGCCGGTGAGGCCGGCGGACGTCTGCGGGCCGGTCGTTCACGTAATGACCAGATCGCCAATGATCTGCGGCTGTACCTGGCCGATGAGATCGCGTTGATGGTGACCGCACTGCGCGACCTGCAGGGCGCCTTGGCTGATCAGGCAGAAGATGGCATCGGCTGGCTGGCCCCCGGCTTCACCCATCTGCAACGCGCGCAGCCCGTCACGCTGGCCCACCATCTGCTGGCCCACGCCTGGGCACTTGACCGGGACGCCGGTCGGCTGCTGGACTGCCGGGGCCGGCTGCTTCAGGCCTCGCCACTGGGCAGCGGAGCATTGGCCGGACTGACGCTGCCGCTGGATCCCCAGCGCTATGCCACGGCGTTGGGCTACACCGGGGTCGCTCCCAACTCCATGGACGCTGTGGCCGACCGGGACTTCGCCGTGGAGTTCCTGTCCGCCGGGGCGATGGTGGGGGTGCACCTGTCGCGCCTGTGCGAAGAGGTGGTGCTGTGGTCGACCGAAGAGTTCGGTTGGGCACGCGTGGGGGATGCGTTTTCCACGGGTTCTTCGATCATGCCGCAGAAGCGCAATCCCGATGTGGCCGAACTGGTGCGCGGCAAGACGGGCAGGCTGATCGGTGACCTGGTGACCCTCCTGGTCACCCTGAAGGGATTGCCGCTGACCTACAACCGGGATCTGCAGGAGGACAAGGAGCCTGTGTTTGATGCCGTCGACACGCTGTCGTTGGCGCTACCGGCCATGACGGGGATGGTGGCCTCGATCACCTTTGACACCCAACGGTTGGCCGCGACCGCGGCAGGCGGGTTCGCACTGGCGACCGACGTCGCCGAGGCACTGGCTGTCCAGGGCGTGCCGTTTCGACGCGCTCATGAACGGGTCGGGGAACTGGTCGCCGACTGCGAGCGGCAGGGCATTGACATCAGCGACATGTCCGCCGAAGACTTCGCCCAGGCCATGCCTGAACTGGACCCCTCCTCGATCGCCAGCCTGCTTGATCCCATGGGCGCCGTCCAACGCCGCAACGCGGTTCAGGGACCCGCGCCGGACGCTGTCATCGCCCAACTGGCAGCGCTACGCGAACGGCTGCAGTAGTCCGTGGCGCCACCATCTGGGACGCACCGCCGGGAGTTGTGTGCAGGTGGTAGGGGATCTGGTGGCGATGCATTCCAGCGACCCGCTGACCCCGTTCCTGGGCCTGCGCGCTCGCGTTCGGGATCTCCAGATCGCCGATGTCGAGCAGGAGTTGCTTGTGGCGCGGTCGTTGTGGCGCCCTGCACGCCTGGCGCCGGACCCTGTGGATCGTGACGAGGACGGACGCACCGGCGGTTCTGGTCGCCGCCAGCGCTGACGTCGCCTCCAGCGAGCGGAAGAGGAACTGACTGCCTGAGCCCGGGGTGGGGTCCGGACCGCTACCCTGCCCCCGCGATGGCATCCACCCATGTTCAACTGCTGGCCCGCGTCGACGACCTTGCCCGACGGGAGGGTCTTGTGGCCGCCGAGACCAGCAAGGCCAGGATCTATCGAGACCCGATCGGTGGCACGGTGATGTGGCTGCCCAACGGCCAGGAGCGTCTTGAGCTCACCCTGATTCAGGTGCGCATGGCGGCGGAACAGCGCGCCCATGGCCTGCATGCCCTGTTGGCGAGATGCATGGACACCGAGATGGACCAGATTCCGGCCCACCAGCTGGGACTGGATGCACAGGATGCGATCGCGCACTGGCCAACTCTGGAGGACACATTCTTCCCGGCCTATCTGAGCGCCCATCGCGAGGTCCAGGCGGACCGTTAGTCAGCCGGTTTCTGGCGCACGTCGACCGAGGGTTCGCTGTCAAAGGCTCCTGTGTCCAGACCCTGCTCGACAAGGCTTTCCCGGGCCCGTTGCCGCAGAACCGGATCGATCAGAGCAGCCAGCCAACGGCGTAGTGCGTCCTCACCCAGCCCATGGGGGACCTGGACCCGGTGTGTGATCGTCACGTCCACCCAGTCAGAGGGCAACGCCTGCGCGGTCCCCGCAGTGGCGCGAAGCATCTGTCGGTCGCCCGGATTGAAAAGCACCAAGGTCCCGTCCTCCTCGATGGCTGCCAGCAGACCGACGAAGCTGCTGACCTTGACCCACGTGCCGATGTCCATGGTGGGGAGTATGCCGGGCCGCGCGGCTTCCCTGTGCCCTACGCTGTCGGGTGATGGCATGGGTGAACGAAGAGCTGGCACGCCGTTTCGGTGAGATCGCGTCACTGCTGAAGATCAGCGGCGCCGACCAGTTCAGGGTCCGGGCCTACGAACGGGCCGCCGAGGCGATCGGTGCGGCGCCCGTTGATCTTGGTTCGATCCCGCGCAGCGAACTCAAGGGTGTCAAAGGCATCGGTGATTCCACTTCGAGGAAGGTCGTTGAGTACCTGGACACCGGCACGATGACGATGCTTGAGGAGTTGCGGCAGAAGGTCCCCGCAGGCGTGGTCGAACTCACGCGAGTCCCCGGCCTTGGCCCCAAGACCGCGGTGATGCTGCACACCAAACTCGGAGTGGATTCCATCGAGACGTTGAACGAGGCGATGGATGATGGCCGGGTCGCCGGGCTGCCAGGCCTTGGAGCCAAGACCGTCACCAACCTGCGTGAGTCGCTGCGACGGATGGGCAGCAAGGACACCGGCCGGGTGCCCGCGGCGGACGCGATAGCCCTGGCCGAAGAGATTTGCGCCCGACTGCGACGACGCGATGATGTGGAGCAGGTGACCTACGCGGGGTCGTTGCGCCGCATGCGTGACACGATCGGGGACGTCGACATCCTGGTGTCCTCGGGCACCGACCCGGTGCCCATCCACCAGGCCTTTCGCAGCATGGACCTGGTCGACACGGTGATCGCCGCGGGGCAGAAGAAGTCTTCGGTCATCACCGTCCGGGGGATTCAGGCCGACCTGCGGGTGGTGCAACCGGTCGGCTGGGGCGCGGCGCTGCAATACTTCACCGGCTCCAAGGCCCACAACGTGCGGGTGCGTGAGCGGGCCGTGCGACAGGGCCTGCTGCTGAATGAATACGGGATCTTCCACCGTGACGAGGAGGGGGCCGCGGGTGAGCGGGTCGCCAGTCAGACCGAGGAATCGGTCTATGCCGCCATCGGGCTGGCCTACATCCCACCGACCATGCGTGAGGACACCGGTGAGGTCGACGCGGCCCTTGACGGCACCCTGCCGCAGGTGGTCCAACTCACAGACCTCACCGGGGACCTGCACGGTCACTCCGACTGGTCGGGCGATGGCAAGGCCACCCTTGAGGACATGGTCACCGCAGCCGCGGGCAAGGGCTACGCCTACTGGGCGGTCACCGATCACGCCGAAGACCTGTCCATCAACGGGCTGTCACGGCAGCAGGTCAGGGATCGCCGCCAGGCCATACGGCAACTCCAGGACGGCTATCCCGACATGGCCATCCTGGACGCCTCCGAGCTGAACATCGGCACGACAGGCGGGTTGGACTATGACCAGGAGTTCCTGCTGGACTTCGAATGGACGGTGGCCAGCGTCCACTCGGCGCTGGAGAAGAACAGTGCGGTGCAGACCGGGCGGATTTTGACCGCCATCATGTCACCGGCCGTTAACGCGATAGGCCATCTGACCGGCCGCAAGATCGGCAAACGACCAGGGTTCGACGTCGACCTGGCCGCCGTCTTGGAGGCCTGCCGTGAGACCGGGACGGCCCTTGAGGTCAACGCCTCCCCACGGCGACTGGACCTGTCAGGTGAGATGGTCCGTCGGGCTGTCGAAGCCGGGGTCACCCTGACGATCAGTTGCGACGCCCATTCAATCGGCGACCTGGATTCCATGCGCTACGGGGTGTGGACGGCGCAGCGAGGTTGGGCGACACCCGCACAGGTGTTGAACACCTACGGGTTGGATCAGTTGCGCCAGTTCGTCTCCGCCAAACGGGAATTGCTGTCCTGACCACCTCCTCCCAACTGATTGACCGGGCTGTCCTGTCCCGGCCTGCCCGACAGGTCGCCCCCGACCTGTTGGGTTGCCGACTGCGGTGTCCACAGGATGCAACAGAGGCCTTGATCGTTGAGGTGGAGGCCTATGAGGAGTGCGAACCAGCCGCCCACACCTACGCCGGACCTACCCCTCGAAACCAGGTCATGTTCGGGCGTGCCGGGCTGCTGTACACCTATTTCACCTACGGCATGCACTGGTGTGCCAACGTCGTTGTCGGTGAGCCGGGGCACGGCCAGGCAGTCCTGCTGCGAGCGGCGCAGCCACTCGCCGGGCAGGAGGTGTTTCGCCGGCGGCGGGGGGACAGGATCCCGCAACGGGACCTGCTGCGGGGTCCGGCACGACTGGCCCAGGCCTTCGGGTTGAATCGGGAGTCAGGCGGAATGGATCTGCTGGCCTCCGACAGCCCGGTCAAACTGCTGGGGCGGGACGGACCCCGGCCGGTCATCACCAGCGGGCCACGTGTCGGTGTACGACTTGCTGCCGATCTGCCCTGGCGCCACTGGATCGCCGACAATGCGTTTGTGTCCTCCTACCGACGGCATCCAAGAGCCGGTCAGTATCAGGAGGGGTAGGTGTAGAGCACGACAGGGGAGTGGACAGGGACCCTGGCCTGGCCGTCCGGTGTCTGCTGCCACACCACGCCCGATCGTTGCGAGGAACCTGTGCTGGTCTGGTCGCCAGAGGGGCATTCAACCCTGACCTGAACGACGAACCCCCGGGACTCCAGGGTCTGGCGGGCGACATCCAGGGTCCGGTTGACCACGTCGGGCACCACGGTCCCGCTGCGGTCGGCACTTGAGACCTGCACCGTGGCCACATACCCGGTCTGTGCCAGGATCTGTCCCACGCCGGGGGCGGGTTCCTGGTGCACCACCTGGCCTGCTCCGTCCAGGACGACGGAGGTCTGCAGTTGCGGGCCCAATTCGATCGAGGCGCCATTGGACTCGATCGACACCAGATTGCTGCAGGCGGTGATACTCACGCAGGCCAGGACCAGCCACGCGTGTGACACCAGTCGCCTCATGAGGCAAATGGTAGCTACTGGGGCTGATGCGACGTGGGAGGCGCCTGCCGGGAATGTCGAATGCAGGCCGGCAACCGTCACGCAACGGGCAGTCAGTCGTTGGGACCGGCAGTCGCATTGACAGAGGATTTCCACACCGACTTGGCGAACTCTCTAGTGTAACGCTGTGCAGTACCCTGTCACGGTAGTGGCCTTGGGTCAGTAAGCCATCACGCAGCCGCTTGGAATGGGACCACACGATGACTTCACGAGCGATGACTCCTCCGGCCATTGGAACGCGCCACGATGTGACCGCGTGGACGATCTTCTTTGTGATCGCTGTGACGCTGTTGGCATCCCTTCCACTGGTCGGACGGGCCGGCGCACAGGTGCCGGGCCTGCCGATTCCCCTTCCTATCGGGCCGACCGAGGACCCCTCCGCCTCTCCATCTCCGTCTGCCAGTCCCAGCGAGGGGGAAGACAGTCCGCTCCCGATCGCGCCACCGGGTGCCGAGGCGCCCGCTCAGCAGGGGTTGAAGCGCGGGTACTACACGGCTCCAACCAGCGACACGCTGCCGAACACCCTGATCAGTGAGTTCCCGCCAGGCGTCGTGTGCATCCTCATCCCTGAGTTCTGTACCCCGGACGCACAGGAGATCACCGGCCCGATCCAAAACCAAATCCTGGTCCCTGGTGTCGCCGCCGCGGATGCGACCAGCGCCGGTGCCCGACAACCCGTGCCGGACGGATCCTTGCCGGTGGGCATCCTCAGCGGCAACCAGCGGTATTCCACCGCCCTTGGCATCCCGCTACCCCAGGCCGGTCCCAACCAGTCCATCAGCGAATACCTGGTGACCCTGCAGATGTCGGACATGTCATTTGCGGCCGAGTCCCCGGCGTTCCGCGCGTTCGTGACCGCCACCCTATCCCAGGCAACGTCAAACTCGGGCCCCGAACCCTTCGAGGCGGTCCTGCAGGGCCTGGCCAGCGGTGAGATCGACGCGTTCACGACCGACTTCCCGGGCCTTGAGATGTGCGTCATCAAGACGCCGTGGGACGCCGGGGACAACCAGCCAATCGAGAAGCAGCCCGAGATCGACCCGTTGTTCTGCTCCGCAGTTGCCAAACCGGGTGAGGACGGCAAGGTCACCTTCGACATGACCTTCCCGGCCAACGACTCGCTGCCCAATGGGTTCGTCCCCGGTTGGGAAGGCGTCCTGATCCGCCCTCTGGGGGCGCAGAACCTGGCCTACGGCGACGCCGACTACACCACCAACTACATCGCCTACTTCGAGGACCCCTCTGAGTTCCCGCCGGCCATCAGCAGCACCGTCATCGACGGTCCGCCGCCGTCACAGCCGACCACCCCCCCGAATGAGAACATCGGGAGCAACCCCGGTGGCGGCGGGTTTGGTGGTGGCTCCGGCAGTTCGGGTGGCTCGGGTGGGTTCGGGTTTGGCGGTGGCTCGGGATCGGGCGGCTCCACGAGTTCCGCGATCGGAGGCCCGGCCCTGATACCTCCCGGTGCGCCAGGGGGAACCGACGCGGGTGCCGAACTCGCCACCGGATTCGATGACCCCACGGCTCTCGACACGACCACCGGTGCCACCCAGGGCTTCGGGCCATTGGATGACGCCACCCCCACCGACGCGGCCTCCTCCGGATGGATCCCCTTCGTCCTGCTGCCCATGCTGTTGGGCGGTGCGTTCTGGTACAGCCGCGTCCTTGACGGGGCTCCGGTCCAACGAGTGCTGCGCTCCGGCGCGATGACCCGAATGCTCCGCGAACGCGGCTTCCAGATCTGATCTATCGCACGCCGGGCGGGTGCCTGGTTGAACACCTGAGTGACGTTCCCCCGCGTCACCAAGACGAGGAAATCGAGCCGATGAACCGTTATCCAACCAAGCGCAGCCCTCAGACCGGGCGCACCTCAACCTACACCTCCAGACGCCTTCGCCTGATGGCTGTGATGGCGGTCCTGGCCATGTTGGCCGCCGCCTGCGGGCTTAAGCCCGAGGGCGAGGCCGCCATCGGGTTTGCCGCTGGCGGGGACAACGGCTTCGTGGACCAGGGTGGGTTCGATCCCTCCCTGGGACAGGACGGCGGGGCGGAGTTCATCGATCCTCTGGCGACCGACGGCAGTCAGGATCCCGCTGCCCTTGGCGGGACCGGGACCGACTCACCCGGGGCCACCGGCGCCAGCCCCGGCGGCGTCACGTCACCCGGTTCCACCGGGTCGGGCTCCTCACCCGGAAGTCCCGGCTCGACGGGTTCAGCGGGGTCCCCTTCCGGTAGTGGGTCCCCCTCTGGCAGTGGGTCCCCCTCTGGCAGTGGTGCCCCATCAGGTGGCGGCGCACCTGCGGGTGGTGGCGCGCCTGCGGGTGGCGGCGCGCCTGCGGGTGGTGGCGCGCCTGCGGGTGGTGGCGCGCCTGCGGGTGGTGGCGCGCCTGCGGGTGGCGGCGCGCCTGCGGGAGG
>JBPCKA010000114.1:0-10038 GCA_051004735.1 Euzebya sp. | reverse complement strand
TCGCTCACCCCTTGCAGATCCACCCAACCGCCCCCGTCGGAGAACCGCGAGGCCACGTCCCCAACAACCTCCACCGCCAGACGCGTCTTCCCGCAACCCCCAGAACCGGTCAACGTCACCACCCGTGCGTCCGCGACCAGATCGGCCACCTTCGCACGCTCACGGCCGCGGCCGACTAACGCCGCGACTGCGACGGGCAACTCGCTCTGCACCACCATCTTCCCGACCCTACGCGCACGAGCAGGCAATCGAAATCACGGCTTCTGTGCAGGCGGCTGGAATCGTCGCAACCCCTGCGCGTACGGTGCTTCGCTGCAAGGTCGGCGTTTGGCCCCGCCGGCCGTCTCTACGTCGCTGGTGCGGCGCGCCACAGCGACAGCTGGATGGTCCTGGCCGAGCCCCAGCGCCGCGGGCTCCAGGACCGCCACGGACCGGGTTTCATCCGGACGGCGGTCGTCCGCGGTGACCGCTCGTAGCGGCCATGCCTCGGGGGCGCAGTCGCGGTGACGTTGGGCCTGATCGTGGCGTCACCACCGTTCCGACCGCCATCACACGCCTGCTCCTCAACAACCTCGGGGCGCGGAGCCACCGCGACGGATCTGCAATCGGCGATCAGCACAAGCAACCACCCCCGCAGAGAGCCTTCCGCCAACCAGTGTCTGACCTCCGGTTTGTGTAGAGCCGAGGTCGGGGAATCGAACCCCGGACCTACTTCATTACGAGCGATACACGGCGTCGTAAACTCGCGCCTTGGCCTCGCGACGTCGAGGGCGCCCACCGGTCGGACAGCGCGTCACCGTGCGCGTGCCATCTGACCTTCTCCGCGATGTGGATCAACCACAGATCCGACGTCTGCTGGCCCTGCAGCCGGCGGAGCGAATCGAGCGGCACGACCGGGTGCTCCGAGAGCCGGCGCCGTTGCGGTCCACGGCGCGGCGCTGATCGTGCTGGACACCGTACGTCTCATCGGAACGCGAACCAGCACGTTGCGGACCTTGGACGCACGTCTGCGCACGGGCGCCCCGGATGGTGTGCCGGCCCCATCGACGCGGGGGATCTTGACCTGACGATCCTCAACTACGATGGGTTCATGACCCGATCGCAGCCTGGAGTTTGGCGTGGACGCGCACTGCTGGCGCTGGCGCTGGCCGCGATGGGGACAAACTGCGTCCCCTCCGCCCCGATCGAGGGGACGGTCACCAGCGTCGAGGATGACACGATCTGTGTCGACCTCGGGGGTCAGGAGGACCGCTGCGTGCAACTGGTGGATCTGGAGGAATACGAACCTCAGCAGGTCGGCGACTGTGCACGAGTGGATGAGAAGCAACCGACGGGCGACATTTATCGCGTTCTGGACTGCTGAGGGGCCCCAGACGATTTGGGCCCTTTTGGGCGGCCAGATTTGGGTCCTGGCGCTCACGACGGGATGACATCTCGGCCCTGTCGTTACCCGTGGGCGACAAGACGAGGGACAGACCACGCAGGCGTCAGTGCAGCGTCTGATCTGCCTGGTCACGGGGGGCCAAGCGTGCGGCGGGCCGCAGATTGGAGATCCGGTGACCCTGCCCCAACTGCCGCCGCAGACCGGTCCGTTGCCCTTCGACCTTCCGGACCTGCCAGACTTCCCGGGGTGGACTTTCCCGACTTCCCGGGTCTGCCGTACGGACCAGATGTTCCTGACATTCCCAACCTGCTCAGCGACGTGCTGTTCGTCGATATCGGTCCGACCGACAACCCTTCGCGCCGATTGGACGCGGTCAAGTCCGATCTTGAGTCACCACGAGAAACCAAGTTGGACGTCACGGTCGCGGACGGCCCGGTCGTCACGGGGAGGGCCACGATGTTGGATCAAAGTGACCCGTCGACACGCTGCTCATAGGTGTCCAGCACGATCCGGTTGCCTCCAACATGTCATACAGCTTCCCGGTGTCCTTCCACCACCCGGTTATGGTCCGCTCGGCCACCTGCTGGCCGTCGTCGATCAGCCACTGGATGGCGTCGGTGATCTCAAGCTCCCCACGGGGTGAGGGGTTGATGGCATGACAGGCATCCATGATGTTGCCGCTGAACAGATAGACCCCGACGACGAAGTCGTCGTGCCCCAGGTAGTCCTCGGCGGTCAACACCGCATGGGCCAGTCCCAGCGGGTCAGGCTGTGCGACGTAGGTCACGTCGATCCCATAGCGCGAACCGTCGCCGACGTAGGCCTGGATCTCCGGACCGGTGTGGGCGCCAGCGAAAGCCGAAGGTGCGCTTCGACGCTCGCTACCGCGTCGACGGGTTCCGACTTCCGCAAGACCTTCGACCAGAAGGGCTGGGCCGAGGCGTTCGCTTCAGGTGACGCGCCGCACACCTCGATCCTTGTCACACGGTCAGGTCAGATCGTCATCATGCACGACCCGCCGGCAATGGTGGACGGCCAACTCCTCATTGACAGCGTCGACCTGCGTCGCCCCCGTCCAAAGCTACGGATCCATCCAGGACGCATCTCCGGTGAGCCTCACCTGAAGGGCTCTCGCCTCACAACGCGAGCGATCGCCGGGCTGCTCGACCGCGGTCTACCCCAAGACATGGTCGAGGAGCTGTACCCGATGGATGATCCGGAAGGAATCGCGCAAACCGTCGACCTCTTCCCAGAACCCATCCTCGACACGGCGGAAACTCGGGTGGACAGGGGGCACAGCGATAGCGCAGGAGAATCTCACATCTTTGAGATCAAGTGAGTTTCGTTGGTCGGGAATCTCAATGAACATCACAAGACCGCGGTATATTCTCAGTATGTGGAATTCTACTGAGATTCGGTGGGGCGGTGTTTGGTGAGAGGCGCGGTCTTGGACTCGCCGATAGGCCAGCTCGTGCCCATCAAGGGGCGCGATCGCCGCTATGACGAGGAGTACGAGCATGTCGCCTACGTCCCTGACATCCTGCCGGACAAGGTAGATCTTGCGCCAGAGACGTGGACCGCCTTGATGCGGGCCCAAGCCGCCATCGGACGACTGGACGGCGCGGTCAGCGAGCTGCCGGATCCCCTACTTCTTGTCCGTCCGCTCGTGCGAAGCGAAGCAGTCAGCACCTCCGCGCTGGAAGGCACACACACCGGCTTCGGCGACCTCCTCGGTGCCGAGGAACAGGCCGCACCAACCAACAGCCAGGTCATGGAGGTGCTCAATTACGTCCACGCGGCGGAGGAAGGGATTGCAGCGCTCGCTGACCTGCCGGTCTGCATGCGCCTCATCAACGCAGCGCACGGCACGCTACTGCGCGGAGTCAGGGGGGATGGCTACGCCGTTGGGCGGATCCGCAAGACCCAGAACTGGATTGGCCCGACCGACTGCCGCGTGTACGACGCCGCCTTGGTGCCACCCCCACACCACCTGCTGCCCGAACTCCTCAGCCACTGGGAGGAATGGGTCCACCGCGCAGACCTTCCCCTGCTCGTCCGCGTGGCCTTGGGGCACTACCAGTTCGAGACACTCCACCCGTACGTGGATGGCAATGGGCGGCTCGGCCGTTTGGTCGTGATCCTTCAGCTCATCGAGGAGAACCTTGTACATCACCACGTGATGACAATCTCCGGCTTCTTCGAGCGTGACAAGGCCAACTACATCGGTCAGCTCCAGCTTGTGCGTGAGACCGGTGAATTCGACCCGTGGGTCCGGTACTTCTCCGATGGACTCCACCGGTCCGCTGAGCAGTCGTTGGCATTGATCCGGACGGCACAGCGCACAGTTCGGGAGCTGGTGACAGACCTCCGCGACACAGGCGCTCGGGGCCTGGCGATCCAGATCGCTGAGGACCTCATCGGCTTCCCCGTTGTCACCGCCAGGGCCGTCGAGTCCCGCTACGACGTCAGCTACAACACGGCCAACGCCGCTATCCGCCGCCTTGAGACAGCGGGGATGCTGATCCAGGTTAGCGCCGGGAATTACAACCGGACGTTCGCTGCCCCGCGGGTACTCGCCATATTCGGGTAGGTCGCCTCTCTCGCGCGAACGCTCAGGTAGTCGTCTCACGCCAACACGGCGGTGCCGCGCCCGTCCCAGCGCCTGAGAACCGCGTTGGCGCTTGCAGTCTGCCTTCGGTCGTGCAGGAACAGTGGAGCAGGGCCGCCCCTCGTCTATCTCGATGGCCCATCGGATGTTCTCCTGTCGGCCCCAGTTCTTATCCGATTTCATAGCCGGTCCCCTGGCGCGATGCATTGGTGTGCCTCGCGCGCACCGCCCGGCCTCACCGAGGTGCCGTGAAGGGGTTGCTGTGGAGAACCCATCAAAACCGCTGGTCAGATGGTGTTTGAGCCGGGTCGGGGAATCGAACCCCGGACCTATTCATTACGAGTGAATCGCTCTGCCGACTGAGCTAACCCGGCCTGGGTCCACGACGGGGTGGACCGGAGCGAGGAGTGTACGAGGTTCAGCCCGGCCCGGCTATCCGCCCCGGCCCGCGGGCGCCGGCCGGCACGACCCGCCGTAACCGGCCAACTACAAATGTAAGAGACAGACCAGCCCCCACGGACTAGTGTGCCGCCCGCTGACAAGTCGCCGGTTCCCCGGCGAGGCAAACCCCAAAGAAAGGACAGGGAAGATGCGCCGTTTGGTCATCATCCTGGCGGTTCTCGCCACCTTCACGACGGCTTGTGGAGGGGCAGACACCACATCCGATTCCGGTTCGACGTCATCCTCGGCCGATGACACCAGTGCAGATGCACCCGCCGACGCGGTTGCCGGTATCGACTCGGCCGCCTGCACCGAGGCCGCCAACGCCCTGACGGCCGTCCCCCAATCCATCGCCACCGCCCTGACCGGCACCGTGGACAAGGCCGAGGTCCAAAGCCAGATCCAGGCCATCACCGACCTGGCCGATTCGGTCCCCGACGAGTTCCAGGCTGACTTCCAGATCATCGCCGACACCTACAGCGAAGCCGCCTCCACCTTGGACGGCATCAACCTTGAGCCCGGCCAGGTGCCGGACGCCGAGACCCAGGCGGCTCTGACCGACCTGTCGGCCGCCTTCTCCGACGGCGCCTTCGCCACTGCCTCGGCCAACCTCAGCGGCTATTTCGCCGCCGGTTGCCAGTAACCCACCCGACAGAAATCAAAATGGCGCCCCGTCACGATTCGTGTCGGGGCGTTTGTCACGTCCGGCCCGAACCCCAACAACTCAACCGGCGAGCATCCTGGCGTGCGCGGTCAGGATGAACGTCTCGATCGCCAGGGGATACCCGACGTTGACCTCGATGGACTCTCGAACATGCAGGGCGTTGTCGCAGATGTCCAGTAGCGCCCCGGCCGACACGCCTTGTGCCTGCAGTTCCAACTCTTCCAGCGCATCCACGTTGCGCACCCCCGCAGCCCCTCCGCCACCGCCCACGACCAGCACGTCGCGGCACCACCCCACCACGTCGTCCAGGGCCTGTTGGACCGTGATGATCTTCTCGGCCGTGACCAGCCGTTTGTACCGCTCCTCGGTTTCTTTCACCATGGACCTGGGTGGCTGGTCGCCATAGAGCTCGACCAGGTCCTCAAGCACCTGCTCGCCCTGCTTCTGCATCGCCTTGGTCCGCCGCCCGATCTCGCCCTTCAAGGCCTGCGATGCCCGCAACGCAAACCCCGGGCCCTCCGCCCGCACCGCCACCAACCAGGAGCGGTGCATCCGGTAGTCCTCAAGCGCCACCGGATCGGCCAGGCGCCGCAGCGTATCGGGTGAGCCCAGGGCCGCCCGCACGACCAGTTCCGCATCCTCCCCCGACACGCCCAACTGCCCGGCCAGCTCACGCAGTTGCTGCAGGGTCCAGGGGGCAAACGTCACCACCCGGCACCGCGACAGGATGGTGTCGGGCACCTCTTCGGGATCGGCCAGGTCAAGGATCCACACGGTGCCGTCGGGCGGCTCCTCCAGTGCCTTGAGGAAGGCATTGGCCGCGTTGTCGTTCATCCGGTCTGCCGCCACGATCCGCAGGACCTTGACGCGACCCTCCTTTACCGTGGAGTTGGCCGCATCCAACCACAACCCATGCACGTCCTCCTTGCGGTGATACGCACCGACGGGCTGGAACTCCCGGTAGGCCGGATGTACCCCGCGCAGGAACCGACCGGTCTGCACCGGGTCCTCAAGCACGCCGTTCGCCGCCGCCGCGAAGGCCCGCGCCACCTGCTGCTGCCCCACCTCAGGGGGCCCGACGAACGCCCAGGCATGCCCCAGATCGTCACGATCAACGGCCCCGGCCAGCACCTCGGCTGCCCGGCGCTGGGCCGGAATCTCCCACACATCCACGACCCCTCACCCTAGCCGACCCCCCCGACACCGCCGACCATCGGATCAGCCATATCCACGGCACGAGAAGGAAGACTCAGCCTGCCGTTGAGATGTCGTCCACACCAGGATCGGTAGTGTCCACCTGATCTGAGGAGGACGGGTTGGCTTCGTCAGCCAGTGGCAGCCAGCGGTTCAGACCGGCCCGGACCTGGCGTTGGATGTCGTCGCTGTGCCCACCCGCGTCCACCACGACGTAGCGGCGCCGGTCCCGACGCGCCAGGTCCAGGAAGCCCTTGGCCACCCTCTGGTGGAACTCGATCCCCTCGACCTCCATGCGGTCCTTGGCGACCTGCTCGGCGAAACGCGACAGCTCATACACCTTGCCGCCCAGGTTCTTGAGCTGGTTGGCGCGCCCCTCCGCCGCCCGTTCCTCGACGCGGCGCATGCCTTCCTTAGGGTCAAGTTTCAACAGCACGACCACGTCGGCCTCGACTCCATCGATGGCCCAGTGGTTGACCTGACGAACGTCCTCGACGTCCAGTCCTCGGGCATGTCCCTGGTAGGCCAGTGAGGAGTCGACGAACCGGTCGCACAGCACGATCGTGCCCTGCTCAAGCGCAGGCTTGATGGTGTGGTGCACGTGGTCGGCGCGGGCGGCGGCCATCAGCAGCGCCTCGGTGCGGTCGGTCATGTCGGTGATGGCAGGGTCCAGGACGATCTGTCGGATGCGTTCGGCCAGCGGTGCCCCGCCGGGCTCGCGGGTGACCAGGACCTCGTGGCCCTCGGCCTGCAGTTGCTGAGCCAGCAGCTTGATCTGGGTGGATTTGCCGGCACCTTCGACCCCCTCGAAGGTGATGAACAGGCCTTGCAGGCGTGCCTTGGCTGCGGCGGCCGTCATGGTCAGACCCTCCGCCTGACCGCGCTTCATGTCGCCGATCGCGATGCGCGCCCGGATGCCGAAGTAGGCAGCGACAACCCCTCCAAACATCAGCATGACCCGGATACCGGGAAGGTTGATGCTTTGCAGCGCGCCGGCGGCGAACGGGCCCAGGACGAAGCTGACCAGCAGTCCCACCCTGGTCAGGGTGTAGAACACCGCGAAGGTGCGGGCGCGGGTTTCATCAACGGTGTTTGAGTGCAGCAGGGTGTAGCCCTGCACCACCCCGACTCCGGCGGCGGCGCCCAGCATCAGGCCCAGCGGCAGAACGACGTAGAAGTTGGGGGCAAGGGCGGTGACCGCGGAGATGGCACCGACCGCCGTCAGGAACACCGTGAAGCTCTTCTCCTGATCGAAGCGCTTCATCACCGGGACCAGCACGACGATGCCGATGACCAGACCGACCCCGACCAGGGTGAACAGCAGGGTCCAGTCCGAATCGGGCCGGCCCAGGGTTGCCTGCACGAACGAGGAGCCCAGGCTGACGATCAGGCCAGCCCCGAAGAACACGCCGACCATGCCGCTGATCAGAGCTCGCAGCAGCGGGAAGTCCCGGATGAACGTCAGACCGTCCTTCAATTCCTGCAGGACGCTGGTATCGTTCTCCTGGGATTCCTCACGACGGGCCCGCTCCCCCGGCAGGTGCACCCGGGCCATCAAACCCGCGCTGACCAGGTAGGACAGCGCGTCGACCATCAGGGCGATGCGCAGCGGATCGGTGCCCTCGGGGACCAGATCGCCCAGGGACGAGGCGACCACCGCGATGATGAACGTCGAGGCGGCCCCAAGTGGCAGGGTTCCATAGCTGACCAGCAGGTTCAGCTGGTTGGCTTCGCTCAGGTGCTCCTTGTTCTCAACGACGCTGGGCATCGAGGCGTCCTTGGCGGACAGAAAGATCAGGCTGAAGATCTCCACGATGAAGGTCAGCGCGAACAGGGCCACGATGTCATCGGCGACGGCGACCGCTGCGAACAGGACGAACCGGGCGATGTCGGTGACCACGATCAGCTTCTTGCGGTCATACCGATCGGCGATGACCCCGCCCAGGGGGCCAAAGATCACGTTGGGCAGCAGTCGCATCAGCAACAGGGTGCCTATGGCGAACAGGCCCGCCTGCCCGTTGCCGCTGCCAGCCTCCATGGCCGGGATCAGGGCAGTCAGTGCCGCGAACCCGATCCAGTCGCCAAGTGCAGAGATGAATGAGGAGGCGAACCAGTACCGGTAGTTCCGGTTGCTGAGCAGGGCTTTGTAGGCCGAGCCCGACGACGCGGACACCTCAAGTTCGTCAGGACCCGAGTCGGGCTGACGGTTGAGGAAGGTCGACGGATCACTGGGCATGACGCACTGGTGCACCCCCAGATGTGTGAGGGGACTGCACCAGCCTAGGGCAACTCTGTTGCCCTAACCCGTGACCTGCCGGGCAGGTCGGGTTCAGGCCGCGTCAGCCGTTGCCGTCAGACGAGTCCACTGGCCCAGCGCAACGAGCAGGCCGTTCAGATGGTCGCGTACCCGGTCGTCGGTCAGGGAACCGTCGGTGAAGCTGCCGGCGGCCTGACGGATGAACAGCATCGGGGAGGTCATCACCATGCAGCCCGTGGCGGACAGGGTGTGCCTGACCGCCGCCTGGGCGTAGCGGGTGCCCCAACTGCCGGGCGTCACTCCCGTGACGGCCACGGGCTTGCCGTCAAGGACCTCATCGGGTTCGCGTGACAGCCAGTCGATGGCGTTCTTCAGACCGCCGGGGATGGACTGGTTGTACTCGGGGGTTGCGACGAGTAGGGCGTCGGCCTGACGCACCGCATCCCGGAGCGCAGCCACGACCGGACCACCGTTGTTCTCGGCTTCAAGGTCCTGATCGAAGACGGGCAGTCCGGAGATGCTGCCGACGGTGATCGTGATGCCCTCGGGAGGGTCCTGCGCCACTGCTTCGAGCAACAGGCGGTTGAGGGACTGGGCTCTGAGGCTGCCAGGAATGGCCAGCACCCGGATGGTTGAGGGGTCGGGTTGGGGTGACATCGCTGCCTTTCACGCGCGAGGCGGGTCTTGTACTTGATATGTCATGTAAACGTGGACTATGGTAGTTGATATGTCAATAACTGCAAGATCGGATGAGCCCCAGTGGTTGGCTGCTCCCGAACAACAGGCCTGGCGGGGCTACCGCCGCATGATCACCCTGCTCGAGGCGCGCATAGCCCGTGACCTGACCCAGCAGTCGGGGTTGTCGATGCCTGACTACGAGGTGTTGTCAAACCTCAGCGAGGCGGAGGATCACCGGCAACGGCTGAGCGGACTGGCGGGGCGGATGCTGTGGTCGCAGAGCCGGATGTCTCACCACATCAGCAGGATGGAGAAGAGGGGTCTGGTGGCGCGGGAGCAGGTCCCCGATGACGGGCGGGGCGCCTGGCTGGTGTTGACCGAGTGCGGGATGCAGGCGCTGGTTGAAGCGGCCCCAGGCCACGTCGCCTCGGTCAGACGTCACCTGATCGACCTGCTTGATGACCGCCAGATCAAGACCCTGGCCCAGATCACGTTTACCGTCGTGGAGCACCTGGACCAGTAGATCTGGCTGTGGATAGGGGCCTGTGGATAGGGGCCTGTTGGGGCCGGCCCGTGGGCGCTAGCCTGCGGGTGGTATGTCGGGGACAGTCAGTCAGGTTCGCGGTTCGGCCGTCGTGGTGGCGGTGGCCGGGGCTGGCGGCTGGGGACGATCTGATGGATGAGGCGAATCGGCGCCCACTGGCCATCGCTCTGACCGTGGTGGTCGGGCTGTTCGCGATCTACGCGGTGTTCATTTTCCAGCCGGGCGGGGCTGAGCCCCGGCCAACGTCGGTCGCCGACAGATCGGACCC
>JBPCKA010000113.1:0-17904 GCA_051004735.1 Euzebya sp. | reverse complement strand
TCGGCGTTGGCGTTGGGGCGACGGTCCTCGATGTAGCCCAACTTGTCCTGCTCGACCTGCCAGGGGATGCGGATGGAGGCTCCCCGATCCGACACTCCGTAGCTGAACTGGTCGAACCGCTGGGTTTCGTGGGCGCCGGTCAGGCGATCCTCGATGCCCACGCCGTAGCCGACCAGGTGCCTGGCCGGGACCCCATCGGCACCCATGGCATCGCACGCGGCGATGATGGCGTCATACCCCTCCCGCATCGCCTTGGTGGAGAAGTTGGTGTGCATGCCGGCGCCGTTCCAGTCTCCCTTCATGGGCTTTGCCGCCAGGGACATCTCGACGTCGTACTTCTCGCCCAGGCGGTACAGCAGGTAGCGGGCGACCCACAGGTGGTCGGCCACTGCCAGGGTGTCGGCGGGGCCGATCTGGAACTCCCATTGGCCGGGCATGACCTCGGCGTTGGTCCCGGCGATCATCAGGCCGGCCTGGATGCACAGGGTGGTGTGCTCCTCGACGATGTCGCGGCCATGGATCTTCATCGCACCGACACCGCAGTAGTAGGGCCCCTGCGGACCGGGATAGCCGTTCTGCGGGAAACCCGCCGGCCACCCGGTGGCCGCGTCCAGCATCGTGTACTCCTGCTCCAGACCGAACAGCGGTTCCTGGTCGGCGAACTGCGCAAAGGTCTGCCGCGCCTTGGCCCTGGTGTTGGTCGGGTGTGGCGACAGGTCCTTGGTCAGAGCGGTCTCACACAACACGATGATGTCGTCCCCACCCCTGATCGGGTCGGGGCAGACGAAGACCGGCTGCAGGACCACATCGGAGTTGTCCCCCGTCGCCTGGTTGGTCGAGGACCCATCAAAGCCCCAGATCCCCGGTTGATCGCCAGCGGCCAGGATCTTGGTCTTGGACCGGATCTCCGCTGTTGGCTCGCTGCCGTCGATCCACAGATACTCAGCCCTAAAAGCCATCGTGTTCGCTCCTGCCTGTCGTCGTGGAACTCTGAAGCCTGCAGTTCAACCCCCCGAGGTTTCCGTCACGTTTCACCCGTGGTTCGCGGCCGCAAAATCAGCGACGGGAGTCTCGGCCCGACATCAGATTGAACGGGAGTTTCCCCGGACGCCCCGCGGGCACGACCACCACCCGCATGGGATTGCTCAGCGCAGCACGTCGTTGTCCCAGACCTCAGCGATCTGCTCGGCGTTGGCTGCGTAGACGTCGTAGGGGTAGTACTTCAGGTTGTCGAAGTCAGCGGCTGTCGCCGGGAATGCGGCCGCCCAGGACTCGTCGGTGGCGGCATACGCCTCCGCGATGTCGGGGATGGCACAGGAGTACTCGCCTGATTCCGTCAGGGACTGCTGGAAGTCACGGCTGCAGATGTGATCCAGCGCTGCCAACGACAACTCCAGGTTGCGCACGTTCTGCGGCACGGCGAAGAACAACTGGACGTAGGCGTCGGTGCCCGGTGGGATGGTGCCCGAGACGGGCGCCCCTTCCCGGATGGGAGTCAGCAGGCCGTTGCCATGGATGTTTCCTGCGGCGACTTCGCCGTTGACCAGGGCATTCACCCCATCAGCCGTGGACGGCCAGTAGAACCCGACCTTATCGCCGTTGCCGGCGGCGAATGCCAGCACCCCGTCCAGGTCATCCTCCAGCAACGCGCGGCCCATGCCAGGCTCCAGGCCCTCGGCCTCGGCCATCATTTCGGCGAAGGTGTACAGCGACATGTAGCTCAGGTTGTAGAGCATGAAGCCGCGTCCGGGAGTTCGCTCCAGCAACTCATTCCAGGTGGTGAACGGGTCGGATTCAAGGTCTGTGTTGGTCGCCAGCGTCATGGCCGAGGAGTGGAAAGGAATCCCGAAACCCTCGTTGTAGATGGTGGCGTCCAGCAGGTTCGGGTGGAAGTTGGCTGCCGCGTTGGGCACGCGATCCACATCGAACTGCTGGAACAGGCCCTGTTCTACGGCTGGCAGTCCCTGGGTGGGGTCGGTCAGCACCAGATCAAACGGTGGGCTGTCGGTGGGTGCCGCATCCAGGCGGGCAATACCTTCGGTCCACGCCGAATCGATGGTGACCGATGCGCCCGTCAGCGCCTCAAACTGTGGCACGAAGAATTCGCGATACAGGTTCTCCGTCAAGCCGGAGTACACCAACAACGTGACCTCCTCGCCCGCGAAATCACCGCCGGAGGACGTCGCGGAGGGGGTGGCCTCACTCGCTGTCGTGCGAGGCGTGACCGCCGCCGTGCCACCGGATGACGCCGTGTCATCGGGAACGCTGGCACACGCATTCAGCAGGGGAACCGCACCCGCGGCACCCAGGGCCAGACCGCTGCCGCGCAGCATCGTCCGGCGAGAAAACTTTCGATGCATGGTGCGTACTCCAGGGCTCGTAGAGGGATAGAGCAACCCAGATGCTAATGCGGCCTATGTGTCCAAGCGTGCTCAGCCGCTTTGGCCGGGATCGGCCACGACCACGAACCGGGCGGTTCCAACGATCTCACCGGTGCGCTCAAGGGTGAACGTCAAGAGGTGCTGTCCGACGGGCCAGCCGTCCTCTGGAACCTGCTTGGTGAAGCGACTGGTGGTCAACAACGGACTGAGGTCCGCCCGTTCCGATGCGAAGGGTTGGTCATCGACGGTCCAGTCGGCGATGAGCGCATCATCATCCTGTGCCCCGCTGTACTCAACGGTGATCGCCACCGGATCAAACGGTCCGGACCCGGGGTTGTCGAAGTCCGGATCGTTCCCGATCCCAACAGTGACACCGGCACGGGAGATGACGAAGGACTCTTCGGTGACATCCTCGGTCGGCTGCCCCGTGGCTGCGCCGGGGGGCGAGGGGGCGATACTGGGTCCGCCCGGGGACACCGTGGGATCGTCGCTGGGTGAGGCGCCGGTACCCGACTCGACCACGGGGTCACTTCCCGACACCGGGTCGGTGGCCGTCGAGGTGGGTGTCGGCTGGACCTCACCTGAGGGGGAGGCGATGGCCAGCGCCGCGACGACCAGCGCCAGAGCGATCACACCCACCAGTGACCACAACCAACGGTTTCGCCTGCCGCTGACCTCGCTGCCGCCTTCGTCCACCAGCGGGTCCGGGGCTGTGGCTTTATCGTCCGGCTCGGCCACGTCATGTTCATGGGGCACCGGTGTCCGGCGTCGGGCGATGGTGTCCAGCAGTTCGACCGGCACGTCCACCCGGGCCAGCTCGACCAGCTCGTCTCGACCGGTCATGATCATCTCGCGCAGGGCCTGCAGATCCTTGTTCTGTCGTGCCGCGGCGACATCGGCTGGGTTTCCGACAGCCAGTCCACCCATGCGCTCGGGATGGGTGATCTCATAGCGGCTCTCCGGACCCAGGGCCTCCAGGCGGCCGTGGGCAAGTTCGGTCCGGGCTTCGCGCGCGTCGATCATTACCAGCCCGGCCGCCGAGTCCAGACCCACGCCGATCGCATCATGCAGCAGTGCCAGTTCCGACGCCGGGCACATCGTCGGTGATGCCACGGCTGCTGAGCGCACTCGACGAAGCAGGATCTCCATGTGGAGTTGCGAATCCGCTCCGGGCACATCGGGATGATCGATCGCAGCTATCACCGCCGTTCGCGCCGCATGGTCACTCCCGGTAAGCCACCAGGCGTAGGTGTAGGCCAGTACGGCCTCGGCTGCCTCGACGTTCATGTCATTCGTCAGAGTAGCGACACCGGGACGTACCTCAGCAGACGGGTCAGTCCGTGATCGGGATCAACAGCCCGGTGCGGTCCTCATCGGGGATGGCCTGGGGGACCTGCCCGGTCCGAACGGTGCCGTCGGGGCCTGTCAGGGTGTAGGCGGTGACCTGACCGGTGTCGGCCGCGGCCAGGTCGGCGACGCGCAGAACCCAGGCCTGGTTGGGGCTGGGCGGATAGAACGCTGCGCAGTCGGAGACATCGGCTGCAAGGGTCAGGTCATCGGAATCATCCTGAGGATCGGGCTCATGCAGATCGACGCGGCACAACACATCGCCGCCATCCAGGTTCGCGACGATGACCTGGATCTGAAGATCTCCGACGTAGGTGTGGGTCAGCTCGATACCAGCCTGCACCGAGCCGGCCGCATCACCGCCGTCGACATCCGGTGCCGGACCGTCGACGGGAGCCGCGGCAGGCACGTCGCCGCCGATGACCGCACTGACCCCGATGGCATCCGCGTCCGGGATGATCGCGGGCAGTCCCGCGGCGATGAACCGCTGCCCCTGATGGGTGACGGCGAACTGAAACAGCGTCCCCTCGTCCTGCTCCAGGGTGTCAACGACGGTCAACACCCAGATCTGGTCTGGACTGGGAGGAAGGAACTGGGCACACGGGGTCCCGTCCAGCCGGAACCGCCCGGTGACGTTGTCGCCATCGTCATCAGGGTTAGGTGACACCAACGTGGCGTTGCACAACTCCTGGCCCGCGCCATCCACCACCGCAAGACGCAGGTCCAGGTCCCCTCGGTACTCATGTTCGATCTTCACCGAGGCAACGGACTCGGCGCTCTGGAAGTCCATCAATCCCTCGACCTGCACGTTCGGGGTGCCGCTGGCGGCCAGGCCGTGCGCGGCGAACACCTGCTGGATGATGTCGGCGTTCTGGCCCTCATAGAAGGTCTGGTCGCTGACCGCGAAGGCGGTCGCGGCGTCGTTCAGGTTGAGCGCCGGGGTGAGGAAGGGCAGGCTGCCCAGCAAGGTGCCATAGACCTGGTCCCGGGTCGCGTCGCAAGGGTTGGCGGCACGATCCTGGCACTGTTCGGGGGCAAGCCCGGTGTCACGGTCCAGCACCGCCACGAAGATGTCCCAGATCGCCCCGTTGAACAACTCACCGTCGAGGTGCACCTCGAAACGAAGGTCATCGGGATAGACCAGTGAGGTGTCGACGCGACGCAGGCACTGGCCTCGTTCGGCCCACGCGAACAGGCAGGGGATGTCGCCGTTGCGGAACTCAAGGGTGGTGAAGACGCTGACCAGATCACCGAAGCTCTCGTGAAACGCCCCGCCTTCCTCGGTGATGATGTCGGGGACCGCTGCCTGGAGCAATGCGTGGCCGTACTCGTGGATGATCCCCTGGGCGTCCTCCGCCTCGTTCACGCCGTCGCTGCCGACACCCATATGGATGCGATCCTCGGTGAACAGGTAGAAGGCGTTGTCGGGAAACTGCGGTTCGATCGGCACCAGGTCGACAGGATCGGTGGAGTGGTAGTCATAGCCCAGTTCCTGGACCACCTGCTGGGTGTAGTCGACCCAGTAGTAGGTCATCCCCGCCTCGAAGGTCACGTCCTGGCCGCCCCTTCCCGCCTCGCCGTAGACACCGTCAGCATCGTGATAGGCCGACAACAATGAGGGGGCCACCTGGGCATACCGGCCGACCAGATCCCCCGCCGCGGGATCGATCAGGTTCGGCAGTGACACCCCGACCAAGATGGAATTGGCCTGTGCGGGATCAATGTCAGGATTGCCGCTGGCATAGATGGGGTCGACCACGAAAATGCAGGCACTGGGAGGTGGGGGTGCATTACAGGCACTTGCCTGCGCGATCTCGCGCCGTTCCGCTGAGCGTGAGGATGCTTGCCGGTCGCTGGCCAACCGGTCGACGCTGAGGACCGCACCGTCCGTGGCGTCAACGACAACGCTGAACCCCGACGGAGGATCAGAGGTCGTGATCCTGATCTCCCAGCCAAGGCGGAGCTCATCACCGTCCTCCAGCCAGGTCGACGCCACCAGGGGTTCGCCCTCCACCGGCCCGCGCACCGCCTTCTCGGCGATGTCGACCGCCTCGTCCTGGGTGACTTGCTCGCTCACTCCCTCTCCCGGCAGGGCGTCGGTCAGAGACTGGCTGGCACCCAACACCTCCCCGGTGTCGCGGATGTGGATCACGAACTGTGCGCCCCGGACACTCACCTCATCGTGCTGCTGTAGGAAGGTCAGGTGGTAGACGTCGCGTGTCCGGGTGACGCGGTCAAGGAAGATCTCCTCCTGCAGCATCGGACTCAGACCGGAGTCTTCGCCGATCCATTGTCCGGCTGCCTCGATAATGGCTGGGTCGACGTCGACCTGCGCACCCGGGACCAACGCGACCGCACCGACGACGCTTGAGTTTCCCGGGCTGGCTGGCCCCTGCTCGGCGGCGTCCTCGGACGGACCGGCACTGGATGGATCCTCGCCAGCTGTACATGCGGCGGCGAGGAAGGCCGCCACGACCAGCAGCACCAGTGTTCGATTGGGGAGGGTCATGGGTCAATCCTGTGGGGGGTAACCTGAATCAGCCAGCAAAGACTACGCGCGTAAGGAGACCGTTATGCTCGACCCCGCGCTGATGTGGATAATCGGGACAGCGATCGTGCTTCTGCCATTCGTCCTCACCTATGTCTTGAACGGGACCAATCAGGCCGATTCCCGAGGCCGCCGGGTCAGCCGAAGATGGCGCGGCCACTCATTGCTCAAATAGCTACCGGAGAATCAGAAGCGAAGCGGATAAACCTGAGTCTGACACACTAAGGTTTCCTTGCAGCCAACGCGATGATCGTTATCATGGTGCCCAACGAAGTCACAACTTTCGGAGGTACACCACATGGCAAAGGCTGTAGGCATCGACCTGGGGACGACCAACTCCGTCGTCGCCGTTCTTGAGGGTGGCGAACCCACCGTCATCGCCAACGCCGAAGGCGCCCGGACCACCCCGTCGGTGGTCGGATTCTCCAAGTCTGGAGAGGCGCTGGTCGGCGAGGTGGCAAAGCGTCAGGCCGTCACCAACCCCGACCGGACCAACCTGAGTGTCAAGCGACACATGGGGACCGACTGGACGACCGAGATCGACGGCAAGAACTACACCGCGCAGGAGATCAGCGCCCGGATCCTGATGAAGCTCAAGCGTGACGCCGAGAGCTACCTGGGTGAAGAGGTCAGCGACGCGGTCATCACGGTGCCGGCCTACTTCGGTGACGCCGAGCGGCAGGCAACCAAAGAAGCCGGCGAGATCGCCGGGCTGAACGTCCTGCGTATAGTGAACGAGCCCACCGCGGCGGCCCTGGCCTACGGCCTGGACAAGGATGAAGAACAGACCGTCCTGGTCTATGACCTGGGCGGCGGTACCTTCGACGTCAGTGTCCTTGAGATCGCCGACGGCGTCTTTGACGTCAAGTCCACCAGTGGCGACACCCACCTCGGCGGCGACGACTGGGACCAGGCCGTCATTGACTGGATGGTGAAATCCTTCAAGGACACCGAGGGCGTGGACCTGGCTGCCGACAAGATGGCCCGCCAGCGTCTGAAGGAAGCTGCCGAGAAGGCCAAGAAGGAACTGTCCAGCGCCCAGGACACCCAGATCAACCTGCCGTTCATCACGGCTCGCGATGGTCAGCCCCTGCACATGGAGTTGACGCTGACCCGGGCCCAGTTCCAGCAGATGACCGCCGATCTGTTGAACCGGACGAAATCACCGTTCCAGCAGGCTCTCAAAGACGCCGGAGTCAAGCCTGCCGACATCGACAACGTGATCTTGGTGGGCGGGTCCACCCGCATGCCCGCGGTGGTTGACCTGGTCAAGGAGTTGTCCGGCGGCAAGGAACCGTCCAAGGGCGTCAACCCCGATGAGGTAGTGGCCGTTGGCGCGGCGTTGCAGGCCGGTGTGCTGCGCGGTGAGGTGAAGGACGTCCTGCTGCTGGATGTCACCCCGCTGTCGTTGGGCATCGAGACCAAGGGTGGGGTCATGACGACCCTGATCGAGCGCAACACCACCATCCCGACGCGCAAATCCGAGACGTTCACGACGGCGGCGGACAATCAGCCGCAGGTTGAGATCCATGTCCTTCAGGGCGAGCGTGAGATGGCGGCATACAACAACTCGCTGGGCAAGTTCCAGTTGACCGGGTTGCCGCCGGCGCCCCGGGGGGTGCCCCAGGTCGAGGTCACCTTCGATATCGACGCCAACGGCATCGTGCACGTGAACGCCAAGGACAAGGCGACCAATAAGGAACAGTCGATGACCATCAGCGGTCAGTCGGCCCTGCCGCGCGAGGACATCGACAAGATGATCCGTGACGCGGAGCAGTATGCCGAAGAGGACCGCCAGGCCCGCGAGGCAGCCGAGACACGCAACGCGGCCGACAGTCTGCTATTCCAGACCGAACAGTTGCTGAGCGACAACGGCGATGCCATCGAGGCGGACGCCAAGGCTCGCCTGGAACAGGCACAGGACGACCTTCGTGAGGCACTCAAGGGTGAGGACAACGAGGCGCTCAAGACCGCGTCCGACGCCCTCATGCGCGTCAGCCAGGAGATCGGTCAAGCTCTGTACGCCGCGACGGCTGATGCCGGTGGCGCCCCGGGTTCCGGCGGCGCGGCAGGCGCCAGTGAAGAGGACGACGATGAGATCGTTGACGCCGAGGTCGTCGATGACGAAGAGCCTGGAGCGGCATAGTTCGTGACCGATCACGACCCTCCCGCCACGCCACCGCCCCCGGGCCCCGTACCGACCCCCGAGGACGCCCAGTCCTACGATCAGGGGGCGGTCGGGGCTGTGGCCGAGGAGCTTCAGGGCGCGCCAGTCGCGCCGACTGATCACGCCCCGTCGGCTGGGTCGGACCACGCCGAGGGCACCGAGGCGCCCGAGCCCGAACCTGATCCGCTGCAGCAGGTGGCTGCTGAACGCGATGACTATCTGGACCAGTTGCAACGCGCCCGTGCTGATTACGACAACCTGAACAAGCGAAGACTTCGCGAGGTTGCCGAGGCACGCGATCGAGGTGTCGCGGCCCTGGCCGAAGCGATGCTTGTGGTTCTTGACAACTTCGGTTTCGCACTCCAGGCGGCCGAGACATCCGAGGACACCCAGTTGGCAAAGGGCGTCCGCCTGGTCCACACCCAACTTCTTGAGGTGTTATCACGAGCTGGACTACAGGAGATCGCCGGGGTTGGTGAGGTGTTTGATCCCTCGCTGCATGAGGCCCTGTTCAGCGAGAGCGACGACACCGAACGGGAACATCCCGAAGTGGCCGAGGTCCTGCGCACCGGCTACCGGTTCAAATCCCAGCTTCTGCGCCCCGCCTCGGTGAAAGTCTGGAACTGACCCCGCCCGTGCCGCCAGAGCACCACCGCTGAAAGGAGGCGTTTTGTCACAAGCTGATTGGCTGGAGAAGGACTTCTACAAGGCCCTGGGCGTGTCCAAAACCGCCTCGGCGGAGGAGATCCGCAAGGCCTACCGCAAACTGGCCCGCGAAAATCACCCCGATGCCAACCCTGGCGATGCCAGGGCTGAGGAGCGGTTCAAGGCCATCAGCGAGGCGTACGGTGTGCTGAACGACAGCACCAAACGGGCAGAGTACGACCAGATCCGCCAGCTCAGCGGCAGCGGGGGGCTGGGTGGTCTGGGCGGGTTCCGCGGTGGCGGGGCGGGCGCCTCATTCGACGTGAACGACCTGCTGGGAAACCTGTTCGGGGGCCAGGCGGGTCAGGCACCGCGCCGGCGCGGTGGTGCGCAGAGCGGGGCCGACCTCAGCGCCGACGTCACCCTGTCCTTTGAGGATGCGATGGCAGGCGTCACGGTGACGTTGCGTCTGACCGGCAGCGCGGTGTGCAGTGTGTGCAAGGGAGTCGGGGCGGAGCCGGGCACGATGCCCCAACGATGCGGTCGGTGCGACGGTGCCGGGGTGGTGAACCAGAACCAGGGCATGTTCAGCTTCAGCCAACCGTGTCCCCAGTGTGGTGGGCGCGGAGAGGTGATCACCGACCCGTGTCACCACTGCGGCGGGTCAGGGGTCGAGGAACGCCCTCGAACGATCAAGGCACGCTTGCCCGTCGGCGTGGCGGATGGGCAGACGGTCCGTTTGAAAGGGAAAGGCGAACCCGGCCGCGCCGGCGGCCGACCCGGAGACTTGTACGTCACCGTCCATGTCACCGCCCATCCCATCCTGCGCCGGTCGGGGGACAACCTGTTGTTGACCGTGCCAATCACCTTCGCCGAAGCCGCCCTGGGGGCAAAGGTGGCGGTGCCGACCATCGACGGGTCGGTCACGCTGAAGATTCCCCGCGGGACCGAGTCGGGGAAAACCTTCCGGGTTCGGGGACGTGGGGCGCCCAACCAGGGCAAGGGCAAACCCGGCGACCTTCTGGTCACCGTCCAGGTCACCGTGCCCGACAAGTTGACCAAGACACAACAGAAGCTGGTCGAGGACTTCGCCGCGATGGATGAATCCAACCCTCGCCAGCATCTGGAATCGATGCTGGCCGGCGGTGCTGAATGATGCGTGAGCGAGCGGTCTACATCATCTCGGTGGCCGCCGAGCTGTCCGGCGTGCATCCACAGACCCTGCGGACCTATGAACGACGTGGCCTGCTCAAACCCGCCCGCACCGCAGGGGGAACACGCCGGTACTCCGCCAGGGATGTCGAACGGGTTCTGCTGATCCAGGAACTGACCCAGCAGGAGGGCATCAATCTGGCCGGGGTCCTGCGGATACTGGCGCTGGAGGACCAGTTGGACGCGCTGCAAGACCGGTTGGAGGCGGCCCGGGATGAGGTCGCGGCGGTGCAAGCGCAGGCACGGCAGGCACTGCGCGACATGAAGTCAGCCAACCAAGACGAGATCGTGTTGTACCGGGCGCCCGAGATCGAACGCCATTCAGGCCCCCGACGGCATCCTTATCGCTGAGGTGTCAATGGGAGGTCCCCGCTTGCGGGGAGGGGCGCAGCGCGGCTCGCCACGCTGTCGAGATGGCCGGGGCACGCCGCTGACAGCAGGGGGTAGGGGTTCTCGTCCGCGCCGTACCGGCCCGAGGGTCGCCACTGGATATGCAGATGTGGGGGAGTGGTCCTGGCGTTGCCCGTTCTGCCGACCTCCCCGATCACCTGTCCCTGGGCGACGGTGTCTCCAATAGCAAGGCCGGTCGCGAACGCCCGTAGGTGTGCGTAGTACCAGAACTGGCCACTGTCACCACGCAGCCAGATGACGGTGCCGCCGAGCCCTGCTGCGACACGCAACTGGACGATCGTGCCGCTCTCCAACGCAACCAACGGCGTTGACTCGGGTGCAAACAGATCCTGGCCCAGGTGCACCCTGCCGCCCGTTCGTGGGAAGTGCCAGCTGTCGATGAACCTCACCGGAGGGGTCGCCGGGCAGGCCAGCGAGCCCGAGGATGTTGCACCGCTGGGATAGGTGGCCTCGTCCAGATAGCGGCGCATCCAGGCCACCACCTCATCGACGTAGGCCATGGATCGGTTGTAGGCCCACACAGCTTGGCGGATCCCCCCTTCACTGGCGACGTCGCCGCCTGCTGTGTCGCACAAGTAGGCGGCGGCCGCCCCGGCGGCATCAAACAGGTTGTGGGGGTCCGCCACACCGTCTCCATCAAGATCGCGGGCCCATCTGAACCAGGTCTGGGGGATGAACTGCAGCGGACCGACTGCCCGGTCCCACATGTCGTTGCCGTCCAGTAGTCCCCCGTCGGTGTCAACGACGGGGGTCATGCCCGGCTGCGATCCATCCAGTAGCACACCCAGAATCGGCGGGGCAACGATCCCAGCCTGGTTCGCAGAGGACCCCCCATACCGACCGTGATCGGTTTCGACCCGGCCGATGGCCGCAAGCAGCGCCCACGACAGCACGCATGACCCCACGGGGTATCCAGGGTCGCCGGACGCCATGACGTAGGCCCGCATGGCGACCTCGGGAATGTCAGGGTGAAACGGCAGGCCCTCTGTGGACGATGCACTCGACCCAAAGATCAGTGGCAGCAGCAACAGCCCCAGCGGCGCCAGGACGACCAGGGCCGCGACGCGGATCACGTGGCCTCCTGCGGCAGGGACGGGCGCCGCATGGGCCGTGTGACAGCTGCAGGACGGTGAGGTACCTGCATGTCGTGGTGGCGACGCAGGTGCCTTCCGCGGGTGAGCACCCCCGCCGGACCGCTGCCGCGGACCTGGCTCACGCGCGCCCCGGGGGTGGCCGCACCGATCACGTTGGTTGCGGCCCGCGCACCTGCAGGCATGGTGACAGCGATATCGGCCGCACCGACAATTCGTGAGCCCAGACGCATGCTGGCAAAGATCCGACCGCGCACCACGATCAGGGACCAGGCGACTACGACACTGGCCAGCATGTGGACGAAGACGCTGCTGCCATCCAACTCCTCCTGGACTGTTCGCACACTGGTGGTCAGCAGTGCCAGGAAGAACCCCGATCCCATGAACAGCACCCCGACCTTGAGCACGCTGTGTCCCCACCGCACCAACAACTCCCGCCCCAACCCTGGTGCAATGCCCACTACCAGCGCGACCGGCATGGACAACAGGACCAACGCCCCCGCCACCTGGGCGACCAACAGCGTTCCCGCGGCAAGTGCGATAGCGACCGCGAACGCCATCGCGACAACCGCGTAGGCGGCTGCACCGGCAACGCGGTCAGCAGACAACTCTGCGTTGAAGGCGGCCATGTCATCACAGCCGGCCTGCTGCATGAACTGTCTGGGTTGATCGAGATCGCTCCACGATCGTGCGGTCACCAGGGCTTCGGCAACTGTCCGGCACGACGTCCCGACCTTTGGGACCACACCCCATTGCAACATCAGGAACGGCTCGTGGACGAAGGTGAGAAACATTGGGCCCTCAAGGTCCAGGCCGGACCCTTGTTCAGCGTCGACCGGGGCGCAATAGTCCCGCGGGGCGCTGGAGGACTTGCCGGTGGAACCAAGATCGATCATGCCCTGGGTCAGATCCCCCATGACCGACAGGCCGGCGCAGGCTTTGGACTCGACATCGGTCAGCAGGAACCCGCCGGTTGCCGCGATCGCCAACGCCACCATGATCTCAGCGACCGCGGCCTGTTCTCGATGTCGAAAGATCTGCCAGCCGGCGTGGGCAATCGCGAGCAGCAGCATCAGCTCGCGCAACTCCAATCCTGAGCCGTCCCCGCCATCGGCGAAGTCTCGATACTGGCCGGCCAGTGCCCCGACACTGCCGGCCAGCATCCGTCCGACCTCGAAACGCAACACGAAGCCCAGCAGCCAACTGGCGAACGCCGTCGACCACATCCCGGCGGAGAAGATCAGGCGGGCTTGATGGCTGAAGATGTGCTGCAGGGCGGGGACCGAGGCGCCCAGGTCATAGTGGCTCCACGGTCGCGGGGCCAGTCCACCACGCAACAGGTTGTTCAACAGGTCCATCGAGGGACCCTGCTCATACGCCTGGATCTCGTGCTCAATGGCGAGCGCCTCGGCTGGTATGACCTGCCCCGGTGGGTCTGCTGGATCGTCGCCTGATCCGGCGGCTGCCGGCAGGTCGGTTGCGCCCGAGCCGGTGGCGCTGCTGCCATCGGGCTGGGGTGAGGTGGTCAGTGGCGGTCCGATGGACACACCCAGATCGGGATCGGCGATCTGCTCGCTGGGCAGTGGGGGAGCCGGGTCCTCGGTGACGGCTGCGGCCGTGGGCGTTCCGACCCACATCAGCATGGCGGCGCACAGCGCGATGGTGACGACCGTCCCGACGACCCGCGAGGTGGACGCGCTCACGCTGCCACCGTCGGCGTGGTGTCCAGGGCGTCGCGTACGGCCGCCTCACCGGCCGCCATCACCTGGACAAGGCCAACCCGATCCGCCACGTCACGCAAGAGACACTGGCCGGTCTGCAGGTCGGTGCTGACCAACTGGATCAGCTCGTCGACAGGATCCAGACCCATGAACCGCAGGGCCGCCGGGGCCGCCCCACGACTCTGTCGAAACAGGATCCGCATCCCCAGCAGGTGGCTGAGCGCGTCGTCGCTCAGATCGTCGGGGTGTTGGCTCAGCAGCCAGACCGCGGCGTTGTGTTTACGCCCGTCCCGGATGGAGTCAAGCAGCAACTGTCGACCTTGGGGACTTGCCGTCAGCGCCCACGCCTCATCCACCAACGTCGCGCCGAAACGAGTGGCGTCTGCGAAGGTCAGGACCCTGGACACCGCCGCCACCAGGTACAACAGGGCCTGGGCGAATACCTGCTCGGGCAGGAGCTGCCGTGCCAGGTGCTCGTGGATCAGCGAGTCCCGGTCCGGCAGGGACAGGCCGGGGGCGTGGAAGCAGATGTAGTCGGCATCCAGTTGCAGTGGCGGTGCCTCACCGAAGACCAGGTTGGCAAGTGGGTGACCGGCGTATGAGGCCAGCTTGCGGCGCAGACCATGTGCTTCGGGTTCGTCGTCGGCCGCGAGCACCTCGAGTACCTGGGGCAGGCCACCTCCGGCGGCAGCGACGGTGCGTACCGCCTGGGCCAGGACAGCCCCATCGACGTCTGAGGCGGTCGTGCGAGTGAGCAGCGTCAGAAAGCCAAGCGCAACCCGGATGCCCTGCTCTCCCTCAAACACCCTGAGAGGATCCAGTCCCACCTGTGCGGTCTGGTCCAGTCGGACGACGGTGGCCCTTCCCGCGACCACGGGAGCCAATCGGACGTACTCCCCGCTCGCGGTGCGGTCCAGCGTGACGACCTGGCCGCCGCGGGCCACCACCCCCAACAGCAGGCGCTTGATGAAGTAGGACTTGCCGCTGCCCAGCGCCCCGAACACCCCGAGTGACCCCGACCGGTTGGTGGCGGGCCCGTAAGCAGGATCGATCAGCACTGCCTCTGGCTGTCCGCCGAACACGTTCATCCCGACAGGGATCCCACGCGGATCACCGACATCCTGACCCGCGACGGGTGCGCCGGCCGCAAGGTCGCGGGGCAGCAGGTACTGCACGTAGTCGGCGCAAACCGACGGGGTCCCAGACCCGGGCAGCGCCCCGGAGTACAGCGCCACCTGCCCTCCGGTCGGGCGGTGCAGGCCATACCCCCACGGCTCAAGCAGGTCACTGAGTTGGGCGGCGCGGGCATCAACCTCACCCGGTGTGCCACCGTGGACGCTGAAGCCGATGCTCACCTGCAGTTCGGGATCCCCGGGATTTGCGGCCAACGCTGCCTGCTCGTCATCGACCCCCTCCAACGCCGTGGCAAGTGTCCGCGGTGGGCCTGCAGGTTCGCCCTCGTACTCCGCGTACTGCGCGGTCAACTGGCGCTTCTGGCGCCGGGCACGTGCCTGGGCATCAAGATTTGGCACCGCCCGCACCCGAGCGAACCAGTCCACCTCGAAGGGCGCCAAGTCGGCAATGCCGAACCACTCTCCGCCACCGGGATAGGAGAACGTCGCTGGCATCTCGGAGATCAGCAGGGTCGACTGATATCCAACCCCGAACTCTGAGTCAACCCGCAGGTAGCGACGGTGCCGTGGCCGTCGTGGATCGTGCCTGGTCCCGCCCTCCCACAGGACCGAGTCATCAGGAGCTCGTCCGCTGCGCCCAGGAGTCAGCCCGGGTGGTGGCAGGTCCTTCACCCCCCGCAGGGGAGCCCGTCGATACAACCACCACAGTTCCTCCGACCCGACCGCGACCACGGCCAGCGTCCGCCTCAACCGGACGTCGAGTTCGCTGGTGGCCACGTCAGCTGCCGTGCTGTCCGCACGTCCCGGCACCGGGCCAGTGCCGCCGAAGGTGGTCGCCACACGGTCAATGGCACTGTCGATCATCGTGCGGGTACGCGGTTGACACACCTTGGCGCACAGATACACGCGTCGTTGGACTGGTCGCAGGGAACTCATCGTTGTCAGATCGCCTTCCACCATCTGTCGCCACGCGGCCCGGGCACTGCTGGGCACCTGGGTCATCACGCGGACGGCAAGTTCTGAGGCCGGCACGGTGCGGCACACACCCAGCAACAGGGATTCGGTCGGAAGGGCCACCAGTGCGTCACGGACCCGTGCGTGCAGGGCCAACTTCTCGTCGTCGCCCAGGAAGGGATAGCTGGGCAGATCGACCCGCCACACCGCCCAGACCGATCCGTCCACCGTCCAGATCCGATTGCCCTCTATTCGCCTGGCCGCCATGCCGCTCATCGGCCGGCCGGCCGTCGCAGTGTGATGCGGGCGGGACGATCAGCGGTCACAGGGCGGCCGCCACGCAGGCCTCGACGGGGCCTGATCAGGTAGCACAGCACCCCGACCGCAAATCGCAGAGGTGTGCGTCCCTCAACCGTGGCGTGCCTGACGGCCCAGGCCAGGGCCACCGGCAGGATCATGGCCACCACCAGGTCGCTGGGGCCTGGGAATACCGCCCAGTGATGGCGGGTCACCAACTCAGCCGTGATCGTGCCCAGCAGAACCACGACCTGGGCGGGGGTCAACGGGGTCGGCAGGGCGTACCCGCCGACCTTGCCGATCACCAGCGGAAACCGTCTGGCATGCGTGTATGTCCGGCACTGCAGCATTCTCGGTGCTCCCTACTGGGTGTCGCCCGGTTGCATCCACTGCCGAGTGTCGAGGTCGACCTGATCGCGCAGGACGCCCACGTTGGCCGTTGCCCACACCACCACGCCGGCCATCACAACCGAGGTGAGGGTCGGCACCAGTGCCTTGGTCCTCCACCACACGGCTGCGACATAGACCGACGCCGCCGCGGCGATGCCGGCTCGAATCACCGTTTCGAAGTCGGTGATCATCTGGGTCAGGAAATCAATCATCTGCGGGTATCTCCTTGCGGGAGGTGGACGGCCTGGCGGGTTCAACTTGTGGCACCGGGACAGCGGGTTGGACGGGGACTGCTGGCAGCAGCCGTTGAACCTCCCAGCGGCCATCGACACGGCCCATGAGCAGGGGGTACTGGGCGATCTGGACACCTCCGTCTGACCCGATCAGCAGCGTCTCGGCCAACACGGCGACGTGATGGTCATCCACTTCTCCGGTGGCGATGCGCCGCAGTTCGATCCCCGCCAGAGGCGTCGGCGGTGCACGCACATCTGCCTCGGCCGACAGGTAACGCTGCAGTTCCCCGTCCGCGGACAGGTAGGCGGACAGGAACCGACTGACTGCCGTCGCCAACCGGTCGTCGGGATCGGGGGGACGAAGTGGTGTGATCGCTGGAGTCGGGGGGCCCTGCTGTGTGGGCAGTGCCACGAGGGCGGGCAGCGTTTCGACCAGCAATCCTGTGCCCGTGTCGGCGACGGTCACCTGCCATCCCTCGGTCCGGCCATCTCGAATGACGGCCACGGTCACGCCCCATCGCCCCGGTCCGGCTGGATTCAGCGCCACCGCCGCGGCCGACATCCCGGTGGACCGAACAGCCTGCGCTGCCGCGGTGAGCTGGTCTGTGCTGAGCCCCTCGATCGCGCGGGGAGGCAGCCGCAGGCCGGGGTGAGCTGGCGAGAGCCAGACCGGCGCCGTCCCCGGGAGTGTGGACAGATGGGCCAGGACCGCCAGTTCTGCCAGCCCGGCCAGACCGAAGGGCCGCTCTTGACGAGGCGGTGACGTTGCCGCCGGGGAGGCGTCCGCCAGGGCGATAAGTCCCAGCACCGGCCCTGAGACCACCAGGATCCATAGCCCGGTGGTCAACAGCCTGACCCGCCAGGTTGCACTCACGGTGCGGCCCCGGGCCCGTCCGCTGCGCCGGGGGATAGCGGGGGCAGTCGCAGCACCTCACCGGGATGGATCAGATCTGGGTTTCCGGATGAAAAGTCGTTCGCCGCGATCAGTCTGACCCAATAGGCGTGGACCTCCCGATCGGTTGGCGGGCGGTCCGGGTCACCGGAGATCGTCGCACGAGCGATGACCCACAGGTTCTCACCGGCGGCGACCTGATGGGATGCGCCCTCGGAGGCGGACTGCTGCTCGGCAATCGTCGGTGGCAGGCCCGTCGGTTGCGGGGTCGTCGGGGGCGGGGTGGGGACCCCGGGGAGGTCGCCATCCGGTGGACCAGGGACCTGCGGGAACCCCAGGATCGGCACCGGCGGTGGAACGACCTGCATCGCCGGCGGGGTCGCGTCAGCGGGAGGCACGGTGGTGGGGGGCCCAGGAGGGGACGAGAGCACACCCACCGGCAATAGGGTGTCGACAGCCCGGGTTGTGGTCCGCTGAGCCCC
>JBPCKA010000112.1:0-50209 GCA_051004735.1 Euzebya sp. | reverse complement strand
GGGGGGTCCATCGGGGATGTGTGAGCCGCCGCGCTTCAACGAGCCCAGCGACGCCACGCCCACGGCATAGATGCTGACTCCCAGCATCGGCGCCAGCACCCACTCGATCGGGATGAACCCCAGGAATGCCGTCAGCAGGGCCACCACTACGACGACCAGAACGACACGCCACATGACCACCAGCCTGCCACGGACTGGCCACGGTGGAGCCAGCCGGAATCGAACCGGCGACATCTGCCTTGCAAAGGCAGCGCTCTACCAACTGAGCTATGGCCCCAGGGTATGACGTTGAGATCGTACCCGGCCAGCAACAGTGTGCCGTCTACGGCACTGACGGAACCAATCTGGGACGGCCCGTGCGGGATACAAGGGCAAGAATCGAGCCCGCTCGGCCAACCCTCCTACCCCTCAGATCTGAGGGTTGAGGGGGCTAATCCGGCCGATCCCTCAGATCTGGGCTTTGGGGGGCCCTGGTCCGCGCCCTCCTACCCCTCAGATCTGAGGGTTGAGGGGGCTAATCCGGCCGATCCCTCAGATCTGAGACTTTGGTGGGGCCTAAAGTCGGCCCCTGCTCAGCGCCACCGACCTGGCGGCGTGGTTCGTCCAACCCCGATCGCGACGAAGAGGTTCGCCAAGCCGCACGGGCAGACTTCGGCCGCATGATCCTACGCCCCTCAGACCTCCCCTGAACTTGCGCGACGGGACGTGAAGCGTCCTACAGGTCGCGCGGTTCTTCCCAGATCGCCTCGTCCAACTCACGGTCGCGTTGGCGCTTCAGGGCCAAGGCGCCGACGGTCAGGGCGACGAGCATCAGCAGCAGCTTCTTCATGGTTTGTCCTCTAGCCGTGGGGTGTCCGGAGTGGACCGCTGGACGTTGCCAGGGACTCTACCCGGCAGACGACCCGGTCACCCGGTCCGGGGTACTCATCGACCGGCCAGTTCCCGTGCCAGCGCTCGGGAGACGACCCGGTATCCGCCGGGTTCCAGGCGTATCAACCGTTTTGCCACCAGGCCCTGCAGGGTCGAACCAATGTCAGTCGGGGACGTGGTCCTCATCTCCGATGCGTGCGGCAAGGCGGGCTGCGGCCGTGACGACCGCCAACTGCAGTTCAGGTCCGCAACGCGGGCCTTGAGGTGACCGTCGACCTCGCGCCTGACCCGCGCACTGCTCACGTCCTCAGCGGTGATGATCGGGCCCGAGATGGCCTCCATGGGCGTTGAGCCGACCCACTACCGAGGAGAGGTGTGGTTGGTTGACTTCGGTCAGCACCCCGAAGGCCCGGAACAGGCGTTTCACAGACCGGCGGTCATCGTGTCCGACGACCGGCTGCACCACCCCAATCTCCGGATGGTCATCGTCGTGCCGGGCACATCAACACTGCGCGGTTTACCACTCCACGTGAGGGTGGAGAACGATGCTGAGAACGGACTCACTCAGTCCACTGGGTTCCAAGTGGAACAAGTTCGTGCGATCTCCACCGGTCGCCTCATGGTGCGGCTGGGACGACTCGACCCACAGGATCGTCACACGATCGACGAGGTGCTGCGCAACACGCTGAGCCTACGCTAGGCAATGGGCTTGTGTTGTCATCGCGGCAACGCTGTGGGCCATCGAGGACTTGAACCTCGGACCTCACCCTTATCAGGGGTGCGCTCTAACCACCTGAGCTAATGGCCCGTGCGTGACGGCTTGGTCGACCACGTGGTCAGACAGCGCAACCGCTGCGCGGAATCCAGCAGTGTACGTGCCTATTCCTCGCTCGCCAACTCGATGCGAAAGCCCCCGAGCAGGTCGGCGACGAGGTTGTAGAGAAAGGCTAGGAAGACGTTTATGCCGGTCCACAGGACCACGTTGAGGAGTCCCAGAAGGAACAGCGCCCGGGCGATGTTTGACCCGTTGATGACCAGCGTCAACTGCAACTCGTCCAGGAACGTGGTCAGTGTGTCGAGAATGCCGATGCTGAGCACGACCGACCAAAAGACCGTCAGCCCCAGCATCACCACCAGCAGGAAGCAGAAATAGAAGATCACCGACAGTTTGAGTACCGACCACGGGTCCACCCGACGCACCGTGGCGCGACGGCGAACCACCTGCCCTGTACGCACGCGTTCACGGACGGGCTGCTGGGTGCTCACACGGGTGACCCCGCTGGTGCGGGACCCGGCAGGGCGCTGTGTCGTCGACATCGTGGGAAGAGTCTATCCCGCCTGGCAGCAAACGCGGTGGGACCACACGGACCCGCCCACACCGGTCCGGAGTGACGCCCCGATCATCTACTCCTCCTCGGTGGGATCCTCAAACGAGGACTCCTCGCCCTCGGCGCTGCTGGTGTCCTCCCCGTCCTCGTCGACCCCATCCTCGTCGACCACGTCCTCGTCGACCCCGTCCTCGTCGTCCTCCAACTCCATGACCTTGGCGACGCTGACCACCTTGGCCCCCGCTGAGGGTGTCATGACGCGCACCCCCTGCGTGGCACGACCAGTCGGACGGACATCCTTGACGTCCATCCGGATGATCGTGCCGCGATCGGTGACGACGAAGATCTCCTGCTCGTAGGCCGCCACCAGGGCCCCGACCAGCCCACCCCGCTGATCGGTCAGCTTGGCGGTCTTCACACCCTTGCCTCCCCGGTTCTGCGTCGGGTAGCGCTCAAGTGGCGTCCGCTTGCCGTAGCCCTCGTCGGTGATCACCACCAGGTAGGCATCGTCCGCGGCGATGGCGCACGCCAACACCGAGTCGCCCTGTGCCAGGTTCATGCCCTTCACGCCGGAGGCGCTACGGCCCATGGTCCGCACATCGGTTTCCTTAAAGCGGATGGACTGGCCTTTGACGCTGACCAAGATGACCTGGTCGGTGCCATCGGTCAGACGCACATCGATCAGTTCGTCGCCGTCCCGCAGACCGATGGCGATCAGCGTGGAGCGTGGCGAGTCGTACTCCTCCAACCGCGTCCGCTTGACGATGCCGTTCTTGGTGGTGAACAGCAGGTTCTTGCCCTCCTCCTTCAAGTCGGGCAAATGCACGACAGTCCGCACGACCTCGTTGGTGTCCAGATCGAGTCCCGGCACGTTGGCGATGTACACCCCTCGTGCAGTCCGGCTCTTCTCCGGTATCTGCCATGCCTTGATGCGGTGCATGCGGCCGGCGGAGGTGAAGAACAGCACCCAATGATGGGTCGAGGTGCTGAACAGGTCCCAGATGATGTCCTCGTCCTTCAGCCCGCCCGAAGAGATGCCCTTCCCGCCACGCCGCTGGGTCCGGTACTCGTTGGCCTTGACCCGCTTGATGTAGCCACCCTGGGTGATGGTGACCACGATCTCCTCTTCGGTGATGAGGTCCTCGATGTCCAGGTCCCCCTCCCCCGGCAGGATCGTGGTCCGGCGGGCATCGCCGAACTTGTCCCGGATCTCGGTCAACTCCTCGGCGACGATGTCGCGGACCTTCTGCGGGTCGGCCAGGATCCCCTGCAGATCGGTGATCCGTTCCTGCAGTTCGGTGTACTCCTCCTGGATGCGCTGGGTCTCAAGGGCCGCCAGGCGGCGCAGCGGCAGGTCCAGGATCGCGCGGCCCTGGAGCTCGGACAGGTCGTAGCGTTCCTGCAGTTCGGTCAGGGCCTCATCGGCGCTGGCGGAGGCCCGGATCAGCTGGATCACATCGTCCAGGTTGTCCAGGGCGATGATCAGTCCCTCAAGGATGTGGGACCGTTCCTGTGCCTTGCGCAGCCGATATTCGGTGCGCCGGGTGATGATCTGGATCTGGTGGGTGATGTAGTGAGCGATGGTGTCCTTCAGACCCATCGTCCGTGGCACACCGGTATTGGCCTGACCCGTGCCGCCGGCACCGACCAGCGACAGGTTGATCACGCCAAAGGTGTCCTGCAGCTGTGTCATCTTGTACAGCTGATTCAGCACGACCTGGGGGTTTGCGTCGCGCTTCAGCTCGATGACCAACCGGTTGCCCTGCCGGTTTGACTCATCACGGATGTCACGGATGCCCATGATCCGTTTGGTGTTGACCAGTTCGGCGATCTTCAGTGCCAGGTTGGCCTTGTTGACCTGATAGGGCAGTTCGCTTGCGACCAGACGCTCCCCACCCGTTGGGGTCTCCTCGACGGTCACCACGGCGCGCATGCGGATGCTGCCCCGGCCGGTCTCGTATGCCTCCCGGATCGGGGTCACACCCATGATCAGCGCGCCGGTGGGGAAGTCGGGCCCCGGCACGATGTGCATCAGCTGGTCCAGGCTGATGTCGGGGTCGGCGATCTGGGCGATGACGGCGGTCGCTATCTCGGTCAGGTTGTGCGGGGGCACGTTGGTGGCCATGCCCACAGCGATCCCGGACGACCCGTTGACCAGCAGGTTGGGGAAGCGGCTGGGGAGCACCAGTGGCTCCTCCTCGCTGCCGTCATAGCTCTCGACGAAGTCGGCGGTGTCCTCTTCGATGTCGCGCAGGAGTTCCATGGCCAACGGCGACAACCGGGCCTCGGTGTAACGCATCGCGGCAGGTGGGTCGCCGTCGACCGAGCCGAAGTTGCCGTGCCCTTGGATCAGTGGATAGCGGATGGCCCACGGTTGGGCCATGCGCACCAGCGCGTCATAGATCGAGGAGTCGCCGTGCGGGTGATACTTCTTCATCACATCGCCGACGGCCGCGGCGGACTTGCGGTGTTGGGTCCCGGCCCGCATGCCGCCTTCCCACATGCTGAACAGGATCCGGCGGTGCACCGGCTTCAGCCCGTCGCGGACGTCGGGCAGGGCGCGTCCCACGATGACCGACATGGCGTAGTCGATGTAGGAGCGTTGCAGTTCCTCCTCGATCTCCACCGGCTCGAAGGTCTCAACGGCCGCCAGGTCGCCCCCCTCGGGCGGTTCCGGTGGCGGCATCGGTGGTGTCTGATCAGACATCAAGGAACTCCACGTTGTTGGCGTTGCGGACGATGAAGTCGCGGCGGGCGGGAACGTCGTCACCCATGAGGATGCTGAACATCTGATCCGCGGCGGCCGCGTCATCCAGCGTCACCTGGAGCATCTTGCGGCTGGCCGGGTCCATCGTGGTGATCTCCAGCTGGTAATCATCCATCTCGCCCAGACCTTTGAGACGACCGATCTCCGGCTTCTTGCCGCCGTTAGCCGTCAACTCCTCGACGATCGCGTCGCGCTCCCGCTCGTTCAGGGCATACCGGATGGACTTCTTGGACTTCGACCCCTTGGGACTGATCTGGTACAGCGGAGGCTGGGCGATGTAGACATAGCCCGCCTCGACCAGTTCGCGCATGTAGCGGAACAGGAACGTCAACACCAATGTGCGGATGTGGGCGCCATCGACATCGGCGTCCATCAGCATGACGACCTTGTGATAGCGGGCCTTGGTGACATCGAACTCCTCACCGATCCCGGTCCCGATGGCAGTGATCAGGGCCTGGATCTCCTTATTCTCCAAGACCTTGGTGATGCCCGCCTTCTCGACGTTGAGGATCTTGCCACGGATTGGCAGGATCGCCTGGAACTCGCGTTTGCGGGCCTGCTTGGAGGTGCCGCCGGCCGAGTCGCCCTCGACGATGAACAACTCGCACTCCGCGGGGATGCGGGACTGGCAGTCGGCCAACTTGCCGGGCAGGGAAGTGGAGTCCAGCAGGCCCTTGCGACGGGTCAGGTCCCTGGCCTGGCGGGCCGCCATGCGCGCCTGGGCCGAAGTCACCGCCTTCAGGAAGATGCGCTTGCCCTCGGCGGGATGTTCCTCGAACCAGGTCTTCAGGTGCTCCCCCGCCGCCCGTTGGACGAAAGACCGCATGTGGGTGTTACCGAGCTTGGTCTTGGTCTGGCCTTCGAACTGCGGGTCGCCAAGTTTCACGCTGATGACGGCTGTCAGGCCCTCACGGATGTCGGATGCATCAAGGTTCTCAATGCCGTCCTTGCCCTTCAGTGGCAGGACCCCGGCCTCCTTGGCCATGCGGTTGACCACGGAGGTCAACGCCGCGCGGAAGCCCTCTTCGTGGGTGCCGCCCTCATGGGTGTTGATGGTGTTGGCGAAGGAGTGGATGGACTCGTGGTACTCACTTGACCACTGCAGTGCGACGTCGATTTCGGCCATGCCTTGGGTGTCGTGCTGCTCGGAGCCCGAGAAGGCGATGATGTCTGAGTGCACATCGGTCTTCTTGGTCGAGTTGAGGTGCTTCACGAAGTCGCTCAGCCCGCCCTCTGCGTAGAACTCCACCGCCAGTGGATTGCCCTCCTCATCCACCCGCCCCTCGCGTAGATCGGTGACGGCGATGCGCAGCCCGGCGGTCAGGAACGCGGTCTCACGGAACCGTGTGGTCAGCGTCTCCCAGTTGTAATCGGTGCTCTCAAAGATCTGGTCATCGGCCCAGAAGGTGATCGTGGTCCCGGTGCCCTCGCCCGGTTCCATGGGCCGAACCTGCTGTACCGGCCCATCGGGTATTCCCCTGCTGTAGCTCTGCCGCCACACGAACCCGTCCCGAGTGATGTCAGCCACCAGTTTGCTGGACAACGCGTTGACCACCGAGATGCCGACCCCGTGCAATCCTCCGGACACGGCATAGGCCTGGTTGTCGAACTTCCCGCCGGCGTGCAGGACCGTCATCACCACCTCAAGGGCGGACCGCTTCTGGATCAGGTGCTCGGAGACGGGGATTCCTCGACCGTCGTCGCTGATCCTGATCGAGGTGTCGGGCAGCAGAGTGACGTTGATCTGGTCACAACGACCGGCCATCGCCTCGTCCACCGAGTTGTCCACGACCTCCCACACCAGGTGGTGCAGGCCGCGGGGGCCGGTGGATCCGATATACATCCCGGGGCGTTTTTGGACTGCTTCCAGTCCCTCCAGGACAGTGATGTCTGAGGCACCGTAGTCATGCTGATTCAACGCCCGGACCGGCGGAGCCACAACGTCTCGTGGGCCTTCGATGTCGTCGGGTTGGCCTGGGATATCGTCGTGTTCCATGCGCGTGCCTCCTGAGGCCACAGCAAAGTCGCCCCTGCCTTCACGGCGACCACGACAGGCTGAATAGCGTGTCTACGCGCGTCTGTGGGGCTGAAACCTGCGTTGGACTACAGACTAGCACGTCGAAGCAGCCGCGCCCGTAGGTCGGACCAGAACGCATTCACGCAGGTCACAGCGTAGACGGCCGTCAGTCACCCATCACGATCTGGATCCGACGGACGGTGTCGGGGCCCATGAGTGAGTTCGCCCGCCCCTGGAGTTCGCCCGTGAAATACTTGAGTTGGGTGGCCCAACCCGCGTCCTGGGCACGCACGACCAGGACTCCCCCGTGCAGTCTGACCGGCGTGGCATGAGCGGCGATTTCCTCGCCTGCGACCTCGTCCCACACATCGAATATGCGGGCACCGTCCAGGCGTCCAGCCCAGCGACGTCGCATCACCAGTTCGTCCAGGGCACGCCCCAGCGGCTGGGGATCTGGCCGGCGGGGTCGACCTTGCTTCATCGGACTCTCTCAGGGGCGATCAGGTGGCGGGACGACGTGGGCTGGAGGTGACCGTACCCCCTCGCACAGCGAACCGCATGCCGTCCAAAGGCACCTCGGACCCGACCGCCGAGGTGACCAGAACCTGGTCGAAATCAGCACACCGTGCGGCCAGACGGAGACGTCGATGGTCGTCCAACTCGGCAAAGACGTCGTCCAACAACAGGATCGGCTGATCACCCACCTCGGCGATCACCTCGTGTGAAGCCAACTTCAGGGCCAGGGCGATCGACCACTGTTCGCCGTGGCTGGCATACCCCTTGGCTGGCAACTCCCCGATGCCCAGGTACAACTCGTCGCGATGGGGACCCGCCAGTGTCATCCCGCGCCGGCGTTCGTCGGGTTCCGCGGCCGCCAGTGCCTGGCGCAGTTCTTCAGCCAACGCTGCCGGATCGGGTATGGCCTGTCCGGTGCTCCCGGTTATCTGTCGTCCGTGTGACAGGTCATAGCGCACCACCGGCAATCGGGTGGTGTCCTGGGACGGACTATCGGCCACGAGGTCTTCATAGGCCAGTCGCACAGGTTCTGCCAAGGCGTGAACGGCAGCGATCCGGGCCGCCAGCACCGACCCGGCGATGTTGGTGTAGGTCTCGGTCCAGGCCTGCAGGACGTCGGGGTCAAGCCTGCCCGTGGAGCGGGCGTCCTTCAGCAGTGCATTTCGTTGAGCCAGGGCCCGGTCAAGGTCTGAACGGATGCCGACGAACGATGCCCGGCGGCCAGCCAGTAGGTCGTCCAAGAACCGCCGTCGGTCGGAGGGATCGCCTCTCACCAACGTCAGATCCTCGGGGGCCAACATGACTGACCTGATCAGTCCGAAGGCATCGGCGATCCGAGCCAGTGGCTGCCCGTTCAACTGCGCTCGGTTGCGACCCTGACGAAGCTCCAGGCTGACCGCGATGCGTTGCCCGGCGTCGCTGCGTCCTTCGGCCCTGATGACCGCTGCCTCGGCACCCATGCGTACCAGTGCCACGTCGGATGACACCCGGTGGCTGCGCCCCAGGGCCAGGTAGTGGATCGACTCCAGCAGGTTGGTTTTGCCCTGTGCGTTGGGTCCCACCAGCACCGACACTCCGGCGGGAAACTCAAGGTCCAACCGGTGATAGTTGCGGACTTCCAACAGTTGGACGGACTCCAGCCGCATCAGCCGGGTCCGGCGCTGATCATTCGCCGCCAGCGAACCTCAGACACGCACTGGCATCAACAGGTACAAGAAGTCCGCGACCGGTTCGTCGTCACCCTGTTCAGGTGCCGGCGGGCGCAGGATTGCGGGTTTCACTTCGTCACGGAACTCAAACATCACCTGTTCGCCCCCGACGGCGTCCAGTCCGTCGATCAGGAACCGGGGGTTGAAGGCGATGGTCAACGGTTCGCCCTCCAACTCCACCGGCAGGGATTCCTCAGCCTGACCGGCCTCGCTGGAATCAGCCTTGACGACGACGCTGTCGCCCGCCAACTCCAGGATCACCGGCGTCATGGACTTGTCCGCCTCACCCACGACGGCAATACGACGAACCACCTCGGTCAGCGCCTGTCGGTCCACACGGATGCGCCGTTCGAAGCCATCAGGGATCAACTGGTTGACGTCGGGGTACTTGCCCTCGATCAGGGTGGAAACCAGACGCCGGTCAGCGAACTCAAAGGTGGCGTAGCTGGGCTCCAGCACCAGACGCACCTCATTGCCCAGCATGTCGGCGGCGCTACGCGCCTGGTCCAATGCCCGTTTGGAGACCAGGGCGTTCATCTCCCCGCCGCCATCCCACGGGATGGTGCGCACCGACAATCGGTAGGAGTCGGTCGCCACCGCGGTGAAGCGCCCGTCGCTGGCGTGCAGTTTGATCCCTGTCAGCACCGCACGGGCGTCCTCGGTGCTGGCCGCTCGGGCGACCTGGGCAACCAGGGTGGAGAACTCCTCAGCCTTCAGCGTGGCGGATGTGGCGGTGTCGACGGGGGTCCGAAGCGTGGGGAAGTCCTCAAGCATCATCAGTCGCAACTCAAAGCTGGCCCGGCCGCAACTGATCCGCAGCGACTCTCCGGTCACGTCCAACTCGACAGCGTCGTTGGGCAACAGGTGTACGACGTTTGACAGCAACTTGCCACTGACCAGCGCACCGCCGTCACGCTGGCCCTGGACCGACAATGTGACCTCAGAGTCAACCTGACCGTTGGTGGAAGACAGGGTGAGGCTGTCGCTTGACAAGCTCAACTTGATGCCGGCCATCGCAGGGAAGCTGACGCGTTCACCGACGGTGCGTTGAACCCACTTGATCGCTTCTTCGAACTCGGTCCGTTCGGCGCGGAACTTCATGGCCTGCTCCTTGGATATCCACCGTCACAGCGACGCCTGTAACTGGGGTTTGTCAGAAGGTACTAAGAACTTGTTGTAGTAGTAGGGGCTGTCACACCCTGGGGATAACCGGTGTTTATGCAGGTCAGTAGCTACTTCGGCGTGTTGATGCCGGTGTGGATAGCCTGTTGGGCACAGGTGTAATTCCCTGAACGCCTGGCGTGTTCCCCCCCAGTGTGCACGGTCGGCTGTGGGCAGACCAGGGTTCCCCACCGGCCGTCCACAGGTGCCCTGTGGATACTCGCACTCCCACTTAGCCGCGTGCACGTGCACGGATTCGTCCCGTCAGTTCCTGGATCTGCTCGAAGGTCGCCGGGCGTTCTCTGATCAACGCCTCGATCTTGCGATGGGCATGCATCACGGTGGTGTGATCGCGACCTCCGAAGGCCTCGCCGATCTTGGGGAGTGACAGAGAGGTCAGTTCCCGGGTGATGTACATGGCGATCTGCCGGGCGTTGACCAGTGCCCTGGTCCTGGTGGAGGAGCACAACTCTTCGATGCTGAAGCCGAAATACTCCGCGGTCTCAACGGTGACGATGTCCACGGTGACTTCCATGCTGCCGGCCTGTGAGAACACGTCCTTCAGCGCTGCTTCGGCCAACGTCAGCGTCACGGGCCGCTTGGACAGACTGGCCGCTGCTACCACCCTGATCAACGCCCCCTCCAGTTCACGGATGTTGGTGGCGATTCGGTCAGCGATCAGTTCCAGGACCGGTCCGGGGACCTCGGCATTGTCCAACTCGGCCTTGCGGCGCAGGATGGCCAGACGGGTTTCAAGGTCAGGCAATCGCACGTCGGTGACCAGGCCCATCTCGAAGCGGGTTCGGAGACGGTCTTCAAGCCGGTCCAGTGCCCGCGGGGCACGGTCAGAGGTCAGGACGATCTGACGATCAGCGTGATGCAACGCGTTGAAGGTGTGGAAGAACTCCTCACGCGTCCGTTCGGCCTTTTCCAGAAACTGGATGTCGTCGATCAACAGGACATCGACGTCCCGGTAGCGACGCTGGAAGGCGGGTTGCTGGCCGGTGCGGATCGCCTCGACGAATTCGGACGTGAACTGTTCACTGGTCACGTAGGTGATCCGGGTGCGGGGACTCAGCTTTCCGGCGTAGTGCCCGATTGCCTGCAGCAGGTGGGTCTTGCCCAGCCCGGAGTCACCGTAGATGAACAACGGGTTGTAGGCCTTGGCGGGCGCTTCGGCCACCGCGAACGCAGCCGCGTGGGCGAAGCGGTTGCTCGGTCCGATCACAAAGCGGTCAAAGACGTACTTGTCCGACAGGTTGGGCCCAGGCAGTGGACCCACGGCGACCGAGCTCGACTCTGGCGGCGCAGGATCCACGACCGTGAGCGGCACCTGCTCAACGGATTCCGATGCCTCGGGCGGTGCACCCACCGCACGGCCCCCGGTTGCTGGAGGTCGAGCGGTGATGACCACCGTGACCGGTTCACCCAGCACCGCGCTGATGGCTGCGCCAATCTGTGAGTGAAGCCTGCGTTTCAGTTGCTCCTGAGCGAACTGGTCAGGTGCTGAGAGCACGAACACCCCATCGGAGAACCCGATCGCGTCGGTATCGGTCAACCAGGTCATCTGCATGGCGCCGGAGACGTCCGTGGAGATGGCCTCGACCGCGCTCTTCCACCAGCGGGACAGGTCTTCAGGCTTGGGCTCCATCTAAGGCTCACGCTCGCAAGGTTGAGGTCGATTTGTCGCGGCGACGATGTGCCGACACGCTGATAGTAGGTATCCACCCACCGGGCACCGTCCACAAAGTTGTCCACAGGATGTGGATGACGCTTGGAACGATGATCGCCGGCTGAAATGTCCTGTAGGAGGGTCGCGGAGTTTAGGCCCGGTTCGAGTGCGGCAACAACCCCTGGTAGTTGATCGGTTGGCGTGGTAAAGGGACGCTGCCTACACTGGGGCGCGCGTGCTGGCCCTGCGGTAGTTTGTGATGCCGCGCTACTGCCCGCCGACGGTCCCGCCCAGGACCCCATTCTTCACGATGCCACCCGCCGTCACGCCAGCACCATGGCGACGCCACGTACGGGGTCGGCTGCTTCCACCACAGAACCACACATCAGAGGTCAACTCATGAAGCGCACGTTCCAGCCAAACATCCGTCGTCGCAAGCGCAAGCATGGCTTTCGTGCGCGGATGAGCACGCCTGGGGGGCGACGGGTCATCAAGGCACGGCGCGCGAAGGGGCGCAAGCGGCTATCAGCCTGACACAGACCGCTCGGGCATCGCTACGGTGGTAGGTGTGTCCCCCACTGTTCGGCTCAGGTCGTCTGCAGCCATTCGCGACGTGTTCGCAGGTCGTCATGCCAGTGGCTCGACCCACGTGGTGACACACGCCCGCCGCCGAGACGATTCCGCCACCGCTGTGGCCGTGATTGCTGGGCGTCGCGTCGGAAACGCGGTATTACGCAATCGCGTCAAGCGCCGACTGCGCGCCTGTTTGGCTGCCACCGACCTGCCCCCAGGCGTGGACCTGGTGATCAGTGGCAAGAGCGGCGCAGACACGGCACCGTTTGGCCAGTTGCGCAATGAGGTCAGCGGAAGCATCCAACGGGCAGTGCGACGGGTCATGAACTGATGGAAACCACCACACAGTCGAACATACGTTCGCCATTGGCTTGGGGTTTGGTGCAATTGATCTGGCTATATCGCCTGATTCCCAAGGGCCAGGATCACTGCCGGTACCATCCCACCTGCTCCGCCTATGGACTACAGGCCATCACTCGTCACGGGGCTCTGAGCGGAGGTTGGCTCACGCTCAGACGACTAGGCCGCTGCCACCCTTGGGGCGGCACGGGGATTGACCCGGTTCCTCCCAGGCGGGCACGCCACCAACCAGACCAGTCACCCGAGTTGCCACACGAGCAACCGCAGCACGACCATCCGAGGACCTCAGCGCAGGCCGTCCTCGTTGAGGAGCGCACACGATGGGATTCTTAAGCGATATCTGGAACGGCATCCTTGAGGGGTTGGAGTCGATCCTCCGCCAGTATGAGGGTTTGCTGGAGCCCATCGCGGGGGGTTACGCCTGGGGTCTGTCAATCATCCTGTTGACGGTCACGGTCCGGATCTTCCTGATCCCACTGATGGTTCGACAGACGAAGTCCATGCGGGCCATGCAGCATCTTCAGCCTGAGATCAAACGGATCCAGGAGAAGTACAAGGCCGACCGCTCGATGGCCAAGACCGACCCCGAGCGGTACAAGAAACTCAAGGAGAAGCAGCGCGAAGCGCAGATGGCGCTGTACCAGGAGCACTCGGTCAATCCAGTCGGTGGGTGCCTGCCACTGCTGTTGCAGATGCCGATCTTCCTGGCGTTGTTCCGGGTCCTGCAGGATGGACGGGTTGAGGAGTTGGCGGCGGCTCCGTTCTTCGGGGTGAACAGCCTGAGCGACACTGCGGCCGGGAGCTTTGAGATCGGCGCGGTCGTGCTGGTCGTCCTGCAGGTTGCGACGACGTTCTACTCACAAAAGCAGATGCAGGCCCGAAATGTGTCGGCCTCGGGCGACCAGGCCCAAGCCCAGAAGATCATGATGTACATCATGCCGGCCTTCCTGGGCTACCTGTCGTTCACGTTCCCCATCGGTGTGGTGCTGTACTGGGTCACGACCAACTTCTGGACCATAGGGCAGCAGTACTTCATCTTCCGGAAGGTTGAAGCGGAGGAAGCCAAAGCGGAGGCCGACCGTAAGACGGCACGGAAGAGTGGCCCGTCCAAATCGCCCAAGGCCGGGTCGTCCAAGGCCGGGTCGTCCAAGGCCGGGTCGTCCAAGGCCGGGTCGCCCAAGGCCGGGTCGCCCAAGGCCGGGTCGCCCAAGAAGGACGTTGCGGCAAACGGCTCGACCGATCAGTCTGCCGAGATCGTGGACTCAGGCGAGTCCCCGCGGAAGAACGGCAACGGTTCGACACCGAGCAAGAACGGACAGAGCCGAGAGCGCACCCGTGGCTCTGGCAACCAACCCCGTGGCTCGCGCAACCGCAATCGCGGAGCTAGTGACGCCGGCCGGGAATCCAATAAGGCACGCACAAAGCGCGACGGCTCCTAGCCCGCACAGATCTGTATCAGCCGCGTCCCCACTCTTTGCGATGCTGGGGACCCGTAACCATAAGGGGGCTCATATGAGCACCGAAACCGAAATCGGGCCGGAGCACACCGACCCAGCCGATAATGACGTTGCAGACCAGGCGTCGTATGAAGCCACAACGCTAGAGCAGTTGGATGAAGACGCCGACCTTGCTGCGGACTTCGTTGAAGGACTCTTGGACATCCTGGATCTGCCGGGTGACATCGACATCGAGGTGATGCAGGCCCAGGCCATGATCACCATCAAGGACGTGGGCAGTGGCCTGTTGATCGGACGCCGGGGCGCGACGCTGGACGCGATCCAGGAACTGGTTCGCTGTTCGGTTCAGCGACGCACCGAGCGCCGGTCTCATGTGCGCATTGACGTGGAGGGCTACCGCGCGCGACAGTTGGAGAAGCTTCGCGAGAGGTGCCGAGAGGCGATCGCAGAGGTGCGTGAGTCCAACAGTGCGGTGAAGTTGGAGCCAATGGACGCCTACGAACGCAAGATGATGCACGACCTGGCGGCGGCGGCCGGCGGCGTGACATCTGCCAGCGAAGGTGCGGAACCACGGCGGCGCGTGGTCATCCGGCCTGCCGACTAGGAGGCCCGATGGCCTCGTTAGACGGCCACGGCACAGACGTGGGAGGGGACGACCCGTCACGTGTTTCACGTGAAACGTCACAGTCGCCCGACGAGAAGCTGGCATTGCTCGGCGAACTGATCGCCCAGTCGCCTCACAACCTGGTCTCGGGTAGGGATAGAGCACTGGTGGCATCCGTCCACATTCCTGAAAGTGTCGCGGTCATTCAGACGGTGGCTCCAGGAGATGGTCAGCATTGGGTGGACCTGGGAACCGGCGGGGGACTCCCTGGCCTGGTTGCCGCCATTCTTCATCCTCATGTTGGCTGGACACTGATCGACGCCCGTCGAAAGAAGATCGACGCGGTAAATGAATTCATCGACGTCCTAGGGCTGCAGAATGCCCGCGGCGTGGCCGGTCGCGCGGAGGTGCTGGCCCGTGAGGAGGAGTTTCGTGGTGTCTATGACGGCGTTGTCAGCCGGGCCTTGGCCAGACTCGACATCGTGGCGGAGCTGGCCCGGGGCTTCCTGCGGGCGCGTGGGCGTCTGGAGGTCGTCAAAGGTCCCTCGATCGACCAGGAGCGCGGCTATTTCCAACGTGCTTCGGGCCGCCTTCGCATGCGTGAGACCAAAACGGTCCGTGTTGGCTCCGCGGATCGCGGGACAGTTCTTGTTAGCATCTCGGCGCAAGGTGGTCCGCCGCGCGGCATCCCACGTCGTGACGGGGTCCCACAATCAGCGCCACTGGGAGGTGGACGTCCATGACCCAGACCTCGGCAACACCGCCGTGGTATCGCTACTGGGCGCCGCCCACTGCAGAGGGGTTTCACGTGGAACATCGACCCGCCGACCAAGGGCCCACGCCCCACCTTCCCGATAGTCCTGTCCCGCATCGCTATGAGGCTGGCACGGTCCTCGCCATCGCCAACCAGAAGGGCGGGGTGGGTAAGACCACGACAGCCGTATCCCTTGCGGCAGCGTTGGCCGAACACGGTCTCAGCGTGCTGTTGGTGGACTTCGACCCACAGGGAAATGCCAGCTCAGGCCTGGGTCTACGTGCCAGTCCGGGGGAGCTGTCCATCTACGACGTGTTGGTCAACGACATCGCCCTGGCTGACACGGTGGTGCCGACCACTCAACCCCGCTTGGGCCTGGTGCGCGCCACCATTGACCTTGCAGGGGCGGAGGTCGAGTTGGTCAGCGCGTTCAGCCGCGAGCACAAACTCAAACGCGCCCTGGACACGGTGCGGGACACCTACGACGTCATCGTCATCGACTGTCCACCCAGCCTGGGCCTGCTGACAGTGAACGCGATGACCGCCGCGGACGGGGTCATCGTCCCCATCCAATGCGAGTACTTCGCCTTGGAGGGACTGGGAGCGCTTCGTCGCAACGCCCAACTCATCCGGGAACAACTGAACCCCGGCCTCGAGATGACCGGGTTCGTGCTGACGATGATGGATTCTCGCACCAAACTCAGCCAGCAGGTGGTGGATGAGGTGACCAACCACTTCGGTGAGCGGGTCTTTGACGCGCGGATCCCACGCAGTGTGCGCTTGGCTGAGGCGCCCGGATTTGGTCAGCCCATTACCCAGTTCGATCCGGCGTCTCGAGGTGCCATGGCCTATCGCAGGCTTGCCACCGAGGTCATTGGCCGACTGGACCAGCGCGTTGCGCGCCGTGGCGCCGTTGCATGAACGTCGAGCGCATGAACGTCGAGCGCGTGACGTCATCAGACGACCGGACCTGACACGAAAGGAACGCAGGATGAGTAAGCCCGGTGGACTTGGACGAGGACTTGGAGCATTGATTCCGGTTGCAGGACCGGGGCAGTCGGGGTTGGTGACGGTGCCACTCAGTGATCTGCGTCCCAACCCACGGCAGCCTCGCGACCGGTTCGACGAGACGCTGCTGCAAGAACTAGCCGACAGCCTGCGAGAAATCGGCATGCTGCAGCCAATTGTTGCTCGCACCGATTCCTTGGGTGGCTATGAGATCATCGCCGGCGAGCGCCGGTTCCGCGCAGCCGCGTTGGCGGGGATGACCCAGGTACCCGTGGTGGTACGCCACACCGAGGACTCACAACTCTTGACCGAGGCGCTGGTGGAGAACGTTCACCGTGCGGACCTGGATGCCATCGAGGAGGCGCAGGCCTATCGCCAACTCCTGGATGACTTCGAGCTGACCCACGATGCGCTGGCCTCAAAGCTTGGTAAATCTCGTTCAGCCATCTCAAACAGTCTGCGCCTGCTGGCACTGCCGGACAGCGTCCAGGCCCTGGTCATGGAGGGCGCCCTGTCTCCCGGACATGCCAGAGCCATCCTGGGGCTGGGTGAGCCCGAGGATCAGGGACGGGTTGCCGGACAGGTTGTCGCCGAGGGCCTCAGCGTGCGCGCCACTGAGGAGTTGGTGCGCGAGATCGGGGAACGCCAGGCCCGGACCGCAGATGCCTCCATGAACGAGTTGGCTGCTGCCGCTCGTGCCCGCCGGTCGGCGGCCACGTTTGCCCATGTCGAAGAACGTCTGGTGGACGCACTTTCGACCAAGGTCACTATCAAAGGCTCGCTCAAGCGGGGACGGGTGATCATCGATTTTGCGGGTGCCGAGGATCTGGAGCGCCTGCTGGACATCCTGGGTCGCGGAAGCGGACAGGACCTCTTGGCAGGTTGACCGGCGGCTCCAGGCCATTGGTGCGGGGCGAAGCCCCGGCTTAGGAGATCGCGGCCCGGACAATCCGCTCACACACCGAAGCGAACGACTCACCGGCAGCCTCCGCGGCCGCGGGCAGCAGCGAGGTCTCGGTCATGCCAGGTGAGGTGTCGAGCTCCAACAGCCAGGGATCTCCGGCAGCGTCAACGATCAGGTCCACCCGGGTCACGTGGCGGGCGTCACATTCTTCATAGGCGGCCATTGCAGCCGAGGTGGCTTGCGCCAGCACCTCGGCCGGCAGCCTGGCGGGTGCATGCAGCGTGGTCGCTCCGGGGGTGTAGCGGGCGGCGAAGTCATAGTGCGGGTGACCGCCGTCAGGGCTTGACACCTCGATCTCCACCGCGGGCAGGGCGACGCCGTCGACTATGGAGATCGCAATCTCCGTGCCGGCCACCAGCCGCTCAACCAACGCCACGGGGTGGTAGCGGAAGGACCCGATGAGCGCATCGGTCAATTCATCCGCCAGGTTTACATAACCCACGCCCATGCTGGCGCCTCCCTGGGTGGGCTTGACCACCAGTGGCAGCCCCAGACGGTCGACGATCTGCGGCAGGATCCGCGCCGCCCCCAGATCCCTGATCGCATCGGAGGACAACGAGATCCAGTCCGGCGTGGGGATGCCATGACGCCGCCAGACTCCCTTTGCAATCCCCTTGTCCCAGGCAAGGGTCGAGGCCCGGGCGTCGGGACCGGTGAAGGGAATGCCGATCAACTCAAGCAGCCCCTGAACGGTGCCGTCCTCGCCCATACGCCCATGCAGGGCCAGATAGGCCACATCGGGCCGGTTGTCCTGCAACCGGTCGATAAGGGAGGGATCGACGTCTAGTTGGGTGATGTCATGACCGCAGGATTCCAGGGCAGCGGCCACCCTGTTGCCTGAACGCAGGCTGACATCACGTTCAAGCGACAGCCCGCCGGCGATCACGGCGATCTTGAGGGGGTCCATAGGGGGGAGTCCTAGCGGCCGAAGGCGTGCAGCAGGCTGAGTTCGTCGTTGATCAGCTTGCCAAGACGGCGGATACCCTCCCGGATGCGTTCGGAATTGGCATAGCTGAAGTTCAAGCGCATTTCGTGCTGACCACCACCGTCGGCATAAAAGCCTCGGCCCGGTACGTAGGCGACCCGTGCATTGAGGGCTCGGGGCAGCATTGCACCGGTGTCGATCGGCGCTGGCAGCCGTACCCAGGTGAACATGCCGCCGGTGGGCGTCGCCACCTGCGCCTCTGAGGGGAATGACACCTCGATCTCGCTCAGCATCTGGTCACACCGTTCGCGGTACAACTCGGTGAAGGCGCGGACGTGCTGGGTCCATGGCTGGGTCCGCAACCAGGCTTCTGCGATCGTCTGGGTCACGTTGGACTGGCACAGGTCTGAGGCCTCTTTCAGTTGGACCAGCTTGTCCCGTACGGCCCTGGGTGCCAACACCCAACCCGTGCGGACCCCGGGGGCAAAGATCTTGGACAAGGTGCCGACGTAGATGACCCGTTCGGGCGCCAGGGTGACCAGTGGTGTTCGCGTCTCGTGTTTAAAGTCCAGCAGGCCATAGGGGTTGTCCTCGATGACCATCACATCGTGGGTCTCCGCCAGACGAAGAATCTCGTGGCGACGCTCATGGGACAGCGACACACCGGCCGGGTTCTGATGGTTGGGGATGGTGTAGATCATCTTGGGACGCGTCCCCGCGGCTTGCAGACGGTCGAGTGTCTGGGCCATCGCCTCGGGGATCACACCGTGCTCGTCCATGGGGACGTGGACCACGCGGGGCTCGTACTGGCTGAAGGCGCTCAACGCCCCGACGTAGGTGGGACCCTCGGCCACGATCACGTCCCCACGATCGATGAACAGTCGAGCGAGAAGGTCTAGGGCCTGCTGGCCACCCGTGGTGACCACCAGGTCCTCGGCGCGGGCATGGATGCCCTCAGCGGCCAGGACGGTGGTCAACTGCTCACGCATCTCGGGCAATCCCTGGCCACCGCCGTATAGCAGGGCCGTGGCACCACGGGTGGACAGGACCTCGGCCGCGACGGCCGCGACCTCGTCGAAGTCCAGGACGGTCACGTCGGGGTTTCCGCCTGCCAGTGAGATGATCTCGGGTCGTGACGCCACGGCGAACAGGGCCCGGATCTCACTTGCGGTCATGCCCCTTGCCCGCGCGGCATAGCGGTGCAGGTACGGATCTGGTGAGCTCACCAGCCCAGCGTAACCGGGCCACGCCGGTCCATCCTGCTGGCCACTCAGGTCTGGGGGGTGCACCGCTACCGCTGTCGCGACGGTGGGCCGGGTCGTATCCTGGCTCCGTGCTGTTCACCCGTTCCCACCTGGCCACCCGAACCATCGTGGGCGTGACTCTGGGGGTGGGGGTGGCTCTGCTGGCCCGGTGGAGCATTGTACCGAACACACGTTCGATCAAGGGACGTCGGCGGTGATGATGGCGAACCGCGTGCGAGAGCTCAGGATGGAGGATCTTGATGATCTTCCCACACCATGCCGAGGGTGCATGTTCTGGCAGTCGACGTCGGGGCGGCGTGGGGGACGACCGGGAGATCCCCCGGCGCAGGATGCCTGGTGGCGGGCCGTGCAGTTGGAGTGGGGCGTTCCAGGGCGCGGGATCTGGCGCGATGACCATTTGGTGGCCTTCGCGTTGTTTGCGCCCACGCTGCACATGCAACGGGGACGGCTGCTGGGACCCTCGCCCGACGCCGATGCACTGATCCTGTCCACGATGTGGGTGGAGCCGGAGTATCGGGGTGCGGGCCTGGCCCGCCATCTGCTGCAGGTCGTCGCACGAGAGGCCGTGGGCAATGGCCACGAGGCGGTCGAGGCCTACGGCCTGCTTGGCAGCCAGGACACGCTGTCGCCGGGGTCATGCATCCTTGACGGAGCATTTCTTGAGCACCTGGGGTTCCAGTTGCACCGCGTCGACTCCGAGACGCCCCTCTACCGCTTTGAGACGGCCCGTACGGCCCGTTGGGCGGAGGCGGTAGCAGGGACATGGGCCGACGTGGTCGCGGCGCTCTCAGGGCGTGAACGTGCAAAGACCCGGCCGTGGGCGGAAAGTCCGCTGGGCCGGGTCGATGAGGGCAGGCTTTAAAGGAATTCTGACAGCTCTCCCAGCAGGGCGGCCTTGCCCTTGGCGCCGACGATGCGCTTCTTCTCAACGCCGTCGGAGACGACCAGTATGGTCGGGATCGACATGACCCGGTACTGGCGGGCAGTGTCGGGGTTCTCGTCGACGTTCAACTTGACCACCTTGATGTGGTCCTGCTGTTCCTGGGCGATCTCGTCGATGACCGGACCAACCATCCGGCACGGGCCACACCATTCTGCCCAGAAGTCGATCAAAACCGGTTTGTCGGCCTCAAGGACTTCCTGGGCCCAGGTGGCGTCGGTTACGGCCGGGGTATTGCTCATTGGTGCTACTCCTCAAAGATCAGTGCGACTGTCTGGGTTGCGTGTCAGCGACGATAGGGTGTGATGGCGGTGGAGAGGGTGGTGAACGGTTGCGGTGGCCGGGGTATTCCGTCCCGACCGACGGGTGGTCCAGTCAAAGAGTTAAGCCAGGTGAAGGTCCTACCCGTGGGCGCTGGCTTCCAACCAGCGCTCGGCGTCCATCGCCGCCTTGCACCCCTGGCCGGCCGCGCTGATGGCCTGGCGGTAGATGGTGTCGGTGATGTCACCCGCGGCGAACACTCCTGCGACGTTGGTCGCGGTCGTCGGTTCAGCCACCCGGATGTAGCCCTGGCCGTCGGTGTCGATCTGGCCGGTGAACAAGGCACTGGTGGGGTCGTGGCCGATCGCCAGGAACAGCCCTTGCGTGGGGAACCCACGGGTTTCGGAGGTCTGCGTGTCGCGCAGCACCACACCGGTGACCTCCTCCTCACCTTCGACCTCGATCACCTCGCTGTTCCAGACGAATTCGATCTTGGGGTTGGCGTGGGCACGGTCCTGCATGATCTTTGACGCTCGCAGTTCTTCACGGCGGTGGACCACGGTGACCTTGGAGGCAAACTTGGTCAGGAACGTCGCCTCTTCCATCGCCGAATCGCCCCCGCCGACCACCACCAGTTCACGGTCGCGGAAGAAGAACCCGTCGCAGGTGGCGCAGGCGGACACGCCCTTGCCGATCAGTCGCTGCTCGTTTGGCAGTCCCAGCCACCGTGCGGTCGCGCCGGTGGAGATGATCACGGTGCGGGCCAGGATCCGATCGGTGCCCACGGTGATGGTGAAGGGTGACCCTCCGCTGAAATCCACCTGGTCCACGTCACGGGTCATGAACTGCGTGCCGAACTTCTCCGCCTGTTTGCGGAAGTCCATCATCAACTCCGGGCCCATGCGACCGTCGGGGAACCCCGGAAAGTTCTCGACCTCCGTGGTCTGCATCAGTTGTCCCCCGGCGGCAAGTCCTTCGATGACCAGGGGGGCAAGGTCAGCGCGTGCGGCGTACAGGGCGGCGGTCAGTCCCGCGGGGCCCGAGCCGATGATCACGACGTCGTGGGTGCTGTCTGCAGTCATGTCTTGCGTCCGCTCTGCGTAGTCGGGGGCGATGGAGTCACCTCAAGGCGACCGGTCGTTGAACCAGTGCCTCGCAAAGACTATTCCAGGACCTCTTCCGCCCTCACCCGGGTGGGGTCAGACGCTGAGCACGGTTTGCAGTCCGCAGTCAGACACCGACACCAACCACACCTCAACGGTGTCAAGAACCTGTCCGTCGGTCGAACGAACCAGGGCGAAGGCCAGCGACGCTCCTCCCTCGACGTCCACCCGGGCGGCGACGGCGGGTACCAGGTCTGCCCCCGCGTCATCAAGCACCTCGGTCAGACAGGTGCCTGCCGGTGTTCCGTCGTCGTAGTCCTGCGAACGCAGGATCTCATCTCGGTAGGCGACGGCCAGTTCGGCGGCGGAGGATGCCGGGGTCCCCAGCAGCATCTGGGCGGCCTCCTGCCCGCCGACCAACTCACGCAAGGTGTCGTCGCCGTCAGCTACAGGCCCCAACGTCAACACGGCCGGCCGTCCGGCTGTGCCCAGGACAGACGCGGCCTGATCCGTCGCCGCGTCGTCGGTGGTTGACTGCTCGGCTTCGCTGCTCGCGGGCACTGCGCCGGCGGCGGAGTCAGCTGCCGCGTTGGACGCAGGCGCCACACCGTCGTCGGTCAGCAGACTGTCAGGGGTCTCCTGAGCGGCCTCGATGCGGAGGTCGTCACGGCTCTCGTCGGCTGTGTCGTCGGCCTGCCGGGCGTCCAGTGCGATGTCGGCCTCGCCGGCAAAGTCGGCGGTGTCTTCGGAGGAGCCAAGGAATCCGGTGCTGGTCAGGGTGGTCACCGTTGCAACCGCCAGAACCGCGAAGGCTGCGGCAACGGCCAGCCACCGGCGGGACCCGGACCCCGACGATCCAGAGGATCGGCCCCGGGATGGCCGATCACCCGGTGGGCGGCTGCTGGTTGATCGCCCGGCACCCGGCCGATCCTGTTTCGCCCATCCGGTTGCCGCTGCCGCACCGGCAGAGACCAACGACGACGGTTCGGGCAGGGGGTTGCCCAACTCCTGGCTGAGTCCGCGCCGCAGACGCTCGCCGAATCCGGCGGGTGGCTGCACCTCATCAACTGTTCCCAGCTCCATCAGCATGTCGGCCATGTCATCAGCCAGGTTGGCCACCCACGGCTCGGCGTGGATCCGGTCTTCCAGCTCAATCGTGGCAACCTCGTCCAGCTCGCCGACCAGATAGGCGGCGAGCTGTTCGCGGATGTCAGTGGGCTTTGTCACAGTCAGACGTCAATTCCTCAGGGCTTGCGGATGGCGGTGGGGCGTCGTCAGGTAGGGGGCGTCAGGTAGGAGGTGGGGCACGTCGCGATGGTTCCGCCGACGTTGCATCCCCTTTGGACAGGATGGCAGCCAGCTTGGCGTGACCACGATGTACCCGCGATTTGATAGTGCCCACCGCGACGCCCGCATCCTGGGCGATCTCGTGGTAGGGACGTCCCTCGACAGTGTGTCCGACGACGGCGTCGCGGTACTCCGGCTCGAGTTGCAGCAGTGCTTCGCGTAGCTCCAGGGCCAGCAACCGCTGCCCGATCGGGTCTCCAGCGTCGGCAACATGCAGGTCCTCAAGCACCGCATCGGCCTTGCGTGGCCGACGGGAACGCTTGCGGCCCAGGTCATTGCAGGCGTTGGTCGTGACCCGATACATCCAGGTGGAGAACTTCGAGCCGCCCCGGAAGGTGTCGGCCTTGCGGTACAGCGTGAGGAAGGCGTCCTGGGCGGCGTCCTGTGCGTCGGTCGCGTCACCGAAGTAGCGGTAGCAGATCCCGAAGACCCGTCGTTCGTAGCGGTGCAGCAGTGTTGCGTAGGCACGGTCATCCCCGGCGACGAAAGCCGCAAGGAGTTCTTCGTCACTTTGGGCCGCAGAAAAATCGGTCACGGCGTGATCGTGTCGAGGGGGGGCATCGGGTCAGGTCAGGATGCCAAAGCCTGGACCCGAATCTCACCAATCTCTGCACGAAAGCCCGTTTCGAAGGGCTGCAGGTCACCTGTGATCCAGATGAGGACATACCGAGCCTGCGGATTCTCGCTGAGGGGATAGGCCGTACGGCCACGCCCGATGTCGTTGATCGCCACCGCCGTCACCCAGGCGGCCGGGTCGGGATCGGCCCGCCCGGCCACTCGTATTTCCACGTCGAAGCCCCCCCGTGGGACATCCAGGATCACTTCGGTCAGGATGCGTGGCCCGCCCAGATCCAACTGGAACCCCACACCGTCCTTCAGACCGCCGAACGCGGCCGTGTTGTAGCGCTCTGTGGCCCAGATCGTTGCGGGAGCGCCGTCGATGAGGTTTCCCAGGAACGCGTTGCGCTCGTCGATATCGCCCTGTGGGTCAAAGGCGGCGACCGTGGTCAGTGGCACCGATTCGGTGGCCACCTGATCGTCGGTGGTGGACTGCTGGTTACGCCCGGGTGCGGGGGCGACAGGGGCTGGTTCGACGACCTGGGCAATGACTGAGGAGATTTGACCATCGTCGATGACACCGCCCAGGATCCCGACACCGACCAGCGCCGATGCCAGCAGCAGCAGCGCGCCCACCGGCGCCAACCACTTCAGCTCCGCCCGGATCGATCCGTCGTCGGTATCGAGCTCCACGGGGTCCAATGGTGGCGGCAACGACGGGCCACTTTGGTACGGACGCAACAATTCGACCACCTGCGCGGCCGAGGCAGGGCGATCCTCGGGCGCGGGAGCCGTCAGGGCCGCGACGAGCTCATCCAGCCCACGGGGAATGTCGGCCCGCTGTTGGCGTGGGTGCAGGGGGCCGGTGCTCAGCCGGGCCTGGGCCACCGTCACCGGGTCGGTGCCGGGAAAGGCTCGTTGGCCGGTCATGGCCTCATACATCACCAGTCCCAGCGCGTACAGGTCGGTGCGAGCGTCGATGGGCTGGCCCTGCAACTGCTCGGGGGCGACATAGGCCGCCGTGCCCATCACACGGTCGGTGTCGGTCAGCGTGGAGTCGCGGGCAGCCTTCGCGATGCCGAAGTCGGTGACCTTGACCTGTCCGTCGGCGGAGATCAGCACGTTGGCGGGTTTGATGTCGCGATGAATGATGCCGCGACCATGGGCATGGGCCAGACCGGCTGCGGCCCGGCTGGCGATGCGGGCCACCTCCCCAGGTTCAAGGACCTCCGACTGCAAAATCTGGGCCAGCGTCTGTCCCTCGATGTACTCAATCACCAGATAGACACGGTCGGAGTCCACACCGGTGTCGAACAGCGACACGATGCCTGGGTGCACCAGCTTTGCGGCCGCCACGGCCTCCCGCCGGAAGCGCTCACGGATGGTGTCCTGGCGGGACAGGTCATCATGCAGGATCTTGATGGCGACGGTCCGCGCCAGGACCTCGTCGTGCGCCCGCCACACCGCGGCCATGCCGCCCGTGGCGATGTGTTCCTCAAGGACATACCTGTTGGCGAGCAGGTCGGAAGTGACCGGTCCAGGTCTGGGCGCCGGCCCCTTCACCGTCAGATTGTGCTGATCATGTCCCAAGGGCAAAGCCGAATCGTCTGCTCGTGCGGCATCGGACCCGACCACTGTCGAGTGTAGGTGGCACCTATGGGCCTCCGCGTCTGGACCGGCGGGCACTGGCCGATCGGTCGGGTGGGTGTCCGCTCAGAGCTCGGGCCAACGGGAACCCCAGTTGTTTTGAGACCAACAGGTAGACGATCGCGGCCAGGCTCAGGGTCAGGGCGCTGAGGAGCAGTTGTGGCAATCCGCCCGCCAGCAGACGCACGGCAAAGGTGGTGCCGACCGCGGCGAGTGCGGCGCCCAGCGTCTGGTCCCGCACCCCGCCGGTGATGTCGATCGGCCCGATGATTCGGCTCAGCCTGGTCCGCAGAAGATGCAGTTCCACCCAGGCGGCAACCGACACGCCCAACGACAGACCCGCCGCACCGATCCGGGGGACGGCGTCGGCTGCCGCACGGATGGTCTCTGACACCGGCCCGAAGGCGGGCAGGTCACCGACCACGGCCAGGCCGTCAGCGCCGATGCCGACGCGGTCAAGCTGGAACATCAGGATCACGCCGACCGCGACGGCCACGCCGACCCGGATCAGGCTGGCGCGGGCGGGCGTGCGCGTGTCACCCAGCCCGTACAGGGCCGACTGCAACAGACGACTGACCGTGGCCGCCAACAGTCCCAGCGCGTAGGTCCCGATGATGGCCCACACCTGCAGGGTGTCACTGCGGACGAACTGTCCACGTTGGAGCAGGCCGCCCACGATCAGGTCCCCGGCTGCGATGAACGCGATGGATGTCGGCACCACGAAGTAGGCGATGCGCGACAGGCCCGTGTGGAGTCGCACGGAGATCGCACGGGCGGCCTCCGCGGCATCTCCCCGCCCGGTCTGGCTTGACAACTCGGGCAGTTCCGAGGCGGCGATGCTCATCCCGAAGATGCTGATCGGCAGCAGATACAACACCGATGCGTAGCGAAACGACGCCAGCCCGCCTCCCACCAGATAGGTCGCCAGGGCCGTGTCGATATACGCGCTGATCTGCACCACGCCTCGTGCCCCCACGATGGGCAGGAAGCGCTGCAGGACGGTCAAGGTTTCGGGGTCCAGCCGCAACGAGGGACGCAGGTTGGGTTCCAGTCGTCTGACCTCGGGCAACTGGATGCCCAACTGCAACGCGGATCCCACCACGGTGGCCCAGCCCAGCGTCAGCACCAGCCCGCGGGCATCCCCACTGATGATGACCGAGGGGTCAATGACATCCGCATCGGTGAACACCAGCAGGCCGGCACCGGCCAGGGCGATGATCTGTGCCAGGTTCCACAGCACCGGGGCGACATAGGACAGAAAGAACCGTCGGTGGCTGTTCAGCACACCAAGACACCACGCCGAGGCGACCAGCAGGCCGATCCCCGGGGTGATGATGGAGACCAACGTGACGGTGAGCTCCCGGTTCTCGCCCAGCAGTCCCGGTGCGATCAGGCTGGTGATGGGGCCGGCTGCAACCACGCCCAGGACGACCAGCAGACCGGTGACCAGCATGAGCAGGGTCAGGATGGTGCTGGCGACCTTTCCCGCGTCGCGGGGCCGTCCCTCGGCCAGAAGACGGGAGTAGGACGGGATGAACGAGGCGCTGAGCACACCTTCGCCCAGCAGGTTCTGCAGGGCGTTGGGGATCCGTGAGGCCGCGGTGAACGCGTCCACCGCGGGTCCGCTGCCCAGAAAAGCCGCCAGGATGATCTCCCGGAGCAGGCCAGCGACACGGGACAGCGCGATCCCGGAGGCAACCAACAGCGAGCCACGGCTGCCCTGCGGGGTTGACGGGCGATCCGCAACGATGTCGCTCACGCCACCTCTGCCATGGAATCGCTGCGCTCGTGGCGGCCGACGCGACGGCGCCCGCGCGTCTGACGAATGCCCCAGATCAGCAGAACCAGGACACTGCCGACGGTGGCCACCAACCCCACGACCGGCACGGCGGTCGAGCGGACACTGATGCGTGTCGTGGTCAAGACCGTCGTCCGTGAGGGGTCATCGATAGTCACCGTGATCGGTGCGAATCCCCCGGGGTTCAGCGACTGCGCCTGAAACAGCAACTGGCGGGAGGTCTGTGGGGGCAAGGTGAAGGTCTGGGTGCTGCCCGCGGGGAAGGCGAAGCGGGTGGCGGCCACCGTTACCTGCAGGTTGAGGGCCACCTGGCTGGTGTTGGTGACGGTGACCGGCACCTCCCCGGTCGCCGACGTCAACGTGACCGGGGCGCTGGGCTGGATCTGCACGACCCCACGCAGCTGAGCCAGCCTGTCGGTCACCGTCGAGGACCGTGCCTCGCCCAGTGCCAGGACGCCAGGAGGACGGTAGTCAACCGACGCCACCGGTTGCAGGGAGCTACGGAATCGGTTCGCAGTGGTGTCGTCATCGGGCAGCAACGCCTGCAGGGGGACCAACGCGTCCAACGCCCGTCCCAGGTGCTGGACGTAGCCGGGGGGCAACTCCGACGCCGCTGACTGCGGCGGGTAGGCCAACCGCACCAGGCGGGTCGAGGGGGCGAGGCGCATGCGCAACTCCGACAGGTTGACGGGCCGCAGCCAGGGGGCGGTGGCGATTGCCTGGGTCACGGCGTTCAACAGTCTCGGCTCCAGGGGTGACGTGAGGGGATCCAGGGCCAACAGAACCCCGGTGGAGCGCGCCGTGCCTCCCTCATGGGCGGTCTGCCACTGCAACGCCGTCTGGGCCAGCAGTTGTTGGACGACTGCCGTCGTGCCCAGATTCTGGGGATCGGCCAGCACCACCGACAGGTCCTCATCGGGCACCAGCACGCGGACCTCTCCCCCGTCGGCGGTGCGCAACCGGCGTACCGGTTCAAGGCTGTCGTCATCGGCATAGGCCAGATACTGTCCATCCAGCAACACCGCGTCGGCGGAGGCCGGACCCAGGGCGGCCAGGGTGGCCGCATCCAGACCGTCGGGAGGAACCAGGATGCCCGCCGTGGCCGTGGCCCCCGTGACCGCCTCCGCCGTTGGCGGCCCGTCCTGGAGCAGTCGCAGGGCTTCGCCGGCCTGGCCGCCACGGACCAACGCCACAAGATCGGCAGGACCGTAGGGGAAAGCGAGCATCTCGGTGTCACCACGACCAGCCAGCCGTGACATCGTGGCCACCGCCTGACCTGCCCGCCGGGCCACCCGGCTGGTTGCGGGGACGGCCTGGAAATCGGGACGGACGAACCCGTCGGACATCCGCGTCAGGTCTTCCGCCAGCCGGGAACTGACGACCAGGTCGATCCCGGCGGCGGAACCGTCCCCGACGACCTGATCGATGTCAGCCACCAACTGCATCATGGGTCCGCCGGGGTCAAGGAGTGCCTCAAGAGCAGGTTCAGGGGTGTCACCGCGCATCGGAACCGCATTGCTGTGCAGGCGCAGGACGGTCGTGGCCCGCAGCGGCGACGGCCCGTCCTCGGGCAGCAGGATCAGGCTGGTCATGATCTGGCCCACAGGCTCGGGGCCGCTGAACACCTGTAGCTGCACGGGATACACGCCGGCGCGGTCCCGGCCCACCAGTGCGAGAATGTCGGCGCTGGTCCGGGTGGTCACCAGACGAGTGGTGCCGGCCGACAGATCCTCAAAGGGGGTGGAGGTGGCACTGAACACCGAGGGAAGCTCACCCGCAAGGGCCTCTCGCAGTTCTGAGGCGCTTCTAGCCCTGGTGAACACCGTGGTCACCAGCCGCAGGTCGCGGCGCGGGACCGGTCCCGCCCGTAACTCCAGGGTGGTGGCGAACTCCGCGTCCTCAGCGGTCGCCTGGATGATCCCCTCGATACCGGCTAGCCGTATTCCGATCGGCGGCTCCTGCGCCTGAGTCTGCGCAGACGCGGGACCAGCAAGCACCAGGAGCTGAACGGACAGCGCCAACACCAGGATGGGTAACGTGCGACGCATCATGTGCCGTTCGTTTCGGTGGCGGTGGCCTGCCGGACCAGGCGGGTTTCGTTGGGGTGGGACAGACGCGTCAACGCGGTGGCGATGGGCATCCAGGCGACGTCCTCGGCCTCTTGGTCACGGCGGCTGAAGTCGCCACCCTCCAACGGCATCAGATAGTAGTGGACGTACTTGTGATAGCGGATTCGATCGGGACGCCAGACAAACCAGTAGTCGACGACACCCAGTTTGTCCTCGATCCGTGCATCCAGCCCCGTTTCCTCACGTACCTCGCGGATCGCTGCGGCCTCCAGGTCCTCGCCCTCCTCAAGGCCACCCTTTGGCAGGGTCCACTGCAGCACCCCCCCGGCATTGCGATGCGCGATCAGCACGACCCAACGTCCGTCGGGCCGGTCGTCATAAACCAGACCGCCGGCCGAAGTCGCGTGCTTGGTCGGATAGCGGGCCATGTGGGGGCCGAATCTGCGGTGCCGGTGCCACTGCACCGCACGGGTTGATGACCGCCAACGATACGTGCTTCGGCGGTGGTTGTCGGTCAGGTACCGATCAGTCAAGGCCCACCCCCTGCGTGCCGATAGGTGCCAATAACACCCTCTTGCGCACGCACCGTTGATCCAGGGACGAGTCCATTCACGCACATCCGCGATCACCTTCAGCTTCTGGTCGACAAGGACGTTGTATGCCGAGGACACCGAACGCTTTGCCAGGGAGGTCCTGGACGGTCGTGCCCTGGAGCACTACGAACGCGGCGAAGAGGCCGACCATCGGCCACATCAACGCGACCCGGCGAGCGCACATCGTCGCCGTGGAGGATCCCATCCAGATCCTGCATCAGGACAACCTTGCGATCATCGACCAACGTGAGATTGGGGTCGACACCGACAACTTCACCTCGGCATTGCGTTCGGTGGCACGTCAGGACCCCGACCAGGCACGATTGTCCCTGGCCAACTCGCTGAAAGGGATCCTGTGCCAGCGGTTGGTCCCAAAGATCGGCAGTGGACGGGTTGCCATGGTCGAGGCTTTCGTCATGACCCAGCGTCTGTATGAGTTCGTCGCCGACCCGGAGAAGACCGACGACATCGCCGACGCCATCGCCGAGGGTGCCTACTACGTTATGCAGACCTTCGACCAGCACCTGCTGGAGTTGTACCGGGCTGGTGAGGTCACCATGCGCGACGCGATGTCGGCATCGACCAGTCCGCACGACTTCAAGATCGCCGTCCGCAAAGCGGGCCTACAGATCAGGTAACCCCATCGTCGGGGTCGGCACCGGCGGGGGCCAGCCTACGATGGCGCAATGAGTGCCCCCGACACCGACCAACTTCGTGATGCGCAACTGCAGGTCCTGGGTGACTTGATCGATTTTCCGGTGGCCGACCAACTGGGCCGGCGCTTTCAGGACGCCGGGTTTGAGCTGTACCTGGTGGGCGGAACCGTGCGTGACGCCCTGCGCGGGTCAACGTCGGTGACCGATCTGGATTTCGCCACCTCGGCGCTGCCCCAGCAGACCCAAGAGGTGCTGGAGGGGTGGGCGGACAACCTGTGGCTGACAGGGGCCCGGTTCGGCACCATCAGTGCCAGCCGCCGCGGTTCGCGGTTGGAGATCACCACCTTTCGCTCCGATGACTACACACCGGGTTCCCGGCATCCAGACGTGTCGTTCGGTCAGGATCTCCTCACCGACCTGTCACGCCGCGACTTCACCGTCAACGCCATCGCCATGGGACTTCCCGATCACCGGGTGATCGATCCCTTCGGCGGCTGGGAGGACTTGCGTGACAAGGTCCTGCGAACACCAATCGACCCCGAGACCAGCTTCTCGGATGATCCGCTGAGGATGATCCGGCTGGCCCGTTTCACTGCCAGTCTCGGGTTCACACCGGCAGCCCAGGCCGTGTCGGCGGCCACCAACATGGCCCAGCAGTTGCGCACGGTCTCCGTCGAACGGGTTCAACTCGAACTGGACAAACTCCTGACCGCCGAGCATTTCTCCGCAGGAATGGATCTGCTGGTGCAGACGGGACTGGCTGACATCGTCCTGCCTGAGGTCCCCGCCCTTGCGATGCAACACGACCCCCTACACCACCACAAAGACGTCTACCAGCACACCCTGGCGGTTGTAGAAGCCTGCGCCCGAGGAGACGTCGTGTTACGCATGGCCGCCCTGCTTCACGATATCGGCAAGCCGGCCACTCGCGAATTCCACGGCGACGGCACGGTCAGCTTTCACCACCATGACGTCGTCGGCGCCAGAATGGCTCGTCACCGGCTGCGCGAACTCAAATACTCCAAGGACATGATTCGCAACGTGTCGGAGTTGGTTCGGCTGCACCTGCGATTCCACGGGTATTCAGACGGGGATTGGACCGATGCCGCAGTTCGCCGGTATGTCCACGATGCCGGCACGCCCGAGCAGTTGCGCCGCCTGAATCAGCTGACCAGGGCGGACGTGACCACCAGGAACAAGGCCAAGCGCCGCCGCTTCGCCCGGGCCATGGACAACCTGGAGGCGCGGATCGAGGTCCTGGCCAAGGAGCAGGAACTGCAGGCGGTCCGCCCGGCGATCGACGGGACACAGATGATCGCCTACCTGGGCGTGCCGCCGGGACCGGTGATCGGTCGGGCGTGGGATCACCTGAAGGAGCTGGCCATCGACCATGGCCCCATGTCGACCGACCGGGCATATGAGTTGCTGGATGAATGGGCAAGGGGCCAAGGGCTCGAGCCGGACGGCCTGAAGGTCCCACCAAAACCCAAGAAGGATGACTAAACGCGTCGTAGACCGAGGCTGGTCGCATTGTGGCTGGTCAAATCGATTTTACGAAGCAGTGAACTACAGACGTGATGTTTAGCGTCCACCTATAATATGGGAAATATTGCCAGTCCTTGTCTGAAGGGTCTGAGAAGGCCGTACCGCACCACGTGACTGGTAGCGTAGTACTCAGCGACTTCTGGACAAACAGGCTCTGACCTGCATAACTACACCATTCACATTAATACTTTACGCCAGGATTGGGAAAAGCTTCCAGACACGCGCAACGCCGCCATCCAGAGGATGACGGCGTCTGAACTGGCGGGACGTTTGCTGTCAGGCGTCGGCTGAGGTGGGGATGTCCTCGTCGGCGAAGGACCCGGCGATGAACTCCTCGACCATCTGGTGACAGACGCTGTCGGCGTACTGCACCGGGGGCGACTTCATGAAGTAGGAGGACGGTCCCAGCAGGGGGCCGCCGATTCCGCGTTCCATCGCCACCTTGATGCAGCGGACCGCGTCAATGACCACGCCGGCTGAGTTGGGCGAGTCCCACACCTCAAGCTTCAACTCGGCGCTCAACGGGACATCACCGAAGTTGCGGCCCTCCATACGGATGTAGGCCCACTTGCGGTCCTCCAACCAGGGCACGTGGTCCGAGGGTCCGATGTGGATGTTGTCCCCATTGATCTGATGGATCATCTGGGAGGTGACCGACTGGGTCTTGGAGATCTTCTTGGAGGTCAGGCGCTTGCGCTCCAACATGTTCATGAAGTCCATGTTGCCGCCGAAGTTCAGCTGGTAGGTGCGGTCGATGCTGACACCGCGGTCCTCAAACAGCTTGGTCAACAAGCGGTGGGTGATGGTGGCCCCGACCTGGGACTTGATGTCATCACCGATGATGGGAACACCTGCCCGAGCGAACTTGTCGGCCCATTCGGGGTTGGTGGCGATAAACACCGGGAGGGCGTTGACGAAGCCGACGCCCGCGTCGATGGCGCACTGGGCGTAGAACTTGGCCGCCTGTTCGGAGCCAACCGGCAGGTAGCAGACCAGGACGTCTGCGCCGCTGTCACGCAATTCCTTGGTCACATCGACCACGGGGTCGTCGGACTCCTCGGCAACCATCGAGTAGTACTCGCCGAAGCCATCCAACGTCGGACCGCGCAGGACGGTCACGCCCGTTGGGGCAACGTCAGCGAACTTGATGGTGTTGTTCGGCTCGGCCACGATCGCCTCGGACAGATCACGCCCGACCTTCTTGGCGTCGACGTCGAAAGCGGCCACGAACTCGATGTCGCGGACGTGATAGCCGGCCAACTCAACATGCATCAGACCTGGCACCCGCTCGTCGGTCGGAGCGCCGTCGTAATACGTGACGCCCTGGACCAGTGAGCTGGCACAGTTGCCGACGCCGACGATGGCGACGCGGACCTTTCCTTCGTGGGTACTCATCGAGTGTTCTCCTTCGGACGCGGGGCGCCCGTAACGCGGGTTGGTTCGGAAGGGTGTTCAGAAGGGGGAATGGGTGAGGTGGGGGAAGGCACCGCAGGCTGATGTCCAGATGCGGGATCAAGGTCAGCGGGGTCGGGGCCGCCCTCGGCTGCGAGAAGTTCATCGATCCAGGCCAGGTCGTGCTCGGCCTGTTCGACACCGTGACGCATCAGCGAAAGGGTGTAGGTATCGGCGCGACCACGCCGAGCGCGGGTCAATCCCGCCCGCCCTTCCTGGAGTTTGTCCTCCAGGTAGTCGCGACGGCGTTGCAGCAGCCACACCCGCGTCTCGGTGGGCAGGTAGCGGAAGAACACGAAGCGCAGGGGAAACTTCTCCTCTTCCCATGCACTGGTGGACCCTTGCTCGATCAACGAGAGGAACCCGAGCTCACCCGCTTCGGTGATGCGGTAGTTCTGACGACGCCGTGAGCGGATGTCGGTGTCGGGTAAGCGTTCGACGAAACCCTGCGACTCCAGCTTCTTCAAGGTCGGATACAGCGATCCGAACGACACGGACCAGAAGAACCCCAGACGCTGACCCAGTTGGCGTTTCAGCTCATAGCCGTGCATTGCGCGTTCCTTCAGCAAGCCGAGGATGGCAAGGTCGAGCACGGTGGGTCCTCCCTTCAGGGTTGCAGCGGGTATATATCGCGCCGATATATCAACGCAATACTGCGCAACGATACATCGCCGCGATACATCCCGCTACGGCCTTCCCTCTGACAACGGAAAGGGTCGGGTCAGTGTCGGACAGCGAACGACTTCCGTCGCGCCTACCTCGGACGAGCACGCGGCACTCTGGCACACTCGGGGTGTGGCGTCTACCGGACGTATCGATTACCGGATGGCCAAGCGCGCCTTGGTCCGGCAGGTGACGCGCGGACAGGTCTCGATCCAGGACGTGGTCGACGCCCACCCCGAGTTGATGCGGGCAGCCAGCAACATCGGTACCGAAACCTCCCGTACCTGCCCGATCTGCCGGCTGGCAGATGACCGCGCTGATGTGGCCATCGACAGCGGCAACACCCTGCGCGAGGTCGTCTATGTGTATGGCTCCTCGTTGCGGCAACGGACCGGGCACGTGGTCTGGGACGACAAGGAGCTTCTGGATCTGGCCGGGCGCTACGACAGTTTCACCGCCTACAAAGTGGAATGCTGTCTGGTCTGTGGCTGGAACCACCTGGTCACGGCGGAACTGTTGGGCACAGATCACGTGACCGGCAAAGACCTTCGGTCCCGTCTGAACGGGTCCCAGGGCTGAGCGGTACGCCAGCCGCCCTTTGTCCGGTTGGCCGGTGACCTTCACCTCTCCCGCTGCTTGCGTACGTCACCATTGGGGCGATGACCGCATCTCGTCGGCCACCTGCCCGGCGTCGCGGCGCCGCCCCGGTCCCGCCACGTCCACACCGCCGCCGACCCCGTCGGCGCCAGACCCGACGGGTCCTCACGCTGGCCTTCATCCCCGCGCTCATGGTGGCGGGGATCCTGGCGGGGGTGCTGCTGGTGGTCTTCGTGGCCGAGCCACTCCCCACTGATGGAGGCGACGGCGCGCGCCTGTTCGATGCCACCGGTGACAACGAGTTCGCCCAACTGGCCACCGACTTCGTGCGGCGCGACGTCGCCTTGGGTGAGGTACCGCAGCACACCATCAACGCGGTGCTGGCGGCCGAGGACGCCGACTTCTACTCCCACCGGGGCATCAGCATCCCCGGCGTGCTCAGGGCACTGGAGGCCAACCTGCGCAGCGGCGGTGTCAGCCAGGGTGGGTCGACCATCACCCAGCAATACATCAAGGTCGTGTCGCGCGATGACGCGCAAACCGTGTGGCGCAAGGTGCGGGAGGCCGCACTGGCCATCAAGTTGGAACGGACCTACAGCAAGGACGAGATCCTTCAGCGGTACCTGAACGTCGTCTATTTCGGCCGGGGTGCCTACGGCATCCAGGCTGCCGCGCAGGCCTACTTCGGGGTTGACGCCAGCCAGTTGAGCCTGGTTCAGAGCGCACTTCTGGCCGGGGTACTGCCGGCCCCATCGCGCTATGACCCGTTGGTGGATCCGCAGGCGTCCCAGACGCGGTATGCCTATGTCCTGGGGAGGATGGTTGAGGAGGGATGGCTGGACCTGGCAACCCAGAGTCAGGTCCTGTTGACCCCGCCCGGCACCGTTCCACGACAGACGTCGGTCCGCGACGACGTCCCCTGGTTCACCGGTCTGGTGCGACAGGAACTGGACCAGTTGGGCTTTGCCGACGGCCGGGGCCTTGAGGTGACCACGACCCTGAACCTGGGGCTGCAGCGGCACGCCGAACAGGCCTATCAACAGACCTTCAGCCAGACCACCGCGTCCGGCGCGTTGGTCGCGGTGGCACCCTCGACCGGCGGGGTGCTGGCCGTGGTGGGCGGCAAGGACTACGCCACGGACCAGTTGAACCTCGCCACGGCATCCCGTCAGCCCGGGTCGACCTTCAAGGCCTTTGCATTGGCCGCCTGGCTGGCCGACGGAAGGTCCCCCGAGACCACCTTTGAGGCACCCGGGCAGATCGACATCGCCGCAGCGGACGGCGGCAGCGACTGGCATGTCGAGAACTACGGCGGAACCGGGGCAGGAACCTTGACGTTGCGCCAGGCGACGTGGCGTTCGACGAACACGGTCTATGCCCAGATGGCCACCCAGTTGGGGGTCGACCGGGTGGCGACGACCGCAACGGCACTGCTGGGTAGGGACCCGTCCGCGGCCTTCACCCCCGTCCCCTCACTGGTGCTGGGCACCGAAGAGGTCACCCCACTTGAACTGGCGGGCGCCTATGCCACGCTGGCCGATGGCGGGCGCCGCCATGACGTGCACACCATCATCCAGGTCCGGCGTGGTGAGGAGGTGCTGTACACGGCCACCGATTCGGTCGAACAGGTTGTCTCGCCAGATGTGGCCTATGCCACGACCGAGGTGCTTCGCGGTGTGATCAGCCAGGGCACCGGACAGGCCGCCGGAATCGGACGTCCGGCAGCCGGCAAGACCGGGACCACCCAGGACTACGGGGACGCCTGGTTCGCGGGGTACACCCCGCAGGTCGCCGCCGTGGTCTGGATGGGAAACCGTGACAATCGTGACAGTCTGCCTGACCAGGAAACTGGTGGTGGGGCGCCGGCCCGAACCTGGGCGGCGTTCATGAGCGCGGTCCACGAGGGGCTTGATGTCTTGGACTTCCCACCACCGGATGCCGCAGCGTTCGGGGATGCTCCGTCCGTGACGGCCCCTACGGTCGAACCGACGCCGAGTGCCAGCCCGACGCCCACCCCCACCACGACCTCCTCGGAGGATCCGCAAGGGTCGGAGGAGCCAACCGAGGGAGCCTCCGGCCCGCCTGTGCCCAGCCCTGTGCCATCGAGCGGAGTACCCGCGACCAGCGCTCCGACCCCGGCAACAGCGCCGCCGCAACCCGGACCGACACAGCCACCCGGCCCGCAACCTCCGCCACCCGCACCGTCGGGACCACCCCCGCCCGCGGCACCCCCGGCGCCCGCTTCCGAGCCTGAACCGGCCGGCTCCGGGTGATCTCAAAGACACCCCGGGCGAGGTTTGTCAGACAATGGTGAAAAAAACAACTAAATTGCTAAATGGAGTTGACCGCTAGAACTGCCGATGTCATACTCGCCTCAGAAATCGCGGGCTCTCCCCCGTGTCCCGCGACTTCAGATGTTGCCCGTCCCCCCGTAGGGCAACATCAACTCCAAAGTTCGCCCCCGCCACCCCCCCGTTGGCGGGGGCGAACGTCTTTTCCGGCGCACGATGACGGGGTCGTTCGCCAAGATGTCGTCTCCGCATAACCTGTGGGATGCCCAAGCGGTCCGAACGGCCATCACCCTGTCATCATGCGCATCGCGATAATCACCGAGTCGTTCCTGCCGACCGTCAATGGAGTCAGCAACTCTGTCGCCCGCGTGACCGAACAACTCCAGCGCGAGGGACATGACGTACTGATCGTTGCGCCGGGGAGAGGGCCCCAGCGGTTCGGCGACTCACGTGTGGTGCGCACAGCGGCCGTGCCACTGCCCGGATACCACTCCATACCGGTGGGGATGCCGACGTCGGCCACCTATGCCGAGTTGGAGGCGTTTGAGCCCCAGATATTCCATGTCAGCGGTCCGGTCGTGCTGGGAGCCTGGGGATTGGCTGTGGGACGGCGGCTGGGCATTCCCTCTGTCGCCCTGTATCAGACCGACTTCCCACGATTTGCTCGCCATTACAAGGTCGCGGCTGCGGAAGGTCTGGCGTGGCGGTGGCTGCGGCGCATCCACAGCCTGGCTGAACTGACGTTGGCGCCCTCCCGTGCTGCTGCACTGGACCTGCGACGCAACGGCATTCCACGCGTCGCGATCTGGGGTAGAGGGGTCGACACCGCACGGTTCACCCCACTGCGTCGGGATATCGATCTGCGGGCGCGACTGGCCCCGCACGGCCAGGTCGTGGTCGGCTACGTCGGGCGACTGGCACCCGAGAAGAACGTTGCCCTGTTGCAGGCAATCGCAGACCTGCCGGGAACCAGGCTGGTGGTGGTGGGAGACGGGCCGGACCGGTCCCGGCTGCAGCGGCAGATTCCAGGCGCCGTCTTCACCGGCTACAAAGGTGGCGTCGAGTTGGCGCGACTCTTCGCCTCGCTTGACGTCTTTGTGCACACGGGCGCGCACGAGACGTTCTGCCAGACCATCCAGGAGGCGTTGTCCAGTGGGGTTCCTGCAGTGGCTCCCGCGATCGGAGGACCGCTGGACCTGATCACACACGGCACCAACGGGTTGCTGTACCGCCCCGGCGACGGCGCTGCACTGCGCAGGGCGGTCCAGCGGTTGGTTGACGATGCATCTCTGAGATCCGCGGCCGCAGCCAGGGCCAGACCGGCAGTGGTGGCACGCACCTGGCAGGTCATGACCAGACTGCTGCTGGATCACTATGTCGGCGCGATCGACCTGCACCGGTCCCGCTTGGCCCCTGCGTTGCACACCGATGGGCTGTTGGTCTGATGGCCGGGATGCGAATAGCTCGGGTCGCGAACTTCGTCAGCCCGACATCGGGGGGGATCAAGACGACATTAGACCAACTGGCGCTGGGCTATGCAGCCCACGGTCACCAGGTCGCCTTGGTCATACCGGGCGCCGGCGACGCAGTCCACGACACGGACTCAGGAACGGTGGTCACGGTCCGTTCCCCCCTGATTCCCCGGTCCGGTGGCTACCGGATCATCACCGACCTGGGACGGGTCAAGCGGATCCTGAAGCGGTACTCGCCCGACAGGCTTGAGGTCCACGACCGCTTCACTCTTCGAGGGTTGGGACCGTGGGCCCGACAGCTCGGGGTGCCCACGATGGCTGTCATCCACGAACGCCTGGACCGGTTGGCAGGGCTATACCTGCCCTGGGTCATGCGACCACAGGCGCTTGCCCGCCGGGACAACCTGTCGTTGGCAGGTCGGTTTGACACCATCGTGTGCCCCTCACGTTGGTCGGCACGGGAGTTTGCTGGCGGTGCTGTCCAGGTTGTCAGTTGGGGTGTAGACCTGGGGTTGTTCCACCCCGATCGTCGCAGCCAGGTGCTCAGGCGCCGCCTTCTGGCCGACCAGACCGTGCTGGTGGCGATGGTGTGCAGGCTGTCGGCGGAGAAGAACCCGCTCAGCGCCTTGAAGGCCCTGGAGCATCTGCGATCTGGCGGTGTCAACGCCCGTCTGCTCGTTGCGGGAACTGGACTGCTGGAGAAACGGATGCGACGCCAGGCCAGTGGTCTGCCGGTGACCTTCCTGGGCCACGTCAAGGGCCGGGGCCACGTGGCCGAACTGCTGGCTTCTGCCGACGTGGCCATCTGTCCCGGCCCACTGGAGACCTTCGGCTTGGCCGCTCTGGAGTCGCTGGCCAGTGGGACGCCGGTGGTCGGATCGCGCGCCGGCGCCGTCGCGGAGTTGCTGGACCACCCCTACGGAGAGGCCGCCTACAACCACGGGCCCGCCATGGCCGGGGCGTTGGCAAGGCTGCTGCAGCGCGGCGGACAGGCCCGACACGCGGCCCGCCGACGCGCGGAGTCCTGCGGTTGGCCCTCAGCCGTGCGGAGCATGCTGGATCTCCATGGGCTTGCTCCCGCCGGGCCGCCCCAACACCCCGGCGTCCACAAGGCTGTGCCACATGATCCCCAGCAGCAGCGCACCACGTAGGGCAAGGGAAACCGCGAACACGCTGTAGGGCAATGAAGGCTCCAGGCCCTGCTGGCCGGCCAGGAACGGGGCGCGGACCACCCAGACCGCGACGTCGGCCACCAACCAGGTCCACACCAGCCAAGCCGGGACCTGCGAAAGTGCCAGCAGTCCCAGCAGCCACAAGGAGAACTGGGGCGAGTACACCTTGCCGGCCAGCAGCACCCAGATCAGCAGGGGCAGGACCAATGCGCGGGGGTCAGGACGGGTCGGGGCCTTGAGTCCGTCGGGACCGGGACGGCGGCTCTGCACGGTCCAGGCCACCATCACCGCCCAGCCGATGGTGACCGCGGCTGCCACCAGCACGTTGGCCTCGGCGATGGAAAGCACACGTCCGCTGAGCACCTGCAGTCCATACCACGCCGTGTCCCAGTCGACCGGACGTTGGCTGTTCAACTCCAGCCACGCCGACCATCCCGAGGGTGCCCACAGGGCCACGGGTACCTGCACCACCAGCACCGTCACCGCCGCGGCGCCGAGCACCCTGACGGCCCCTGGCCTCCCCGATCGAGCGGCGGCTGCCCAGGCCGTGGCGGGCACGGCCACCAACGGAAACAGCTTGGCCAGTCCACCCAGTCCCAGAAGTACCCCCGCCCCGGTGTCCTTGCCGCGGTGGGAGGCGACCAGACCCCCCAGCATGAGGGCCACAGCCACTAGGTCCCAGTTCGTCGTCCCCGACACCACCAGTGTCGGGGCCCCGGCGAACAGCAGGACCCGTGAAACCCCAAGTCGGGTGCTCCGCAGCACGACCACGACAATCGCCGCGGCCAGGGCCTGCACCAGTGCCGTGACCAGGAAGAAGCCGGTGACCGATTGGGTGAACGCCCCTGCAACCCACCATTGCAGAGCGGTCAACGGCGGGTACTCGGTCACCACCTCGGCGTAGGGCAACGGATCGGCCGACAGTCCCCGGCCCTGAAACAGGCCGATCACGTCTGAATAGCAGCCCGGCCGTGCCGCCTCGCCCAGTGTCAGACCGTCCGCCCCCAGGCAACTGACCCGCCACGCGGCCCCAAGAAGGACCAGTCCCGCGGCGAGCACCGCCAGCCACACGGTGGTCGACCGCCTCCCAGACCTACCGGGCGCCCTGGTCCTCATATGCGTGGACACTAAGGCGTTCTCCGAACCGTCGCCCGGGCCATAGGGTGGGTGCTGCCATGGGGACCGAGCGTGGGGTGAACGAGCAGGGGGGCCAGGTCGACGGGCCACCGCAGGTGCTGATCGTCGGGCGCTACCGCGGTGTCCTCCAGGTCCTGGCCCAGATGCTGGGACCGACGTTGCGTGCCGAGGTGGTGTCGCTGGATGAGGAGGGGTCGCAACAGTTGGGGCGCGTCGTGGCCCGGGCGGCCGCGACCGACCGGACGGTCATCGTGACGACGAGCCCGGGTGACCCCTCGATCGATCTGGTTCTTGCCCGCATCGCCCCGGCCAGGATCATCGCTGTGGTGTGGCACCCACCCGACCAGCGACCGGCATTGCCCGCGCAGGTCAGGATCGTGGCCGCCGGCCGCATCGCCGACACCCTGGCGGCTGCGGTCCGTCACAGCCGGGCGTGACTCAACTGGTGGCCATCTCCGAGGGCTCAAAACGGCTCTGTGCTTCCAATTCGTTGGTCGCGACACGGGCCCCGGCCGCCCGCAGTCGCCGGGTGCTGTACTGGTAGAACCCCACGGCCAGGCCAGGTGGAACCAGCAGCAACGCCAGACGAAAGACGAAGACCAGGTTCTCGATGGGGATGCCCATCATGCGACTGAGGATGTCGTTGGTGGCGTTGGCCGATGCCAACAACACAAACGAGAAGGTCCCGATGACCATCGCGGCCCTCAGGGGGATGTCCAACGGGTTGGTCAATACGTGCCAGTCGCCCTGCAGACCGTAGAACTTACGCTCGATGAACGGGTAGGCGATCAGCAGGCCGAACATGAACCCCGGGATGGCTGCCCCCGCCACGAACACCGTGTTGATGGTGGCCCCCAGCAGGTGGATCTCGAAGGGCGGGAATGCCCGCAGCAACCCGTCGGTCCAAAACAGGAACCAATCGGGTTGTGCGTTGTTGCCGATCTCGCCGGCAACGTATGGCCCCAGCAGTTCGACATCGCTCCAGGGGATGAACGTCGCGGTCATGGCCAAAATCCCGCCGACCCACAGCAGCAGGGTCCCGGACTCGGCGAACTGGCTTGGCCACAGCGGCTTGCCGACGATGTAGGTATGCCCGTCGACGTCAGGTTTGGGCATCTGTGTGTGCTTTTGGCGCACCAGGATCAACACGTGCAGGCCGATCACGGCCGAGATGATCAAGGGCAGCACGAACACATGCAGAGCATGGAAACGAGGGATGATGTCCCCGGTCGGGAACTCGCCGCCAAAGACCCAGAACGCCACGTTCTCCCCGATGTAGGGGATCGACAGCACGATCGAGTACGCCACCCTGATCCCCGTCCCGGCCAAGGAGTCGTAGGGCAACGAATAGCCCAGGAATCCCTCACCCAATGCCAGCGTCAGCAAGCCGATGCCAACGTGATAGTTCAACTCGCGGGGCTTGCGGAACGCCCCGGTCATGATGATGCGCAGCATGTGCATCACGATGGAGGCGATGAACAGGTGACTGGCGGCGCGGTGGACCCGTCGGACGAACAACCCGCCTGGCACGTCGCCGCTCAGACGCACGATCGACTCGAAGGCAGCCGGAAGGGTGGAGCCCTCGAAGAACTGGTTGGTGCCGGCATACACCGTGGGCTCGGTCGAGGCCCGGTAGAACAACGTGAGGAAGATCCCCGTGGCCACCAGGACGGTGAAGGCGATGGCGGCGACCTCACCCAGCAGAAAGGACCAGTTGCCGGGAAAGACCTTGGTCGCGATCTCACGCGAGGGGCCCCGCAGTTTCATCCGCGAGTCCAGCGCGTCAAACAGGGCGCTGATCAGAGGGGTCATCGGGGGGACACTCCCTTGGAGTGGGCTACAGAGGCAGTCATGTTCACCCTGTGGAGGGGCCCGGGGGGGCCTCGAAGTCGCCGGTGGAGATCAGGAACCCCTCTTCATCCATGGAAAGGGGCAGTTGGGGCAACGGTCGTGATGCCGGCCCGAAGGTCGGTATGCAGCCACGTCTGACATCAAACGTCGACTGATGGCAGGGACAAAACACCGAATCGTCCCGTTCGCGAAACAGTGCTACCGGGCAGCCCGCGTGGGTGCAGATCTTTGAGTAGGCCACCAATGACTCCCCGACAACCCAGTCCAGGTTGGTCGGCGGTATGGGATCTGACCGCAGTCGTATGACCAGCACCGCGGCGCGCTCGAAGCCGATGAACTCCTCGGGCCAGGCGGTCAGGACCCCCCCCAGTGCCACGTCCTCGGGTCGGATGTTGCGGTCATCGGTGGTCCGCAGGCGGGTGCCCGACGCCCAAGGCGTGACCTGCAGACGACGGCCCACCTTCGGTCCCAGGGAGGGAACCAGAGCCAGCAGGCTCAGACCGAACACACCGGCGGAGGCCAGCAGTACCCGGGTAAGCAGTGGCCGCCGGGCCAAGGGCTCAACCGCGCTGACGGGCCGCTGGGGCTGGGCCTCGGGAATCTCACGGAGTTCTGCCGCCTCGACGTCGGGGAACCGGTCGTAGAAGTACCGCCGGAAAGCCAACCCCAGACTGAAGAACGCCAGGGTCAGAAACGATCCGTAGTAGCCGATCCCGAGACCCGCGACCAGGGACACGGCAAAGCCCAGCCCGAACAGGGCAGCTCCGATTGCCGCACCGCCGACCAGGGCGTCATTCGCCTGGCTGGGTCGTGGCTCGGTACGGGCCAGGATGATCAGGCCGGTGGTGTCGGCATCGTCGTCCTTCGGGGTACTCATGCGGGCGGGTCCTCGTCTTCGGCCACGACGTCCTGCTGGTCGGTGGGATCATCGGGCATCGGAGTCATGCCGTCGGGCGCGTGGATCGCGGTGGGGACTTCCTCGCCTGTCGAGGCCTCAAACGGTACCGGACGACCGCCGATGAACAGCAGCGAGCCAAGCAGCACGATGGCCAGCAGCCCCACGAAACCCGAGGCAAACACCGGGTTCAACTCGACCAACCCCAAGACGGGTGTGCCGGGTTCGTCCTCCACCGCCTGCAGATAGCTGGCGATCGAGTCGACCTCGCGCTGGCTGAGGACGTCGGCGCTGAACTGGGGCATCTCCAAGGGACCGACGCGTATGGCCTCCGCGACCGCGATCGGCCCGATGTTGTTCACCCGGGGCGTCCAGGCGTTCTCACCAGCCGTGCCCCCGTTGCCGGAGTTACCGTGGCAGTGGGCGCAGTTCAGGGCAAATGCCTCCAGGCCCAGCGCGATGTTGCCGTCAGAGACCTCGGGGATGTCGTCTTCCAGGTCGAACAGTTGGCTGGTGTAGTCGACCATGGCCTGGCGTTCCGCGTCGGTGTAGAACACCTCGCGTGCCCGGTTGTCGAAGGGATCGCCCGCCGGGGGCATCCGGCCGGTACGCAAGACCAGGTCGATGTAGGCGGCCGTGACGTCGTCGCGGCCACGTAGCGCCGGGGCCTCACGGTCAGTGCCCGGCACGATGCCGCCGGTCCCCTCCGCGCCATGACATGCCGCGCAGACATTGGCATAGCTCTGCTCGGCGAAGGCGATGGGGTTGGACAGGCTCTCCTCCTCCTGGGCGCCGGCCGGTTGGAACACCAGGAACGCCACGGCAACCGCTATGCCGATGACCAGGAACCAGCCGGCATACACGCGCAGCAGGGAGGAGTGGATCTGCACTGGCCCTATTCCTAGCAGATGGCCGATGATTCCGTATCCTCCCAAGCTCTACGCTGTCACTTCATGGCCCTCATTATCCGTCAAGCCCAAGACGTCGAACTCGACATCGTGGCGTCAGTGATCGTTGACGCCTACGCAGAGTTCGCTGCCACCATGGCACCCGATGCCTGGTCGATGTTCGCCCAGGACATCGCCAATGTGTATGGGCGGTTGTCCGACGGGGAGATCGTCGTTGCGGAACGGGACGGCGCGATCGTGGGGACGATGACGTTGTTCCGTGACTGGCGGGGCGCCCAGGTGGGGACCTTGGCCATGCGGTTGTTGGCGGTGCCCCCCTCGCAACGGCACGGCGGGGTGGGCAGCGCGCTGCTTGAGCATGCCGTCGACCAGGCCCGCGAGGCAGGAAAGAACCGCGTGGTTCTGACCACGATGCCAGTGATGGACACCATGCGCGACATCATCACCAAGATGGGGTTCACCCGGGCCAGGGAATTGGACCATGAACCGGCTCCCGGCGTTCGGGCCGAGGGGTACAGCCTGGAGCTGACCTAACGGGGCTTCGCCCCAGTCCCATGCATGGTGCCGCCTCCGGCGGCGCTTCACTGCACTCGTGATTGGACGCGGTCCTGCTACCAGTGGATGCCCCGCAGCAGGTAGGCGAACGCCAAGCCCTCCGATGAGGCCTCTTCGTCCTTGGCCGGTGCGGCATCGTCCTTCTTGGCCGCCGTGGAGTCGGGGAACAGGTGATAGCCGGTGTTGAGGATCGCGTCCATCAACTTGGGGGCAACCGCGTGGCCAACCATGGCCGCGTTGCCCACCCCGGTTGCGATGCGTTTGGGCCGTTCGATGATCGCGTGACAGATCAACTCGCCGGCCTCCTCTGGGGTGATCGCGGGGAAGGCGTCATACATTTTGGTGGGCGCGATCATCTTGGTGCGGACCAGCTGCATGTAGATGGTGGTGATATGGCAGTTGTCATCGATGATCTCGGTCGCCGCGCACCGGCTGAAGGCATCCAAGGCCGACTTTGAGGCCACGTAGGCGCTGAACCGGGGAACGTTTGTCTGACAGCCGATCGAGCTGATGTTGATCACCTGGCCGAACTTGCGCTGCCTCATGCCAGGTAGGAAGCCGAGGATCAACCGCAGGGATCCGAAGTAGTTCAGCTGGATGGTCCGCTCAAAGTCGTGGAACCGGTCATAGGACAGGGCCAGACTGCGACGAATCGAACGACCGGCGTTGTTGATCAGGATGTCGACCCCACCATGCTGGTCGATCACCTCATCGATCATCCGTTGGATGTCCTCACCGTCGGTCAGGTCGCAGGTATGGACGAAGGCGGTGCCGCCCATCTGCTCCAGTTGGGACTTCAGTTCCTCCAACTTGTCGGCACTGCGGGCAACCAGCAGCAGGGTCCCGCCGGCCGCAGCGATCTGCATGGCAGCCGCCTCGCCGATCCCCGAAGACGCGCCGGTGATCATGATCCGCTTGCCCGCCACCGCGCCGGCAAGCGAGCGGTCCCTGAACAGAACCGGGTCAAGGTAGCGGGCCCAGTAGTCCCACAACTTGCTGGCGTAGGTGTCCAGAGCCGGGACCGTAATGTCGGTGCCGTCCAGGGCCGTCTGGGTGTTTGAGGAGTCGAACTTGGTGGGGTTTGACATGTAGCCGAACAGTTGCTGGGGGATTCCCAGGCTCTCGCTGACCGTCTTGGTGATCCTCTTCACCGGGGGAAGGGCTGCCAGACCGTTCTTCGCCGCGGCGGGGATCAGCTCGAAGACCATCGGGTCGATCCGCATGGCGAACCCGGGCGCGCCCGCGACACGGGCAAAGGTGTTCATGATCTCCCCGGCCGGGCGGGGCTTGGGGTCGGTCAGGTGGAACACCTTGCCGTCCCAGCCGTCCTGGTGGGCGATGTGGTCCATGGCATCGGCCACGAAGTCGACCGGCACGATGTTCATCCGCCGACCCTCAAGACCGACCAGCGGGAACCACCCGGGAAGTGCGTGACGCAGCCGCTTCAGCAACGGGAAGACGTAGTAGGGCCCGTCGATCTTGTCCATCTCGCCGGTGGTGGAGTCGCCCACCACGATGCCTGGCCGATAGACCCGCCAGGGACGCTGGCAGGTGTCGTGGACCAGCTTCTCCGACTCATGCTTGGTCCGGTAGTAGGGGTCTTTCAACCCCGTGGCCTCCTCCAGCATGTCCTCGCTGAACCAGCCCTTGAAATTGCCGGCGGCAGCGATCGAGGAGACGTGATGCACAGTACCTGCACCGATGGCCTCGGCCAAAGCGATCATCTGCTGCGTGCCGTCCACATTGGCCACGCGTTGGCGTTCGGCATCAGCGGTCAGGTCATAGATCGCCGCGAGGTGGAACAGATGGTCGATCGTGCCGTTCAACTCCGCGATGACGTCCGGTGATACTCCCAGGCGTGGCTGCGACAGATCGCCGATGACCGCGACCAGTTTGTCCTCAGCCAGGTTGTAGCGGTCTCGTAGCTGGGCCAACTTCCCGACCGATTGTTCTCGCACCAGCGCGTAGATCGTCCCCTCCCGTCGTGCAAGACGTTCGATGAGGTAACGACCGATGAATCCGGTACCACCGGTCACGAGATAGTTCATGTCAGCCCTTGGGGTGTGGGGCAGGGTGACCGGTGACGGCCCTGGTCCACGGCGGCCCTGCGATTCCGCGTCGAGGAAGCCTAACCAATCGGGACAGGGCAGATGTGACCGCGGGTCGTATCAGCCGGCGAAGGTCTGGGTGGCGGCACCAACGGGAGAGGCGAACGGTTCGCACCACACGAGGACGGTCACGTCGGGGCCGAGCACGTAATCGGCGGGGATGGTGTAGTTGGAGGAGCCCACGTTTCCCCGCAGAGCCCCCAGGTTGACGCTCCCTGCCAAGGGGGCGGTCGCCCCCATGCTTGGCACCACGTAGACGTAGGGCTCGGGCACCCGCTGCAGGTCGACCTGGTCCAGCCTCACGATTCGGCTGCCGTCCGGTAGTTGGAAGATCACCGCATCCCCGTTGGCGTGGTGGCCGTCAAGACCGCCGAAGGTGCCGCGACTCAGCTCAATCGGCCCGCTTGGTGGCTCGGGCGACGGTGTGGCGGTGGGGACGGGCATTGCGGTGGGGACGGGGGTGGCGGTGGGTCCGGTGACGGCTGGTGGACTTTCGACTGCGGGTTGTCGAACCGGGGACGTGGGAGCCGGGTCGTCGGATGGTTGCTGGTTCGCGGCCACGGCAAGCGCCTGCGGGGTCGCAGCGTCGGCGTCTGCCGAAATGCCGGGAAGGGCCTCATCCACCACCTGATCGGGGCCGAAGTAGGGCGCGACGAAGATCGCGGCAAACATCGTGGCCGGCGTCAACACGACGACGGTACGAACCCATTCACGGTCCACACGGCGTCTCGCCAGCGCCGACCAACCGACGGTCGCCGCGATCACACCTGCCACGATGAGCATCGCCCGGGGGCTGCCGAGGATCCCCCGGAGGATGGCTGGCCTGACAATGAACAGGATCAGCAGCAGCGCCACCGGCAGGGCGATCCTGAGGACCGCCGAAGGGTTTCTCATCCCGCAAGTTTCACTGCCTGATCTCGGTCAAATCTTAGGAAGTTCTTACAGGGGTGCGGGTCGGCTGATCATGAATCGTGTGACTCCGGATCGTGCAGCGCCAGTCGGATCCGTTTGTTCGCCTTGCCCTTGGATTCGGTCTTGGTGACCTCTACGCGCCCGACCTCCGCCGTGGTGGCAACATGGGTGCCCCCATCGGCCTGCCGGTCCAGTCCGGTGATGTCGATCACGCGCAAGGGATTGATGAACGAGGGAATCAGGTTGGCCTTGGTCCGGATAAGCGCCGGGTCCAGGTCGGCTTCCTCACGATCGACGAACTGCACCAGGATCTGTCTCGCCTTGGCGATCTCGTCGTTGATGCGCTGCTCGGCACGCTGCCCCAGTTCAGCGGACATGGCGTCAAGCTCGAAGTCCAGTCGCCCGCTCAATGGTTCCATGTTGCCGCCGGTCACCGCGACGCCGAAGTCCGCCCAGATCACGCCGCACAGGATGTGCAGGGCGGTATGGGTGCGCATCAACTGATGGCGGCGCTGCCAGTCAAGCGTTCCCTCCAGTGCCGTACCGGGATCTGGTACCGGATCCTCATCGCCCAGCTGATGCCATATCACGGCGCCGTCCTTGCCGACCTTGGCGACATGTGCGGCACCGTCGCCCCACCTCAGTTCGCCCCGGTCAGCTGGCTGGCCCCCACCACCGGGATAGAACGCGGTGCGGTCCAGTGCCACCCGGCGGGCCTCAGCGTCCACCTCCACGACGGACGCCTCAAAGGTGCGAAGGTAGGCATCGGTCGAGTACAGATCCTGGGTGGGCTGAGTCATCGACAAACTGTACAAAGCCGCCGACGGGCCGATTCGAGGTCCAGTTCTCAACCGCCGAAGGGGGCGCCCAGTGGGGCGCCCTGCATGTCGGTGATGGTGTCCCACTGCTCGGCCAGCGCTTCGGGGGTGGGCACCTCATCGAAGTGCGCTCCCGCGGCCTGGCTGAATGCCACCCGGGCGTACTGTCCGCCACCCGCCAGGATGATGTGACCCGAGTCGCTCATCTCCTGGCTGCACAGGTGAACCACCAGCGGGGAGACGAACGCGGGGTCGAACTGCTGCAACATGTCGTCGTTGAACAGGTCCTCGGTCATCCGCGTCGCGGCGATCGGGGCGACGGCGTTGACGCCGATGTCGTATTTACGTCCCTCCATGACCAGGGTGTTCATCAGGCCGACCATGCCAAGCTTTGCCGCGCCGTAGTTGGTCTGACCGAAGTTGCCGTACAGGCCCGATGTCGACGTGGTCATCACGACGCGTCCAAAACTCTTGTCACGGAAGTGCGGCCAGGCCGCCCGTGTCACGTTGTAGGCGCCATACAGATGGACCTTCAGCACCGAATCCCAGTTGGCTGCCGTCATTTTGTGGAACGTGCCGTCCCGCAGGATACCCGCGTTGTTGACGACAGCATCGATCGTTCCGAACGAGTCCAGTGCCGTCTGCACAATGGCGGTGCCACCCTTCTCCGTCGCGACGTTGTCGTAATTGGCCACCGCCTCTCCGCCCGAGGCGGTGATCTCCTGCACGACCTGATCAGCCATCGCTTCTCCTGCGCCGGTTCCGTCACGAGCGCCCCCAAGGTCGTTGATCACGACTTTGGCTCCCCGTGCGGCCAGCAACACCGCGTGCTGACGACCCAGACCGCCACCGGCCCCGGTGATGACGATGACGCGTCCTTCGACTCCAGCCATTTGAATGAACCGTCCTTTGTCTCCCGGGGGTGAGTGTCTGGCGAGCAGGCTACTCGGACGCCCTCATCACTTGTTGGCAAGGTTTTACACAGGTCTGTGGTTGTCAACAGATGATTGAGGGACTTACAGTCGCCGCCGATGAGACGACTGAGTGGTCTGTTGGCTGCGGAGGCCGCTGCTGTTGCGGCGACCCAGCACTGGTCGCGGGTGTATCGGGAGGACCTCGGAGTGCACTGGCTCATCACCGCCGATCTGCACCAGTTGCTGCTGTCGGCGTTACACCTGGGCGCCTGGTTGGCGGCCTGGTGGGTGGCGCTCGGCACGCTGCACGAGTTGGCGGTGACGCTGCTTCACCGGCGCCGGGGCGGGGCACGACCGCGACGGCTGGCACCCCGCTGGGCTCAGCGGATCATCAGCCAGGCCGTCGGCACCCTACTGACGGTGGGCGTGCTCGCGGGCCCCTCCCGGGCCCCAAACCCCATGCCCCCCACTTGCGCTAACCCACCCGCGACGCCGGTC
>JBPCKA010000111.1:0-8810 GCA_051004735.1 Euzebya sp. | reverse complement strand
GATCGGCACGGTTCCCCGTGCGACCGCGGGTGATCTCGACCGTGCCCTGGCCGCCGCCCAGACAGGATGGAGGACGTGGCGGGACGTTGACGCGACCACGCGAAGTCGGGTGTTGGCCGCAGCCGGCCGGATCCTCGAACAACGATCAGAGGAGCTGGTCCGGGTGCTGACCGCTGAGCAGGGCAAGCCGCTGGCCGAATCGAGGAACGAGGTCGGTGGCGCGATCGACCAGTTCGACTGGTTCGCAGGGGAGGCTCGTCGCATCTACGGACGGGTGGTCCCTGCCTCTGACCCATCGAAGCGCTTGACGGTGCTGCGTGAACCCATCGGCCCTGTCGCCGCGTTCACGCCGTGGAACTTCCCGGCCCTCCTGCCGGCCCGCAAGATCGCGCCCGCACTGGCCGCCGGTTGCTCGATGATCATCAAGCCAGCTGAGGAAGCCCCCGGTACCGCCCTGATGATCGCACGGGCGCTTCAGGACGCGGGTCTGCCGGATGGCGTACTCAACGTGGTCACCGGTGACCCGGCGGCCGTCAGCGCGCACCTCCTCGCCTCACCGATCATCCGGAAGGTGAGTCTGACGGGGTCGAGCGCCGTGGGACGGCTACTGATCAGAGCGTCCGCCGAGCAAGTCCAAGACATCTCGCTTGAGCTCGGCGGTCATGCTCCGGTGCTGGTGTTCCCGGACATCGACCCGACGGAGACAGGGACAGCCTGTGCACGCGCCAAGTTCCGCAACGCCGGCCAAGTCTGTATCGCGGGCACTCGCTTCTACGTTCACGACTCCATTGTCCAGGAATTCTCGGACGCGTTCGTGCGAGAGACCCGTGCGCTGAAGCTCGGAGCGGGCACGGATGAGGCGACCGATATCGGGCCGCTGAGTAGCGCCCGCCGACGCAGTGCCGTCGAGGAGCACGTCGCCGATGCACTCGATCGAGGGGCGAGCCTGCTGACGGGGGGGCGACGTCCCGAGGGTTTCGCGCGCGGGTACTTCTACGAGCCGACGGTGCTTGCCGAGGTTCCGGCGGAGGCGGACATCATGCAGATCGAACCCTTCGGTCCAGTGGCTCCGATCAGTTCCTTCCAAGACTTCGATCAGGTGATCTCGCTCGCCAACTCCACGCCGTTCGGGCTCGCCGGTTACGTCTTCACCCGGGACCTGCGGACAGCGACGCTCGCCACTGAAGGACTCGAGGTAGGCATGGTCGCCGTGAACCACTTCTCGCCGAGCAGTACCCAGATCCCGTTCGGTGGCGTGAAGCGGTCGGGGATCGGTGCTGAAAACGGCTCCGAGGCGATCGACGCCTACACCGTGGTGAAGACCGTCAGCGTGTCGCTGGTCTGACCCGGTCCGCGTTCAGGTCTTCCGCAGATGCCGCCGAAGCAACTTGCCGCTCGGGGTCTTGGGCAGTTCTGCGAGGATGTCCACGCTCCGCGGGTACTTGTAGGCGGCCATCCTCTGCCGACAGAACGCCACGATCTCGTCCGGGTCAGCCTCGGTGCCGGGAACCAGCGACACGAATGCCTTGACGGTCTCGCCTCGGTACTCGTCGGGGACGCCAACGACGGCCGCCTCGCGAACGGCCGGGTGTTGGTAGAGGACGTCTTCCACCTCCCGCGGCCAGACCTTGTACCCCGACGCGTTGATGAGATCCTTCTTGCGGTCGACGAGGTAGCACCAGCCTTGGTCGTCCATGAAGCCGACGTCGCCCGTGTAGAGCCAGCCGTCTCGGAGGGCATGACGGCTCTCGTCGGGCTTCTCCCAGTAGCCGGGAACCACCATCGGTCCGGCAAGAACCAGTTCGCCGACCTGCCCTGGGGCGAGGATCTCACCGGTCTCGGTGGAGACGACCTTCATCCCCACGCCGGGGGCAGGAACGCCGATGCTCAAGGCACCACTCGCGGGGTCGGTGGGCGGCTCGGCGCCAAGTGGAGTCAGGTGGGTTTGGGAGGTCGATTCGGTCAGCCCGTAGATGTTGTGGATGCGGATCCCCGTGGCCTGCGCGAAGCGCTCGACCGTTGCCGGGCTGACGGGGGCGCCTCCGGAGCTGACTTTGGTCATCGTCGAGAGGTTGCGGGTCGCGACGTCGGGGCTGTTCATCAAGGCGATGTACGCCGTGATGGCTCCCGAGCCGAACGTGACACCCCACCGCTCGATGAGTCGTAGCGTCTCGGTGGCGTCGAATCGGTGAGACAGGACCAGCGGCGCGCCGGTGACCATCGTCGTCGCCATGCCGGCGACGATGCCGGTGATGTGGAACAGCGGGGCCATGCCGAGGATGACGTCGGTGGCATCGACGCCGAACCAACGGGCGTAGCTCAGGGCGTTGTACAGCATTCCCCGGTGAAGGTTCATCGCTCCCTTGGGAGGGCCGGTCGTCCCGGAGGTGTAGGTGAGGACGGCGATGTCGTCGAGGTTCGGCTGGGACGCGGCAACATGGCCACCTGAGTGCTCATCCAGAAGGGCTGCGAGATCATCCGTGTCCTGGAACTGGCGCTTGGGCCCGACGGCATGCCGATCGAGCCCTGCTAGCCAGGTACCACCAATGGCATCCATCGGGTGGGTCGTGACGATGCGTTCCAGCCCGACCTGATGTCGGACATGTTGCACCGCTTCTTCGTAGAGGCTTTCGAGGCAGATCAGGACGGTCGCGGAGCAATCCGTCAGCTGGTAGGCGAGCTCCTCGGCCTTGAGCATGGGGTTGATGGCCACTGGTACCGCCCCCGCCTTCCACGCGGCAACCATACCGATGAGCCATTGGGGATCGTTCTGCAGGAAGAGCCCGACGCGGTCACCCGACCGGAGTTTCCCCGCAAGGAGTGCGCCGGCGAGGGCATCCGCCATCGAGTCCAAGTCTGAGAAGGTCAGGCTACGTTCGAAGTAGTGGACGCCGGGCGAGTGGCCCCGCGCCTTCACTGTGGCGTCCCACGCGTCCAGCATCGAGCCCGCCACCAGTTCCAGCGTCCGCGGCACACCCTCGGGGTAGTGGGACAGCCACGGGGGGGCGAGTTCTGCGGCCCCGTCGTCGAGGTCCGGGGGCAAGAACGTCACGTACGTTCCTTCACGTCGCGTCGGAGGCGATCCGCCCGTCGGGTAGGTGCTGTAGCGCCGAGCTCCCGCAGGGCATCGAGCGCGTCGATGGCGTCGCGCGTCTCGACCACGAAAGCCGCGCTCACCGATCCTCGCACGGCCGCCTCGACGGCGTCGCCGGTGGCGAGCAGCCCTGCAAGAAACCCGCCGCAGAACGCATCGCCCGCTCCCGTGGTGTCCAACGGATGCAAGGCGACTGCGGGTACGTTGATGACCCTGTTGGGCGCTACGACGTCGACGCCGCGGGGTCCGCGCTTGATGACGAGGAACCGGATCTTCGACAGTGTCCTCAACTCCTGAAGAAGATGCCGAGGGTCGAGTTCGCCCCAGAGCTGGCGCACTTCCTGCTCGCTCGGCAGGAACGCCGTCGTGCCGCGGATGGCGGTCCCGTCGCGGTAGGGCTCCGGATCGATGAACGGTTCGACCAGCAAGTCCTGGGTGATCGTGGTCGTCAACGCAGAGGCGTCCGTCAGCGCTCGAATCTGCCCTGCGGTCGTCTGGGGCGCCACGTGGATCCCGTCGGTCTTGTCACCGGAGATGGCAAGAGCGGGACGTGCCTCGTCCAGGGTCTGGAAGGACGAAGCGCTGGCCTTCTCGACCTGGTGGCGACGCCCGCCGCGCTCGTTGAGCAGCCAAACACCGAGGCTTGGTCGATCGATCCGGATCACCCCGGTGAGGTCGATCCCCTCGTCTTCGAGTCGGCGTAGTTGATGTTCCGGGTAGTCGTTGCCGATGACGGCGTTGAGGGCCGTCTCGGCGCCCCAGACCATGGCGCCGATCGCGCTGTAGAGCGCACCACCCCCGAGCAGCTTCCACTGGCAGCCCTCGTCTTCGAAGACCACGTCGTCGAGCGTGAGCTCCCCGACCATCATGACCTTGTGGCTCACGGGCAACTTCCGATGATCCCGGATGCGACCGCAGCGGCGACGACGGCCAAAGCCCGCGCCAGGTTCGCGAGATCGTGGAGGTTCGCCGCAGGAAGCCCACGGTCGAAGTGTCGGTTGATGCCGGGGTAGCCGAGGAGCCCAATCGAGGGAGAATGCAGCATGGCGACGACATCGTCCGATCTCGGCACGTGGCCCCCGATGTTCTCGCGGACCTTGACGCCGTCCCCCTCGCAGCTTCTCAGCAGGTCAGCCATGCCTCGGTAGAGGCCGGGTGGCGTCACCGCCCCCCGGGTCGCGGATGAGTACTCCGCCAGCGAGGCACCCCATGGAACCCGGTGCCCGTCGACTCGCGCCAGCTCCGTCGGCGACAGGCCATGGATGTCCGTCACGATGGTGACCGGCGAAGGGGACAGACACCGCAGGATCCGCGAGGCTCCTCGGGCGATGGTCTGGGTGGATGCCCCGGCCGGACCCTCCTCCTCATCGGTGAGCACCAACCGGAACGGGATGCCGAGATCAACGAGGACATCGGCGGCGAGTACTGCTGCCGCGGCTCCCGCCGCGTTGTCCAACGACCCAGTCACCTGCCCACCCTGCGGGTCCCACCGCAGGGGCGACCGCAGGACCACACGGTCGCAAGGAAGAAGGTCGCCGTCACCACTTGCCGGCCGGTAGTACGCAGTTCCCTCGGAGGTGTGCAGGTGACCCTCGGAGGCGATCCCGTATTCACCATCGGGCCAACTGCGGATAGCGGCGGCATCGCGCTCGCCATCCGCAAGGTGGTAGCAGTAGGCGGCTAGGGGCCAGCCGTGCTCGCTCCGCGCCCCCGCGACGAGGTAGGAGATCTCGTCGAGGTGGGCGACCAGCGTTGCCCCCAACTCGCCGAACTCGAGCATGTCGCATCCGGATCCGAACGCGTCAGAAGAGTAGACCGCGCCTCGATCGAGCAGTCCGGCGTCGCCCACGAGCCCGGCGACGACCCTACCGCGCGTCGAGGAAGCGATCTGGGATGGTCCGGGCGTGTCAGCGACCGGTTGCAGGATCGCCACGGCGCGGTCGGCGGTCGCCGACGTCTCCAGGCGCGCGAACAGATCAGGGACCTCGGCGAGGAGGCGTTCCCTGGCGGGTGTCACAGTCACGGCGTTCCTCCAGGTTCGAGAACCACGCGAACCGAATTGCGCGCGTAGGACGTGTCATGACAGGACCCTAGACTGCCGTCGCCCCGGCAGCAAGCGGATCGACCGCCCGGGGTATGGCAAACGCCGCCCAGGGAGGGGTCCGAGCCGGGAGGTCAGTTCTATGACATGTTATATGGGACTTCGCAGGTTGTTGTGGGCTGGTGGAGTGATGGTTGGGGGTTGTTGTTGAGCGCCACGGTTTCCGTCGTTGTAGGGGGTTGATCGCGACATGGTGGGTGTCGCTAGGCAGGGTTGCGCTCGGGGCTGGTGGCGGCGAGGCTGTGGTGATGCCCGTGCATGGTTGACCCCCGCGACGTGTCTAGCGTCCGGGGGTCGTGGGCTGATTGCGGCAGCCGATGCAGATCGTATTCGTCTTGGAGGGCCGGGTCGAGGACTGGCTTGCGGCGGGCGGCCGGGTGGCCGTGCCACGGCCGGCGTTGTGCCCGTCGTGCGTGGCGGGCCCGTTGGTGTTCGACGGCTGGTATCGGCGTCAGACCCGTCGGGGTCCGGTGGACATCCGGCGGCTGTTGTGCTCTGACGTGTCGTGTGGGCAGCGGTCGCATTCGTTGTTGCCGGATGTGTTGGTGTCGCGGCGGGTGGATCTGGCGTCGGTGATCGGGTGGGCGTTGGAGGCCAAGACGGCAGGGGTCGGGCACCGCCGGATCGCTGACGGGCTTGGGGTCCCGGCTTCAACGGTGCGGGGATGGCTGCGCCGGGCGGCTCAGGTTGGAAGGCAGATCGCCGAGGTGTTGTGGACGGTCGCGGCCGGGATCGATCCGATCGTGCGTGGCCCACCGTCGGGCACGCCAGTGGCGGTGTTGGTCACCGCAGCCACGTGGGCGGCAAGGTCGTGGACGGCGTTGGCCGGTCAGCCGGTCGAGCGGTGGCGGTTCGCGGTTCGCCATGTCGGGGGTCGGCTGTTGGGCTGATCGACACGCACCGCCCCTGTCGCATTCTGCGTGGGCGGGTCAGGCTCGTCATTCGGGTTGATGTCGACGGGCAGGACTGACGGTGGGTGCGGATCGGGCGACCAGGATCGCGTTGATGCGGTGGGCGGTGATCGCTGAGCTGACTGATGAGCGGCTCGGTCCTGCCGAGCGTGGCCGGATGGTCTCAACGGTGGCACGTCGGACGCATCGCGGCGTGGACGGTCAGACGTTCCGGGTCACGACCAGGACGGTCTACCGGTGGCTTGCACGGTGGCGTGACGGCGGGTTCGAGGCGTTGAAGCCGCAACGACGTCGCGATGCCGGCACGCCCCGCACCGATGGTGACGTTTTGGCGTTGGCGGCGGCGTTGCGGCGTGAGGCGCCGGCACGGTCGGCGGCACACATCGCCGAGATCCTGATGCGCACGCGGGGCGTGGGGGTGTCGGCGCGGACGTTGCAACGCCATTTTGATCGCCACGGGCTGGATCGGGCCCGTTTGGAGGGACGCACCATGGCGTTCGGCCGGTTCGAGAAACTGGCGTGTGGGGACCTGTGGATCTCGGACGCGTGGGACGGCCCGCCGGTCGCAGAGTTGGGCGGCCGGCACGGTCAGCTGTTCAGCCTGCTCGATGACCACTCCCGTCTGGTGCCGCACGGCGCGTTTTACCCCAACGTCGGGCAGTGGGCGTTCCAGCAATGTTTCAAGACCGCGATCGCCCGGCGAGGCCTACCGCGGGTGCTCTACATCGACAACGGTTCGGCCTACCAGTCGAGCCAGCTCAAGCTGATCTGCGCCCGGCTCGGGATCGCAATCACCCACTCGGCGCCGTATCGGCCACAGGGCCGCGGGAAGAAGGAACGGTTCTACCGCACCGTCGCCGAACAGTTCGCCGTGGAGATCGACCCCGGCGGGGTCGCCACGCTGGACGTGCTCAACGGCTACTTCGCGGCGTGGCTGGAACAGGTCTATCACCCGCGCATCCATGGCGGCACCAGACAGTCGCCACTGGATCGGTGGACGACGGGCCCGTCGTCACTGCGTCCGTCACCGAACCCCGAGACGTTGCGGCAGGCGTTTCTGTGGCAGACCGACCGCAGGGTCACCAAGACCAGGACGGTGTCGCTGCACGGCAACACCTACGAGGTCGACCCGGACCTGGTCGGCGCCACCGTCACGCTTGTGTTCGACCCGACCGACCTCACCCGCATCGACGTCACACACGGCGACGTCGCGGCCGGCCAAGCCGTCCCGGCCGTCATCCGAGCCCACATCGACCCGAGCCTTCGTGACGCCGACCCGCCCCCGACCGGCCAGCCCACCGGCATCAAATATCTCGACGCCATCGCGGCCGACCACGCCAAGACGTGGCGCGGCGACCTGTCCTACCAGCACCACCCCGACATCGACAGCGAGGAAGCGCAATGACCACCACGACCACCCCGGCCGGTTGGAAACAGTTCTACGGGCTGTCGCGCACCCCGTTCACCAAGACCATCACCGCCTCCGAGATCTTCCGTCACGACAGCCACCGCGAAGCCGCCGCACGCATCCGTCATGCGATCGAGGAGACCGCGATCGCGATGATCACCGGCGAGGTCGGCGTCGGCAAAACCGTCGCAGCCCGCGCCGCCATCGCCGCCCTGGAACCGTCCTCGCACACCATCGTCTACATCGCCAACACCGACATCGGTGCCCGCGGGATCCACCAACAGATCGTGCACACCCTCGGCGTCGCCCCACGGTTCCACCGCGGTGCGCTGATCCACCAGACCGCCGACCTGCTCGCCCGCGAACGTGACGAACGTGACAAGACCGTCGTACTCATCGTCGACGAAGCCCACCTGCTCGACCCCGACCAACTCGAACAACTCCGCATGCTCTCCAATGACCGCATGGACAGCGACAGCCTCGTCGCGATCATCCTGCTCGGACAACCCACCCTGGCCCGACGCGTCCGACGAGGAAGCTTCACCGCGCTCGATCAACGCATCACCGTCCGCTACCAGATCCAGCCCCTGACCGGCGACCAGACCAGCGACTACATCAACCACCGGATGAAACAAGCCGGACGGTCCGACCCGCTGTTCGCCGACGACGCCACCGCCGCGATCGCATCCGCCGCCCGCGGACTCCCCCGCGAGATCGGCAACCTCGCCACCGCCGCCCTCATCGCCGGCCACACCCGCCGCAACACCATCATCGACCACACCTGCGCCACCGCCGCGATCGCCGACCACACCGACATCGGCACATGACCGCCGACCTGTCCCGGCCCCACCTCGACGGTCACACCCGCACCGCCCTCGCGTACGCGATCACCCTGCTCGCCATCCTCCGCGGCCACATCCGACACGACGAACCGGTCGACCCCGCCGACGCACTCCAACTCGCCTGGTCGCTATCGCTCCAGATCGACCACCAACTCCTGGACATGATCGAGCGAGCAATCGATCACGGCTACCACCACCACGACCTCCGCGACCTGCTCACCCACCCCCAACACGACCGATGACAACTTCACCCTCCGTCACCAACCCATGCCCACACAACGACGCTGATCGTGACCAACCCAGAGACAGACACCGTGGCTGCCTACAGTGGGGCGGACTGCAACGTGTCAACGATGATCTGTTCGATCTGGTCGTCACCAAGTTCACGTGGCCGACCCACCCGCGGCTCGTCCAACAGCCCGTCAACCCCGCCGTCGCGATAGCGGGACCGCCA
>JBPCKA010000110.1:0-9026 GCA_051004735.1 Euzebya sp. | reverse complement strand
ACATCATTTTGTATAAGTACGGCTTGTATTATATGAGAAGCAGCCGGGTTGTCCGAATTGCGTGGCCGAGCGCCCTGGGGTCCATGGGGGATGCAGGGCGGTCACGGCCGTGTGACCCTCGCCGTAGCCCCGGCCTGCGTCTTGCAGTTCAACCAGGTTCGTGTTGGTGCTGGTCATGATGATGCCCCCGACAGGTCGGCGGTAGCGTCATCACGGTGTTGCCGTAGCGTGGCCTGGCAGGAGTCCAACCAATGGATCTCCGCCTCTGTCCGAAAGATGCGCATCTACCCCTGGGCGTCCAGCCGCTCGCTCTTGGCCTGTCGGGCCGCCCTGGACCGGCTGAGCTGGTCCATATCGACCTTGCGCAGGCGGACTGCGTCCGGTGTGACCTCGACACATTCATCGATGCGCATCCACTCAAGGGACTGCTCCAACGCCATCACCTTCGGAGGAGTCAACCGCACCAACTCCTCACCTGTGGAGGAGCGGATGTTGTTCAGCTTCTTCTCCTTGGTGACATTGATGTCCATGTCATCCCCGCGGGAGTTCTCACCCACCACCATGCCCTCATAGACCTCCTCGCCGGGGCCGATGAACATCACGCCGCGGTCGGCCAGGTTCTGCAGCGCGAACGCGGTAACCGGTCCCAAGCGGTCGGCGACCAACGAGCCCGATCCGCGGGTCCGTACCTCACCCATCCAGGGCACGTACTCCTCGAACACTCTGTTCAGGACGCCCGTCCCTCGCGTGGCGGTCAGGAACTCGGTGCGGAAACCGATCAGCCCGCGGGTCGGTGCCAGGAAATCGATGCGGACCCACCCGGTGCCGTGGTTGGTCATCGCGGCCATACGGCCCTTCCGCTCGGCCAGCAGTTGGGTCACGGTCCCGGAGTGCTCTTCGGGCACGTCGACGGTCACACGTTCCAGGGGCTCGTGCCGGACGCCGTCGACGTCCTTGGGAATGACCTGAGGCTTGCCGACGGTCAACTCAAACCCCTCGCGCCGCATCTGCTCGACCAGGATGGCCAGCTGCAGCTCGCCGCGCCCCTTGACCTCCCAGGTGTCAGGACGTTCGGTGGGTGCCACCCGCAGGGCGACGTTGCCCACGAGCTCGCGGTCCAGGCGGTCTTTGAGAATCCGGGCCGTCACCTTGTCACCGGATCGGCCTGCCAGGGGCGAGGTGTTGATGCCGATGGTCATGGCCATCGTGGGCTCATCGATGCGGATACCGGGCAGCGCACGGGGGTCCTCGGGATCGCCCAGGGTGTCGCCGATCATGACCTGATCGATGCCGGCCACGGCACAGATCCCCCCGGGTCCGACCTGCTCGACCGAGATCCGCTCCAGGCCGGACGTGGTCAGCAGTTCGGCGACCCTGACCATCTCGGTCTCGCCATCCTCCTTGATCCAGGCCACCTGCTTGCCTTTGACAATTGTTCCGTTGTGAACCCGGCACAGCGCCAACCGTCCCAGGTAGGGCGAGGCGTCAAGGTTGGTCACCAGGGCCTGCAACGGCGCATCGGGGTCAAACGAGGGGGGAGGGATGGTGGCCAGGATCGTGTCGAACAGCGGGCCCAGGTTGGTGCCTGGCTCTTGGGCGCTCATCGAGGCGGTGCCGGCCTTGGCGTTGGTATAGACGATCGGGAAGTCGATGCCGTCCTCGGCGACCTCCAGGTCGAACAGCAGCTCAAACACCTCATCCACCACTTCGGCAGGACGGGCGTCAGGGCGGTCGATCTTGTTGATCACCAGGATCATCGGCAGATCCAGCGCCATGGCCTTGCGCAGCACGAAACGTGTCTGGGGCAGGGGTCCCTCCGAGGCGTCCACCAGCAGCAGGATCCCGTCCACCATCGTCAGTGCTCGTTCCACCTCGCCGCCGAAGTCGGCGTGGCCGGGTGTGTCGACGATGGTGACCTTGACCTCACCCCGACCGTCTGCAGACGGCAGGTGAACTGCGGTGTGCTTGGCCAGGATCGTGATGCCCTTCTCACGCTCCAGGTCCATGGAGTCCATCACCCGCTTGGCCACGTCCTGGTTGTCCCGGAAGGTCCCCGAGCGGTGCAGCATCGCGTCGACCAGGGTGGTCTTGCCATGGTCGACGTGGGCGACGATGGCGATGTTGCGCAGGTCCTCACGGTTCTGTCTCGCGGAGGTGGGGGCGCTGGTGGTGGGTGTGGCCATAGCGGCCAATGATGCCTGTCCCGCGCAGGGTCACACGCCGGGGCGGCCTGTCCGGCCGTCGCGCCGCTGGGTCAGTTCGGCTGGCCCAGCGCGGCGTACCCAGGCTTGATGACGTCGTTGATCAGGGCAAGACGTTCGTCGAAGGGCCAAAAGGCGCTCTTCATGGCGTTGATGGTGACCCAGCGCAGGTCGGCCAGGGTCCAGCCGAAGGTGTCGACCATGGCCTGCATTTCCGACGTCATGCTCACGCCTGACATCAACCGGTTGTCGGTGTTGATGGTCACGCGGAATCGAAGTCGCTTCAACATGTCGATGGGATGTGTGGCCAGGGACTCCGCTGCCCCGGTGTTGACGTTTGAGGTCGGGCACATCTCCAGGGGAATCCGCTTGTCCCTCACCAGCGCCGCCAGGCGACCAAGTTCAGGGGTGCCATCCGGACCCGAGGTGATCTCATCCACTATCCGCACGCCGTGCCCCAGTCGCTCGGCGTGGCAGAACTGCAGCGCCTCCCAGATGCTCTTCAGGCCGAACGCCTCCCCGGCATGGATGGTGATGTGGGAGTTCTCGCGGGCGATCAGTTGGAAGGCATCCAGATGGCGGGTGGGAGGGAATCCGGCCTCGGCACCGGCGATGTCGAACCCCACGACACCGTGGTCGCGGTGACGCATGGCCAACTCTGCGATCTCATAGGAGTGCGCGGCGTGCCGCATGGCAGTGACCAGGGTGCCGATGGTGATGGGATGGGCGGCCATACCGCGGTCAAACCCGGCCAGCACGGCAGAGACGATGCCATCCATCTCCATGCCCTGCTCGACGTGCAGTTCGGGGGCGAAGCGGATCTCGGCGTACACCACGCCGTCGTTGGCCAGGTCCTCAGCAGCTTCAAAAGCCACCCGTTCCAGGGCTTCAGGGCTCTGCATGACCGCGACGGTGTGGCTGAAGCCCTGCAGGTACAACTCCAGGGACTTGCGGTCGGCCCCACTGCGAAACCACGCGCCAAGCTCGTCGGGATCTTCTGCCGGAAGGTCGCTGTATCCCTGTTGGCGGGCCAGGTCGATGACGGTCTGTGGTCGTAGTCCGCCGTCCAGATGGTCGTGCAGGACCACCTTGGGCGCGGTTCGGATCGTGTCGGTATCGGGTGACATGTCCCGATCATGCCCGAGATGCGCAAGGATGTTCGTCCCATGACCTTGGACCCGCAGACTGCCGCCTTCATCACTGCCGCCGAAGCGGCCGGGTTGCCCGCCTATCACGAGTTGCCCTCCGCCACCGAAGCCCGGGCGTTGTTCCGCAAACTGGCGCTGGCCCGACGGGGGGATGGTCCGGCGCCCGGGCCCCGGGTGTCGGTCGAGGAGGTCAGTCGGGACGGTCAGTGGTGCCGTATCTACCGGCCGCTGGAGCGTTCGGTGCACGACGGTCCCATGCCGCTGGTGATGTTCATCCATGGTGGTGGATGGGTCATCGGGGACCTTGAGACCCATGACGTGCAGGCTCGGGCTTTCGCAGGACTGCCCGCGGTGGTGGTCAGCGTGGACTATCGACTGGCGCCAGAGCACCCGTTCCCGGCTGCCCACGAGGACTGCTGGGCGTGGTTGGAATGGGCTGCTGCCGGCATGGGCGACTGGAGTCACACCGATCGGCTGGTCGTGGCCGGCGACTCCGCCGGAGGTCTGCTGGCCGCCTCGATGGCCCAGTGGTGCCGCGACCGCGAGGACAGCCCTGACCTGGCTGCCCAGTGTCTGGTCTATCCGGCGATGAACGTGGCGATGGACACGGTGTCCCACACCGCCAACGCCGAGGGATATCTGTTGACCCACGATGTCATGCGCTGGTTCTACGACAGTTACGCACCGGGTGAGGGGTTCAGCCCGTCAGTGGGCGTGGAACTGGCCGGGCTTGCACCCGCAGTGATTGCGACCGCGGGGTATGACCCGTTGGCCGACGACGGGATCGACTACGGCAGCCAGTTGCGGGCGGCCGACGTGACCTGCGTCAACCTGCACTTTGACGGGCTGATCCACGGGTTCTTCGGCATGGGTGGGGTCTCAGCGGCTGCTCAGGGCGCCGTTGAGGCGACGGTCGGAGCCCTACGGGGACTGCTGAACCGCTGAGTGTCAACGGGCGTGGGTCGCTCAGCCCTGGATCCGCCGGTCATGTCCGGCCCATTCCTTGTCGCGGAGGTTGAATTTCTGGACCTTGCCGGTGGAGGTCTTGGGCAGTTCGTCGACGATCTCGACCTGATCGGGGACCTTGTAGCCCGCCAGGCGTTCGCGGACGTGGGCTGAAACCTCGTCACCGGACAACGTCTGCCCGGCTTTGAGTACCACGAAGGCCTTGGGGCGCTCACCCCAGCGTTCGTCGGGCACCCCTATGACCGCCGCTTCAAGCACGGCGTCATGGCTGACGATGGCCCGTTCCACCTCGATGGTGGAGATGTTCTCACCTCCGCTGACGATGATGTCCTTGGCCCGGTCGCGCAGGTCGATGGTGCCGTCGGGGTGCCACACGCCCAGGTCTCCCGAATGAAACCATCCACCACGGAAAGCGTGGTCGGTGGCCTCCTCATCATCGAGGTAGCCAGCCATGACGTTGTTGCCGCGCATCGCGACCTCGCCGACGGTGGCGCCGTCCCGGGCGACGTCGTTCATGTCCTCATCAACCACCCGAATGGGGTCGACCATGATCATTGCCACCCCCTGGCGTGACTTGCGGTCGCTGAGATCGGCCCCCTCCAGTCCGTCCCAGGACTCCAGGGGTTCGCACACGGTGTGGGGCCCATAGGTCTCGGTCAGTCCATAGACGTGGACGACTTCTGCCCCCAACTCCTCCATCTGGTTGATGATGGTCGGGCTGGGCGGGGCACCGGCGGTGGTCGCGATCAGACCACCCTCGATCGTTGCGGCGGCCGGGTCGTTGACCATCGTGGTCAGCACCGTCGGGGCCGCGTTCAGGTGGGTCACGCCTTCTGCGGCGATCAGTCGCCAGATCTCATCGCCCTTCACCGCTCGCAGGCAGACGTGCTTGCCGCCGATGGCGGTCACCGCCCAACCGGTACACCAGCCGTTGCAGTGAAACATCGGCAGGGTCCACAGGTAGACCGAATCGGGGGAGTGGCGGCTGGTGATGATCTCACCCAACGCGTTGAGGTAGGCCGAACGGTGGGTGTATTTCACTCCCTTGGGTGAGCCGGTGGTGCCCGAGGTGTAGTTGACACTGATCGCAGCGGTCTCGTCTGGGACCGTCCACGGCAGGTCGCCCCGGCCGTCCCCGCCGGCCAGGAAATTGGGCCAGTCGGTCGCGGCCTCAAGGATGGAGGGACCATCGCCCGCGTCGATGGCGACGATGTGGCGCACGGTATGCAGACGGTCGGTCACCGGGTCGACGCTGGCCTGCAACGCCGTGTCGACGATCAGCAGGCTGACGTCGGCGTGATCACAGATGTAGGCGACTTCAGGTGGGGCCAACCGCGTGTTGATGGCCACCAGCACCGCACCGGCCAGGGGAACCGCAAACTGTGCGGCCAGCGCGCCAAGGCTGTTGGGCGCCAGGATCGCCACCCGCTCACCCGGCTGAACACCGGCGGCCTGGATCGCCTTGGCGAAACGCTGCACATGGTCGGCTAGATCGCCGTAGGTCATCTGCAGATCACCGTCGACCACGCCGATCTTGTCAGGATGCACGATCGCGCTGCGTTCTAGGAACGCCAGCGGGGTGAGTTCGGTGCGGTTGACGGTGTTCATCGGGGTCCTTCGACTGGTCGGGGGCTTCCGCGAGAGGTGTGGGGTTTGATACTTCCCCAGTCATCGCCGTAGGGCAACGTGCGGGGCGACCCCCTGTTGTGGGGTGGCCAGGCCGCTCAGAGTTGTTGAAGACCGATCAGCACGCCCATGCCGACCAGCAGGGTCAGCAGGACCTGACGCGTTCGCCACATGGTCAGCAGGGCTGCGATGGCCGCCAGGATGCGGGGATCGGTCAGCGCCAGGGCCCCGTCCGTGCCTGATCGCAAGACGGCCGGGGCAACCAGGGCGGCCAGAGCGGCCGCGGGGATCATCCGCAGTGCCTCGCGGAGTCGGGGTGGGACACGGGCGGCACGGTCAGCGAAGGCCAGAAAGGACCACCGCTCTGCGAAGGTGGCCAGGCCTCCGACGATCGCCACAATCCACGCCGTCGTGCTCACCTGACGGGGCTGGGGTTGCCGTCGCGGTCAACCGTCGTGGGGATCGGTCGACGAGCAGAGACGGTGTAGCCGACGGCGATTCCACACGATGCCGCCACCAGCAGGCCCAGGTTCGCGGGCAGGTCGGCTGCCACCACCGCGACCAGTGCACTGGTGCACGCTGCCGCCAGGGTGGGACGGTCGGTGATCGCGGGCACCAGCAGCGCAGCGAACACCAGGGGAACGGCGAAACCCAGGGGGAACTCAGGCGGAATCACTGAGCCCGCCAGGGCACCCGCAAGGGTGTAGATCTGCCACATCACCCACAGGGGAACTGCGCCACCCATGTAGTAGGCCCAGCGCGGCCCGTAGTCGGGCTGGCGGTCCAGTTGGGTGATGGTGACCGCGAAAGCCTGATCGGTCAGGAAATAGGCCATGATCCCGCGGCGTGTCAGCGACTCCTCGGAGAAGCGGGTGGCCATGCTGGCGGAATACATCAGGAAGCGCGCGTTGATGATCGCGACGGTGCCGATGATGATCGCGGGATGCGCACCTTCGCCCAGAAGGTTCAGCGCCGCCAGTTGTGAGGCGCCGGCGAAGACAAAGATCGAGTACACGCTTGCGCCCCACGCGGGCAAGCCGGCATCAACGGCCGCGATCCCGGCCACCAGACCGAAAGGGGCCATCCCCAGAAAGATCGGGCTCAGATCCCGGGCACCGCTCAGCACCGCGCTGCGGACCGTGTGGCGCTGCGACATCCGGCCACACTGTCGGTAGCCCTGTAACGCTGCAACAGGCCTGGGAATTGGCCTGCGATGTTCGCTCCTGGTCAGAGCTGGTCTTGCACAGCGATACGCAGGTCGGCGTCAAACCGACGCTCCACCAGGGACAGCCGTTCGGCGCGCTCGATCTCGTCGCTGACCATTCCGGCCCAGCGGACCGCGGCATCGGTGCCCTGGGTCCGAGCGGCTTGTTCCAGCGCCGCCACGTCGATCCAGCGTCCCACGTTGGCGAGCATGGCCAGACGCTCCATCTGGTCCTCGACCGCGGTGACTTGGTACAGGTAGGCACTCAGCAGAACCTGGACCCCGTCGTCGACGTCGGCCAGGATCAGTTGGGCCAACTCCATGACCTGGTTGATCGAACGTTCCTCGTGGAATGCCACGGCAAGGTCCGCCGCGCGCTCGGCACGCTCGCGACCGGGTTCGGTCTTGCTGCGCAGCCGCTTCAGTTCGCGGTTGCGTTCGGTCCGTTCCCGTTCGGGGTTCGGCAGCTTGTAAGCCATTGGTCGCAGGCTATGCGGTGAACGGTGCGCGGGCACCAAGGGCCATTTTCCCCGGGTTCAGGATGTGCGAGGGATCCAGGGCGTTCTTGATGCTTCGTTGCACCTCCAGCGAGGCAGTCCCGACCTCGCGCTCCAGCCAGTCGGTCTTCAATAGACCCACCCCATGCTCCCCGGTTGTCGTGCCGCCCAATTCCAGTGCCGCCGCGAGGATGTCGTCAAAGGCCTGCATCGCCCGACGTTTCTGATCCGCGTCGTTCAGGTCCCAACGCAAGGTCGGATGCATGTTGCCGTCTCCGGCGTGGCCGTAGCTGTAGATCTCGGTCCCGCGGTCAATTGCGATCCGCTCGGTCGCCTGGATCAGGTCTGGCACCTTTGAGCGGGGTACGCCCACGTCCTCCAGCAGCGCGACCCCGCGTCGTTCGATTGCCGGCAACGCCATGCGTCGGGCTTGCAGCAGTGCCTCCCCCTCCGCAGGGTCATCGGTCCGCGCCACATAGGTCGCCCCACCGGCTGCACAGGCCTTTTCGATGGTGGCCACGTGACCAGTGCGAGCGGGGAAATCCAAATCACTTTGGATCAGCAGCAGTGCCGCAGCATCGGTGTCCAGGTCCATGCGCTGCCAGTCATCGACCGCGCCGATCGTGGCCCGATCCATGATCTCAAGCAAGGCAGGAGGTTCGCCGGCGCAGATGTCGGCCACTGCGGCGCCCGCATGGGCCAGGTCATCAAAGAATGCCACCAGGGTTGAGGCCTGGGGCGGCAGAGGCCTGATCCGCAGCGTGGCCTGGGTCACGACCCCCAACGTCCCCTCGCTGCCCACGAACAGCGAGGTCAGGTCATAGCCCGCCACCGACTTGATCGTCTTGGCTCCCGTCGTGACCAGCGTGCCGTCGGCCAAAACGACCTCAAGCCCCGCGACCCAGTCCCGGGTGACCCCGTACTTGACGCAACACAGGCCCCCGGCGTTGGTGGCGATGTTGCCGCCGATTGAGCAAAATGCCATCGAGGCCGGGTCCGGCGGATACCACATTGCGGAGCCAGCCAACTCCTGCTTGAGGGCCAGGTTCATGATCCCGGGCTGCACCTGGCACAGGCGATCGAGGGGGTCGACGTCCAGCACCGACCGCATCAGCTCCAGTGACAACACGATGCAACCGTCGGTGGCGTTGGCGCCGCCATGCAGACCGGCGCCGGCACCACGGGGGACCACGGGAACGCCTCGGCGGTGGGCGGCCCGCATGACCGACTGGACCTCACCGGTGGACTGCGCGCGGATCACTGCCGCAGGGTGTCCTGCAGGCAGGCCCGGAGCGCGGTCCCGACGGTAGGAGGCCAGAATGTCCGGGTCGGTCAGGATCCGCCCCGCAGGCAGGGCAGACGCCAGATCCTGCAGCACACGGTC
>JBPCKA010000109.1:0-29928 GCA_051004735.1 Euzebya sp. | reverse complement strand
GACACACCGTCCCAGGCCGGCCACGCACACGAGGTTCTGCGCCAGTCCGTCGAGGAGGGACTCGGTGTGCTGATGCTGTCAGCCAATCGTCCCGGTCGCCTGGGTGGGCGAGGCGTCATCAACCTCTGGATCCGCGAGCAGGGCCCCCACTGGGTGGTCAGTACCGATCTGCAGCACTCACATCTGGCGATCCTGCTGGCCTACAAGTTGCGCCGGAACTGGGGCGGGACGATCAACCTGGTCACGGCCGTGGGGGACCCGGACCAGATGCACCAGGCTGATGAGTACTTCCATGGCCTGGCCGAACTGGCTCGGCTGCCGGGCCCGCCCGGTGTCCACGTCATCAACCAACCGTTCGTGGATGCCCTCCCGCACGCCCCGGTAGCGGACCTGAGCATTTTCGCACTGTCGGAGAGAGCCGATTTCGACGTCCTTCGCCGCGTGATCAGCCAGACCGACACCCCGTGCGCCTTCGTCCGCGACTCGGGTGCCGAAAGCGCGTTCATCTAGTCCAGCGCGATCAGATCGATCAGGCAGTCGAGCATCGACTGGCGCACCTCATCGACCTGCGCCTGCGTGTCCGATGGGTCCCAGTCGGAGGGGTCGACCGAAGGCAGCGCCGCCACCTTGACCTTGCCAGGTCGGATCAGTCGGGTGCCCTTGGGAAGCCGTTTCACCGGCGCTGGCGATCACCACCGGCACGATGGGCACCCCTGGGTCTGGTGCAGATCTTCACGACCTCGGCCGTGATAGGCGCTGAGGGTCCAGGCGTCTGTATGAGAGTGGGCACCCGGCTGCGTGAAATTGGTAGTGTTGGGCGTGTGAAACTCGCAGTGAACCGGGGCTAGGCCTATGATTGCCGACTACCACGAACGACTCGCCGACGACTATCTCGCCGAGTTGGTCGCCACGTTCCCGGCGATTATGGTCACTGGACCACGAGCTGCCGGCAAGACGACGAGCGCGGCTCGGCTCGTAGTCCAGGTCGATCGGATGGACGAGCCAGGGGTTGCCGCTCTCTACCGCGCCGATCCCGACGCTGCCCTCCGGCGAGCGAGCCGGCCGCTCTTGATCGATGAGTGGCAGGAGGTGCCAGATGTGCTCGCGGCGGTCAAGCGGGCGGTCGATGGTGACTCGACCCCTGGCCAGTTCGTCCTCACAGGGAGCGTGCGGGCGGACCTCGACACCGAGACCTGGGCAGGTACCGGCCGGGTCGTGCGTGTGAGCATGTACCCGCTGACCGAACGGGAGGTCGTCGGGAACGTGGGGTCGACCGACCACACGTTCCTGCAGCGGCTGGCCCGGTCCGGGATCGCCGACATGACGTTGCCATCGGAGATACCGGTGATCGACGACTACATCGTCGCCGCCCTGCGGAGCGGGTTCCCGGAGGTGGTAGCCCGGAACCTGACCGTACGGCAACAGTCCATCTGGTTGGAGAGCTACGTCGACGATCTCGTCACCCGGGACGCGGCACTGTTCGATTCCAGCAAGGACCCGGCCAAACTTCGCAACTACCTGCACGCGCTCGCGTTCCACAACGCAGGACTCCCGACCGATGCCACCTTGTACCGCTCGGCCTCGGTGAACGCCAGGACCGCAGCCGGGTACGACCAGCTTCTGCGTAACCTCTACGTGCTCGATGTCGTGCCCGCGTGGTCCACCAACCGGCTGAGCCGTCTTGTGAAGTCGGGCAAGCGGTATCTGATCGATCCTGGCGTCGCGGCGGCTGCGGCCGGGCTGACCGCCGAGACCGTGCTCGCCGACGCGGATCTGGTCGGGCGGTGGTTCGACGCGTTCGCCGTCTCCCAGATTCGACCGGAGGTCGCGCTGTCACATCCACGGCCGGAACTGCACCATCTGCGGGTCGAGACCGGTCGTCGTGAGGTCGACCTCGTGGTTGAGCTCGGGCCGAACCGCATCGTGGCATTGGAGTTCAAAGCTGGCTCGGCACCGAGTGGTCGGGACGCAAGGCACCTCGTCTGGCTTCGTGACGAGGTCGGGTCGGCGTTCGTCGCGGGAGCGGTACTCCACAGCGGCCCGGGTCTCTTCGAACTCGACGATCGGATCTTCGCCATCCCACTCTGCGCAGTTTGGGGCGGGTAACCATCCCGCGGATGCTCACGATCCGTGCAAGGTCGAACCTCATGTGATGCCGCGGGCGATTTCTTCGGCGACGGCTCGGCCGTCGCGGCGGGTTCGCTTCACCGAATGGGCGCGTAAACGGCGACGACAGCGACCTCGAACCCTGCACAGGCTGTCACGCAACGGCCATCTGATCGAAAGGATTCGGCATGGAGGGTCTACGCGCAGCCGCTACGCAGAACGGGCCACTGCTCGACCCGGTCGGGATGCTGAAACCAGATCAACGCACCATCCTGTGCCACCCAGAGTCGCACCCCATCCTCGGTCAGTCCGGTGTCCACTGCCACGTCAGGCACCGCGTCCAGGATGGCAGAAGGGCCGCTGAACTCGAGGTTCTGTGAAGAGGGGAAGGACTCGGTGTTGTCGATGTAGGCGTCAGGCGGGGCTGGAATGTCGATGCCGAGCCGGTCCCACTCGACCTCCAGGAATGTTGTGTGCAATTCGGTACCGGGCGGCAACTGCCCCGTGTCTCTCGACCGGGCGACACCGTCGGGCCACATCCCGTCCTGCAGCCGGCACCGAGTCCTGGCCACCACCTCACCGAGCTCCGACAAAGGCCACTGCTGATTAACGCGAACGTAGGTGCGGCCGCCCAAGTGGACCACGTCAGCCGACCTGGAGATATCAGCCCCGGTCGTGGGACACTCGCCGGCCAGACGCCCAACGGGCATGTCTGGCTGGTTGTTGCCGCTGCAGCCCGCAACCGAGGCCAGCACCCAAGTACCCCCGACCAGTTCAGTTGCGGTCGCGTGCACGATCTCGCGGCCATCGATCACGACGGTGCCCTGCGCCCCGTCCACGTATAGGCGGTCAGCGAGGGCGTATTCCAACAAAGCCCCCTCCACCGCCGCCTCGGCAAAGGTATAGCCCAGCGTGCCTCGCTCGATCGCCGGCTGGATCTGCCAGGACTGGTCATCGACGCAGTCCAACCATCCATCGATCGCCACCGACGACTCCTCTGTAGGTGAGGGTTCCTGACCGGGCGCCTCACCACACCCGAGAATCGCGACCGCAAGAAGAAGGACGAGCAGTCGCCAGCGCATGGGGTCATCAACCTCTCCGACGCCACTCGGACCCCAAGTGTTCCTGCAAAGGCACTATCGGTGCCCGCAGGCGAGGCTGCACTCTCGGGAGTACGAGGATCAAGAAGTTGGTGGGGGACTCCCCACCGTTGAGGGGGGCAGGCCGAGGATGCCCGCAACCGCCCTGGTGGCCAGCACCTCGTCGTGCGGGGCCTGCCCCGCCAGGGTGATGACCATCCCCTCAAGTGCTCCGACGTAGGCCAATGCGACGGCCTTGGCGGGGGGGCCTGGCGGGATCGAGTCGTTCTCGCGGCCCGCGTTGACCAGACGAACACAACGTCTGACCAGTGAGTCTGTGATTCGCTGGACCTCTCGTCCGATCGGGTGGTCCTGTCCGTTCAGCTCGACCCGCAGTGTCATGGCGACCCTGGCGACATCCCGCCGGCAGTAGATGGCGTGGCCCCTGGCAAGGGCCAACAGCGTGGCCACCGGGTCTGACTCGGGGCCGATCAGCGCGCCCACCTCACGTCTCCAGGACTCATCGACCCACTGGACCACGGCCATGACCAGGTCGTCCTTGTCCTTGAACTGGTGGTACAGCGCCCCCCGCGTGTAGCCGGCATCACGGGCCACCTGCTCAAGAACCAGGTTGCCGTACCCGTCCCGGGACAGACCCCGTGCCGCCGATTCCAGCAGAGCTGCGCGGGTACTGACCCGTCGTTCCTCCTGGGTACGACTGGGTCGTTTACCTACAATCATGTATGTATGTTAGCGTGGTTCGAATGAATCACCCCATAGCGAGCGCGGCCGCCCGACTGCCCAACTCCGCCCACACCTCCAAGCCCTGGCGGATCCATGAGGTCACCCGGGACTTCCGGGTTGAAGACGTCTGGGCGCTGCCGACGCCCGGTGATCAGGACGACTTCCCGCGGCTGGTCCAGTGGGTCACCTCCTTGAACCCCTCACAAAGCTCCTCACGGGCGGGACGGGCGTTGTGGGCGGTCCGGCAGAGGATCGGGGCGCTGCTGGGATGGGACAACGCCGGCCTGGGTGCCCGGGTGCCAACCCTGCGTGACATGGCAACGCAGCGATTCGACGCATGGCGATGAGGGTCCTTCAGGAAGACACGAGGAACTGTCAAGTCAGTAGTTCGCCGTCGTTACGCCAGACTCCTGCCTGCCGGAGGAGATGATTGCGGGCTATGGTGCTGTCACGTTCACCTTGAGTTGGACCGCCCGAGGACAAGCCTGAGGAACAAGGAGCCCTGACCATGAAACTATTCCGCAGCAAGGACCCCGACCCGATCCCACTGGCCACGACGACGGACCATCTGGCGGCTGCGGTGATCAAGGTGGAGAAGAAGGCCGGAAACATCATCGGGCGGACACTGGTCGGCATCATCCGACTGCTGGTCAACTCGATCCGCGGACTGCTGGCGTCGATCATCGGTGCGGTCGGCGGCATCATCGGCGGTGCCGGCGCGACCATCAAGGGGTTGACCTCCACTGTCAGGGGGGCGCTGGTGGGGACTGCGAAGGCCATCAGTCCACTGAGCCATGGCACCGCATCCGATCAGGCTGAGGCGAAGGAGCAGAAAGCCAAGAAGCAAAAAGATGCCAAGAAGAAGCAGACCCGCAAGGACCGCAAGGCGGCCAAGAAGGCGGCCTGAGTTTTCAGCCGGTCACGCTGACCACACCACCCCGCGACCCAGCATCGCCCTGACCTCCTCGGGCCCGTACCCGAGTTCGCCCAACACCACGGCGCAATCAGCCCCGGCCACGGGTGCCTGGCACGCAGATGACGGCGTCTGCCCGTCGTAGCGAACCGGATGGGCGGGCGTGATCACGGCACCTTCGGTGGGATGAGCATGGGTCTGAAAATGCTGCACCGCCGCTAGATGAGGGTCGGCAAGAACATCCTTGAGGGTGTTGACCGGGGCTGAGGGGATGTCGAGGTCTGACAGGATCTTCAGCCACGCCGCAGTCGTCTTGGCACCGAAGGTCTGGGCCAATAGGGCGTACAACTCATCGACACGTGCCGCACGCTGTGCAGGATCAGCCACCCAGTCGGCATGTGTCCAGGCAGGGTCGTCCACCAGTTCCATGAACGACATCCAATGCCGGGTGGTGTAGGGCAGGGCCACGATCCAGCCATCCGCAGTGCGATGGGGACGGCGATCGGGGCTCAGAATACGGTTGTAGCCTGGAGGTCCGATGGGGGGGTCGAATGCGTGGCCACCCATGTGCTCGGCCAGCAGGAACGAAGCCATCGTTTCAAGCATCGGTACTTCGACGTCCAGGGCCTCACCGGTCCGTTCGCGGTGCAGCAGAGCGGCCAGGATCGCTCCTGCAACGTGCAGGCCGGTGACCTTGTCGGCCACCAGGGTCGGGGCCAGACGTGGCACTCCCTGGGTATCGGCCATCAGGCCGGCCAATCCAGATCGGGCCTGCATGATGTCGTCATAGGCCGGGCGGTCCGCGTCAGGGCCGGTGCTGCCATAGCCGGTGGTGACGCAATGGATCAACAGGGCGTTGTGGCGGCGCAACGAGGACGCATCGATACCGAGTCTGACCGCAGCGGCGGGTCGGATGTTGTGCACCACCACATCGGCCCAGGCGGCAAGGCGCGCCAGCACCGCGTCGCCCCCCGGAGCTTTGAGGTCAAGCCCCAGCGACCGCTTCGACCGGTTGACACCCATGAACGGTGCCCCCATCCCCGCATGCCGACCCGGTGGCGCCGCACGGTAGGCATCCCCACCCGGGGCCTCGACCTTGATCACGTCCGCCCCCAGGTCACCCAGCATCATCGTGGCGTAGGGGCCCGACACGATCGAGGTCAGGTCCGCCACCTTTATGCCGTTCAGGATCGGTCGCACTTGGCTGGGACTCTAGACTCACCCCAGACCCATCCAAGACTTCGGCAAGGGCGGCAATGACGCGAGACGTACAGATCACAGTTCTTGGCTCGGGTTCCTGGGGGACCACACTGGCGTCGCTCACGGCGACGAACACCCCCACCATGATCTGGGCGCGCAACCCCGACACTGCCGAGGAGATCAACGACCAGCGGACCAACTCCCGATACCTGGGGGACCATCGCCTGCCGGTCAAACTGGCCGCGACGGCAGATCTTCAACAGGCTGTGAGCACTGCCGACGTGCTGGTCATCGGCGTGCCGACACAGGGCATCCGGCAGGTACTGACCGACGCGGCCCCGTTCATCCGACCGTGGATTCCCGTGATCAGCCTGGCCAAGGGGTTGGAGCAGTCCACGCGCATGCGACCGACAGAGGTGATCAGTGAGGTCCTGACGGGCCATCCAGTCGGTCTGCTGGCGGGGCCCAACATTGCCGGGGAGATCATGGAGGGCAAAGCCGCCGCTGCGGCGCTGGCCACACCTGACCTGGGCATCGCGCGGTCGTTGCAACCATTGTTCGCCCGCGGCCGATTCCGTATCTACACCAGCACCGATGTGCTGGGCTGCGAACTGGGCGGAGTGCTGAAGAACATCATCGCGATCGCAGCGGGGATGGCCGACGGGTTGGGCGCCGGTGTGAACACCTCAGCCATGGTGATTGCACGCGGACTGGCGGAGATCACCCGACTGGGGACCGCGATGGGAGCAGAGGCGACCACGTTTGCCGGTTTGACCGGGATGGGCGACCTGATCGCCACCTGCATGAGCCCCGCATCCCGCAACCGCAGGGTCGGGGTGCAGTTGGCGAAGGGGAAGTCGATCACCGAAGCCGTTGAGTATCTGGGGCAGGTTGCTGAGGGGGTCAAGACGGCACGCAGCGTGATCGAACTTGCCGCCGCGTTCGACGTCGAGGTGCCGATCTGTGTCGAAGTGGACGCGGTCGTCAACGAGGGTCGGACACCAGCGGAGGCCTACCAGGGGTTGCTGCGGATGCAGCCCGGCCGCGAGCATGAAGCCGGCTGACCCCTGCGCGGCCGAGAAAGCAGATCATGAGCGACATTCCTGCCATCCCATCATCACAGTTCGACGCGGTGCTGTTCGATCTGGACGGGGTGCTCACCGACACCGCCTCGCTGCATGCCCGAGCGTGGAAGACGATGTTCGACGAGTTCCTGCGCCGCTACAGCGCCGTCCACGACCTGCCGTTCGATCCGTTTGAGATCGGCACCGACTACCGCACGTATGTGGACGGCAAGCCACGGTACGAAGGGGTCAGCGCCTTCCTGGAATCACGGCGGATCGTGTTGCCCGAAGGTTCGATCGACGATTCACCCGAAGCCGATACGACCTTCGGTCTGGGCAACCGCAAGAACGAGATGGTGCAGCGGTTTATCGCCGATGGGGTGGAGCCCTATGCCACCTCCGTGCGTGTGGTGCAGTTGCTGCGCGAGGCAGGCGTACGGACCGCTGTGGTGTCCTCCAGCCGTAATGCCCAACCGGTTCTTGACGCAGCCGGCATCGCGGGACTGTTTGAGGATGTCGTTGACGGCATCGTCGCGGCTGAGCAGGACATCCCGGGCAAGCCAGAGCCCGACACGTTCCTGGCGGCGGCGGAACGATTGGGCGTTGTTCCGGCACGAACCGTCGTCATCGAGGATGCCATCGCCGGGGTGGAAGCTGGTCGAGGTGGCGACTTCGGCCTGGTGATCGGTGTGAACCGCGAGACACAGGACGGCGGCGCCAACGCCCGAGCTCTGCAGGCCCACGGGGCAGATATCGTCGTGGATGACCTAGGCGAACTGTTGTCGGACGATGTCGCAGGAGCCGACGATGCTCCAGCGTGACATCGTCGGGCTGCCCACCTCCGCCTACCCGCCAGAGGAATGGGCACTGGTCGAAACCCAACTCATGCCCCGCTATGTCGCCGTGACCGAGACGATCTTTGCAATCAGCAACGGGTATCTGGGGCTGCGGGCGGTGCACGAGGAGGGTCGCCCCTACGCCGAACGTGGCACGCTGATCAACGGATTGCACGAGTCGTGGCCGATCGTCCACGCCGAAGAGGCCTACGGATTCGCCCGGACCGGTCAGACCATCATCGCCGCGCCCGATCCCCGCCGCATCCACCTCTACGTCGATGACCAGATCCTCAACCTGTCCAAGGCCGAGATCCGCCATTACGAACGCCGCTTGGACTTCCGCACCGGCCAACTAACGCGTCGCGCGGTGTGGCGGCTGCCATCAGGCGTGACCGTGCAGGTCACCTCTGCAGCCTTGACCTCGTTGGTGCATCGCCACCTGGTCGCGATGCGTTATCAGATTGAGGTGTTGCAGGGATCTGCGCCTTTGGTGATCAGCTCGCAATTGCGTAACGAGATGGACCGTCGCCCAACCGGCGGCGACCCGAGGCTGGCACCGGGGTTTGACCACGATGTGTTGCTGCCGGCGGGGGCTGCCAGCAGCGGAACGCGGCAGATGCTGCAGTATCGCGTCGCGCAGTCCGGCATGACCCTGGCCTGCGGAATCGACCACGTGGTGCAGGGCAAGACCATCACAAAGATTTCTGGGGATGCCACAGCCGAGCGCGGCAAGTTGGTCATCACCGCCGACGGAGAACCCGGTGTGACGCTTGAGATCACCAAGTTTGCGGCATTTCACACCTCCGACTCCACCCCGCCGCAGCAGTTGGCCGACCGGTGTGATCGCACACTGGACCATGCGCTCAGGGACGGGTTCGACCTGGCGGCGCAGCAGCAGGCTGATTCCCTCACCCATTTCTGGGACACCGCTGACATCCGCATCGGTGGTAACCCCACGGTCCAACAGGCTGTGCGGTGGAGTCTATTCCACATCAATCAGGCGGCCGCACGAACGGATGGCGCGGGGATCCCTGCCAAAGGGCTGACCGGCAGCGCCTACGAGGGACACTACTTCTGGGACACCGAGATCTATGTGTTGCCGTTCCTGACCTACACCCAGCCGCGCATCGCGCGAAATCTCCTGCGGTTCCGTCATGGCTTGTTGGACGCGGCGCGACGCCGGGCCATTGAAGTGGGCGAGAAGGGTGCCTTGTTCCCCTGGCGCACCATCACCGGTGAGGAGGCCAGTGCCTACTACGAGGCTGGCACCGCGCAGTACCACATCAACGCCGACATCAGCTACGCGGTGTCGAAGTACGCGCGTATCACCGGTGACACGGAGTTCCTGGCCGACCAAGGGGCCGAGATCCTGGTTGAGACGGCCCGGCTGTACGCGGAACTGGGTTTCTTCCGTGAGGAGGAGGGTCATACCACGTTCCACATCCACGGGGTGACCGGGCCCGATGAGTACACAACCGTCGTGGACGACAACGCCTACACCAACCTGATGGCGGCAAAGAACCTGTTCGACGCAGCCCAACTGGTCAAGCGACTGGCAGCTGAGGACCCGGCCGCCCACCTTCGACTGGTCCGTCGTACCGGGGTCAGCGACGAGGAAGTCCAGTTGTGGTACCGGGCCGCCCGACACATCTACCTGCCCTACAACGCCGAACGCGGCATTACCCCGCAGGACGATCATTTCCTTGCCTTGCAACGTTGGGACTTCGACGGCACGCCCCGGGAGAAATATCCCTTGCTGCTGCACTTCCATCCCCTGGTCATCTACCGACATCAGGTGTTGAAGCAGGCCGACGTGGTCCTGGCGATGTTCCTGCGCGATGAATGCTTCGACGCGGCTCACACCGAGCGCAACTTCGCCTACTACGACCCACTGACTACCGGCGACTCGTCGCTGTCGACGTCGGTGCAGTCGATCATCGCCAGCCGGATCGGCAATGCCAGCAAGGCCATCGAGTACTTCCGCTACGGCGTGTTCATGGACCTGGCGGATGTCGCCGGTAACACCGGCGTCGGAGTCCATGTGGCCGCAGCGGGAGGGGTGTGGCTCAGCATCGTCTACGGGTTCGGTGGGCTTACTGACACCGGGGGTTGCCTGTCCTTCACCCCGCGCCTGCCCTCATCTTGGGAGGACCTGCACTTTTCGCTGCTGCTGGCCGACCAGCGGTTGGATGTCAGCGTCGGCAGGAACGAGGTGACCTACTCACTGCGGTCCGGCTCCGACCTTGAGATCCACCACGAGGGCGAGCCGGTGAAGTTGGCCGCCAGCGAACCACAAACCCGACCGATCACGTCGGTGTGGATAGACCAGCACCGTCCGGGAGACTGATCCTTTCAGTGACGGTGTCAGTGACGACCGCGGTGGCGCCCACGCTTTTCAACGTCTTCCCAGCGCGCACAATCCCAGCCACCCCATCACCATCCGTCGGGCGATGGCTCGCTAGTACTCCACCGGGCGCGGCGGGTCGTCCTCAAGAAGGATTTGGCGGAACTCTCAGACTGAGGACAACTCGCTCAGAACGTCGCGTGCGCTGAGAACTCCGACGGGACGCTCGGCATCATCGACCACGACCAGATGTCGGGTCCCGCCTTGAACCATCAGATCCACCCCAGCCTGCAAGGTCGCATTGGACCCTATGGTCAGGATGTCACCTCGTGCACGGTCGGCGAGATGGGTGTGCTCCAGGGGATCATCGTCGGCCAGCGCGGTGATGATGTCGCGTTCGCTCAGCACACCGACCAGTTCATCCCCATCGGTCACCAACAGCAATCCAATGCCGCGGTCACGCAGCGCCTTGGCGGCAATCACCAAGGACTGATCCTGGTCAAGGGTGATGAACCAATCGGTCATGCACCGGGTGACCGGTTGTGAGAGCGTCGTGTTCAGCGAGTTCATGACTGCCTCGAGCTGTGTTGGGGACTGCGGTCACCGCCTGATATTCGGCCGACGGTGGGGCTATGAGTGCGTGTGTCAAGCATGGTCACACGTGAACGTCGTCAAACGGGACAACGCGTTCATTTTGTTATTCGACGCCGACGGCATCCCGGACGGCACAGTGCAGACGCCTACCCTCCCTCCGCGGCACCCCTGGCCGCAAGGCCTGCCGTGGCCGCTCGGGTCACAGCAAAAATCGGACTCCAGATGCGGGCCAACTCGCCCGGCAAGGGTTGTAGCGTCAGGCCACCCAGATCCGTCACCACCTCACGGTCCTCAGTCACCGCCGCCGTGACGGCCTCCAGGATGTCCGGACCGTACGCAGTGGTGTCTGTGGGATGGGGAAATGCCGCTGGGTCCGCATACACCAGGGGCCGGACAATCCCGACTCCTGCCGCGGGACCCCCGCCGTCGGCGACGGTACTCAGCAGGGCGGCGACCTCGACCATCACCTTCTCGCTGGTGGCGCCAGCGGCCGCCAGCTCCTGACGGGACCGAGCCGGATCGGGGGCCCCGCCAAGATCGTGTGGGTTCAGGGTCATGGCGGCCAGTAGCAATCCTCCCGCGTCGGGGATCTCAAGCATTGCCGCAACCGTCACCAGCGTGGGACTTGTGGCAGCCACACGGACGGTCCCGGCCAACTCGGTGAAGATTTTCGGCGCCACCAGGCCAGGATCCAGAAGCGGCACATCGGCCAAGGGCCCCTCGCCGATGGGCCAATCCGCCAGCACCCGGGGAATGTCAGCCATGCTCGGGCGAAGCATCCGGCGGATCTGGTCAAGATCCGGCGGCCGGGTCGGGGAGGTCATGGCCATCAAGGGTAGGGTCCAGCCTGCCGCCCGCCGCGTCAGAGGTACCAAGCTCTCAGATCTGAGGGTTCGGGCCGACAAACCCCACCACCCCTCAGATCTGAGGTCTTTATGGTCACGACACCGGTGGCTCACCCCGAGGCGACCCCGCCGACGGTTGCCACCGACCCGATGGCTTCCTGGGATGCAGTCCATACTCGACAGGCCATTATCAACCGCGAGGTCAGCACCAGCGAGGTGATCGAGGCAGCAGTCCAGCGAATCCAGGCGCTGAACCCTGCGCTGGGCGCTCTGACGACGACCACCTTTGACCTCGCCCGCGACAAGACGCGCGGGCCGTCCCTACCGGCAGGGCCACTGGGCGGGGTGCCATCCGCTGTCAAGGACCTGTACGACTTGGCCGGAACCCGTACGACCTTCTGTTCACGAGCCTCTGGGACTCATGTCTCGGCCCACACCGAACCGGCGGTGGGTCAGTTCCTGAGCACCGGACTGGTGCCCTTGGGTCGCTCGGTGTCCTCGGAGTACGGGATGACACCCACCGCCGAACCGTTGGGCTTCCCGCCTGCAAAGAACCCGTGGGACACCGCCTACTCCACCGGTGGGTCCTCGGGTGGCGCAGGTGCGCTGGTGGCCGCTCGAATGGTGCCGGTCGCCCAGGCCACCGACGGTGGCGGGTCCACACGAATCCCGGCCTCATGCTGTGGATTGATCGGCCTGAAGCCCAGCAACGGGCGTCTGGTCGACATCGAAGGAAACACACAGATGCCGGTGCGGTTGCTGGCAGCAGGTGTCCTGACCCGCACCGTCCGTGACACCGCCGCCTTCTTCGCTGCCGCGGAGCAGACCAGGACCAACCCGGCCCTGCCGCCCCTTGGTCTTGTCACCCGACCGGGGACCGATCACCTGCGGGTGGCGTTGGTGACCTCGACCCCGGTGACACCGGTTCACCCCGAAGTGGTTGCCGCGACGCGGTACACCGGCAAGGTGCTTGAGGATCTGGGACACCACGTCGAGGAAGTGCCGATGCCCTTCGGCGCCGAACAGCTTGCCGATGACTTCTTCCTGTATTGGGGTCTGCTGGCCCAGGCTCTGCCCGTCGTTGGCCGACTGGCCGTGGGTGCCGGCTTTCGCCGTGATCTGCTGGATCCGTGGACCAAAGGCCTGGCGCAGCACAGCCGTCGCAACCTGTGGCGACTGCCGCGTGCGATCATGCGGATGCGACGCTTGGCCACCGACTACGCGGCCTACATGAGCCGCTTCCACCTGCTGGTAACCCCGACGCTGGCGCTGCCGCCTCCGCAGCTTGGCTGGCTGGACGTTGACCTGCCCTTTGAAACCCATCGCCAACGGGCGTTTGCCTTCACACCGTTCACACCGTTGTGGAACGTCGTTGGTGCCCCAGCAATCTCACTACCCATGATCAGATCACGCGACGGTCTGCCGATCGGCGTGCAGTTGGGCGCTGCGATGGGTCAGGAACGACTCTTGTTGCAAACCGCTTTGGCCATCGAGCATGCGGTGCCGTTCAACCGCGCGGACCCGGCACGCGGCACAATCAGCAGTCATGGCTGAATCCGTCTCCGCTCTGCTGTCCATGTTGGACATCGAAACCTTGGACGTGGACCTGTACCGGGGTCAGGCACCCAAGACCGATGTCCAACGCGTGTTCGGCGGTCACGTCGCGGCCCAGGCGTTGGTGGCAGCCGTGAGGACCGTTGATGAGGACCGGGCGGTGCACTCCCTTCACGCATATTTTCTACGTCCCGGTAACCCACGACATGACATCATCTTCACGGTCGACCGCATCCGAGATGGGCGTTCGTTCACCACACGTCGAGTCGTGGCCACCCAGCAGGGTCGCGCGATCTTCCACCTGAGCGCGTCATTTCAGATCGCCGAGCATGGGCCGCAACACGCCGATCAGATGCCCGACGTCCCCGCACCGGCAGACCTGCAGACCCTGAAGGAGAAATTGGCAGGTTGGGGGGTGGATTGGGAACCGCCCTTTCCCGAGTGGAGTTCGATAGACCTGCGGTACGTCAAGTTGCCCAACGAGGTCGCGGCAGAGCGTTCAAACAGGATCCAGTCCTGGTTCCGTTCATTGGATCCGATTCCCGAGGTCCCACACCTTCACGTGTGCGTGCTGACCTACATGAGTGACATGTCCCTGTTGGGGACCACGATCACACCGCACGGCGGAAATCCCTGGCAGAGTCCGTACCGCATGGCCTCACTTGATCATGCGATGTGGTTCCACCGTCCATTCCGCGCCGATCAGTGGCTGTTGCACGACATGCGGTCCTCAAACGCCCACGGTGCCCGTGGGTTGGCCCACGGCCAGGTGTTCACCGAGGACGGCAGCCTGGTGGCCACCGTGGTGCAGGAGGGGCTGACCCGACCCACGCAGGGTCGAGGAGGCATCCCGACATAGGCAAAGAACCAGCTGTTCCACCTGTAACAATGGGGGCATGAGCACCCCTGCACCGGTGAAGCCCTTGGCGCGGGGACCGCTGCGTCGCCGCCTGGGTCCCGATGACATCGCAGATGGAGCACGACGCGGCGTGGCCAGCATCCGTGCTCTGGCCCAGGATCGGCATGCCCTGAACGATCACCGGGACGATGTGTCGCGGTCCGGCTCATGATGAGATCAGCGACCCGTCCCAGCGACACCGCAGACCCAGCCGGACGATGGCGGGCACTAGGCATTCTGTCCCTGGCGATGGTCCTGTCGATGGCGACCTGGTTCAGCGCTGCTGCAGTGCTGCCCCAACTCCGCACCGCCTTGGGCATCTCCAACTCGCAGGGCGCGTTGCTGACCATCGCCGTGCAACTGGGATTCGTGGCCGGGGCATTGCTGTCGGCCGCGACAAACCTGGCCGACCTGCTACCGGCCCGCCGGTTGGTCCTGTTGGGCACCGTGGGTGCGGCGGCGGCCAACCTGGGACTGCTGGTGGTCGGCGGATTCAGCGGGGCAGTGGTTGCGCGCTTCCTGGTCGGCCTCAGCCTGGCGGGCGTCTACGGGCCCAGCCTGAAGTCCATGGCCACCTGGTTTCGCGCCCAGCGGGGAACGGCGCTGGGCGTGATGGTCGGCGCATTGACACTGGGTTCGGCGCTACCCCACCTGGTCAACGGGATTGGTGGCGCCGATTGGCGAGCGGTGATCATCATCACCAGCCTGTTGACCATCGCGGGAGGTGTTCTTGCGGAGGTAGCAGGCAGCGACGGTCCGTATCCCTTCCCCACCACGGTGTTTGACCCCCGCAAGCTTGGACTGGTCTTCACAAACAGACCCGTTCGCCTGGCCAGCATGGGCTATTTCGGTCACATGTGGGAGCTGTATGCGATGTGGGCGTGGTTCGCAGTCTTCTTCACCGAGGTTTTGGCCGGTGATGGGCGACGGGCGGCCTTCGCGACGTTCGCGGTGATCGGCGTGGGTGCGCTGGGCAGCTATGTGGGAGGGGTCCTCAGCGACCGCATCGGTCGTACGCAGGCGACGACCTTGGCGATGACGCTCAGCGGTGGGACAGCGCTGGTGATCGGCGCACTGGTGAACGCGCCGGCGATCATCGTATTGATCGTGGGCCTGTTCTGGGGGTTTTGGGTCGTGGCGGACTCGGCGCAGTTCTCCGCGCTGGTGACCGAGTACGCCGATCAGCGCTACGTCGGTACTGCGGTCACCATGCAACTCGCAGTCGGGTTCACGCTGACGGTCATCACCATCTGGTTGGTCCCACTGGTTCGTGACGGGGCGTCGTGGTGGCTGGCGTTTGCCATCCTGGCACCCGGTCCGGCGTTGGGCGTCGTGGCGATGCAGCGCCTGCGGAGGTTGACGTCGACCTGATGTCGGGGTGTGGGGCCAAGTCCCGCCATCTAAGGTGTCGCAGCGATGACGATCACGGTGCGCGACGCTCGGTCTGAGGAGTTCGAAGAGATCGGTCGGCTGACGTTGCAGGCCTACGACGGCGTGGGTGAGATGTCACCGGACTACCGGCGCAAACTGGCCGACACCGCCGGCCGGGTGGCTGATGGCGCCAGGGTGCTGGTAGCCACGGAGCCCGACATGGACACCCAGAAGGTGCGAGGTTCCGTGACCTTCGTAGAGCCCGGGACCTCCCACCTGGAGACCCCGTGGGCCTGCGATGCGGGCTTTCGGATGCTGGCGGTCGACCCTTCGGCCCAGGGTCGGGGCATCGGCACTTTGTTGGTCCACAACTGCATCGACCTGGCTCGCGAGCACCACCGTCGGCGGATGGTGATCTACTCGATGGAGTGGATGTCCGGCGCCCACCGGGTCTACGCGGCCAGTGGCTTCACCCGGCGGGCGGATCTGGACGTCATGTTCCCCGCGGGTGCGGGCATTGCCTTCCAGTTCGACCTGATGGCCGATGCGAATGCGCACTTCCCCCCGCCTGGCCCGGTCCCAGCCAAACCCCCCTGGTATGTCGAGGCCTGGGAGTTGGCCCCGGGGGCGCAGCCCCTTTGCTAGTGTTTCGCCGGATGCAGGACCTGCTGGAGTTCGCGTTGTCCGTGGCCCGCCAGGGCGGCCAGGAGGCGCTCTCGCACTTCCGCGGAGTCGGGCTACAGGTTGACCGCAAGCAGGATCACAGTCCTGTCACGATTGCCGACCGACAGGCCGAAGCGCGGATGCGCGAGTTGATCGCCAGCCGCCATCCCGCCGACGCCATCGTTGGGGAGGAACACCCCGACACTCCCGGGACATCCGGTCGTACCTGGTACCTGGATCCCATCGATGGCACAAAGTCCTTCGTCCACGGCGTCCCGTTGTTCACCACCCTGGTGGCCTGTGATGACCGTGACGGGCCTGCGGTCGGCGTCATCAACGCCCCTGCGCTGGACGAGGCGACCTGGGCGGGCCGCGGCTTGGGCTGCTTCCATCAGGGGGCGGCGACGCGTGTCTCCGACACCGCGGATCTCGCCAGCGCCTACGTCATGACCAGCGGGTTGGAATGGTGGCCTACGGCGCTTCGCCCCAAGGTCCTTGACCCGCCCTTCGTCCTGCGGACCTGGGGTGACGGCTACGGCTACATGCTGGTGGCCACCGGACGTGTCGAGGCGATGGTCGATCCGCAAGCCGAGGTCTGGGACCTTGCCCCCCTTCCGGTGATCATGGCCGAGGCCGGCGGGCGGCTGACCGGCCTGGACGGATCTGCTGGGATCATGACCGGGTCGGCGGTCGCCACCAACGGCCATGTTCACCAGGCTCTGCTTGAGCACCTTGCCTGACCGGCAGGCTCACAGCGCGGCCAGACGGTCCAGACGGCGAAACCCGATGAGCTGGCCGATCGCCAGTCCTGCGGTCTCCCTGACCATCAACTGCAACGATCGGGCGGTCGAGTAGGGCGATTGCGGCGTGGGCGAGGACCGCGGGGTCAGGCCCACCGCGGCCGCGATTGCTGCGCTGCGACGTAGGTGCCAGCCGTCCGAAACCAGGATCACCTCCTCGATCCCCTCGGCGGATAGGAACAGCGCCGCGGCGGCCAGTGACTCATATGACGTCTGGCCGCCGGTCTCCAACCGCAATGCCTGCTGGGGCACGCCGAGGTGCTGCAGGTAGTCATAGGCCGCGTAGGCCTCACTGACCAGGTCCCCGGGCTGACGCCCACCGGTGACAACCACGACGGGGGAAAGTCCCTGGGAATACAGCCACGCGGCATGGTCCAAACGACCCTGGAACACCGGTGAGGGCTCACCGTCATACTGGGCTGCGCCAAGCACCACGATGGCGTCGGCCGGTTGGGCCTGGTCGTGCGATGCAGTCCACCAAACCTGGGCGAAGGTTACGGCGAAGTAGACGATCACAGCTGCCAGCAACCAGGCACAGACAACGATCAGACGGCGAATCACAGTCTCCCCGACGCTACCAGGATCCGGGAGACCTCAGTCCAACGGCGAATCGGGCAAAGCGTCACCCGTGGCCAAGTCCTTGGGGGGCCCGCTGACACCCCAGAAGTGATGAAGGGGATCAATACGCACTTCGTCCGGACGATCGGGCGCGGAAAACGCGTGACGTTGCTCGGAAGTGAGTAGGTCATCGGCGGGAACAGGACCGAGGTCGGGGCTGTCAGACATGGATGGCACGACCAATGATGGCGGACTAAGCTAAGCAACCACGGTGACAATCGGTGAGGTCACAGAAGTATCGAGCGTGCGGCGTGCAGAGCCCCGACCAACCCCTCATCCGCCAGGCGGGCGGCGGTATCCCAGTCAAACCAGTGGCACGCCTGGGACTCCCCTGCGGCAGGGGCGGGGTCAGAGTCATCGCCGGTCACGATGTAGCGCAGGTCCAGGTGACGATGGCCGCGCCCGCCATCGTGGGCATCCACGTGCAATAGCACCGGCGGGTCCTGGTGATGACGCAGGGCAAGTCCCGTCTCCTCCATCGATTCCCGCAATGCCGCCTGGGCGGGCCATTCGCCTTTCTCCAGGTGGCCGCCCGGTTGCAACCACAGCCCCAGACGTTTGTGGCGGTGCAGCACGATGCCGCGGGCCCCCACGACCAGTGCGCTACCCGTGACATGGATCCGATCTGCGGTCTGGTCGAACGGTGCCGCCAGCGCCTGCAGGCCTGCCAGGACCTCCGCTTTGGCCGCCGCCTCGCGTTGATCCACCGGTGAGGAGTTCCTGACCTGCGCCGCGATGATGTCCACCTGCGGACCCGCCGGCGTGGCGGCGGGGTCGGTCATGCGGGTCCGGCCGCCCCGCTCGCCGCCGCCGCGTCGGCCACGGCGCGCGCCACAGCGGGCACGACCCGGCGGTCCAGGGGCGAGGGGATGATCAGGTCGGCGCTGCGTTCCTCGGCGGTCACGATTGCGGCAATGGCATGTGCGGCTGCCAGTTTGACCTGGTCGTTCACGGTCGAGGCACGGACGTCCAGCAGTCCTCGGAACAATCCGGGAAAGCACAGCACGTTGTTGATCTGGTTGGGAAAGTCGCTTCGTCCGGTGGCGACCACTGCGGCACGATCGCGGGCCTGGTTCGGGTCGATCTCCGGCGTCGGATTGGCCATGGCGAAGACGATGGGGTCAGGGGCCATCAGGTCCAGTTGCTGCGCGGACAGGGTGTTTCCCGATGACAACCCAACGAAGACGTCGGCGCCGCGGAGTGCCTCCTCCTTGTCTCCGGCCAGGTCACGCGGGTTGGTCTGCTTGCCCAGTCGCCGAAAGATCGGATCCCGCGCATCCTTGCGGCGGGCCGTGACGATGCCGTCCCGGTCGACACCGACGATGTCGGGCACCCCGGCCGCCATCAGCAGATTGGCCACGGCGATGCCTGCGGCACCGATTCCCTGGACGACCACCTTCAGTTCGGGCCCAAGGGTCTTTCCGACCACGGCAACGGCATTGATCAGGGCGGCAAGGACCACCACCGCGGTCCCGTGCTGATCGTCATGAAATACCGGGATATCAAGCTGTTGGCGCAACTTGCCCTCGATCTCAAAGCACCGGGGTGCCGAGATGTCCTCCAGATTGATCCCGCCAAAACCTGTGGACAAGGCCCGGATCATGTCCACCAGGCGATCCGGATCGCGCTCGTCCAGACAGATCGGGTAGGCGTCGACGCCAGCCAGATCCCGTAGCAGGATGGCCTTGCCCTCCATCACCGGTAGGGCAGCCAGTGGGCCGATGTCGCCCAACCCCAGCACGGCTGATCCGTCGCTGATGATCGCGACGGCGTTGCGTTTGATGGTCAGGTCATAGGCCTTTGAGGGGTCCTCGGCGATGTCCAGGCAGGGCCGGGCGACCCCGGGGGTGTAGACGAATGCCAGATCCGTCAGGTCGCGAACCTGAGTGGTCGCAGAGATCCGCAACTTGCCGCCGTCATGACGGTCAAGCACCACGTCGACGTCTGCCAGTACCCGAACGCCCGAAAAAGTGCTGGCCAGCCTGACCAACTGCCGCGCATGATCAACGGAGGCGGCTCGAAAAGCCAGTGCCACGCTGCCCTGTGGCGGCAAGGCCCGTAGTGTCGGGACGGCGACAAGTTGCCCGCCGGCCGCCTCGATTGCGTGCTCCAGTGGACCATGGTCATCTCCGGGCCGAAGATGCAGGACATGGGTGTGGCTGACGGATGGTGTGCTGGTGACAGGTCCCTCGCGCGAGGTCATGACGTCTGGATCCACACCAGTTCTGCCGCGTCGGGTGCCAACACCAGGGTCCGGTCATCGATCTGCAGGCGAACGCCATCACCGTCCACCGAGCAGCGTGCCACGCTCCCGGGTATGACACCATGCTCCCACAGCGTCCGCATGGTCTCAACGTCCACCTGCAGCCGTTCGGAGATCCGCGTGATGGTGCCGGTCGAGCCGGCGGCAGCAGCTTGCCTGGTGGTCACCAGGTCGGTCCAGACCTGTGTGGCATCTCCGTCAGGTATCGGGTTGCCGAACGGTGAGGTGTCGGGGTCACCCAGGACCTCAATCAACCGTTTCTCCACCATGTCGGAGATCACATGTTCCCAGCGGCACGCTTCGTTGTGCGCCTGCTCCCAATCCAAGCCGATCACGTCGGTCAACAACCGCTCGGCCAGGCGGTGTTTGCGCATGACCCCCGCCGCCAGGTGCCGCCCGGTTTCGGTCAACTGCACGCGACGCGACTCGTCCAGGGCGACCAGTCCCTCCTCCTCCAGTCGCTGCACGGTTTCGCTGACGGCCGGAGCGGAGACGCCCAGTCGCTCCACCAGGCGGGCACGCAACGCGGGAATCCCTTCCTCGTGGAGTTCCCATACCGTTCGTAGGTACATCTCCGTCGCATCGATCAACGGTGTCATCGGAGCCTCCTGGTCGCGGGGGTCAACTCTACCCATGGACAACACCCGCTCGGGTGGAATCGGATCGTTCCCTGGAACCATCGTCTATCTGCAACTTAATGCCGATATCACCGAGGCCCGGCCCGCAGGCGATTTCCTGAGGACGGTCACCGAAAGGGTCCAAGCCAGCGGCCCCCGCTAGTGTTCGGAGGCGTTATGGCTACCGATCATGCAGAGGCATTGGCGTCCTACCGACGCAAACTCGACGAAGTCAAGGAGTATCTTTGACCTCGACACCAAACGTGCGCGGCTGAGCGAACTTCAGCTTGAGGCGGCCGAACCGGGGCTGTGGGATGATCCGGCCGCCGCGCAACGGGTGACCAAGGAACTGGCGGCCGTCGAGGACGACATCACTGTCCACGACTCCTTTGCCGAACGCCTGGAGGACCTGGAGGTCCTGAACCAACTGGCGCAGGAGGAGGATGACGAGGAGTCCTCCGCCGAGGTGGCCTCCGCACTGGACAGCATGGCGTCGGACTTCGGTGAACTGGAAATCAGAGTCCTGTTGGGCGCTGAGTATGACGCCCGGGATGCCGTTGCCACCGTTCACGCCGGTGCCGGCGGAACCGACAGTCAGGATTGGGCCGAGATGTTGTGGCGGATGCTGCGACGTTGGGCCGAAACCCGACGGTTCAAGGTTGAGTTGTACGAGACCCAGTGGGGTGATGAGGCCGGGATTCGCTCGGCGACCTTTGCTGTTCGTGGTGCCCGTGCCTACGGCTGGCTGCGGTCAGAACACGGCGTGCACCGTCTGGTCAGGATCAGCCCCTTTGACTCGCAGGCCCGCCGGCACACGGCGTTTGCCTCCGTGGACGTGATCCCTGAACTGGATGAGGCCAACGAGGATGTCCAGATCGACGACGACGATCTACGGATCGATGTCTACCGGTCCTCGGGGCCCGGCGGGCAGGGTGTCAACACGACCGACTCGGCAGTGCGGATCACCCACATTCCCACCGGCTTGGTCACCAGTTGTCAGAATGAACGTTCGCAGTTGCAGAACAAGGCCACCGCGATGGCTCTGCTGAAAACCCGCCTGGCACAGTTGGAACGCGAGAAGCACGCCGCTGAACTGGCCGAGGTCAGAGGCGAGCAGCGCTCCGTGGAATGGGGCAGCCAGGTGCGGTCCTACGTCCTGCACCCCTACCAGATGGTCAAGGACCATCGCACCAACCACGAGACCGGCAACACACAGGCGGTCCTGGATGGCGATCTAGACGGGTTTATGACCTCATACCTGCAATGGCAAGCACGTGGGGAGGGGGACGCAGAGGGTGAGTCCGGTGAGGCCTAACAGCAACCTGCGCGTGGTCGGGACGCCACGTCGAAGCCTGTTTGATGCTGTTCGACCCGCAACCGTGCAGGCCGCCGGCGAGCGTCTGCGAGGACCTGGTGGCATGGCCCTGGCGGCGTTGCAGCACGACGGCGTCACGGGTGGGGCACACACGCCAGCCGACAGCGTCGTGATCGGGGGGCGGGCCTTCGGCAGCCCCCGTGAGGGATGGTTGCAAGTGGAGGAAGATCGCGCGCTGGCCGTGGCCTACGGCATCGCAGTCACCCGCCTGCGTCGAACGGCTGGGGGTCGGACCTGGTGCCTGTTGCGCTCTAAGGCATTCACGCAGGGACGCACCCTGGAGGCCGCGTCGGTGGTGGGATTGCTTGAGCCTGTCCGACTCATCCCGGTCGTGGTCGGGCCCGCTGATGGAGTTTCCCGCATCTCCTGGCTGTTGGAGTCATTCGGGATCGCCGTGCAGCAGGCCGACAATGACGATGCCTGGTCGTTGCTGTCAGCTTTGGACCACACTGCACGCCAGGCGGATACCGGGGCCGCAGCGGTTGTGGCTGGGCGGTGATGGACGTCCAGCACCGGTCGGGGTCCGCTGGTTTGACGGACGGTGGCGGGTTCGGTGATGTCTTGGTCCGGCTTGCCGGCGAACGTCCCAACCTGCTGGTGGTGGCTGGGGAGGACATCGGGGCGGCGGCCTGGTTCGCCGAGGTGTGGCCGGAGCGGGTCCTCACCGTCCCACCTCTACTGACCAGACTGGGGATTGGGGAGGGGATCATCAGGGGAGGGGGGGATTCGCTGATCATGCTGGATTCGGAGGTCACCGACCTTCCGGTTCTGCCGGAGAGCGGCATCGTGATGGTGTCACAGACCCCGGCGCACCTTCGGCTGGCCTACCGCGCCGGCTTGGACATCTGTCAACCCGGGTGGATCGAGGACTTGCCCGCCTTGTTGGTCGGGGCGCTGGGACATCCCCAGACGACGCTGTTGTTCCTTCCGCCGGTCACACCCTCGTCGGGTGACCCCCCGCCTCCGACCACATTCGGGCAACGTCGCGTGCTGCACCGCGGAGGGGACGGCCTGCTGCTTGGAGCAGGAGCAACAGCCCCCGCCGCTCGCAGGATCGCGCAGGCACTGGCCCAGCTACACCTGCAGGTCACCGCGCTGGACAGCCACACGATCACGGCCGCCTCAGACCTGGATGCGTTCGTCCTGCACGACCACGTACTGGTGGGCCCGTTGGACGTTCCTCGTGCCACGGCTCTTACGCAGGTGGCGGTGGCTGGTGATCTGGCAACGGTGGTCAGCCGGGTCCAGCAGGCCCTACTGGCCCCTCATCCATGACAAGTTCTGCCCAGGCCTCGGCGTCGGATCCACCCTGCCACACATGAAACTGAACTCCATCACAGGGCGTCGATGGCAGCTTCCAGCGGTTCGAGGGCCGGCCCCATCCCGAGCACGGGACCAGTCAGACCGATCGAGAGACCCGTGCGCCCGTCGTGCCAGCCCGCGCAACCGCCGATTCCGCCCATGCCCCAGATCGGTCCCTCGACAACGGTGCCAAGCGCCCACTCATACTCCTGGTCCATGACGTGATCGTGTCCTGTCGTGTGCGGCTGGCGCGAGCGTTCCCACACCGCAGGCTTGCCAGGCAGGTGTCCGGCGGTGCCGGACCAGAACGCATACATATCGGCGATGGCCGCGGCGCTGCCCCAACCAAGCACGGCAGGGACCACGGGGGCGTCCTGGGTAGTCAGGGCATTGACGACGGCGACCTTGGTGAGCTCGCGAGGTTGCCACAGCCGCGGATCTCTCGTCTGGGTCCGGGCGGTGATGCCGCGCTCGAACGCACCGCTCGGATCTCGGAGCGGTTCCAGATCAGGCGGAGGTGAGAAGGTGATGTCCAGCCCCAACGGCCGGGCGATCTCGCTGGCCCACACCTGGTGGACATGGCCTCCTGTGGCCCCCTGCACGATCCCGCTGATCAGATGGCCGTAGGTGTAAACGTGCTCACCAGGTTCGCCGACCGGCCACCACGCAGGTTGGTCGGCAAGCTCGGCGCAGTCACTGTCCAGGTCCAGGTCACCGCGGGCGGCCAGCAGCACTGCGGTAAGGCCGACCGCAGCCTTCACCACCGAGTACAGCAGCACCGGGGTGGTGACCTCGAATGGTCTGTTGGTACTTCGCACACCGGCTTAAAGATCAAGGACCATCTCGCCCCCCGCCTGATCGACAGGGCCAGTGGTCGGTCTTTCGCAGCCGAATCAAATGCCGCCACCACGGCCGTCAGGTCCATTGGCCGGACTGTATGGCAACCCAAACGGTACCGTAAGGTCGGATCACTGGCGGACGTGGTATCACCTGAGCCTGCCTTCCAGGTTCTGTCGATCTCACAATGCCGGGCCCTTTATCCCCACAGGCCGGGTATCCCCATATGTAAAGGCTGTCCTGCCATGAGCAGATACCTGATGGTTGCCGTCACCCTCACGCTGCTGATGGCGCTGACGCCTGGCGCCACTGCCCAGCTTCCCTCCGGGACCACGGCGGGCCCGATCGCCGACCCTGGGCCGGTACCAAGCGGCACCGTGGTGTTTCCGACCGACGCGCTGACCGTTGCCGACACCGCTCAGGCGACTGGACGCCGAATGGACCTGCCGTTGCCCGACTGCACCGTCCAGATCAGTCGCTGCAACGAGATCGCATTGATCAATCAGCTTGACGGCTTCGACCTGTTGCCACGGGTCACCGTCACACTGGACAGCGCCCCCGCTGGCGACCTGGACGCGTTGTTCACCGCTGACCGCCTGGGAGTGCGCCCCGTCGGCGGTGGCGAGACGCTGGGTCTGGCCCGGCTGGTCTATGACCCACAGACCCGCACCCTGTACGGCGAGCCCGCTGACCAGCTGGTCAGCTCCACCGCCTACGAGGTCGTCTATCAGGGACAGGCCACCCGCTTCACCACCATGACGGCCAGCGCAGGACTGGCGCAGATGCGCCGCCAACTGGACACCGGCGCTGCCTATGACGCCGCAGGCATCGCGCAGGCCGACCGCCAAATCAGCTTCGTTCAGGGTGATCTACGGACCGTCTTTGCCGGCCCGGAGGTAGTGCGCATCACCCGTTACAACGAGACCATTCCCGGCGGGGAGCCCGTCAGCGAGATGGTCATCGATGCCGCCATCGCCGGTGCGGGAACCGTCGCGTTCGGCTCCTTCGAATCGCCCTCATGGTTGGCAGACGGGCAGGTCATTCCCGCCGCGCCGACCCGCGGAGCAGGTCCCAGCGTCACCGGTAGCGACCGCATCGGCGTGACGTTGATCCTCCCGTTGGGCACCGCGCCTGACGGGGGCTGGCCGCTTGCCATATTTGGTCCCGGTATCACCCGCTCGAAGTACGACCTGTTCCTGGCCGCCGACCTGAACGCGTCCCAGGGCCTGGCAACGATGTCGTTTGACCCTGTGGGACACGCCTTCGGGGAGGGCAGCGAAGTCGGAGTCCAACTGAACTCCTCTCTTGATGAGGTTCGCTTCAGCGGATTCGGTCGGGGTTTCGACCTGAACAACGACGGCATCATCACCAACCAGGAGGGCGTGCAGGCACCCTCCGCACCCCATCCGGTCGCCACGGTGGGCCTGCGAGACGGCCTGCGGCAAACCGCGGCTGACCTGATGGCGTTGGTCAGGGCGGTGCAGGCGGGAACCGACGTCGATGGTGACGGGTCAGCTGATCTGTCCACCGACGACATCTCCATCTACGCCCAGAGCCTGGGCGGCATCTACTCCACGATGATGATGGGTGCCGACCCCGCGGTGGAGGTCGCCGCGCTGAACGTTCCCGGTGGCGCGATCCTTGACATCGCTGCACTGTCTCCCGGTTTCCGCGAAGCCGTCGCCGAACAACTACGCGACCGCGTTCCCGGACAACTCAACGGCGGCATCAACACGTTCACGGAGGACATCGGACAGTTCGGTGAGCCTGCCGTCAACGACCCCGTCGAGGGTGCCCTGGACATCCAGTTGTTGTTATATGAGGCCAATTGGATCTCGCGTTCGGGAAGCCCGGAGACCTTCGCCCCGCTGCTGGCCACCCGACCGCTGTCCGACAGTCGGCCGAAGAAGATTCTGTACCAGTTCGCGCTGGGTGACCGCACCGTGCCGAATCCGACCAGTTTTCGTCTGGCGCGGGCCTTCGGGGATGACTCGCGGGTGTCGCTGTACCGCAACGACCTGACGCTGACGGCGATGAGAAACCCGCACGGATTCTTGTTGGACCCCACCATCCAAGGACGCAATCAGGCCCAGATGCAGGTGCTGGACTTCCTGTTGAGCGGTGGTGAAACCATCAACGACCCCGACCTGGCCCTGCCGACGTGGGAGGCGCCGATCGCCGACCGTGACATCCTGCTGGACCGCAACTTCCCGGCTGACGCTTATGCGCCCGCCACCGATGCTCCCGCCCGCGAGGTGCAACGAGTCGCCGGGGATGACGACATCCGGACTGCCGTTGAGGTCAGCAAGACGGTCTTCGATGAGGCCAGCACCGTCGTGATCGCCCGGGTTGATGAGTACGCCGACGGCCTTGCCGGTGGTCCCCTGGCGGCGCTGTCCGACGCCCCGCTGTTGTTGAGCGATTCGAACGCGCTGTCCCAGCCGACCGCGGAGGAGATCACCCGTCTGGGAGCCGAGACCGCGATCCTGCTCGGGGGAGAGGCCGCCCTGTCGGCACAGGTTGCCATGGACCTCGAGGACGCCGGGCTCACCGTCGACCGGGTCGGAGGAGACAACCGCTTTTCCACCGCGGCGCTGATCGCCGAGCGTCTGGGCTACTCCAGCGAGGTGTTGCTGGTCGAGGGGGAGAACGCTGATCCTGCCCGTGGGTTCCCCGACGCCCTGAGCGCCGCCGGTATCGGTGCTGGTCTGCGCCAACCGATCCTGCTGACCAACGCCACACGGCTGCCGCAGGAGACCATCGATGCGTTGAGTTCCACCCAGGACCTGACGATCATCGGTGGGGTAGTGGCAATCAGTGACGACGTCGAAGCGCAGGTAACCGGGTTGGTGAACCAGGTGACGCGCATCGCTGGCGGCACCCGCTTTGAAACGTCGGCGCTGGCGGCAGACGAAGCGATTCTGCGTGGACTGCAACCGACGGTGACGTGGACCGCGACAGGGTCCAGCTTCGCCACCGGCTTGGTGGCGGGCGCCGCTGCGGGAGCCACCAACGGCATCCTGCTGCTGGTTCAGGAATCGTCGCTGGACAATGCACCGGACGTCGCGCGATGGCTGCGTCAGCACGGTGCATCCGTTGATCAGGCCTACGTGGTCGGCGGCCAGTCACTGGTCTCGACGGCGACGGAGCAGGGGATCCTCACCTCGGTCTCTGGCTGAAGTCCCACGGGTGCGAGGGGTGCCTGACGTGTTACAGTAATTGTGGATCAAGCGTGACATTTGTAACACCTCAGTGACCTGAAGGGCTGCACGACCCCATGAGCACCACCGCCGATGTCGACACCCAGGCCAGGACCGACGATTTCGTCCGCCACGTGCAGTCCGGGGGGCAGGTCGAGGCCGACGACTGGATGCCCGAGGAATACCGGACGCTGGCGATCAAGTTCATCGAGATGCACGCGAACTCCGAGATGATGGGCGCCCTGCCCGAACGCGAGTGGATCGCCCGGGCCCCCACACTGCGACGCAAGATGAGCCTGACCGCCAAGGTCCAGGACGAGGTCGGCCACGGGCACATGATCTACCGGGTCGCCGAGGACCTTGGGAAGTCCCGCCCCGAGATGCTAGAGGATCTGCTGAACGGCAGGACCAAGTTCCACAACGTCTTCCACTACCCGACCAAGTCCTGGGGCGACGTCGCGGTCATCGGTTCGCTGGTCGACGGAGCGGCGATCATCACCCAGACCGCCCTGTTGACCACGTCGCTGGCTCCCTACGCACGGGTCATGAAACGCGTGTGCGCCGAGGAGAGCTTCCATCAGCGTCACGGGGAGGACCTGCTGCTGGAGTTGGCCTCGGGCACCCCGGCGCAGCGCGACATGCTGCAGGAGGCAGTCGACCGCTGGTGGGTTCCGATCATGCATTTCTTCGGCCCACAGACCCCCGCCGAGAAGGACCGTCTACTGCATTGGCGGATCAAGACCGAGACCAACGAGACGTTGCGTCAGCGATTCTTCGACCGCTATGTGACCAAGCTGTGGGATCTGGGTATCTCCGTGCCCGACGAGGATCTGGCCTACGACGCCGACACCGACCATTGGGCGTGGACCGAGCCGTCGTGGGACGAACTGCGCGAGGTGGCTCGAGGGAACGGTCCGATGACCGCGACGCGCCTGAGCTGGCGGATCTGGATGAGTGATGCCAACGCCTGGGCGAGGGAACTGATGGACCTGCCCCGCCTGCAGGCCACGACACCCCAGCCAGCGGGTGCCTCATGAGTCGCTATCCGGTTCTGCAGCGCCGTCGTGAGGACTCCGACTGGGAGACCGTCGGGTTCGTGCACGCTCCTGACCGCGAGATGGCGCTGGGGTTCGCCCTGCACTCCTTCTTCCGCCATGGGGAGGGTGTGAACTGCGCCATCGACGATGGGGGCCAGATCATCACCGTCACCGACCCCGCCGACGTGATCGCGCACACCGACAAGTCCTACCGCGTGTCCGCCGGCTACCCGCTGGGTCCCAAGCGTCGTCGGGCCGAGCAGCGCATCGCCGACCTTGGGGTCCGTATCGACAAGCCCAGGCCCGGCGTCGACAACCGACGTGACCGGTCGGAGGACGGCCGATGACCGGTGCCACCCGAATCACCAACGTTCCCGCCGCCACCCGCGCCGGCTGGTCCAAGCCCAACGATCCCCGACTGACCCTGGTGTTCAGCCTGGCCGACGACGAGTTGATGATCGGGCATCGGCACTCCCACTGGACCGGGGTTGCCCCCACGCTTGAGGCCGACCTCGCCTTCTCCTCCCTGGCCCAGGACGAGATCGGGCACGCCGCGATCTGGTATGGCATCGCCGAGGAACTGACCGGTCAGGACGAGGACACCCTGGCCTTCGGTCGCCCACCGGGGGAGTACCGCCACGCCAACCTGCTGGAGCACGAACCCGGCGACTGGGCCTACACCCTGGCTCGTCAGCACGCCTACGACCTGTTCGACCAGGTGCGCCTGGAGGCGCTCACCGAGTCATCCGACGCATCCATCTCAGGGGTGCTGGGGCCGATCCTGCGCGAGGAGCGGTTGCACCGTGCCCACGCCCGGGCGTGGCTGACGCGGGTCGAGGCGGGACCGGCCGACGGTCGCGAGCGGGTCATGGCCGGGGCACGTGCCGTTCTGGCCGACATCGGTGGCCTGTTCGAACCGTTGCCCAGTGAGGAGGAACTCCTCGCCGACGGTACCCTGCCTCGTGCCACAGCCGACCTCTATGACCCATGGCGGCAGGTCATGGACGGCGACTACCGGTCCTTCGGGCTGACCGACGCGCTTGAGTCGATCGACCTTACGGGAGGTCTGGGCGGGCGACTGGGCACCCACACCGATGCCTTCCAACCGATGTGGCAGGAAATGACGGCGCTGTTCCGCGATCATCCAGGTGCGACGTGGTGATGGCTGTCACAGCCCGACGGACCAGCAGAGCGGCGGCACTGGCCGACCTGGTGCGCCACGCAGCCGAAGCGGTCGAGGACCCCGAGATGCAGCCCATCACCGTGGGCGAGTTGGGCATGATCGTGGACGTGACCGTCACCGACGGCCACGCCGAGATCCAGATCATGCCGACCTTCACCGGTTGCCCGGCAACGGCCTACATCGGCGCGGATGTCCAGCAGGCCGCGGAGATGGTTGAGGGGGTCACCAGGGCCAGCGTCAAATGGCGCCGTGACATCTCCTGGGGGCCCGAGCGGATCACCCCTGCTGGCAGGGAGAAGCTGAGGCAGACCGGCATCGCACCGCCCGGCTCCGGTCAGACCCTGCTGTCGATCGGCGGTGTCACCTGCCCCTACTGCGGGTCGCGTAACACCCGGGCTGACTCGCCCTTCGGGTCCGCTCCATGCCGCTCAACCCATTCCTGCCGTGACTGCAAGACGCCCTTCGACGCGATCAAGCCCATCTGA
>JBPCKA010000108.1:0-23905 GCA_051004735.1 Euzebya sp. | reverse complement strand
CGCGGCCGCGGCGACGCACCCGTGGTGGCGCCGGCGGCGAACTGGCCGTGTAGAGACACGGGGGAAGGGCGACCGGCGACCTGCCGCCGGGCATCCTGCCTGCTGACTCCGAGACGTCCCGCCGGTTGTGGCCGGGCTGCTGCTTACGTCTGGGCCCGATCGAGCGCAGACACCTCTTCTCAACCTGCGAGATCGGGAAGTACCCGAGGGTCCCGCGCGGGCGTCGGCACCGTGCCGACTTCGCCGAGCGGCAGCCCAAGCCACTTGCCTGATCGACCGCCGCTGCAGCACATATTTGCAGGCCACAGCCTTCGTGAGGTCCAGCGCGCTGTCTCGCTCTCAGCGCTTCGCGCAAAGCCGAAGCGCAATGTGGCTCCGGTGGGCCGGCCACCAGACTGCAGCCGGCCGCCAGACGATCCCAGCCATGCGGTACCCCTCGTCACGGCATGGCCGGCACCGCCACCCTTGTGACACGGGTTCGATACCCTATGGCTAGCCGGAGGGTCAGCCGAGCAGTGCGGCAGCGTCCTCCAGGGTGGCGTCGCAGATTGCTGCGGTCCCGCCCAGGGCGATGATCCGGCCCGGATTGAGCCGCCGGATCTCAGTCGCGGTGGCCGGGTCGATGCCGTTACAGGACTCGACCAGCAGGATGGGCCCGTCAGTCACGGAGCCGGCGACGACGGCGTCGGGGGCGATGTCGGCACGGGCCAGGTAGACGGTCGGGGCGCCGTTGGGGAACACCACCTCTGAGATCGCCGCCGCGGTCTACCTGCGCACGGAGATTGCCGAGGCGCGGCGCCGGCGTTCTTGGACGTGACAGCCGCTACGCATACCTATCCCCAACGGGCCATGGAGCACTGTTTAGCCATCCTGCCTCTCGTAGGACGGCCGACGAATCGTCGAGTCGTACTCTCGCACCAGTCGCAGTCAGAGGAATCCGCCGTCCGCTACAGCGCCAATTGGACGGTCCAGTCGTTGGCGTCAAGCTCGCCCCGGTTGTAAGTCACGCCGCCACGGTGAGTCGTTTCCACGGTGTAGAGGTCCACCACTGGGACTGAGATGGCGCCGAACGGCCAGTGGCACGCCTCATAGGTGTCATCGACTGGCCGCCACTCCCCCGGGCCCAATCGGCCGACCGCCAAGATGGTCCCATCGGCACCCTTGACGCGCACCTCTGCGCCTTGGCTGATGTCGTCGTAGCCGCCGGTGCCAGACACGCACTGCCCCTCGTCCCACGCCTGTTCTCGCAAGGTCCGATACACCACCACCGTCCCTGAGATCACCGCTGTCGCCGGCGGCGGCGCCACCTGGTCTCCGGTGGTGTCGGCCGCGGCGACACCGTGGGATTCTCCTGCGTTGCCTGGCGTATCAGCAACCGGAGCCGGCGGTGCAATTGCTGGCGGTGGTGGAGGTGGCGGGGTTTGGGATCCAGGCCGCGGGGTGACGGCCTCGATCAGCGTCACCCGGCTGCCTTCGGTAACGTCACTGCCTGCGGGCGGGTCGCTGCGCAGCACCGTGCCTTGTGCTTGGCCGGCATCGGCATAGTCCAACGCAACCTCAACCATCAGACCAGCGTCGTCCAGGACCTCTCTAGCTTCAGCAGTAGCCAGGCCAACCACGTCCGGTAACAGCAAGGTGGAGTGCTCGCGTTGGGCAACCGCCGCGACAGTCAGCAGCAATTCGGCGGGCGTTGGCTGCACTGCTATGGGTCGTGGGCTACTGCACCCGGCTACGGTCAGCGCCATCAGGATCGTTGCCGCCGTCCACCGTCGCATGTCGCTTCCCCCCACCGCACGGGACCACGGCCCCTGCCGCAGCACTGCGCCGAAGTAACGGCCCTATATCCGCCCAACTTGAGCATGAAGTTCGTTGTCCTGCGGGTGAGCAGCACCCGCAGTCTTCGCGCAAGAGTCGACGTCGCCCTAGCCGCGCCCGACCGCGTGTCCGTGACCCAGCACTCAGTCTGATCCCTGCAGTGCCGGCAGCGGGGGTTGGTGCAGAGCTCGTGGGGGCGGGTGGAGCCCCGGTCGTGGTCTACCGGGCGAGGGTGTTAGCGAGTCGGTCGAGGTGGTGGAGGTGGTCACGAAGGACGGGTCGACGGTCGTCGGGCGCGTTGGCCTTTGCGTGCAATTGGTCGACAATGCGAGGGCTGGGCGAGCGTGCCCGGTGAGTCTGCAGGCGGAGCGCCTCCCGCACCGCATGCGGGGCGCTGGAGCAGCCTGATAGCCCATAGCGGAGGGCTCCGTAAGCGCCTGATGGACGTCCCGACCGCATTTGGCCTCGTTCACGGCCTCATTGCCGCACCGTCTCTAGGTCGGACCAGCGCCGCTCCATGTTGGCGGCCCCCTCGGCGCATGCATCAGCATGGACCAGCAGCGTGCCACTGTTGCCCAGCCAGTCGTCGCTGGCGATCAAGTTCGACGAAGACTGCAGGAGCGCGTCATCAGCGATCACCTGCTTGCGGTGGGTGTTGTTGTCGAACGCGACGCGCACCTCCCATTCCTCCAACTCATTCACGACCCGCTGTTGAAGTTCCGGCTTGAACACGCTGCGGTGCTGCGGGTGGCGCATCACCGCGCGCACATCGACCCCTCAACCAGCGGCTGCGCAGAAGCGGGTGAGGGCACGCCTTCCGGAGCGCTGCGTCACCCACCACGGCACCTCGATCCAAAGCCGATGCTCCGCCTCGTCGGCCAGCAGGCACATGGCCGCGACGATCGTCTCGGTGTCGGGCAGCGCCCGCGACGAATGGCCGTCCACGCCCAGCAGCGACCGCCACTTCACCGCTACGAGGTCCGGAATTGCGCCCGACAAGCCAGGGCGCCACGTCTGAGCGGTGTTCTGCACCAAGTCCTGGAGGGCGCGCTGATGCTCCGCGAGCCACCTCATCGCTGCAGCAGTCGGCAACTGTCGACGGTCCACGTGCGCGACAACGCTCACCAGATTGATCTCCATGGTCGCCTCAGAACCGTCGTCCAGGAGGCAGCCGATCTCGCACTCAACCTCTACGACATGCCAGGTGACCGTTGGGGGATCGGCACCGACGGACTCGTCGGATAGGTCAGTAGCCCGCCTGAGGTGATTCCAACGCGCCGGGATACTCAAGCCCTCCAGAGCCATCCCGATGTGCCGAACTACAGCTTCTGACCGGTCCAGGTCGACCGGGCCTGGCTTGCTGGCCCACGCCTTCTGGACGATCTCGTCGTGGTGGTCGTCGACGAGTCGCTCCCGCAGCTGAAGGTCCGCCTCGTAGGCCCACTCAGACATCGCCACGTCGTCGTAGTCATCTTCGTCCGGGCGGTAGTTGTCCCTATCGGCGTCGTCCAAGTCGAAGTCGTCCTCCATCTCCCGAGTATCCATCAGCCAGTCGACAGGAGCTCGCAGCGATGCACCCGAGATGAGGCGCTATCAGATGGTCCGGGCCCGCTCCCTTGGCGAAGGAAGTGATCAGCCTGGCTCGCCAACGAAGTAGTCGAAGTCGAGGCGCTTGAGTGCATAGCGTTGCCGGACGACTCCCCCGACGTCGTTGGCGATCATGAGTTGGGCGAGTCTGTGCCGCCGATGAGCACGACCCGGGGGGTGACGGTGTCCGCGTAGTCACGAGCTTCTCGGCTGAAAACGCGACGTCGTGATGAAGACGCCCTTGGCTTGGACGTCCTCGCGAATGACGCCTCGATGCCCATGTCCCCTGTCTGACCGCGCCGGGGACGGGTCCGTCCGCGTGGTCGTCGAGAAGATCGTCACGCGCCACATCCCACCACAGGGCGGGGAAGGCCGCGGGCGAACCGGACCAGCACCCGGGTAGGTCTACTCCGAACGATCGTCGCGACCGGTAGTCGGGACCCCGAGCCCGGCTGCCGAGCCGCGGCGGTCGGTGAGCGCGCGGCCGAGGCGGCGGCGCGCCCGCTCGGGCCTGGGGGCGGGCGAGGCTGCGACCGGGGCCGACGCGGCAGGTTCGAGTCGCGCCGCGGAGGGTTTGTGTGTCCCCCGATACTCCTACCTCTACTCAGTCGCTCGCCGCGGGCCGCGGTTTGAGGGACCTCCCCTTGCGCTAGGGGGCCCTACTTGTCGTCGTTCCCCAACTGTCGGGAGGCGCGCCTCAGTAGGCGGTGCCAGCTACCTATAGTTGCAGCTCCTGGCTCTCTTCCCGGACGGCTTCGCGGGTGCGATCTGGCGTGATCGCACACCTGGTGAGGTCCCACCAATTCTTGTCAGGATCGAGGTGGACGGTACCCGCGGCTTCAGTCAATCGATCGCCATCAGACAGAACGACATCGAAGCCGACTTGATCACCGCGCTCTTCGATGTCGCAGGTCACCGCATGCCACACGACCGTTACCCTGCCAGTGGCACGGGCAGGGCGAATGGACGCTGCATCGCATCGAATCTCGATGGCCAGGACGTCGTGATCCAGTGCGCCGGCACTGACGTTGGCCGCCAAGGTGGCCAGGGCGGCGGCGCGGGCTGACAGGCGTTCGCGGCCCCAGATGATGGCGGGGGGCAGCGGCCGTCCGTGGCTGTCGGTGGGGCGGACGGGCCAGCCCATTTCGGTCAACGCCTGCTCCGCCCGCGTTCGATCCTCATCTGACCATGCCCGACCGAGGTGGTGACGCGCCGGGACGGCGGTGTGGTGTATCGCTGCGAAGTCGGCCAGCAGTCGGTCATAGAACATGCATGCGATCATCCAACCGTTGATGTAGGGCCGATCGGTTCGGCGATACCGGTTGGCCGCGTAGTCATCCAGAATGTCGCGGAGGCCTCTGATGGTGAGATGGGCCATGTCATGGCTGCTCCGGTAGCTCATCGCGACCCGCCCCACGCCCGACGATGCCTGTCCGCTCTGGTGGCCACGACAGCCAGCAGCTGCTCCTCGCCGTCAGCAGCAGCCGCGGACAGCAACTCGATAAGCGACGCCACCGACAGCCCGTGTGCTGCGGCCACACGGCGCAAGGCGTCCCTCCCGATGGTGGGGATGCGAGCGGAGATCCGCACCATCGTGTGATCGTTGCCTACGGTGACCGGGTCCTCGTGGGACGTCTGCACTCGGGGGATGCCCTCCGCTGCCCGTCGTGCGATCACGGTTGCCCGGGCACGGTCAACCATCACGGCCTCCGCAGGGTGTCGAGCTCCGCTGCGACCAGGGCATAGACGTCGACGGCCTCGGCCACCGTCGGGCTGCCCTCGGCCCACGCGAACAGCTCACGTAGCGGTACTTCGCTGTCCAGTACGGCGACACCCGACATCTCCAGTGCCTCACGGTAGGCCGTCCGTGCGAGGGTCCCTGCCCTGGTCTGGGTCAGCAGGACGGCAAGGACGACCTCGAGGTCATGCTCACCGGCGAGCTCGATGACCAGCTCGCGTGTCGGGGCGACCCGACGGGTGTCGGGTGCCGTCGGACGGCACGGGATGAGGACGCAGTTCGCCGCTCGGATGGCGGAGCGGACCACACGATGGTCAGCTGCCGCCGGTGGACAGTCCAGCAGCACGATGTCCCACCCATCCGACAGGGTGCCCATCTCCTTGTGCAGCGTCGGTGACGCCCGTCCCATCACCGGCCATGGCAGCGAGTCGCCCATCTCAGCACAGTCAGATGCCCATGCGACGGCCGACCCTTGCGGGTCGGCGTCGATCACCATTACCCGCTCCCCACGTCGATGCCACGCTGCCGCCAGGTGCATCGCGGTTGTGGTCTTACCCGACCCTCCCTTCAGGTTGACCACCGCCACCACCCACCCATGACCCGGCGGCCGACGGCTTCCCACCCGGCCCACCACCTCCTCGCGCGCATGATGCGCATCACGCGCCACATGCACACCATGCGCGTCTTGCACCACTGGCACGTCCCGCGCCTGATGTGCGATCAGCGCACCTGGCGCGCGACGATCCGGCCTCTCCTCTCCCGATTGAAACGCCTGCCGGGCCAGCCGCTCTCGACGTGCATCACGCGCCGCTGCCGCCACTCGCGCGGGACGCGCATGATGCGCCACTTGATCCTCCACGGACTCCTCCTCCACAGTGCCTGCTTGACAACACGTATAGACGAGTGAACGATACCATCTACTCGGTTGTACCGAGTCCCGGAAACCAACAGACCATTGGAGTCCCCTGGTGAACACGACCACATCTCCGCAGCCCCTTGACCTCGCGGCCGGACCCATGCGCCGAACGGGCACCGACTCCGCAGCCCTCACGATCGATGAGCTCCTGGCGGCTCTCGACGGCCTGCCGGCGTTTCTCTCCGTGACACAGGCCGCCGATGTCATCGGGCTGTCCCGCTCTGCCGCCTACCGGGCAGTCGACCGGGGCGATCTACCAACGATCAGGCTCGCCGGTCGCCTCCGGGTCCCCATCGGCGCGCTGCTCACCATGATGGGCCTCATCGAGCCCGCACACGGGGAGCGGACCAGTTGGGCAGAAGCCGTCACGGCCGCGGCGCGGTGACGCGGTTGTCCACAGGTGCGCGACATACGCATGTCACGCTTGTTGCTCACGGTGCACGGTGACGGTCATGGCAGGCATCGTCAGCAAGTACACGACCGACTCCGGCAAGGAGCGATGGCGCGCCCGGTGGGACCTACACCGGGGACCTGACGGCCAACGACGCCAACGGACCAAGGCCGGCTTCGCCACCAAGCGTGACGCACAGCGGTTCCTCCGCGAACAGATCGCCGACATCGACCGCGGGCTGAACCACACCGGCACCAAGCTCAGCCTGGCCGACTACCTGACGCAATGGCTGCGCCACAAGCGTTTGCGCCCGACCACGCACGACAACTACCGGACCTGTCTCTTGGTCCACGTCCTGCCGAGGATCGGCGGGATCGATCTCGCCGATATCGACCACCACGTCCTCGATTCGCTGTACCGCGAGCTCGAGATGCACGGCAAGGCCGCGGGTCCCTGCCGCACCGCCGGGATCACGTGTTCGGCCAACCGCTGCCGGCCCGACCGTCACGCCGGGCTGTCAACGAAGTCCGTCCAGCTCGTCCACGGCGCCGTCCGCGCGGCTCTCCAAGACGCGGTACGCGACGGCCGACTCGGACGCAACCCCGCCGACCTCGCCCAAGCACCCAAGCGCACCGCCGCCCAGCGCCGGGTCACCAGCGAACAGGTGTGGACCCTCGCTCAGGCCCACGATTTCCTCACCCGGACCGAGGATGACGAACTCGCGGCCCTTTGGGTCCTGGCGCTGGCCACCGGCCTACGTCGAGCCGAACTGGTAGGCCTCACCTGGGCCCACCTCGACCTCGTCCACGCCACCTTGGAGGTGAAGCGGACGACCACGACCGTCCGCGGTCGGGCCATCCCCAGCCTCGGCAAGACCTCCGCGGCACACCGGCGCATCCACCTCGACGAGCCCGTACCCGAACGGCTGCGCCACCACCGGACACGCGAGCACGACCGACGCGGCACGATCTCACCGAACGAACCCGTCTTCACCGATCGCCATGGCCGACCCCTCCACCCCGGCCGACTCACCAAGCGCTTCCAGGCACTCGTGCGCGATCTGGGCCTGCCACCTATAGGCCTGCACGGTCTCCGCCACACCGCCGCCACGCTCATGCTCAACCACGGCGTGCCCGTCCACCTGGTCGCCAACCGACTCGGCCACACCGACGCCTCCACGACCCTCAGCGTCTACGTCCACGTCATGCCCGACGACGACCGCATCGCCGCCAAGGCCATCAGCCACGCCCTCTTCCCGGAGCCCCCATGAACTCGAAAGACGCCGCCGATGCCACACCGTCCCACCGGCTCCCCATCGAAATGTGTCAGATGTGTGTCAGATCCGGGTCCAGCCCAACAACGAAGGAGATGATCGTGAACCAACTGAACCCCACGAAAGCCCTGGTCAGATGCGGTTTGGAGATGTCTGTGGGCGAGGGGGGACTTGAACCCCCATGTCCGAAGACACACGGACCTGAACCGTGCGCGTCTACCAATTCCGCCACTCGCCCGTGGCTATATGAGGAACGGGGAGTGTAGCGGTGGCATCCCGGGTCGGCCAACTGGTCAAACGGAGGGAACCCGCATGCCTGCGACGGCGTCACACCGGCACCCAATCCTCATTCATCCCTCTTGGAGACCCCCGTGCGTTCCCTGCTACTGCTACTTGTCCTGTCACTCATCCTGACCGCCTGCGCCAGCGCTGCCGGGACCGGTGAGGACCCCACCCCATCCGACGACGCCCCCATCCCCGTCGAACCAGACGGCGGCATCGGGGACAGTTCCAACCCGGCCAGCGAAACCCCCATCCCTGTCGAGCCCGACGGCGGCATCGGGGACGGTGCGGGCCCGCCTAGCCCTAGCCAGGCTCCCGGCACTGCGGCCTCTACATTTGGGGTCAGCTCCGAGACCGACTCCGCCGCCGTCCCGGCCTTCACCGGCTGCCCGGACGACGGCAACGGTGCGGGCATCTGCGCCGATGTGTTCCCCACCCCATCGACCCGGCTCAGGGCAGCGGACCAACTGGTCATCACCTACGACGTCGGCGAGTTGATTGTCGAATCCTCCGAGGACTTCGAGGGCGGTCCCGACCAATCCGAACTCCCTGAGCGGACCACCGTCCCCTCGACAATCCAGGATCCCGGTATCTGGCTGGTCGACGTCAGCGGTCTGGAACCCGGCGACCACGCCATCTGGCTGACCTGGACCCGCAACGACGTCACCAGCACCGCCGTAATCACGGTATCGATCGCCCGCTGACACCAGCGTTCCCATGCGGTAGACCCTGGTCATGACGATGCACGTCGCATTCCTGCGGGCCATCAACGTTGGGGGCCGCCGGGTCACCAACGACCAACTGACCTCGGTCGTGGCCGACGCCGGCTTCGATGAGGTCGCCACGTTCATCGCCAGCGGCAACGTCGTCTTCGACCCCGGCTCCCGCACACCAGCCCGGGCCACCGAGATCATCGAGGAGGCCCTGGCCGACGACCTGGGGTTCCTCACCGAGGTGTTCGTCCGCACCGCCGCCGAGATCCAGCAGATCCTCGACGCCACCCCCTTTGAGGAGGAGTCCATTGCGGCCGCCACCGGCAAGCCCCAGATCACGTTCCTACACCGCGAACTTGACGCCGACACCGTCTCCGCCGTCCATGCGCTGGGCACCGACCGGGACCGCCTGGTCGTGGACGGCAGACACCTGCACTGGTTGCCCGCGGACGGGGTCAGCGGCACGAACCTGGACATGACCGCCTTGGGCAAGCTGCTGGGCCCAAACACCGTGCGGACCCGCAACACCTTGGTACGCATCCAGGCCAAGTTCCTCAGCTGAAGCGCTTCGACCCCTCATCCATATGGGGCGACCAGCGCCGCCAGGATCGCGCCCGAACGCCGCTATAGCCACGTTAAGCCCCGATCGCGCCCCAACACGCGCGACGGCCCCAGCGACCCCCGGAATCTGACCCATTTGGGCGACGTCCGGCGCAGACCCCCCGGACATACAGTTCGGTTCTCGCCTGCACACCTGCGAAAAGTGCCATGGCTCGTTTCGCGTTCGTCCTGCCACACCTCCCCGAGCGCACCGGGGCGTGGCGGCGTGCGGCCTTAAGTGTCCCGCAGGTCTGTGCAAAGGCGCACCGCAAGTTCCTGATCGACAGCTCGATTCGCGAGGAGTGGATCTGGCCGCAGCCCGGCTGGGGCGACCGGGCAACCGATGGCCCGCACGGGGACGTTGCGCTGGCCTTTGGCGTGGATCACGGGGCAATCAAAAACCATCGGGTTCGTGCCCGACTGGGCCCGGCGCACGACGGGCAGTTGAGGCCCCTCGGCCGAAGGCCCGTGTGAGCTAGCCGCCCCCGTAGTCGGTCGAACCGTAGACTGCCTGGCGAGGACCGGGCACGATCCGCCGGTGACCACCAACCTATGAGCATTCTGAGGGACTTCGAGAAGCGTCTCGAAGGCGCAGTTGAAGGATTCTTCGCACGCGCCTTCCGCTCAGGCCTGCAACCAGTCGAGCTGGCCAAGGCCGTGCAGCGCTATCAGGCCGACTACCAGCACGTCGGGGTCCAGGCCGTCTACGTGCCCAACGTGTACCGCTTCACCCTGTCCTCCGCGGACCTTGAGCGGTTCAGCGGCTTCACCCGCTCGCTGCAGCGCGAACTGGCCGATGTCGCCCGCCGCAGCGCAGACGAGAAGGGCTGGCAGACCCAGGGCGCGATCAGGATCGAGTTCGAGCGCTCCGATGACATCCGGGTGGGCACCTTCGAACTCCGCGGCAAGAGCGAGGGACCCGAGGGCCCCCGATCATCTCCGCCGGCGGCGGTGGAGCTTCCCCAACGCCCGGTCCCCGCGCCCATCCCGACTGCCGCCCCCGCGCCGATCCCGACACCAACACCCGCACCAACACCAGCAGCCGCACCAACACCCGCACCCGCACCAACACCAACACCCGTTGGCACCAAGCCCGTTCTGCGTGCCGTCGACGGTGCCGACAAGGGCAAGGTGTTCCCCGTGGAGAAGGCACAGATGATCCTCGGCCGACTGCCCGAATGCGACATCACCTTGACGGGCGCCGCGGTGTCGCGCCGGCATGCCAAGCTGCAACAGGAGGGCGACCGGTGGACAATCACCGATCTGGGGTCGACCAACGGAGTGCGGATCAACGCCCAACCGGTTCAGGTAGGCGAGATCAAACCCGGGGACCGGGTCGAGGTCGGCGACATCACCTTCACTTTCCTCATGTCAGGGTGAACACGTGCCCCCCATCGTGTTCACCGTGCTCCAGGTGTTGTTCCTGGTCCTGCTCTACGCCTTTGTCGCCCGGGCGGTCCGCTGGGTCATCAAGGACGTTGGCAGCCTGGGCTCCGGCACGGCAGCACCGGTCCCCGCGGTGGCCCGCTCCCGCCCGGCCAAGCAGAAACGGGTGCGACCACGGGAACTCGTCATCCACGTGCCCGACGGCGCCCCGCGGGTGCTGCCGCTTGACGACGGCCGTCACGTCACCTTCGGTCGACATGACACCGCAACCGTGATCCTGACCGATCCCTACGCCAGCGACTTCCATGCCCGTATCGAACCCGACGGGGACGGCTGGAGCCTGGTGGATGAGGGGTCGACAAACGGCACCTACCTGAACCAGGTGCGTCTGACCGCCCCGACCCCGATACGAGCCGGTGACCAGATCTCGTTCGGCCGAACCAGCGTGGAGGTACGCCGGTGAGCTTTGTCGTGCACGCCTATGGCGATACCAACAAGGGGTTGTTCCGCGAGATCAACGAGGACAACCTGATGGTCGGCTCGACCATCTTCGCGGTCGCCGACGGCATGGGGGGTCATGCCGCCGGCGAGGTGGCCTCCGAGGCCGCGCTGGGCCCGCTGCGCCAGATCGACGGGGCCACCTTCCGCGATCCCGAGGCCGCCACCGAGGCGTTGGCCGACGCGGTCCGGCAGGCCAACACCGTCGTGATCGGTAAGGCCGCGGAGGACCCGGAGTTGCGCGGGATGGGTACCACGCTGACCACGGTGATGATCCGTGGCCGGCGTCTGCATCTGGCCCACGTCGGCGACAGCCGGGCCTACCTGCTGCGCGAGGGGATGCTGGACCCGCTGACCGACGACCACACCCTGGTCAACGAGTTGGTCAAGGAGGGACGCCTGACCGTCGAACAGGCCGCCACCCACCCGCAGCGCAGCGTGATCACCCGGGCCATCGGCGTGGAAGCGTCCATCGAGGTCGACGTCATGCCGACCCCCCTGGAACTGACCCCCGGCGACCAGATTCTGTTGTGCTCCGACGGCCTGACCGGCCCGGTCAGCGAGTCGCTGATCGCCGAGATCCTCCGCAACGAGTCCGACGGCAACATCGCCTGCCAGCGGCTGATCGACGCCGCCAATGCCGGCGGCGGGCCCGACAACATCACCTGTGTGCTGCTGCGGGTCGAGGGTGAGGGTGCCCCCGAACCGCCCCCCGCGGTCATCCCACGAGCGACCTCTGACGATGACGCCACCGCCGAACTGGGGGACCCCGCGGCCCTTGATGCCCGGCGACTGGCCGAGCTCTCCACCGGCAAACCCGAACTTGACTACTCCCCGACGCCGGCCAAGACAGGCCGCGCCCGTCGGGTCATCGCCGGCCTGATCGGGCTGGCACTGGTCCTGGCCGTGCTGATCGGGGGCGGCATGCTGCTGTTGAACAGGCAGTATTTCGTCGGCGTCGATGACGCGGGCCAGGTCGGCATCTACCGGGGCATCCAAGGACACGTGCTGGGCGTCTCGCTGGCCACGCTGGTCGAGAAGCAGCAGTTCGGGCTGACCAATCTGCCCGAACGACTGCATCAGGGTCTGGAGGACGGCATCTCGTTCTCGACCCGGGCCGAAGCCGAGACCCACATCCAGATGGTGCTGTTACCCGCCACGCTGGAGGTCGAGGACAAGGAACCCCAGGAGGGGCTCGAGGCCACCCCGAGCCCCCAGCCCGCTCCGGCCCCCACTGCCAGTACGGCCCCGCCGCGGCCCAGTCCGTCGGCGAGCCCGAAGCAATGAGCGCAGCGGTCGCCTCCTCAGCACCGTCGCGTTCCCCTGAGGCCAAGCGGCGCGCAAACACCGAACTGGCCCTGCTGATCCTGGCGATCCTGATCACCCTGGCGGCCTACACACTGGTGGGTCTGGCCCAACAACCCGTCATCCCCTCCGGGCTGTTGCCCTACGGCGGGGTGCTGGTCGCCCTGGCCGCCGCAGCTCACATCGTGGTCCGTCGACTGGCGCCCGGCGCGGACCCGTTGCTGCTGCCGATCGCCTTCCTGCTGAACGGTGTCGGCCTGGCGATGGTGCGACGCATCGACTTCGCCCTGAGCTCGCGTGACAACGCCTTCGCCCTGGCACCACTGCAGACCATCTGGACCATCATCGGTGTGGCCCTGTTCTGCGCCACCATGCTGCTGCTGCGCGACCACACGATCCTTGACCGCTACCGCTACCTGATCGGGCTGAGCGCCGTCGTGGCCTTGATGACCCCGCTATTGCCGTTCATCGGCACCGACTTCGGTCGTGGCTCGCGGATCTGGGTGCAGTTCCCCGGCGGGTTCTCCCTGCAACCGGGTGAGTTCGCAAAGATCGGGTTGGTGATCTTCTTCGCCTCCTACCTGGCAGAAAAGCGCGCGTTGCTGTCGGCGGCCACATCACGCCTGGGGCCTCTGCACGTGCCGCCGGCCCGTGCGTTCGGCCCGGTGGCGGTGGCGTGGATGATCTCACTGGGCGTGCTGGTCTTCGAGCGGGACCTGGGCCTGTCCCTGCTGGTCTTCGGGATCTTCGTCGGGATGCTGTACATGGCCACGGGCCGGGTTGCCTACGTCGCCTTCGGGGGCATCCTGTTCGGCGCTGGCGCCTTCGCCAGCTGGACGGTGTTCAGCCATGTCCAGACCCGCGTCGACATCTGGCTGCACCCCTTCAATGACCCCCAGGACACGGGTTTTCAGTTGGTCCAGTCCCTGTATGCCCTGGGAACCGGCGGCCTTGCCGGCGTGGGCCTGGGACGTGGAAACCCCGAACTGATTCCTGACGTGCCGACCGACTTCATCTTCAGCGCGATTGGTGAGGAGTTGGGACTGCTGGGGACCACTGCCCTGCTGCTGCTGTACTTCCTGGTGGTGGGACGAGGGTTCGCCATCGCGCTGCGGGCACCCGATGAGTTCAGCAAACTGCTGGCCGCCGGGCTGACGTTCGTCTTCGCGTTGCAGGTATTCGTGATCGTCGGAGGGGTCACGCGGCTGATCCCCCTGACCGGGATCACGCTGCCGCTGGTGTCCTACGGCGGCTCCAGCCTGCTGGCCAACTATGTGCTGCTGGCCCTGCTGGTGATGATCAGCTCGGCCAGGCGGCCTGCCGGGCGCCGGGGCAGCGACGCCAACCTGGCCCGTGTGGGAACCCGCCGATGAGCCGGTCGATCCGCCACACCGCCTATGCCGTGTTCGTGCTGTTCGGGCTGTTGTTTGTCAACCTCAACTGGCTGCAGGTCCTGCAGGCCGACGATCTGGCCACGGATCCGGGCAACCGCCGGCAGTTGCTGGCGGAGTATGACATTCGCCGCGGGTCCATCACCGTTGGTCGAGGGGCCGAGCAGCGTGCGGTCGCGACGTCGGTGGAAACCAACGACCAACTGCGGTTTCTGCGGGAGTACGCCGACCCCGAGCTGTACGCCCATGTGACGGGATTCCACTCCTTCATCTTCGGCCGCAGCCAGCTGGAACTGCGCTACAACGACTTCCTGCAGGGTTCCTCGCCCGAGGTGCTGTTGCGCAACCTGGGCGACGCCTTGCGCGGTCGGGAGCGCCAGGGGGACACGGTCGTGACCTCCATCGACCCAGAGGTGCAGGTGGCGGCCGCGCAGGCTCTGGGAGGCCAGCGGGGGGCCGTCGTCGCCATCGACCCTCGCAGCGGGGATGTCCTGGCGATGGTGTCAAGTCCCACCTATGACCCAAACACGTTGTCCAGTCACGACGGTGCAGCGATCCGGGCGGCGTGGGACGCCCAGGAACAAGACCCCGACAACCCCCGTCTGAACCGCGTGACCAGTGAGCTGTACGCCCCCGGTTCCACCTTCAAGGTCATCACCGCCGCCGCGGCACTTGAGCGAGGGATCAGCCCCGAAGATGTGTTCCAGGACCCCGCGTTGCTGGATCTGCCACAAACGACAGCACAGATCGGCAACTTCAGTCGTGGCCGGCCCTGCAACGGTGGTCAGCCGATCTCGCTGCAGCAAGCCCTGGAGGTGTCGTGCAACACCACGTTCGGCCTGATCGGTCTGCAGATCGGCGCTGATGCGCTGATCCAGACCGCGGAGAGTTTCGGACTGAACAGCGACCTGGATTTCGACCTGCCGACGGCAACCAGCAGGATTCCCAAGGAGTTGGACCCGCCCCAGACCGCCCAGAGCGCCATCGGTCAACGGGACGTCCGCGTGTCGCCGCTGCAGATGGCGCTGGTGGCCGCGGCCATCGGCAACGGCGGCGTGATGATGCAGCCCCGGCTGGTGACAGAGGTGCAGGACTTTGCCGGTCGGGCCGTCCGGGAGTACCCGGCGGAGCCCCGCCGGATCGGTGGGATCGGTGCCGGTCAGGCCATCAGCCAGGAAGCAGCCGCGGCGCTGACGCAGATGATGGTCGCGGTGGTCAACAGCGGTACCGGTCGCAACGCCTCGGTCAGCGGGGTGCAGGTGGCGGGAAAGACCGGCACGGCCGAGCAGGGCGACGGCGAACCACCCGACGTCTGGTTCATCGGGTTCGCGCCCGCGGAGGACCCGCGGGTGGCCGTCGCCGTGGTGGTCGAAGGCGGCGGGGATTCCGGCGAGAATGGCACTGGTGGCGGCGTGGCCGCCCCGATCGCCCGTAGCGTGATGGAGGCCGCTCTTGCTCCCCGATGATCACATCACACATGGAAGGAACGCGCGGTGAGTACGACTGACGGGCAGGACCGACGTGTCATCGCCGGCCGCTACGTCCTGCGCGGTCTGCTGGGACAGGGCGGCATGGCCGACGTCGAGTTGGCCTACGACGAGATCCTGGACCGCCAGGTTGCCGTCAAGATGCTGCACGAACGCTACGCCAGCGATGACTCGTTCATCGAACGGTTTCGCCGTGAGGCGCAATCTGCGGCGGCGCTCAATCACCCCAACGTGGTGGGCGTGTATGACACGGGGGCCGACAACGGCCGCCCCTACATCGTCATGGAGTACATCGCCGGACGCACCCTGCGCGAGATCATGAAGCGGGAGGGGGTCCTGCCCCGCCGCGCCGCCGAGATCGCAGCCGAGGCGGCGCAGGCATTGCATTTCGCACACGAACGCGGGATCGTGCACCGCGACATCAAGCCGGGCAACATCATGATGGGCGATGACGGCCGGGTGAAGGTCACCGACTTCGGCATCGCCCGGGCTGTCAACGTCGAGTCGGTCACCCAGACCTCCTCGGTGTTCGGTACCGCCGCGTACGTGGCCCCCGAGCAGGCGCAGGGCCAACGGGTCGACGGCCGCACCGACATCTACGCGCTGGGCTGTGTCCTGTTCGAGATGCTGACCGGCCAACAGCCCTTCAGTGGGGAGACCGCCGTCACCCTGGCCTACAAGCATGTGAGCGAAGCCCCACCCCAGCCGCGCAGCATCAACCCCGAGATCCCTGCCTCCATGGAGGCGGTGGCCCTGAAGGCCCTGGCCAAGGATCCCGCCCAGCGCTACCAGACCGGCCGGGAGATGAGCGATGACCTGCAACGCGCCATCGCGGGTCAGCAGGTCTCGGCCACGCCCACCTCCGCCTACGCGGCCACCCAGGCCATCCCCCGTCAGGCACCGCAGGAGGTCGCCGGTCCCAACCCCACCCTGGTCGCCGTCGTCCAGGAGGAACCGCGGGTCACCGAGCGCTACTACGAGGAGCAGGGGCCAAACCCCGGCCGGATCGTGGCCTACGCCTTCCTGATCGTATTGATCGCTGCCCTGGTCGGCATCGCCTACTACCTGTTCGCGGGTGTCACCGGCAACGAGGAACAGGTCGAGCAGGTCACCATCCCCGTCAACATCATCGGGCTGGACCAGGACGCCGCGCAGCAACTGTTGATAGAGGCCGGTCTGCGCCCCGCGATCGGAGCCAGCGAGCCCAACCCCGATGCCCCTCCCGGCTCGGTGCTGCGCACGGACCCACCGCCGGGAACGATGGTCGACCTCAACAGCCGGGTCAGCCTGGTCCTGTCCTCGGGCCGCGGAACGGTGGTCATCCCCAGCGTCGTGGGGCTGACCCAGGCCGAAGCGGAGGCGACGCTGGCCGAGGCTGGGCTGGTCGTCAGCGATGTGATCGAGGAGAGCGATGATGCCACCGAGGCGGGGTTGGCACTGCGCACCCAGCCTGCGGCTGGCATCCAGGCCGAGGAGGGCAGTCCGGTCACCCTGGTGGTCTCCGCCGGTCAGCAGACCTTCACCATGCCCTTTGTCATCGACCTGACCGAACAGGTCGCCCGTGACCTGATCGAGATGGCCTGCCAACCCGAGGACAACTCCCCCTGCGCTAGGGTCATGGTCGCCACCGATGCCCAGGTGGAAGGCGATGGCCGAGTGATCCGGACCGACCCGATGTCGGGTCAGGACGTCCAGATCGGAGGCACGGTGACCATCGTGCTGTCCACTCCGGCACCGACCGAGACACCAACCCCCATCCCCACCCCCACACCGACACCGACACCGACACCGACACCGCGGACCACCCCGACCGCGGTGCCGCCGCCCCCACCTCCACCGCCGACGACGCCACCCACCCCGACCGCCGCACCGACCACGACACCGCCCAGCCCACCGCCGGGCACTCCCCCGGCGCAGTAGGGTTCGCCGACGTCAGGCCGTGGTCAGGCCCCCACGGGGCTGGGCAGGGAGTCCAGGAAGTTGCCGAACAGGGTCAGACCCACCTTGGTCAGGATGGATTCGGGGTGAAACTGCACTCCCTCGAGGGGCAGGGACCGATGCCGCAGGCCCATCACCAGATCGGGATAGGGGGCAGCGGGTCCGGTTCGTGCGGTGATCAACAGCTCAGTCGAGATGGTTGAGGGATCAGCCACCAGCGAGTGGTACCTGGTCGCCTCAAAGGGCATGGGCAGCCCGGCGAACACACCCATTCCGTCGTGATGGATGGGTGAGGTCTTGCCATGCACCAGTTCCGGCGCGCGGACAATGGCGGCGCCATACACCTCCGCGATGCACTGGTGTCCCAGACACACCCCCAGCAGTGGGATCTCGCCGGCGAACTGACGCACGACGTCGTTTGACAGTCCGGCGTCGGACGGTACGCCCGGTCCTGGCGAGATCACGATCCCGTCGGGACGAAGGTCTGCCACCTGCTCCAGCGTGAAGGCGTCGTGTCGGATGACCTCCACCTGCGCCCCCAACTCCCCCAACTCCTGGGCGATGTTGTAGGTGAAGCTGTCGTAGTTGTCGATCAGCAGAATCGTCTGTGGCGCCCGGGACCTCATCAAGTGGAGTCCGCGGGAGCCTCGCCCACGATCGTCTCCACACTCACCCGCGGACGCGGCGGCGGCTCGGGAAGGACCAACGGCGGTTCTGGAGGTGCGACGACGGTAAGCAGCCACATCGCCGGAAGGCTCTGGGTCGGTGCGCGTTCGGCCAACACGGTTTGCAGCCGCTGCTCGGTCACGGTGTCATCGATGACGGTCGCCTCGACAACCAGGTCAACACGGTCCTCGGTGAACTCGGTGCGGACCAAGGAATCCACCACCAGTCCACTGCGTCGCAGTGCGGCGCCGATGATGCCCGGAACCGAGACACCCTGGGAGTGGGTGACCACCTCAGACGTCGGTCCGATGACGGTCACGAAGCCGGAATCGTCAAGGGATCCGACCAGCCCCAGAGAGCTCCAGCGGTCATCACCGATCTGTGGCCCGGCGACCTTGATCACCCCGACCTCATCGGCAGCCACGGGCACCCCGTCACGGGTGAAGACGCTGACATCGGTGTCGGTGACCGGCAGACCTGCCCCACTTGATCGAGGATCGGCGTAGATCGGCTCGGCGACTGCCATCCCGGCCACGCCCGGCGCGGTCAGCGCCCCCCGGAAACGACCCTCGGTGCGTTGCTCCATGGTGGTGCGCACCGCGGGGTCCAGCGGCGCACCGCCGGCCAGGGTCACCCGGATGGAGGACAGATCACGACGGCGTGACGCGGGGGCCAAGATCCTGCGCACCTCCTCGACGGTGGTGACCAGCAGCGAGGGCCTGTCACTGTCGATGACCCGGGCCGTCCCGCCGCCACGAGGCTCAGGCAGCAGCAATGTCCCGGCGGCCAACATGCTCAAGGTCATGCCGGCAACAAGGGTGAACATATCGGTCGGGGGTCCGGCAATGGCGATGGTCTCACGTCCCGCCTGCATGTCGGGGATCCACAGACGGGTCTGGAAGGCCCCGACCAGGATGTTGTGATGTGTGAGGGTGGTGACCTTGCCGTCCCTCACCACCGACACGCCTGGGGTCGTCTCGACGTCGAATTCTGTCTGGCTGGCGGTCGGGGCAGCGGCCTCAAGCAATTCGCGGAAGGACAGGATGCCCTCGGAGGTGGGGATCGTGACAGGGGCGACCTTCAGCCGGACCGTCTGCATGCGCGCACGCAGGGTGGGAAGGGCGTCCAGCAGCCCGGTCGTGATGACGTGTTTCACGCTGTCGAGTTGGCCGCGGTGCTGACCCAACGCCTCATACAGGGTGTCAAGCACCACCAGAGCCGCCGGGCCGGCTGCCCTGATCTGATCGGCCAGTGCCTCGCCGGGGGTGTTGGGATCAAGGACCACCGGGTCAAGTCCGCCACGCCAGCAGGCATGCAGTGTCAGGACCAGTTGTGGCGTCCAGGGAAGAATCACACCGACACGGTCGCCCTGGCCCAACGTCAGGTTGTGCAAGGCGGTGGTCAGCCCATCGACCTGCTGGGCCATCTGACGATACGTCACGTCAGCGCCCAGGAACGACGTGGCAGGCGTGTCGGGGAAGTCCTGGGCAGCGTCGTCCAGCAGTCGGGTCACCGGCACCAGGGGATAGCGGTAGGTCTCCGGCACCCCTGGCGGGTAGGCCCGGATCCATGGTCGCTGCTCGCCGGCGGGAATCGTGGTGGTTCTGAGTTCGCTGACGACACTGCTCAGGTCAACGGTGGAGTCAATCTCGCCGGCTGCAGGTGGGGCCACGTCTGGTTCGGCGACCACGTCTGGTTCGGCGACCACGTCTGGTTCGGCAGCGACTTCCTCGTCGTCTTGTGCGTCCTCGACGTCCTGGGCGACTGGGGATTGGTCTTCAGCTGGCCCGTCGCTGGCGTCCGGCTCCTCGGCAACGTCCAGGTCAAGGTCGATGTCGATGGTGCTCAGTGAGACCGCAGCGGGGCTGGAGGGCGCCTCATCCGCTGCGGTCACTACCGGGGGGCGGGGTGCGCCATCCTGTTCCCTGGGAGGGGTGGGGAGCGTCAAGCCGTCGGAATGAGCGGCGGGAGACTGGGTGCCCGCGGCGGGTCTGATGACCTCGGGCGGATCCGGCAGGGCAGGGAGGGAGGTCATGACCCCGGTGACCGCCCCCGGCCGTCCCGACTGGTCGACCGGTTCGGCTTCACCCTCGGCGCTGGTTACCTCGGGTTCCCCTTGAGTCGCCGGTGGACCACTTGGTGCAGGGCCCTCGGACGGAGCAGGCTCGGGGGCCACCTCTTGTGGTTCAGGCATTTCTTGGGGCTGGGCCGGCGGCTCGGCGACGCGGTCCTCCGGCTGTGGCGTGATCCATTGCGGGCTTACATCGGCAGCCACCAGGTCCGGCTCGGGGGGCATGGGGCGGCTGACACCGGTCAGGACCGGGGGCGCGGGATCTGGCGGTGAAGGACGGCTGACCGCAGCCGGCTTGGCACCTGCCGGTGGCGCACCTGCCCGCCCTGGATCCACGGAGATGCCAGAGCCCGGCCGGTAGGCCAACCCGGCCTTGGCCACGATCGCCGGAGGGCGCCGGGCGGGGACATCCCGACGACGGGCTGCCTGTTCAGCTCGCCGCTGGGCCGCATGACGCGCCGCCTGCCGACGGGTCTCTTCGGCGGCCTCGTCCGCGCGTTGGGCGCGCTGCTCGGCGGTGGGTTCCTGCTGTGACACCTTCTGCCTCATCTCCTGAGTCGGTGACATTCGGGGTGGACGGATGGCGCATTGTTCCACGCCGGGCCACATACCGCGTCAATGGGGGTTGCAGCCCCCGCGATGCTACGGTCGCAGTGGTGGGCCATCCTCGCAGCTTTATCTGGTTTCTTCGCCTGTGCACCCTGGCGCTGGTGGCTGTCGTGTGCGCACCGGCGTGGGCCGCAACTGCCGTGCCTGGGCCCCACCTGCGTCCCGATGGTCACGTGTCGCTGGCCTGGCTGTACGGCGGAACGGCAGCCGATTACCGCGCACAAATCGATCAGGCGGTCGGCCTCAGCGTCATCTCCCCCACCTGGTGGTATCTGGACGCCGACCAGCCCGGTGCGCTGGAGTTGGCCACCGACGACGAACTCGTGACCTATGCCCATGATCGAGGGATCGCGGTCTGGCCACTATTTGGAAACCACATCGATCCTGATCTGACCGATCAGGTCCTGCGCGACCCCGCGCTGCGCCAACAGGTGGTGCAGGGCATCGTCGCCGAGGTCAGGCGCAGCGGTGTGGACGGTGTCAACGTGGACTTTGAGAACCTGCACGATGACACCCGGTTCCTGTTGACCCAACTGGTCACCGACCTGAAGGCCGCTCTGCCCGATCTGGTCATCAGCGTCGATGTGACCGCGATGACCGACACCTGGGTGCTGGATAACTGGTCCACGGCCTTTGACCGTGAGGGGCTGGCCCGGGCCGCGGACTATGTGATGTTGATGGCCTACGACCAGCACAACAGCCTGCGGCGCGATGGCCCGGTCGCCGGGCTGCAGTGGGTCACCGAATCAACCGAGTTCCTGCTGCGCACCGTCCCGGCCGACAAGATCATCCTGGGTCTGCCGTTCTACTCGCGGGACTGGGCCGATGATCCCACCGCCACGCAGGGTGTGGACCTGGACGCGACCATGGGCATGGCCGCGATGGCCCGCCGCGTGGCGGAACGGTCCCAGGCCACGACCTTTGACCCCGTCGCCGGCCAGGACCTGCATACCTATACCGACCAGGCTGGCCGGCCCCACCGGGTGTGGTTGGAGGACATCGCCAGCCTGCAACGCAAAACCGCGCTGCTCGGCTCGCACGGTCTGGCCGGTATCGCCGCGTGGCGTGCCGGCTTCGAGCAGCCGGAGGTGTGGCTGGCACTGGACGCCCAGTTGAGCACGCTGGCCCAGCCGCCGGCACCGACTCCTCTGCCGACCCCGACACCCCCTGCCATCCCGACACCCCCTGCCCTTGCGCCGCCGCCAATGCCCCCTCAACCATCTGCTCTGCAGGTGCCACCGGCCGGGCATCCGGCTTTGGCTGCACTGCCAACCCCCGCTTCCTCCACTTCCTCGCGAACCACTCCGATCGGCATCGCCGGAGTGGTGCTGGCCGCTGCGATGATCGGGGTTGCCGGCGGTCTCAGAGGTAGACGGCGCTGACGACCAGCAGTACAAACCCGATGACTCCGACCAGGATCTTGGTCGGAGTGTTCACGTCTGGACCAGGGGAAGTTGTTCCTCGCTGAGCTCGGCGAAGACGATCAGCCGCTCGCGTTGGGACCAGCGAGGGTTGCAGGTGGTCAGGGTCAGCATGGGGCGGCCCAGCGCCAACGGGTCACTCCGCAGCACCGAGGTGTCGATGGGGGCCACGATCTGTTGGGCCACGAACTCATAGATCCAGCGGGTGCCGTTGCGATCGGTGACGTGGATCTCATCACCCTCGCGCAGTTGGTCCAGGTTCCAGAACGGTGCGCCGTAGGTCGTGCGGTGCCCGGCCACGGCGAAGTTGCCCATCTGCCCCGGGTAGGAGGTGCCGGGATAGCGACCGGGTCCCTGCTTCAGCGCGTCCACGGTCACTCCTTCGACCAAGGCGACAAGTTCATCGATCACCACCGGGTTGCCATCCCTGGGACGGTAAAACTCCATCACGCCCAGCACATCTCCCGTTCCCAAGCCGTCGGGTATCGGCAGGGGGTCGGCCGCCACGTTCTCAGACTCCTCGACTGATAGCGGTGGCAACTCCTCCAGACTCAAGGCCAGCTGGTCGTGCGGTGTGGGGACGTCGGACATCTGGTCCTCGAACTCCTGCAGCAGTCGGTCCTGGGCCTGCGAGGTCGCAAGCCCGGTCCCGTACAGGGCATAGACCAGATACAGGGCGACCAGGACGCCGGCGCTGATGAACAGCCAGCCAAGAGATCGCAGGGCGAACCGCATGAGGTGAGCGAACCTTTGAATGAATGGGGAGGGACTCGACCACCGAGAATAGCGGCCCACAGCCTACGGCTGGGCGTGTCCGACCGACCCCGGTCATGGGTCGACGTCGGTTCCCCAACGCGAGCGGTACCCTGTCGGTTCCCAGGAGCCACATCGACGGCTCCGCCCCAGCCTGGTGACCGACCCAACCCGAGGCTCGCGAGCCGCAGACCACCCCAGTGAGGAAGCGACGTGCCCAAGTCGAAGTCGAAACGCAACAGCTACATCCCGCCGTCCAAGGCCAAGCCACCACCTAGTCCGCGGTGGGTCCCGATCTTGGGCACTTCGCTGATCGGTCTGGGCATCTTCGTCATCCTGCTGAACTACATCTACCCGCTGATCCTGCCAGGCGGCAACTACTGGATCATCGGCGGCTTTGTGTTCATGGCGGCAGGGCTGGCGGTACTCAGTCAGTGGCGCTGACAGGCTGGACTCATCCACAGTCTTGTCCACAGCTGTGGATGAATTACATGGTCTGAACTCCCCCCAGGTGATACTTCTCCACAACTGTGGATGAACCTGTGGGCAACCTTGGCGTCAGCCCAGGTGAGGTACTTCCGTACGCTCGTGCATCTTCTCACCGCAGTGGCGGGGCGAGGTGGCCGAGCCACGCACCAGCAACAACAACTCAGCCCCGCAGCCGTCGCAGAAGTAGGTGACCCTCTCCTCCACCGGGTCCACCGCGACGGGGGGTCCATCGGGGATGTGTGAGCCGCCGCGCTTCAACGAGCCCAGCGACGCCACGCCCACGGCATAGATGCTGACTCCCAGCATCGGCGCCAGCACCCACTCGATCGGGATGAATCCCAGGAATGCCGTCAGCAGAGCCACCATCACCACGACTAGGACGGCGCGCTTCATCGCCACCAGCCTGCCACGGACTGGCCACGGTGGAGCCAGCCGGAATCGAACCGGCGACATCTGCCTTGCAAAGGCAGCGCTCTACCAACTGAGCTATGGCCCCAAAATGAGGGCGACAGGGTACACCCCGTCCCAGATCTCGTCAGGTCCCGCGCCGGAGCCCGGGACCCGGGTCTACAGGAC
>JBPCKA010000107.1:0-18090 GCA_051004735.1 Euzebya sp. | reverse complement strand
GGGCAATTTCCCGCGGCGCATCCCCGTGACCTCGACCGTTCAGGACCTGGACCTGGGAACCAGTCGAGAGGGACGAACCGACGTGATCACGCCGGACGCGTTGCCCTTCGCCGCGGCGTTCCATCTGCTGGGCAACATCGATTCCGTGATCGATCGGATCGGGCCTGGAAGCTCGACCATCGGCTTCACCGTGTCCGGTTCAGGTGCCGACAGCGGACCGTTCACCTATGAGCGTGGCAACGTCTACGCCAGTCCCTTCGACATCGGTTTCGACTCGATCTTTGAGTTGCTGTTCAACGTCGACGCGCTGTCGAACTTCCCGGGGGAGGAGGTCACGATCGACAGCGTCGACATCGATCTGACGCTCCAGGAAGCACTGAGCACCTATCGCATTGACGAGGTCCGAGCGGGTGTTGACGGGAACGCGCCCGAGCCGGTCGGTGAACTGCTGGTCCAACCTGGGTCGGTGATCGATCTGGAGATCGATCTGACCGGGACTCCCGACCAGGTGCCCCTGACCGTGGGCCTGTCGGTGCCGGTGCCCGAGGACGCCTTCGGATTCGGGTTCCTGGGCATCAGTGGAGGCGGTGGAGGGTTCTTCTTCGACGAATGCCTGTTCAACCCCCAGGCCTGTGGGGATGGCAATGTGCAGGACCTGGTCGACACGCTGGAGGCCCAGCCTCGCAACGACGAGCTGACCGCAACCCTGCAGGTCGAACAGATCGGTCAGCCTGGTGAGCCGGGTCAGCCGGGAGCCACCGAGGAGGCGATCGCGCAGGAAGAAGGTCCGGCGTACGCCCAGGCCGGCGACCCGGTGACCAGCACTGCGCAGTTGGACCGTTTCGTCGACGGGTTCGTCGGGATCGGGGTCAACATCGACTCACCGTTCTGCCCGGGCTGTCCCCCGGTGTTTGGCCGAGTGGCCGGTGAGGACCGCGTCGGAACTGCGATCAGTACCGCCTTCTACGCCTTCGGCTTTGCCGAGACCGTGGTGCTGGCACCTGCCGATGACTATCCCTACGCCCTGGTGGCCGGTCCGCTGGCCGCACGGGACCGTGCCCCGATCCTGCTGTCGCGCGAAGGGGAGTTGTCTCCCGGAGTCGGTGCGGCCATCTCGGGTCTGGGTGCCACCAGAGCAGTCATCGTGGCCCCCGACGGGCAGTTGACCGGCACGGTCGAGGACGACCTGCGAGCAGCCGGTATCACCACCATCGAACGCCTGGGAGGCGCGGACCGCTACGCCGTGGCCGACAGTGTCGCCGCGGCCATGGGCGGAACCCGCGCCTGGGTGGTCGAGGGTGAGAACGCCGATCCCAACCGGGGCTGGCCCGATGCGGTGTCCGCCGGTCCCGTGGCGGGGCTGGAGGGCGCACCGATCCTGTTGACCCGCGCCGGTGACCTGCCACAGACCACAGCCGACACGCTGGCCCGCCTGGGCATCACCGACGTCTCGATCGCCGGCGGCGAGGCTGCCGTCAGCCAGGCCGTGGCCGACGACATCGCCAGTCGCGGCATCAGCGTCGAGCGGATCGCCGGTGACAACCGGTATGACACCTCCTACCTGTTGGCCCAACGGGCTATCGATCTTGGTGGGGTCCCGTTCAACACCTGGATGGTCACCGGACTGGACTTCCCTGATGCGCTGTCGACAGCCCCGGCTGTGGTGGCCACCGGGGGCGTTATGATCATGGGCGATGGCCAAGATGTGTACGCATCGCCAGCGGCGGTGCAGTACTTCACCGACCTGCAGTACACCGCTCCGTTCGTCACCTTCGTCGGTGGCTTCGCGGCCATCTCCCAGACGGTCGAGGAGCAGGTCTTCGGCATCCTCATCGGACAGCCGGCGGGGGGTGAGGGTGAACCGGGGTCGCCGACCCCGCAGCCCACGTCCCAGCCTCCTCCTCCGCCACCGCCAGGCGTCCCGCCTCCTCCTCCTCCCCAACCCTGACCGCAGTCGTGTCCACCGCCCGGAGATGAGGCGCTGATCGTCAAGCTGTCCAGTCCCGACAAGGTCCTGTGGCCCCAGGTCGGGCTGACCAAGACCGACCTGTTCGAGTATGTGCACGACGCGGCGGACCGACTGCTGCCGCAGGTGGCGGATCGACCGTTGTCGCTCAAGCGCTTCCCCAAGGGCGTGGCCGGCAAGGGGTTTTTCCAAAAGGACCTGCCCGACCACGCGCCGCAGGCGATCGGTCGCTGGCGCCAGTGGGCCGAATCGGCTGACCGTGAGGTGGCATATGCCCTGGTTGACGACGTCGAGGGCCTGGCCTGGCTGGCACAGCAGAACACCATCGAGTTGCATCCTGCCCTGTTGCGGGTGGACCGGCCCGACCGTGCCGACCAGCTGGTGCTTGACATCGATCCCGGTGAGCGCGAGTTGTCGCCCGGTCGCGTGGCCCGCTGGGCCCGTGACGTCGTGGTCGAGCTGGGGCTGGATCCGGTGGTCAAAACCAGCGGCGGCCGAGGTCTGCACGTCATCGTCCCGATCGAACGCCGTTATGGCCCCGAGGTGATGCGGCCCTTGACCCTTGCGGTGGCCCGCATGATCGTGGACCGGCATCCACAGGAACTGACGGTGGAGATGCGCAAGGACGACCGGCACGGGCGCACCCTGTTGGACTGGTCGCGAGGCGGCGGGTCCACGCTGATCTGCGCCTGGAGCCCGCGTGCCCACCCCCTGGCGACCGTCGCCACACCGCTGTTTTGGGATGAGGTGACCGAGGACCTGGATCCCACTTCGTTCACCCTGACCACCGTGCTCCAGCGCGACGATCCGTGGCGGGACGCCTGGCACCCTCAGCGTCTGGAACGCGCCATCCACGATGTCGGCGACGCTGGGTTCGACCTGGTGGACGCCAGCCCTCGTGCCCGGACCTCGTCCTACCTGGACCGCTGATGCTGCCGTCGCCGCCGGACGCTGGCAGGATGCCTGCGACCCCCAAACCCTCAGATCTGAGCTATCGGCCGGAAATCCCACCCAAACCCTCAGATCTGAGCTATCGGCGGGGCAGGACAAACCCTCAGATCTGAGCTATCGGCCGGGAAACCCACCCAAACCCTCAGATCTGAGTTATCGGCGGGGAGGCAACGTCAAGAGGAAAGGGGCAAGCAGGTGACCACCGTGTTGGGAATCGTCGGAGGTGGCCAGTTGGCGCGGATGATCGCACTCGACGCGGTCCGCCTGGGGGTCGACGTGCGGGTGCTGGCCGGTGCCGCCGACGAGGGGGTACGAGGGCTGGTCAGCATCGTCGATGGCGAGCATGACGATCCCTCCGCCCTGCGCCGGCTGGCCGAGCAGGTCGACGTGGTGACCTTCGACCACGAACTGGTTCCGCTGGACGCCGTACGGCAGCTGGAAGCCGCGGGCGTCGTGGTCAGACCCGGTTCGGCGGCCCTTGAGTTCGCCGACAAGGTGTATCAGCGCACGGCCTTTGCCGAAGCGGGTCTGCCGGTTCCACCATTCGCCCAGGTCACCACCGCTGCCCAGATCCAGGCCTTCGCCGCCGCCCACGGGTGGCCCGTGATCCTGAAGGCGCCGCGAGGAGGGTATGACGGACGAGGAGTCGCCATCGCTCGCACACCCGCTCAGGCCCAGGACATGCTGACGGCGGCAGCGGGCCGGGGTCTACTGGTCGAACCCCTCCTGAGCCTGTCCGCCGAGTTGGCCGTGCTGGTCGTCACCTCGGGCACCGGCGAACGGGCCACCTACGCTCCGGTCCAATCGATCCAAGTCGAGGGAATGTGCAAGGAGATCCGGGCGGGAGCAACGGCGGTGTCACAGGAGATAGCGCAGCAGGCCGTGGCGTTGGGCCAACGCGTCGCCGATGTCGTCGGCGCGGTCGGGGTGCTTGCCGTGGAGTTGTTCATAGTCGAGCGTCCCGATGGCGAACCCACCTTGCTGGTCAACGAGATCGCACCGCGGCCACACAACTCGGGGCACCACACCATCGATGGGTGCGTCACGTCGCAGTTTGAGAACCATGCGCGGGCAGTGCTTGGTTGGCCGCTGGGCTCGATCGCCCCCCTGGCCCCGGCCAGCGTGATGGTCAACGTCGTCGGCGGCACGGCGGGGGACCCGCGCGATCGCGTGTCAAAGGTTGCTCCCGACGTCAAGATCCATCTGTATGACAAAACGCCAAGGCCCGGACGAAAGATCGGACATGTCACGGTCATAGGCGATGATCTTGCAACCGCGGCCATCTCGGCCCGGGCTGCCGCCACCATCCTGGAAGGACACCAATGAGCGCGACACCACTGGTCGGCATCACCATGGGCAGCGACAGCGACCTAGCGGTCATGGGCGATGCCGTGGAGGCGTTGAAGGACCTCGACATTCCTTATGAGGTTCGGATCGTGTCGGCGCACCGCACCCCCGACGTCCTGGCCAGCTATGGGCGCGAGGCGTCCGAACGCGGGCTGAAGGTGATCATCGCCGGCGCGGGCGGGGCGGCGCACCTGCCGGGAATGCTGGCTGCCTACACCCTGCTGCCCGTCATCGGTGTGCCCGTCCCCATCGGCAATCTGCAAGGCATCGACGCGCTGCTGTCGATCGTGCAGATGCCCAAAGGCGTGCCCGTGGCAACTGTCGCGATCGGTAACGCGCGCAATGCCGGGCTGCTGGCCGCGCGGATCCTGGCGACCGCTGACCCTGATCTGGCCAGGCGTCTGGCAGAGGATCGTCAGGACATGCACGACAAGGTAGTGGACACCGACGCCCAGGTCAGGCAGCGGTTCGGCGACAGCGCACCCGGTTTCGGTTTCACCGGCTGACGTGCTGGGCTGCGCGTGACAATGAGGTCGTGGTGGTGGACACTGCGAGACACCAACGCCTGAATCGTCTCACCACGAGGACTGTCCGCATGGATTTCGCGCTCTCTGAGGAGCAACAGCAGCTGTACAAGACCATCGTTGCCTTCGCGCGCGATGTGGTGCAGCCCCAGGCGGGGCCGCGGGATCGCGAAGGGCGATTTGACCGGGAGGTGTGGGATGCCTGCGGGAAGGTGGGTCTGACCGGGATGTGCATTGCCGAGGAGTTCGGTGGCAGTGGCGCAGGTGCGGTCGACACCGGCCTTGCTCTGGAGGCATTGGCGTATGGAGGGATGGACGCGGGGTTGGGCCTGTCCCTGGGCGCCCACCTGGTCATCGGTGCCAAGCCCATCGAGTTGCACGGCACGGCGGAACAGAAGGCCCACTACCTGCCCCGGCTGGCCAGCGGCGAGTGGATCGGTGCCTGGGGTATCACCGAACCCGACCATGGTTCTGATACCTCCGGCATCACCTCCCGGGGGGTGCGCGAGGGTGATGAGTGGGTGCTGAACGGAACCAAGACGTTCATCACCAACGGACCGATCTGCGATGTCTTCACGGTCATCGTTCGCACTGATGGCGCGGGACAGGGCAGCGGAATGACTGCCTTCATCCTGAACCGCGACACGCCGGGCCTCAAGGTGGGACGGCACCTGGACAAGATGGGTAACCGCTCCTCACCAACATCTGAGATGGTCATGGTCGACGTTCGAGTCCCCGACAGCGCGCGCCTGGGCGAGGTGGGCACGGCGCAGTGGTCGATTGGCTTTGAGTGCTTCAGCTGGGAGCGGACGGTGATGCTGGGCTCGGCGATCGGCGGCATGGAGCGTGGGCTGGATGAAAGCATCTCCTACGCCAAGCAGCGGGAGGCCTTCGGCAAGCCAATCGCCCACTTCCAGTCAATCGCCCACAAGTTGGCGGACATGAAGATCAACTTGGAGTCCGCCAGATTGATGTTGCGGTATGGCGCCTGGAAGAAGGATCAGGGTCTGGATCATCAGATCGAGGCGTCCATGGCCAAGGCCCATATCGGCAAGTGCGCGCTGGAGAACGCGGACGCCGGCATCCAGATCCATGGTGGGTGGGGCTACATCAAGGACTTCCCGGTCGAGCGAAGTTGGCGGGACGCCAAGCTGTCGACCATCGGCGGCGGCACCAGTGAGATCCAGAAGGTCATCATCAGCAGGATCCTGCTGGCCTGAGCGATTCGGAAGAGTTTGCTGATTGGCGGTGTTGCAGGACCGTCGTTACTCTCGGCACCACTCCCCATGACCCTCCTCGTCCTCGGTATCAGCCATCGCACGGCCCCAGTCGAGCTGCTGGACAAATTTGCCGTGCCTGCCGATCTTCATGCCAAGGCGTTGACGTCGGTCATGCAGCGCGACCACGTGCACGAGGCGGCTATCATCTCGACCTGCAATCGGGTCGAGGTCTACGCCAACGTCACCCGGTACCACGGCGGACTGGCTGATCTTCGTGACCATTTCTCGGAATGGTCCGGGCTGCCCCCGGAGTCCTTCAGCCACCTGACCTACGACCTGTTCGATCAGACTGCAGCCGAGCATCTGTTCGCCGTCGCCAGCGGTCTTGAATCGATGGTTGTCGGGGAGCGTCAGATCCACGGCCAGGTCCGTCAGGCCTTTGCCGAGGCCAATGACGAGGGCACCGCCGGCACGCTGCTGCACCGGGTCTTTCGCCAGGCCATCAGGGTTGGTCGGCGGGCCCGCTCTGAGACCACGATCTCAGAGGGAGCGGCGTCGATCGTTGACGTGGCCCTCATCGCCGGACGCCGGGCGCTGATCACACCCGATCCGGTCGTGGCCCTGATCGGCGCGGGCAAGATCGGCGGCATGGTCGGGGCGCGCATCACGGAAATGTCATCGCGTGTCCTGGTGGCCAACCGAACCCATGAGAAGGCGGAGGGGTTGGCACAGCGGATCGGTGGGACGGCTCACCCGCTGAACGATCTGCCCGCCATCCTGAGCACTGCCGATCTGGTGGTGACCTCCACGGATTCAACCATGCCGGTGGTCAGCCTGGAGTCCATCGCGGCGGCCATGGCGGTGCGGCCTGATCGCCCGCTGGTGCTGATCGACCTGGCCGTGCCCAGGGACGTCCACCCCGATGCCGACACGATCCCCGGTGTCACCGTGGTCGACATCGAGTCGCTGCGACGCGTGGTCATCACCGGTCCGACAGGCGAGGCGATCCGCGAGGCCCGTGCGATTGTGCGGGAGGAGTCCGACGGCTTCGCCGCGTGGAGTCGTGGGGTCCAGGCGGGTCCGACGATCTCCTCGCTGCGCCAACGCGCCGAGCAGATCCGCCAGTCCGAGGTGGACCGCTTGGCGGGCCGTCTGTCAACGCTTGATCAGGGTCAGCGTGAGGCAGTCGAGGTCCTGACCAAAGGCATCGTGAACACGCTGATGCACGAACCGACCATCCGACTGAAGCGGTTGGTCGACACCCCCGACGGTGAACGGTTCGTCCGGGCACTGACGCATCTGTTCGATCTGCGTCCGGACGACTCGGAGTCGGCGACCGTCTGGCCTGCGGACGACCCGTCCCAGATCAGTGGCTAGTTCGCTGCGCGACTCCATCCCCTTCGCCTCGTGATCCGCATCGCCACACGCCGTTCGGCGCTGGCCCGTGCCCAGGCGCACCAGACCGGGGTCCGGATCACGCAGCGGACCGGCCAGCCGTTCGAGCTGATCCCCATGTCGTCCACCGGGGATGACCATCCTGAGAAGCGCATCGACAGCTTCGACGTCAAAGGTCTGTTCGTCGACAAGATCCGGCAGGCCGTGCTGTCGGGCGACTGTCACGTCGCGGTGCATTCCTACAAGGACCTCCCCAGCGAACCGCAGCCTGAGTTGACCGTGGCTGCCGTGCCCGGCAGGGAGGACCCTCGCGACATCCTGGTGACCCGCGAAGGATCAGCCTTCTCAACGCTGGCCGCCGACGCGGTCGTGGGCACGTCGTCGGAGCGCCGCCGTCTGCAGTTGCTTCGGGTCAAACCCGGCCTGCAGATCCTGCCGCTGCGGGGCAACCTGGACACACGCCTGCGTAAGGTCGCCGACGGCGAGTACGACGCGGTCGTGGTGGCCCTGGCGGGCTTGAAGCGGCTGTACACCTCGCCCGAGCGTGGCGGAGTCGGTCCCCTGGATCTGCCGCTGAAGGCGGTGCCGTTGGAACCGGGTGAGATGGTGCCCGCCCCTGCTCAGGGTGCCATCGCCATCGAGTGCCGCAGCGATGACGCACGAACACTGTCGTTGCTGGAGGCAGTGGATCATCTGCCGTCCCGTCGGGCCGTAGAGACTGAACGGGCGTTCCTGGCATCACTGGGAGCCGGCTGCACGACCCCGGTCGGCGCGCTGTGCACGTTGACGGGACTTGGCGGGCTTGAACTGCTCGGCATGCTGGGTGACCCGAAGAATCGTCGGGTTCTGCGACTGTCGACCACGGGTGGGTTCGATCAAGGCGTGCAGATCGGCCAGGAGCTGGGACTTGAGATGAAAGAGGCACTGGGTGTCTGACACCACCGCGTTGGACGGCCACGGCTTCGGGGGTGAACCCGCACAACCCGGTACCGTCTACCTGGTCGGTGGCGGACCGGGGGATGTCGGACTGATCACCGTCCGAGCCATCACCCTGCTGGCCAGTGCCACCGTGGTGGCCTACGACCGCCTGTCTCCCGAGGCCGCCTTGGCACTGTGTCGCCATGACGCTGAACTGGTCTATGTCGGCAAACTCCCTGACCGCCACGCCCTGCCGCAGGAACAGATCGAGGAATTGCTGGTGACCAGGGCGGCCGAGGGTCACTCGGTTGTCCGGTTCAAGGGTGGTGACCCGTTTGTCTTTGGGCGGGGGTCGGAGGAGGCGCAGGCATGTGTGGCTGCCGGAGTGCCCTTTGAGGTCGTGTCGGGCATCACCTCGGCCGTTGCGGCACTGGCCTACGCAGGCATCCCGGTGACCCATCGCGGGGTGTCGCCGGCCTTCGCCGTCGTGACGGGCCACGAGGACCCCACCAAACCCGAGGCCCAGGTCGACTTCGCGGCCTTGGCCGCGTTTCCGGGGACCCTGGTATTCCTCATGGGTGTTGGCCGCATCGGTGCCATCGCACAGGCACTGATCCAGCACGGCCGTCCGGCCGACACACCAGTGGCGATGGTTCGGTGGGGCACGACCCCAGCGCAGGAACAGCTGAGCGGAACGCTGTCCGACATTTCCCAGAAGGTCCGTGGCAGCGGATTCTCCTCCCCGGCCGTCATCGTGGTCGGCGAGGTTGCGTCATTGGCGCCCGAGTTGGGCTGGTTTGATCGACGCCCGTTGCACGGCCGCTCGGTGCTGGTGCCCCGCACCCGTCAACAGGCCAGCGAACTCAGCCGTCGGCTGCGGGCGCTGGGGGCCGACCCGGTCGAGGCGGCGACGATCGCAATCGAGCCGACCCAGGACCCAGAAGGGCTGCGGGTAGCGGTCCAAGGGATGCGCGACGGCGCCTTTAGCTGGGTGGGGCTGACCTCAAGCAACGGGGTCCAGGCCCTGATGGACGCCGTCGTCGAAGCCGGCGGTGACGCACGCTGGTTCGCCCAGACCCAGATCGCCTGTGTGGGTTCGGGGACGGCACAGGCTCTGTCCCGCCACGGCCTGCTGGCAGATCTGATCCCCGAGAGCTACACCACCCGCGGGTTGGGGTTGGCGTTGGCCGAAGTGGTCGATGATCCGCAGAGACCGGTCCTTCTTCCCCGTGCGGACATCGCCAGCCAGGAACTGACCCATCTGCTGCACCAGGCGGGTGTTGCCTACGTCGACGTCGAGGCCTACCGCACCATCCCCGCCCCAAGCCTTGATGGTGAGGTTCGCCAGCGCCTGTTGGAGGGAGATTTCGACGCCGTGGCATTGGGCTCCTCCTCCACCGTCCGTAATCTGGTCCAACTGCTGGGCCAGGCTCCCCATCCCCGCATCGCGATCGCATCGGTTGGCCCCATCACCAGCAAGACCTGCCGGGATCTTGGCCTGACGGTGACCGCCGAGGCAGACCCGCACGATATGGACGGGCTGACCCAGGCCGTGCTGTCCGCCCTGACCTGAGCGGACAGTCGCCCACTGGCATTTCCGCCCGGGATTCGCTACAACCGATTGCATGAGCACAGCCGAATGGCGTCCCGATCCAGAAGGCCAGTACGAGTACCGCTGGTGGGACGGCCAGCAATGGACCGACCAGGTGGCCCATCAAGGGCAGGTCGGTATGGTCCCCCTGGGCCAGCAGCAGGCCGTGGCGGTCATCGGTCCCGAGGCTCTCCTAGCCACCCCGACGGGTCAGGTCGCCAGCGGATTCGAGGGAATCAGTGGCGATCTGGTCGACGGCCGCTACAGCGAGAACGAGGCCACCGCGATCGCCAACCAGAACGCGAAGATGCTGCGGGTCAGGGTCGGGGAACCGTTCATGGCGCAGCAGGGCTCGATGGTGGCCTACCAGGGCAACATGACCTTCGCCTTTGAAGGTGGTGGTGCCTCACGATTCATCAAGAAGGCGCTGACCGGCGAGGGATTGCCGCTGATGCAGGTGCAGGGCCAGGGAGACGTGTTCCTGGCCAACCTGGCCAACGATGTACACCTGCTGACGCTGACCAACACCGGCCTGTCGATCAGTGGCAAGAACGTGTTGGCCTTCTCGGCCAGCCTGGACTGGAACATCGAGCGGGTGAAGGGTGGCAGTATCGCCACCGGCGGACTGTTCAACACCACGCTGCGGGGCAGCGGGTGGGTGGCCATCACCACCGACGGCCCACCCGTGGTCCTCAAGGTCGACCAGGCCCCGACGTTCGCCGACACCCAGGCGGTCGTGGCCTGGTCGGCCAACCTGCAGACCCAGCTGAAGGCCAGCTTCACCGCAGGGTCGCTGATCGGCCGCGGGTCGGGCGAGGCGTTCCAGGTGGCCTTCCAGGGCCAGGGATTCGTGATCGTGCAGCCCTCGGAGGGCATCCAGATCCCGACTGCCGGCTGACCGCCGGCACAGGCTGCCCCGAAGCGATCAGCGCCGCAGACTACGGGCAGCGAAGGCGGCGGTGAGGGCCACACCAAGGCCCAGGACGGCACCGGCTGGGAAGACCGGTGAGCCGAAGGCCTGTCGACCATCGATCAGCACTGCCGCGGCATCGACGGTGTCCACCACGACGGTGGTCATAGCCAGGTCGGCCAGACGCGCGTCATCTCCCACGGCTGTCAGGCTCAGCAGGCCCAGTGCCACATCGCGACCGGACTTCATGCGAAACCCCGCCCGTGCGCCGGGAACGTGGATCTCTGACCCAAGTACCCGCAGGAACGAGTCGGTTGCCACGACGGCGTACAACCCCTCGACCAGTCGCGCAGCACCTAGGCCCAGCAGGAACAACCGTGCAGCACGTCGCGACATGCCCCCACGCTACCCATCGAATCACCGGTACCTGGCGGGGTGACGATTAGTGTGCCGGCGTATGAACCACTTTCTGGTATTGGTCAATCCTTCCGCCGGGGGTGTTGAGACCGATGACAGCTCGGCAGCCATCACGATGGATGAGGAGTTGCAGGCGGTCACCGCCGAACTGGACCGCCACGGGTCGGTGACGGTTGAGTCGGTGGACAGTGACGAGGACCTGCGACGGGTAACCCGACAGACCGATTCCGACACCGTCTACGTCGTGGTCGGTGGCGATGGCACGCTGCACCGCACGTTGAACGTCCTGGCCGAGCGACCTTGCCGGTACCTCCTGATCCCGGGAGGCACAGGCAACGACTTCGCCGCGGGCGCCGGCCTGCCCGAGGATCTGGTGCAGGCTGCCGGTGTCGCAAGGACGGGTCGGGCGCGACCGCACGACCTGCTGAGGATCCACGATGTCGTGGCGATGAACGCCGCACATCTGGGGATCGGCGTCAAGGCTGCCGAGGCCGCGGCCGATTGGAAGGACCGGCTGGGAAAGCTGGCCTACCCGGCGGGTGCCGTGTCGGCTGCGACGTCCTTTGAGCCGACCCTCGCCAGCGCCGTACTCGACGGCGACCAGATTCTTGACTGCGTCGACGTGGCCCTGCTGGGTATCTGCAACGGTCCGCGGGTGGGTGGCGGCACGATGCTGTGCCCACCGGCGGACCCCTCAGACGGATTGCTGGACGTGGTGGTCCTGCAGGCTCAGAACCGGACCGACCTGGCCGGTATCACCACCGCCCTGCTGAGGGGCACCCATCTGGACCGCGACGACGTGCAACACCACCAGGGCCATGAGCTGACGGTGACCATCCATGATCGCGATCAGGTGGACTGGAATATCGACGGCGAACTGCAAAGCCTTCCGGCGCAGATCGAGGGCAAGGTCCAGGCCGGCGCGTGGGAGCTGTTCACCAACGCCTGACCGGGCCCCCAAACCCTCAGATCTGAGGGCTGGTGGTGCTTATCCGGCCGAAAGCTCAGATCTGAGGTGTGGCCGGGGCGTGTCGTCGTGCCCAACCGGGCCCCCAAACCCTCAGATCTGAGGGCTAGTGGTGCTTATCCGGCCGAAAGCTCAGATCTGAGAAGTCGGGGGGTGCAGGCGCCCGACCGACCACCGACCACCGACCCCGGACCCCGGGGGAGTGGCGTCAGGTCACCGTGCCACCGAAGAAGAACAGGTAGGCGCCGATCAGGATCACGCCGACGAAGACCAGTTTGATCGCGGTCTTGAAGGATCCCATGACAATGCGGATACCTAGGAAGATGACCAGCAGGCCGATCGGGGATGCGATCGGGTCCAGGTCCACATTTGCCAGCAGGTCTTCCATGGTCGCGCAGGATAACCCGCGGTCATGGGCCGGCCTGTGCACCTCGGTTTTCAGCGTCACGGACCTCGCGGCGGGCCTGGCGCAGGGCGATCAGGTTCTCGCGTGCGTCATCAAGCGTCACGGCCACCGCATCGGCGGTGGTGACCACTTCGATCTGGTGATGCAGCGCCTCATCGGCCAACGCCACCAGCAGGTCGGCCAGTTCGCTGACCTGCTGGCGCAGAGCCCCCGAGGGTTCGCCACCAAGCTTTACCGCACGCCGGTCGGTGACCAACAGCCCGTGCAGCCGTGCGATCTGGCTGTCGGCCTGCATCACCGCTGCCGAGGAGACCCACCCGTCGTGGGCCAGATCCTGATTCAACCGGCGGGCCTGGAGCAACCGTGAGAAATCATGGCGGACATCACGCGGGAGTTCGCTGAGGTCCTCATCAAATATCGGCGCGGGTAGCTCACCTCGCCGCTCGGCCCGACGTTGCTGCACGACTGGGTCGCGGCGGTCAAGGACCTGGGTGATGGCGCCGGTCCCGGCCGCCATCGTGCCGCCGCCCAGCAGCATCACGCCAAGGATGGTCCGGATGGCACCCGGGTCGCCGAGGACAAGCAACAGCAGTCCCATCGACAGCATGGTGATGGCGGTGATGATCGAGGTTGCCCGCACCACACGCCTAACCCCGCGCCGGGCGCCGGCCGTGCCTGTCGCGACACGACGGACACCACGCCGAGCAGCCTGCGCCGCGTTGTCCAGCAGATCCTCCAGCAGATCCTCAAGGTCCACGACCCGAACCTACCTCTCCCAGGTAGGGTGTGGCGGCGATCATGGTCAGTGAGGAACGGCAAGCCGTCGACGCGCATGTCGCGGCGCTGAACCGTGGCGATCTGCAGGACGTCCTTGACACCTTCACCGTCGACGCGGTGTTCAGTTCTGACGCCGGCATCGCCCGCGGCCACGCCGAGTTGGCGGGTCTGTTCGACAACGTCGGGGCAACTGACCGTCCGACGACCATCCTGCGCCGGGCGCTGCAGGACGGGCCGGTGCTGGATTGTGTGCTGACCCGAAGGTTCGTCGTCAGCGACGAGCAAGGACGGGTGGCCGCCGCCCACGACGTAGAGGTCCGGGCGGTGTTCACGGTAAGCGCAGGCGCGATCAGCCTGATCCAGGTCGACCCGATCGTATGACCCCGGTCCTGACACGGGTCGCACGTCGCGGCAACGGTAGCCTCGGGACATGCGCTATCGCCAGCTAGCTCCCGGAATCGATGTCAGCCAGGTTGGGTTCGGCAACTGGACCGTGACCACGGGATGGTGGGGTACCTATACCCGCAAGGAGGCCATCCGCCTGCACCGCGAGGCCTTCGAACACGGCATCACCTTCTTCGACACCGCCGATGTCTACGCTGAGGGCTACGGCGAAGAGGTGCTGGGCGAGGCCATCGCCCCCTTCCGCGATCAGGTGGTGGTGGCGACGAAGTTCGGCTATGACATCACCTCGGACCACCAGCGGGTCGGTCAGCAGGAACGTGACCACCGCACCGACGTCGCCTACATCGCCCAGCGGTTGGATGACTCCCTGAAACGTCTGGCCGTGGATGCCATCGACTTCTACCAACTGCACAACCCTCGTCACGGCCACATCGATGATGACGACCTGTGGGCGTTCCTTGAGCAGGCACAGCAGGACGGCAAGATCAGGGCCTACGGAGTGGCGTTGGGTCCAAAGATCGGTTGGCTTGACGAAGGTGTCGCGGCCATGCGTCGCCGGGGGGCGGCCGGGACCGGGATGGCCGGCATGCAGATGATCTTCAACATCCTTGAGCAGTCACCGGGCACCGAACTGCTGGCCGTCGCCGAGGAAACCGACCAACGACTGATCGTGCGCGTGCCTCACAACTCCGGGATGCTCGAGGGCAACCTGACCGCCGACCACGTCTTCCCCAAGGAGGACCACCGGCGCCACCGTCCCCGCTCATGGCTGACCGAGGGTGTGCAGAAGGTCGCCACCCTGGACTTCCTACGGCAGGACATGACGTTGGGTCAGGCCGCTCTGAAATGGGTGTTGTCCCACGAGCGGTGCGTCTCCACCCTGCCCAACATCTACGGCAGCCCGCAGATCGCCGAGTTCGCCGCCGCCCCCGACCTTCGCGACCTGACCGCCGAGGAGCTCCAGAAGGTGCAGGAGCTGTACACCGACAACTTCGGTGTGGTGCCCGAGGGCAGCCCCGACACCGAGAAGGTCAACGGCGGCCTGGGCGCCTGACCTCTCGACGGCATTCTCAGGGTGTTGCGGCCCGGCGGACAGACCGACAGTCTCGGCCGCGTGAGCACTCAACCTGGCGGCCCCGCCCCTTCCGACACCAGCCAGGCGCTGTATGACCGCGCCCAGAACGTCATCCCTGGGGGTGTCAACTCACCGGTCCGGGCCTTCCGCGGTGTGGGCGGAACGCCCAGGTTCATGGCCGGGGGACAGGGCTCACGGGTCACCGACGAGGACGGTGTCACCTACCTGGACTACGTCATGTCGTGGGGACCTCTGATCCTCGGTCACTGCCGGGAGGAGGTCGTGCAGGCGGCCATCGCGGCCACCAGGGCCGGTTCCTCATACGGCGCCCCGACCCGCGGCGAGGTCGAACTGGCCGAGGAGATCGTCAAGCGTGTACCCGGGGTCGACATGGTGCGCTGCGTGTCCTCGGGCACGGAGGCCACGATGAGCGCGATCCGGGTGGCTCGGGGTCACACAGGCCGGGACAAGATCGTGAAGTTCGTCGGTCATTACCACGGACACGCGGACAGCCTGCTGGTCGAGGCCGGCTCGGGCGTGGCAACTCTGGGGCTGCCCAACAGTCCGGGCGTGACCGCAGGGGCCACCCAGGACACCATCGTGGTCCCCTGGAACTCCCGCGAGGGGGTCCAGCAGGCCTTCGCCGACCACGGCGCCGACATCGCGGTTCTGGTATGCGAACCGGTCGCCGCGAACATGGGACTGGTCCCTGCCGAGGAGGGGTTCCACGCGTTCCTGCGTGACATCACCCGCGCCCACGGCTGTCTGCTGCTGATCGATGAGGTGATGACGGGCTTTCGGCTGGCTCGCGGCGGGGCCACGCAACTGCTGGGCCTGGAGCCTGACCTGGTGGCCTTCGGCAAGGTCGTGGGTGGAGGCTTCCCTCTGGCCGCCTTCGGCGGGGCCGCCGACATCATGCAGCAGTTGGCACCCGTCGGTCCGGTCTATCAGGCGGGGACACTCAGCGGGAACCCGGTGGCCGTCGCGGCCGGGCTGGCCCAACTCAGGTTGCTGGACGCCGCCGCCTACGATCTGCTTGACCGGTTGGCGACCCGTCTGATCCAGGGCTGGACCCGGGTCTTCGCCGACGCTGGCGTGGCCGTGCGCATCCAACGCGTCGCCAGCCTTTTCGGCCTCTACTTCTGTTCCGACCCGGTGGCCGACTTCCAGGCAGCCAAGGCAGCCGATCATCAACGGTACGCCCGGTTCTTCCACGGCATGCTGGATCGTGGCGTCTACCTGCCACCATCGGGGTTTGAGGCGATGTTCGTCTCCACGGCTCACAGCGAGGAGGACATCGATGCCACGATCGAAGCCGCGCAGGCTGTCGCGCCGTCACTTGCTGACCGCTAGCGCCCTGGCCGGAGCCGGCGGTCTGCTGGCGGCCTGCTCGCGGGACGGTGGGACGCAGGCGCTGATGGATGAGGAGTTGAGGCTGCCGGCACTGCAACGGCCACCGGTGGCGCTCACCAACCTGGTCACACCCGGATCGGGCCAGCCACTCACCCTGACCCTGCGCGGCCGCCGCATCGACAGCGTCGGTCCCGATCTCCCCGACGGTGTCCAGGCAGTGGACCTGGACGGCGGATTCCTGATCCCCGGGTTCACCGACATGCACGTCCACATGCAGTTCGCCGATCCGGCCGCGATCCTGGCCGGCGGCGTCACGACTGTGCGCGATCTGGGCGGACCCGATAACGCGGCCCAAGCGATCCGGGGCGGACCCTCTGGTCTACGCGTGCTGATCGCCGGCCGGATCCTGACCGCGGTCAACGGCTACCCGACGCAGTCGTGGGGCGCTGACGGGACCGGCCGCCAGATCACCGATCCAGGTGATGCAGTGGCCGCGGTTGAGGAGCAACGCGCCGCCGGCGCCGTGGTGCTGAAGGTAGCCCTGGAAGACTCAGGTGGCCGTCCGGTCCTGGACGCCGAGACCCTGCAGGTGATCGTGCAGCAGGGGCAGCGGTTTGGGTTGGGAACCACCGCGCACGTCGGCAGCCCTGCCATGCTGGAGTTGGCCTTGCAGGCAGGCGTGAGTGAACTGGCCCATCTGCCGTTGTTCGACGTCTCGGCGGCAGACATGGTCGCTGTCGCCCAGGCGGGAATCGTGGTGGTTCCCACCCTTGAGATCAGAGGGCGCGATCCCGGCGCCGCCATGGCGCTGGCGGCGTTCAGGCAAGCGGGCGGACGGGTGCTGTACGGCACCGACCTGGGCAACGGCGGCACCAACCCGGGAATCGAATCTGGCGAGGTGCGGCTGCTGCTGGAGGCGGGGATGACTCCTCAGGAGATTCTTGATTCGGCCACCTCGGCACCGGCGGACTACCTGCAACTCGACACCGGGCGTCTTGAACCCGGCAGGGCTGCGGACCTGGTGGTGCTGGGCAGCGACCCGTTTGCCGACCCGGCCGCCTATGACGACGTCAGGATGGTGCTCGCCAACGGCGAACTGGTGGGCGGCGACAGCTGAGGGGCCACAGCGACCTGGAACCCACGTGGCGCTGCGGGACGTTGCACCCGACAATGAACCGCATGGATCCAGATGGAGACCTCCCGCAGGACGATTCTGACGCCGCCCCGCGACGCGGTAGTGGGTCGGCACGCACCATCGGAGTCGGCATAGCCGTGGTCGCGGTTCTCGTAGCTGTGGTCGCGCTATTGCTGGGTGGTGGCAGCCAGGAGGAAGCCGGGCCGGATCTCGCCGTGCTGGACCCCAGTGCCACGGCCGACGGGTTGGCGTTGACCAACGCGGTTGACACCCTCCCGGACTTCACGCTGGGACAGTTCGGGGGTGAGGGGCAGGTGCAGGTATCACAGTTCCTGGGTGACAAGCCACTGGTCATCAACTTCTGGGCCACGTGGTGCCCGCCCTGTGTCGCGGAGATGCCCGACTTCCAGCGTATCCATGAGGCCGCGGGCAACTCGTTTCGCCTGGTCGGGATCAACACCCAGGACGCCGAGGTCAACGCCGAACCGTTCGTTGCTGACCTCGGTATCACCTACGAACTGGCGGTTGACCGCATGGGCGAATACTTCCGAGCCACCGGCGGGTTCGGCATGCCCACCACCCTGTTCGTGCAACCCGATGGCACGGTGTCCTACCGCCAGACGGGGCCCCTGACCGTCCAACAGATGGTGGACCTGCTGGCCGAGCATCTGGATGTACGCATCAGTGTTGAAGACGCCTGAGGTGTCAATGGGAGGGGTCCCCGCTTGCGGGG
>JBPCKA010000106.1:0-3935 GCA_051004735.1 Euzebya sp. | reverse complement strand
CCGGTGATCCGGCCGTTCAGCACCGACCGCGGAGCGCTGAACGGCATGATCTCCCCGTCAATGCGGCGTTTCCGGTCGATGAACTGACTGCCCAGTGCCAACCCGACGTTTGACACGGACTTGATTGGCGCCAGCAGGTCGACCCGTCGGCCACGCGGCGCAACCGACACCGCGGTGTCGCTGTCGATCCGGCGTGGTGCGCTGGGGGAGATGGCCCAGGGGGGTGGCATGTCACGTTGGTCAGCGTCGGCGGAAAACATCCGGCGCATCATCCGCATGGCTCCGACGCCGTCGAACATCGAGTGGTGGAATTTGGCGTAGATCGCGAACCGGTTGCCCTGCAGACCCTCGATCAGGTGGACCTCCCACAGGGGGCGGTTGCGGTCCAAGGCCGTCGAATGCAGACGGGAGACCAGCACGAATAACTCGCGGACCCGTCCCGGGGCTGGCAACGCGGACAACCGCAGGTGATAGTCAAGATCGACATCCTCATCGGTGGTCCAGGAATAGGTGCCGGCCAGCCCGTAGGGCCTGGACAGCCGGTAGCTGAACGGAGGCTGCAGAGCGGTCACCTGACGGAAGCGCTCCCACAACTCAGACACCCAGGTGTCCTCGGCGTCCGCAGGCAACTCAAAGACCATCAACCCACCGACGTGTTGAGGGGTCTCCCGGCTCTCCATCACCAGCCACGCGCCATCCGTGATTGGAAGCACCATGCTGTTCACACCTTCCTGACCGGGCGAGACCTGGCCGCATCGCCGTTTGCGACCCGAAGCTTATGAGAAGCCGGCGTCCAGCAGTGCCTGCAGCGGATCAGGAAGGCCCAGCACCTGCTCGGCATCCTCACACGCCCGTGACGCACGGGAGTCACTGAACAGCTTGGTGCAGGCGTCGACCTCGAATCTCCTAGCCTCAAGCTCGGCTTGTGCCGACCCCGGTTCAAGCTCCAAATAGGTGGTGTCGTGGACCACCAGCGGCGCGATCCACAAAGGGTCGGTGTCCTGACGAGCGAATCGTGCGTTCAGCAGGATCCGCGGTGGCGCGAGGCCCAGATCCATCGTCGAATCCACCCCGGTGGCCTGGAACTGGGCGAACCGGATCTCACCGCCCATTTGGCCGAACCGTCGCACGCGACGGGCGACATCCTCTGGCAGTCGCTGGTCACACAGGGCGGTCAGGGCCTGCTCGATACGCTCACGATCGGCGGGGCTTCCGCCGGCCTGGATCCCTCGAAAGAGCTGACAGTCCGCCAGATCCAGCGCGACCGCCTCCGTTGTGCCGATGTTGTACTGGCCGACATCCGTGGTCAGCTGCCCAACCGGACCGGGCGGCGGCCGGCGTTGTGACACCGGCACCGGCTGGGGCCCAAAGACGATGAAGGCCCAGATGGCCACCCCCAGTGCGATGGGGATGCTGGTCACCGCCAGCAGCACGAACCAGCGTGGCAGCAGCGGCTCCTCGAGCTCCTCGACGCGGGCACCGTCATAGACGCTCTTGGGGCGCCTTGTGCTCATCGTCTTGCGCTCATCGTGGCCAGGCCCACGACCCCGACTCTCACGCCTCCAGCCTGACCGTGTACTCCTCGATGACCGGGTTGGCCAGCAGCTTGTCGGCCACCTCGGCGGCCAGGGCCGCGGCGTCGGTGACATCATCGGCGACGTCCAACTCGATGTGCTTGCCGATCCGCACCGTGGTCACGCCGTGAAGTTCAAGCGACGGCAGGGCGCGTTCCACCGCCTGGCCTTGGGGGTCCAGGATCTCGGGCTTGAGCATCACGTCAACGACGACACGGGTCACTTGGCAGTCCAATCACTGAAGGGGGTCTGGGTCAATAGTTCGTAGGCCTCGACGTAGCGCTGTCGGGTGCGCTGCACCACGTCGTCGGGCAGGGTCGGCCCGGGTGGGGTCTTGCCCCAGTCCTGTGTCTCAAGCCAGTCCCGCACGAACTGCTTGTCGAAGGACCGCTGGCTACGTCCAGGCTGATATTCGGCAGCCGGCCAGAACCGGGAGGAGTCAGGCGTCAACACCTCATCGATCAGGATCAACTCATCGCCGGCCAGCCCGAACTCGAACTTGGTGTCGGCCAGGATGATGCCCCGCTCGGCAGCATGCCGGGCTGCCCGGCGGTACAGCTCCACCGTCAGGTCCCTGGCCTGCTCGGCGATGTCGCCGCCGACGATGCCTGCGGCGGTGTCGAAGGAGATGTTCTCATCGTGCAGGCCGACGGCCGCCTTGGTGGCAGGCGTGAACAGCACCTGTGGCAACTGCTCGGACTCGAGCAGACCTTCTGGCAGCCGCTCGCCGCAGACGGTCCCGCTGGCCTGGTATTCCTTCCAGCCGGAGCCGGCCAGGTAGCCGCGAGCCACACATTCGATGGCCAGGGGCTGGGCCCGACGACACAACATCGACCTGCCCGCCAGGGCTTCACCGAATGCCTCCAGCCCGTGGCCGAACTCGCGCGGGTCGACCGACACCAGGTGGTTGGGGACCACGTCGGTCAGCAGCGCAAGCCAGAACGAGGTGAGCCCGGTGAGAACCTTTCCCTTGTCCGGAACCTGGGTTGGCATGACGACGTCGAAGGCACTGATGCGGTCACTGGCCACCAGCAACAGGTGTTCGTCGTTCACGGCGAACAGCTCGCGCACCTTCCCCGACCCCAGTCGGGACACACCGGGAAGGTCTTCCAGACCGGTCAGATCCATCATCAGTTCGCAAGGGTAGACCGGCTGGCCAGCACTGCCAGACGGCCCGAATGTCGAAAAAGGGAATCCGCACCAGGCACCAGCCGCTATAGATTCCGCAGACTCAGATCATTACCGCAGGGGAGACCACCGGTGACGGAACTCTTTCGCACGCGTACGGCCTTGTTGGCGGCCGTCGCATTGTTCTTCGGGCTGATCGTCCCGGGCGCCTCGGCGCAGACTCCCGATTGTGGGCCGATCGTGCGCACCAGCCAGGTGACCCGCGGAATGATTGGTGAGGGGTTGACGGTGGTGCAGGGCACCACCCCCGAGACCTTCGGGGTGGAGGTGCTGGGTGTCCTCAAAAACGGCATCGGCGTTGGTCGCGACATGATCATCGTGGATGTGGACGCACCGTTCATCGACGAGGTCGGCGGGATCTGGCAGGGCATGTCCGGCTCGCCCGTCTATGTCGACGGACGGTTGCTGGGCTCGGTGTCCTTCGGACTGGCCTTCACCTCCTCATCCATCGGCGGTCTGACGCCGGCGGAGAATCTGGTGGACCTGGTTTCCCTGGGCGAGGGCGCATCCTTCGCTGCCGACCAGCCCGCTGCGCAGCAGGCGACGGTCACCGGCCCGCTGGCCGCCGAGATTCAACGTCGTGTGGGTGGTGACTCTGCGGCGTTCACCCAGCAGGGTGTGCAGTTGCGCCAACTGCCGCTGCCGCTCAGCGTCTCGGGCCTAGCCAGTTCCCGGCTGGACTCCTTGGAAGACGTGATGGCCGAGCACGGTCAGTCGATGACTGCCTACGCCGGTTCCTCGGCTGAGTACCGCCAGGTCCAGACCACCGGCTCCGCGCCCGAGCCGGGCGAGAACCTGGCGGTCGCCCAGTCCCTCGGCGACTTGACCATGGCTGCCGTCGGCACCGCCACGCTGGAGTGTGATGGGCAGGTCATCGGCTTCGGCCATCCCTTCACCTTTGCAGGGCCCACGATCGCCGGTGGCGCACTGGCCGACGCAATCACGATTGTCCCCGATCACGTTGGCGCACCGTTCAAGCTAGCCAATATCGGGCGGCTGTTCGGCACGGTCGACGAGGACAGGTTGGAGGGAGTGCGGGCAGACGTGGGCAATTTCCCGCGGCGCATCCCCGTGACCTCGACCGTTCAGGACCTGGACCTGGGAACCAGTCGAGAGGGACGAACCGACGTGATCACGCCGGACGCGTTGCCCTTCGCCGCGGCGTTCCATCTG
>JBPCKA010000105.1:0-95656 GCA_051004735.1 Euzebya sp. | reverse complement strand
GGCGAGCTTGTTGATCACCTCGACCATGTGGACCGGGATGCGGATCGTGCGCGCCTGGTCGGCCATCGCCCGGGTGATGGCCTGGCGGATCCACCAGGTGGCGTAGGTGGAGAACTTGTAGCCCTTGCGGTAATCGAACTTCTCGACCGCCCGGATCAAGCCCAGGTTTCCCTCCTGAATCAGATCCAGCAGGACCATGCCACGCCCGACGTAGCGCTTGGCGATCGAGACCACCAGTCGCAGATTGGCTTCGACCAGCCGGCTCTTGGCCCGCTCGCCGCCCCGTTGCAGACGGAGCAGTTGCCGACGACGTTCGGGTGGTAGTCGCTCGGCGTCCAGCAGGCGCGTGGCCGCAAGTAGTCCGGCCTCGTATCGCTTGGCCAGATCGATTTCCTCCTCGGCGGAGAGCAGTTGTACCTGCCCGATCTCACGCAGGTACATGCGCACCGGATCCCCAGCGGTCGCGGGCATCATCAGCTCGCCAGCCTGACGCTGCCGTGAGGGTTCGGGGCGGGGTCGCGGAGCGGGTCTGCGCCGTTCTATGCGTTCGGTGTCCAGCAGTTCCCCCAGTGCCTTGCGTCCGTCGTGGTCCAACTGTGCCCCGGTGACCACGTCGGCGATGTCCTCAGGGGTGACATAGCCTCGCTGGCTGCCCAAGTGGAGGAGGTCGGTGACAGCGTGGTGTTCAAGCAGGACAGCATGGCGGTCGATCTCGGCTGCGGCGGGGGGCACCGGCTTGGGTTCGGCGCTCACTGTTGCACCCCTCGCTGGTGGATGTCGCGGCGTTCGTAGGCCCGCCATACCCGTTCCAACTCACCGATGTCGCGCATGAGTCGGCGGCGTTCATCGGCGTCGAGATGCTCTCCACCGTCCTGCAGGGTTGTGCGTGCATCGGCCCAGCGGCGTTGCGCATCCCTGGCACGCAGGGCATCGATCACCAGCGCGACCTGCGCGGTCGTGGCATCGATGGTTAGTTCGGCGGCGGCCAGACCACGCACCCGTGAGCGCATGTCGTCGTCAGGCATGGCGTCAAGGATCTTCTCAAACGCCCCGCGGTGCGCGTTGATGGCCCGGAACAATATGCGTGAGGGTTCTGCGGTGAAGACCGACTCGTCCAACATGTGCCAGTCATCGGGCAGTTCGTCGGGAAGTTGGAGGGCCGCCTGCAGAACCTGGCGCTCAAGCTGCATCTGCGGATCACCAAGCACCACTCGTTGACGGGCTTTGTCCCGAGGTTGTTGGCGGAGTCCCGGGATGAACGAGGGTTCGTTCCTGATGGGATACGCCGCGTTCAACTCATCCTCGATCCGCTGACTGGGCACCGACACAGTCGGTGACAGCACGTCGTGAACGTAGGCGTACCTGGTCGCCGAGTCCTGCAACGAGCCCAGCAGCGGCAACACGGAGCGATACGCGTCCGTGCGTGCCTCAGGGGTCGACAGATCCGACACACCCAACAGGTACTCGATCTGGAACTCCACCGCAGTCTTGCGATCACCCAGAGCCGCATCGATCGCCGGCATGCCACCGGCAGTGGCGAGGTCCGCCGGGTCCTGACCCTCGGGTAGCACCAGCACGCCCAGATCGGTCACCCCGGCAGAACTGGCCCGTTCCCTGGCGCGTTCGGCGGCGTCGAATCCGGCACGGTCGGCATCCAGCGACAGGGTGACCCGCGCGTCCATCCGCTGCATCATCGTGAAGTGCTGTTCGGTCAGTGAGGTTCCGCACGGGGCCACCGCGTTGGACAGCCCTGCGACGTGCAGGGCGACAACGTCCATGTACCCCTCGACGACCACCACTTCTTTGCGCTTGACGATCTCACGCCTGGCCAAGTCCAAACCGTACAGCGTGGTGGACTTGTCATAGACCTCAGTGGTAGGTGAATTGATGTACTTCGGGGCAGTCCCGTCCATCTTGGTCACCACGGGGCCACCAGGCAGTATCCGACCACCAAAGGCGATGACCTCACCGCCCCGCTGATCACGGATGGGAAACAGCAGGCGCGCCCGAAACCGGTCCAGCGGCCCGTGCCGCCCCTCAGAGGCCAGCCCGGCCGCGATCAGGTCCTCAGCCTTTGCACCCTTGGTGATCAGGTGCTGGGTCAGGTCATCCCAGGCATCAGGTGCCCACCCCAGTCCGAACACGTCCCACGCCTCCTGCGGGACCTGCCGGCTAGCCAGGTAGTCACGGACGGCAGCGCCCGTAGGACCTCGCAACTGCTCGCGATAGAAGCTCGCCGCACTGTCGATCAACTCCATCAATCGGGTCCGACGGCCCAGCGCCTTCCTTTGTCCCGGCCGCATCTCCTGATAGCGAAGTGTCACGCCACACTGGCGGGCCAATCGTTCCACGGCCTCGACGAAGCTCAGTCCCTCGATCTCCTGGACGAACTTGATCGCGTCGCCACCCACCCCGCACCCGAAGCAGTGGTAGCCGTAGTTTGGTCTGACGGAAAACGATGCGGACTTCTCGTCGTGAAACGGACACCGACCCATGAAGCCGCCACCTGACCGCTTCAGTGCCGTATACGGCTGGATGACCTCGACGATGTCAAGACGCTCCTTGAGCGTCTGGATGTCCTCGTCGTTGATACGTCCGGCCAAGCTGCGGCTCCCTTACCCAGTGGCGCCCCGAGTCTATGAGCCTAGGGCAGTCTGGTGCCGTGGGAGTATTTGCACGTCCTAAAGCCGATGGGGTGAGCGACGTGGCAGGAACAGCTGGTTGAACAATCGCAAGGCTTGTCCATCGGAGATTGACGAGACGAAGTCGATGACCCGGACCAGGGTCGGATCCTTCTCGGTGCGAAAAGCCGCGGGTAGACGACCGGGGTTGTCAAGGTAGAACACCATCAGGCTTGACAGGCAATGGCTGCCTCGCGCCCGTTCGGACCCCACGCCAGGCCGCTCCACGATCTGGGTGTTCACGAATGCTTCCAACTGCTCAAGGACCGCCCACGCAGGTGGTGACAACCTGATCTCGGGCGTGTCGGTTGACACGCGCACGGTGTCCTGGATCACCGCCTGAACCCAAGCGACCGGATCTGATCCCCACGTTCGCACCACATCCGTTGGCAGATCGTCGGCCAGCACGACCCCGGTGGACAGGGCGTCGGCCACCTCCCCGCAGCATTGCGCGACGCGCTGGCTCAGCCGTACGACCTCTCCCTCGCGAGTGGCGGGACTGGGGGCATCAGTTGTGTGACAGGCAATCCCGTCACGGACTTCCCACGTCAGGTTCAAGCCCTCACCACCGCGTTCCAGACGCTCGACGACCCGAGCGGACTGGTGGTTGTGACGGAAGGGTTCGTCGGTGAAAAGGCTCAACGCCTGGTCCCCGGCTCGTGCGAACGCAGTGGCACCCAGATCACATCCCGCGGCGATCGCCTCGGTCAGATCCTCGTTCAGCCGCAAGGCACGGGCCATCCAGCGTGCAACACGCACACCTCGCAAAGTGTGGTCCAGTCGGGACCGGTATCCCTCACCACGGGGGGCCAGCAATGAGTGGGTCTTGTCCTTCAGACGCTCGAAGGCGGTGCAGGCCATGATCCGGTCGGAGTCCACCGTGAAGGACGAGCGCAGCGGATCGGGCTCCTCGCCGATCTCCCGGCCCTTGGAATCCGCAGACAGCGTCGCCCACGCTGAGAGGCTTGCACGTTCCAACTCCTCAGTGCGTTCGCGGGACGAACGAGGATCGGGCACGTCCGCAGCCTAGCACCGGGGTCAGACCGACCGGTGTGAAGATCCGCGTTCCGACGCGATCCATTGATGCACGTAGCATCGGTCTCGTGGACCCCCTCAAGCCCCGTGAGTTGATCGCGGCCGCCCGTGTGGCCGAGGGGATGGTCTATGTCGCGGGGCTGGCCGGGGTGGTCGCTGGGGCCCAGCTTTTTCGCCGTGGTGACCTGCCGTTTGCCATTGTCGCCTGGGTCCTGACCTTCATCGCCGGCGCTGTACTGCGACTGGTTGCCTGGATCGCACGAGGGATCGCCCAGATCATGGAGCGCAGCGAGCGCATGGAGCAGGACCTGTTGCGGCTGAACCGCAACAGCGTGGCCGAATCCGACCGTGATGACCAACGCGAGGATCCCTACCCGCGCTGGGGTGGGTGGCACTGAGGTAGACCTCAGCAGAACTTCAGGGTTGCCCCGGAGGCCCTGATGGGTGAACCGGGCGCATGGTCAGGCCATGACCTCTACCAGCGCCTCACCCGACCGCAGCCCAGATGTGGATGGCGGTGGGCTGTACGCCCTCAAGTCCGTCACCGCCATTGTTCTGTCGCGCCCGGTGCGGTGGGCGGTCAGCGCCGGGGTGAGTGCCGACCGGATCACCTGGATCGGGACCGGACTGGCCGCGCTGAGCGCTGTGGCCGTGCTGCTGGGGGCAACGGTCAGCGCGACCGTCTGGCTGGCGGTTCTGCCCCTGGTGCTGGCGCGACTGCTCTGCGCGGTCGCTGACGGCCAGATCGCGCGGCAGTCCCGTACGGTTCATCCCTCCGGAGCGGTGCTTGGTGAGATGACCGATCGAGCAGGCGACGTCGCCCTGGCGGCTGCCCTGCTGCCGGTTGCGCCAGGGGGTGCGGTGATCGCGATGGTGGCGATGCTGGCTGCCGACAGCGTGTCAGCCATCGGTTGGGCAGTCACGGGCCGACGGCACTTCGCGGGCGCAGGCGGCAAACCCGACCGCAACATCCTGGTCGGCGTGGGGTTGATTGTCGCCGTATGGCACCCGCCAGCGGCAGGCATCACGGTGTGGTTGTTGGCCGGTGTGAGCGTTGTGGGACTGGTGTGGCGTTGGGCGCATCTAGCACGGGATGTGTCGGACAGATGAGTGATCTGATTGCGGTGATCCCCCGAGTCGCCGGGCTGTTCGGTGTGGGTGGCCTGGTTCTGTGGGGTGTGCGCCGTCGTCCCGACATCGCCGTGCTGACCGCCCGCCTACGTACCTGGCTGTTGATCGCCGTCGTGTGGTTCGCGGCTTTGGCCTTGGGTCGCGCAGGTGTGGTGGTCCTGGCGACTGGGTGCGGGGTAATCGCTGCCACCGAGTGTGCTCGGCTGACAATCATCGGTCACCACTCGCGTCGTGTCGTGATTGCCGCGGGTGGTTCGTTGCCGCTGGCGACCATGCTGGGCGGTACCCGTTGGTTGGTTGTGCTGGCCGTGGTGCTGCTGGCCTGCACCATCCCGCCGTTGGTGACCCAGGACCTCCAAAACGGGTTCAGCGACCTGGCCGCCAGTTGCATGACTGTGTTGTGGATCGGTGCGACCTGCTCCGCGTTGGCGGTCCTGCCACTGCCGCTGCTGCCCTTGTTGGGGGTGGCGACAGCAACCGCTGATATTGGCGGTTTCGTCGGCGGAGCGACCCTGGGTCGACACCCACTGGCCGCCCGACTGTCGCCGCACAAGACCTGGGAGGGACTGCTGGGCGCCGCCGTGTTGGCAACGGTGGGAGCGGCGATCACGGCCGATGTGGCCGGTCTAGCGCTGTGGTCGGCACCGCTGCTGGGGGGTGCGGTCGCGGTTGCGTCGACCTGGGGGGATCTGTTGGAGTCCCTGGTCAAGCGTACGGCCGGCTGTAAGGACGCCGGGTCATGGCTTCCCGGCTTCGGCGGCCTGTTGGACCGGGTCGATTCGCTGCTGGTGACCGCACCGCTGGCCTGGGCGGTACTGGTGCTGTCGTCTTGACACACCCGAAGGTGCGCAGCCAAACCAAGGGGTGCGTAGGGGATAGTCGGGGGTGAACCCTGAGGTGCACAGCGCCGCGGCAGTCCAGGGTCCGACCATGATCACAACCGCTGCACCCGCCACCGGCCGGACCACAGCCCACCCCACCAGCCCCGTACTTGTGGCGGACCCCCTGGACCGATGGTCGGCAGTCACCATCAGTGCGCCGGTCCGCATGCTGCGACGACTGGTGATGCTGCTGTGGTGGAGACCGCTTGTTCGGGTCGTGGGTCCCCTTCGCGTTGTCGGTACCCAGAACCTTCCTCCCCGACCGTGTGTGCTGGTCTGTGACCACCACTCTCACGCCGACACCATCGCCATCCAGGTCGCCCTCAGCCGGGTGGGTGGCCGGCGCGTGGTGGCGGCCGCCGCTGCGGATCATTGGTTCCGTTCTCTGAGACGCCGAGTGGTCGCCACGTTCGCGGTCGGCGCCTTCCCCTTTCCCCGAGACGGCGATGGCGGCCTGCGTCAGGCAGCCAGGCTGCTGGAACTGGGCCATGACGTGATCATCTTTCCGCAGGGATCACGTCGGGTGGACGCTGAGCAATGGCGCAGCGGTGTCGGGCGGCTGGCAACCGAACTCGAGGCCACGCTGGTAGGAGTCAGGGTCGACGGCACGGCTCGGGTCCTGCCCCCCGGCGCCAGTTCGCTCACCCCTCAACCCATGTCGGTCGGGTTCGGCCGCCCGCTGAATTCCCTTCCTGGGGAGTCGGCTCGCCAGGTTACCCAGCGGGCCCGACACGCCAGTTCTGCGGTGCGACTCCCCGGTCCGGTCGAGGGACGACTGGTCATGCTCAGCTCACGGTTGCGGGACAACGCGACCCGTCGTGGACTGCTGATCCTGGCGGTGTGGGCCTTCGCCGAAGCCACCGTCTGGCCGCTGATCCCGGATCTGATGCTGGCAGGGATGGTCCTGGCTGCCCCTCGCCTGGCACACCGGTTCGTGGCGGTCACGGCGCTGAGCTCCGCCGTCGGCGGGGTCGTGGCGCTGCAACTCGCGCGGGCAGGGTGGTCATGGCCCTTGTTGGCCGTCACCGACCGGATGGCGCCGCAGGCAGCCGCTGTGCTTGCGGATGGCGGCGCCAGTGGCGTCCTGACCCAGCCTCTGTCGGGCATCCCCGTCAAGGTCTTCAACGTCGTGGCAGCCGGCACCGATATCGGGTGGTGGCAATGGGCGGGCTGGTCTTTGGTGGCCCGTGGTGCGCGCATGGCCGTGGTCGCAGGCGTGGTGTGGCTGGTGGCACGGCTGGTGTGGTCTGGCAGGCTGCCGCAAGGCTGGTCGCCCCGCATTCATGCGCTACTGGTCATCGCGGGCAGTGCTGCGTTCGTCCTGGGGTGGGGAGCACTGCTCACCGTCTGGCGGTGAGGCCAGGACAGTCAACTCCTGGCGGCCGTGAACCGATCGGTCAGGTAGCTGACCAGCCCCTCGATCGGGATCCGCTCTTGTCCCATCGTGTCGCGGTCTCGCACTGTGACGGCGCGGTCCTGCTCGACGGTTTCAAAGTCCACCGTGACGCAGAAGGGTGTGCCGACCTCGTCCTGACGCCGGTAGCGACGGCCGATCTGCCCGGCCTCGTCATAGTCGACGCCCGTGAAGTGCGGTTTGAGCAGGTCGTTCACCTCGCGGGCGGTCGGGGTCAGAGTCTCCTTCTTCGACAGTGGTAAAACGGCGACCTTGACCGGTGCGATGTCGGGGTGGAACCGCATGACCGTCCGGGTCTCGGTCCCGCCCTTGGCCGCCGGCGCCTCCTCCTCCGCATAGGCATCGATCATGAAGGCGAGCACGGTCCGGTCGACGCCGGCCGCTGGCTCGATCACGGCGGGGATGTAGCGCTCGTCGGCGGCCTGATCGAAGTAGGACAGGTCCTTACCGCTGAACTCCGAGTGCTGGGTCAGGTCGAATACGCCACGGTTCGCGATCCCTTCCAGTTCACCCCATCCCATCGGGAAGCGGTACTCGACGTCGACGGTGCCTTTGGAGTAGTGGCTCAACTCGTCGGTGGCGTGGGGCCGGATCCGTAGGTTGTCTGGGTTCATGCCGTACTGGGCATACCAGTCGTAGCGCTGCCGGATCCAGTAGGCATGCCACTGCTCATCCGTCCCGGGCTTGCAGAAGAACTCCATCTCCATCTGCTCGAACTCCCGCACGCGGAAGATGAAGTTGCGCGGGGTGATCTCGTTGCGGAAGGAACGGCCGATCTGTCCGATGCCGAACGGGATCTTCTTTCGGCTGGTCAACTGGACGTGGGCGAAGTCCACGAACATTCCCTGAGCTGTCTCGGGGCGCATCCACACCTGGGCGGCGGTGTCCTCGGTTGGGCCCACAAATGTCCGAAACATCAGGTTGAAGGCCTTGGCCTCGGTCAGATGTCCGGCCTGACCGCAGTTGGAGCAGTACGGCTTTCCATGTTTGTTGATCGGCAGCTGGTCCTCACGCAGGCGGGAGTTGCAGTTGCGGCACTCCACCAGCGGGTCGGTGAAGCCACCGACGTGGCCTGATGCCTCCCACACACGCGGGTGCATCAGGATCGAGGCCTCCAACGGCACGACGTCGTCGCGCAGTTGGAACATGTGCTTCTTCCACGCGGCCCGAACGTTGTCCTTAAGCGCGACCCCCAGTGGCCCGAAGTCCCATGCGCCCCGCAATCCTCCGTAGATCTCGGAGCTTTGGAAGATGATGCCCCGACGCTTGCACAACTCGACGATGGTCTCCATCGAGGTGTGATGGTCGGTCACGGTGTCATCGGCCAATGGGTCGACCGTGGGGTAGGCAGGGTCGAAGGCCGGGGGCAGATGGGGATCGGCGGTCACAGGTTGGGCTCCAAGAAAGGGCGTGGATGAACGACGAATAGTACGGGCGTCCGCCCGGCCCATGGATCAGTCCGCTGCTAGAGGATCTGGCTGAGGAACAGCTTGGTCCGTTCTTCCTGGGGGTTGTCGAAGAAGTGGGCGGGGGTTCCCACCTCGACGATCTCGCCGTCTGCCATGAACACAACCCGGTCGGCCACCGCGCGGGCGAAACCCATCTCGTGGGTCACCACGATCATGGTCATCCCGGACTTGGCCAGGTCCTGCATGGCATCAAGTACCTCCTTGACCATTTCGGGGTCAAGGGCCGAGGTGGGCTCATCGAACAGCATGACCTTCGGCTTCATCGCCAACGCCCGGGCGATCGCCACACGCTGCTGCTGGCCACCGGATAACTGACCAGGCTGCTTGTGTGCCTGCTCGGGAATCTGTACCAGTTCCAGCAGACGCATGCCCTCGGCCTCGGCCTCGGCCTTTGGTTGCTTGCGAACCTGTCGTGGCCCCAGCGTGATGTTCTCAAGCACGGTCATGTGGGGGAACAGGTTGAACGACTGGAAAACCATGCCGCACTCGCGACGGATCTCCTGGATGTTGCGCACATCCTGTGACAACTCGATGCCATCGACCACGATGGTGCCGTTGGTGTGCTCTTCCAGGTGGTTCACGCACCTGATCATCGTGGACTTGCCCGACCCTGAGGGCCCGATGACCACGACCACCTCCTGGGCTCCTACGACCAGGTTGATGTCCTTCAGAGCCTGGAAATCGCCGTAGAACTTGTCGACGTCGATCATGGTGATGATGGGTTCGCCGGTCCCACCCGCCTCAAGTGCGCCGGAACGAAGATCTTCCACGTTGCTCATCGAGTACCCACTCCCAATTTGGTTTCAAGTCGTTGCGAAGCACGGGACATGGCAAAGCAGATGACCCAGAAGATGAATCCCACGAAGGCGTAGACCTCGGGCTGGTAACCCTGATTCTGGAACTCCCCGCTGGCAAGGATCGGATCAGACACCCCCAAAAGGTCGAACTGACTGATGATCACCAGCAGTGTCGTGTCCTTCAGCAGGGCGATGAACTGCCCGACAAGTGCCGGGATCGAGTTCCGCAGCGCCTGCGGCAGCACGATCCGTCGGGTGATGGTCAGCGGCGAAAGCCCCACAGCCTGACCCGCCTCCGTCTGCCCCGACGGCACCGATTGCAGACCCCCACGCACGATCTCGGCGACGTAGGCGGCACTGAACAGGGTGAACATGATGATGGCCCTGATCACCGCCGGCGGCAGGCCCGTTCCCGGTGGGAAGAAGAATCCCAAGGCGAACTGGCCCATGAACAGCAGGGTGATCAACGGCACCCCGCGGATCAATTCGATGTACAGGATCGCCACCGGCTTGAGCAGCACGAAGCGTGACCGCCGGGTCAGCGCCAGGACGACACCCAGAGGGAAACACAGCGCGATTGAGATGAACGCCACGTTGACGGTCAGCAGCAACCCGCCGAAGTCGTCGACGTTGCCCGGATTGAAGCCGGTTTCAAGCCCGAACGTCAGTGCGACCAAGACCAGCAGGATCATCGCTTTGCGTTTCATCACCGACTCGGGCAGGAACCGGGGCAACTGCTGGCCAAGCACGAACGGCACGGCGATCGCCACGGTGAGGAGTGTGGGAGTGATGGTCTGGGTCAGGCTGAGGACGGCTACGGCACCGATGATCGGCGGGAACATGATCCCGGCACGGGCGCGTCCCGAGATCGGTGGGGTGGCGTCGTCCTTCACCTTGCCGGCGCTGAATCCCAGAGCGAAGGCGAGGGTGTAGATCGCGGCCCACAGTTTGGCGAACCCGATGCCAGTACCGGCAAAGCCTGTGCCCACCATGTAGACCGGCAGTGGCAATCGGATGACGTCCCAGGCACTTCGCAGCCCGCCATCGGGTGTCGGCTTGTCGTTGAAGAAGACAAACCCGACCGCCTTGTAGACGGCGTACACCATGATCACGCCGAACACGATGGTCAGGATCGAGTTCTTGGTGTCTTTGAAGAGGTTCTTGCGGATCAGGCCCGAAAGACCCTCGTCCAGCCCCGGTGGCAGCGGTGCGTCAGGGGCGACCGGGTTGTCCTGGGGCCCGGGGGTGTCGGTGGCGATGGTGCTCATCGGCTCTCCAACGCCAGTCGACTGTTGATGATGTTGGCGATCAGCGAGATGGTCAGGCTGAACGACAGATACAGACCCATCAGGATGATCACGCCTTGGACGGCTGGGGCGGCGTTGTTGACGATGCGTTGGAAGATGGCGGCCACCTCGATGAACCCCACGGCGACGGCCAAGGAGGAGTTCTTGGTGATGTTGAGGTACTGGTTGGCCAGGGGTGGGATCATGATCCGAAACGCCTGAGGCAGGATCACGAACCGATAGCGCTGGAACGTGCTCAGGGCAATGGCGTTGGCCGCCTCGCTCTGGCCCTTGTGGATGGCCTGGATCGCCCCGCGGACTATCTCGGCGACGTGGGATGCGGTGTACAGCGTCAACGCGATCGTGAGGGCGAAGTACCGCACGTCGATGTTCAATCCACCGCCGACCTGGCGACCCTGGATGGTGGCGGGGTCAAGCGCCAGGGGACTACCGGCGATGAAGTTGCCGATGGCCAGCATGAGGATGAACGCCCCGATGGCGAACAGGCCACCTCGTGAGGGCTTGCCGGTCTTCGCGTTGACCCGGCCACGGTAGGCGGCAACCAGGACCGCTGCGACCAGGCCAAGCCCGATGAAACCTACGAAGGTCAACGCGCTGGCCCCAGGGTTCAACCACGGGATCCCGACACCGCGGTTGGAAAAGACAAAGGAGTTGAGCGGGGTGGGCGCGTCGATGATCGCCGGGAGCACACCCAGGGCCACGCCCGAGTAGGCCAGGAAGATCCAGACCAGCGCGGGGATGTTGCGGAAGGTCTCGACGTAGACCGTGCCAAACGTGCGGACCGCCACGTTGTTGGACAGACGGGCGATACCGATCAGGATGCCCAGGATCGTGCAGCCTGGGATTCCTACCAGGATCACGCGCACGGTGTTGAGATAGCCGGCCTTGAACGCCCCGGCAACGGTCAGGTCCGCGGCATCGGACAGCCCTGGTATGGCTGACCCGAACTTGCCCTGCATGAACCCGAAGCCGGTGAAGGGAGAATGCAGCAGACCCCTCCACCGAAAGCCCGGCGCCGGCAAACCGGTGTCCTCCAGATTCGTGGTGACGTTGCCGAACAGGTAGACAGCGACGGCGATGATCACCACGAGCACCAGGATCTGACCGACCCAGCGCAGGAATCTGACGTCCCGGTAGATCGGCGGGTTCTCCTGGCTACGCAGCGGCGGCATTGACGCTGTGGTTGACACGGGACCTCCTGGTGCTGGATCCCCGACTGGGGTGACGTGAGTGTGCCAAATTACAAACCAGTTGGGGCGGACGTTTCCGTCCGCCCCAACGAGATCACTCAGTGTGAGCGACGGCTGACCACCATTGGTGGCGGTCAGCCGCGCAGAACCTAACGGTAGGGAGGCGCGTAGTGCAGACCGTCCTCGGTCCACAGCTGGTTGACACCCTCGTCCAGACCCAGCGGTGCAATGTTGCGGTCGAAGATCTCCTGGTAGTTACCCACGGCCTCGATCACGTTGACGACCCAGTCCTCGCTGGGGAAGCCAAGGCCGGCACCGGTGGTCTGGCCGTCCTCCACACCCAAGAAACGGGCGATGTCGGCGTTGGCGCCGGCGTCGAAAGAGGCGACGTTGCTGGAGTCGATGCCGAACTCCTCAGCCTGGAAGGTCGCAAAGACCACCCAGTTGACGATGTCGAACCACTGGTCGTCGCCCTGACGGACGGCCGGACCAAGCGGCTCCTTGGACATGACGTCGGGGACGATACGAACGTCACCACCGGTGTAGGTCGCGGCGAAGGATGCCAGGCCCGAACGGTCGGTGGTGTAGCCGTCACAAGCACCTGAGGAGAAGTTCTCGGTGGCTGCGGCCTCATCGGCGACGTTGACCGGCTCGTAGCCGATGCCCAGGGTGTCGAAGTAGGTCTCAAGGTTCAGCTCGGTGGTGGTACCAGTCTGGACACAGATGAGGTAGCCGTCCATGTCGGCGACTTCCTGCGCCGCGTCGTCGGCGTTGACGAGCATGCCCTGACCGTCGTAATAGGTCGTGGTGGTCCACTGCAGACCCAACTCCCCATCGCGGGAAGCAGTCCAGGTGCCGTTACGGCTGAGGACATCGACCTCGCCAGACTGCAGCGCGGTGAAGCGCGTCTCCGCGTTCAGGTCGGTGTAGTTGACGGCGTCGGGGTCGCCCAGCACCGCGGCGGCAATCGCGCGGCAGTAGTCGACGTCCAGGCCGGAGTACTCCCCACCCTCGTTCAGGCTGAAGCCGTTCAGCTGACCGTTGACGCCACACTCCACCGCACCGTTGTCGATGGTGGCCTGCAGGGTCGATCCCTCTGCCCCGGTGTTGGTGGCGACGTCATCGGAGGAGTCACCGGTTGCGGTGGCTTCATCGTCAGGTGTCGCTGCCTCGGTGGTGTCGGTGGAGTTGTCGGTGGTGTCGTCGCTGGTTGATGTACAGGCGGCTCCTAGCACAGCCAGTACGAGCAACAGAGCCATCCAAGTCTTGATGCGCACGTGTTTCCCTTCACAGATCACGGGTTTGATGGTCTTTGATCGTGGCGTTGCCACCGTGTGGATCTGGTGGAACACCAGAACGGCCGCCGCCACGGACCAGTGAGCGAAGCGTAGGCCTCAGCCACTTCAATGTCCACTACTGTTGTAGTTGACTCTTGGCGCAGCGTAGTGATCAGGTTCCGATCGGATGCCACACCGTTTTGAGCTCCATCGACTTGCGGAGTCGTTGGAGGCCGGGGGCAGTATGCCACGAATCCTCGGCCTGAGGACGAGCAATGATGCGTTTTGTCGAGTCGGCAGCAGCGATCTCGAGGTCGACAAGGTCCTCACTGGCAACACCGGCAAGGTCCACTGCGTTGACATCCATGTGCGCTGCTAGCACCGGCATCAACTCGGCTGTGACACCCGTGAGGATGTTCACAACGCCCCCAGGCACATCGCTGGTATGCAGGATTTCGCTGAGGGTTATGGCGGGAATGGGTCGTTCCTGCGCGGCAACCACCACCACGACATTGCCGCAGGCGATGGCAGGAGCCATCACGCTGACCAGTCCTAACAGGCTTGAGTCCTGGGGCGCCGCGACCGCGACGATGCCAGTCGGTTCGGGCGAGGTCAGGTTGAAGTACGGCCCTGCCACGGGGTTGGCCCCGCCCATGACCTGGGTCAGCTTGTCCGTCCAGCCCGCGTACCACACCCAACGATCAACCGCGGCGTCCACCTCGGCGGCGGCCTTGCGGGTGGTGAGTCCTTCGGCCGCGGCGATCTCATCCGTCAGCTGATCGCGCCGCCCTTCCAGAATCTCAGCGACCCGGTACAGGATCTGACCCCGGTTGTAGGCCGTTCGGTCAGCCCAGCCGCCGAAGGCCTTTCGGGCTGCCACAACCGCATCGCGTGCATCCTTGCGACTGGCCATGGCGGCATTGGCCAAGAAGCCCTCCCGGTGGTCGCTGACGACGTAGGTCCGCCCTGATTCTGAACGTGGAAAGGCGCCACCGATGTACAGCTTGTAGGTCTTTCGAACATCCACACGGCCCGCCATCAGCTCATCTCTCGCAGGTAGCCCTCAAGGCCCTGGCGTCCGCCCTCGCGGCCGAACCCGGATTCCTTGTAGCCCCCGAACGGGCTGGTCGGGTCAAACCGGTTGAATGTGTTTGACCACACGACGCCCGCGCGCAGCCGCTGGGCCATCCACAGGATCCTGCTGCCCTTCTCCGTCCACACCCCGGCAGACAGGCCGTAGGGGGTGTTGTTGGCCTTGGCCACCGCCTCCTCGGGCGTTCGGAAGGTCAGCACGGTCAAGACAGGACCGAAGATCTCCTCGCGGGCGATCCGCATGGCCTGGCTGGCGTGGCTGAACAACGTCGGCGGAAACCAGAATCCTTTGTCCGGTAGCTGACAGCTTGGGGACCAGCGCTGCGCGCCCTCATCCTCGCCTGCCTGGGTCAGTTGGGTGATGCGGCTGAGTTGTTGGGAGGAGTTGATCGCCCCGATGTCGGTGTTCTTGTCCATCGGATCACCCAGGCGCAAGGTGGACATACGCGCCTTGAGGCGTTCCAGCAGGGCGTCGGCGATGGACTCCTGCACCAGCAGTCGGCTACCCGCGCAGCAGACGTGACCCTGGTTGAAGAAGATGCCGTTGACGATCCCCTCCACCGCCTGGTCCAGGGGAGCATCGTCGAACACCACATTGGCGGCCTTGCCGCCCAACTCCAGGGTCAACGACTTCCCGGTCCCCGCGATCTGGCGCTGAATGGCCTTGCCCACTGCCGTGGAGCCGGTGAAGGCGATCTTGTCCACCGCGCTGTTCACCAGGGCCTCGCCGGTCTGACCGGCGCCGGTCACAATGTTCACCACCCCCGGCGGAAGGTCGGCCTGCTGCAACAGTTGACCCAGATGAAGTGCGCTCAGAGGCGTGGTTTCAGCCGGCTTCAACACCACGGTGTTGCCCGCTGCCAGCGCAGGCGCCAGCTTCCACGCCGCCATCAGCAGCGGAAAGTTCCACGGGATGATCTGGCCGGCAACCCCCAATGGCTGCGGATCAGTGCCGTACCCGGCGTGGCCCAGTTTGTCGGCCCAACCGGCGTAGTAGAAGAAGTGCGCGCTGACCAGTGGCAGATCCGCGTCCCGCGACTCACGGATGGGCTTGCCGTTGTCAATCGTCTCAAGCACCGCCAGTTCGCGACTGCGCTCGGCAATCAGTCGGGCGATGCGATACAGATACTTGGCCCGCTCGGCCCCTGGCATTGGACCCCAGACCTTCTGCTGGGCCCGGCGCGCCGCCGCAACGGCCGCGGCGACATCCTCCGGTGAGGCATCGGACACCTCGGCCAGAACCTCCTCCGTCGCCGGGTTGACGGTCTTGCGGGTGCCACCGGTGCCGGAGGTGAACTCCCCGTTGATGAACAAACCGTAGGAGGGCCGGATGTCCACCACGTCGGTGGCCTGGGGGGCTGGTGCGTACTCGAAGACAGTCATGGTGCTAGTCGATCGTCACGTAGTCAGGACCCTCATACACCCCGGACAGGCGGCGGCGGCGCTGTAACAGCACATCGTTCAGCAGGCTGGACGCGCCGATTCGAAACGCGTCGGGGGTCAGCCACTGTTCGCCCGCGGTTTCGTTGACCAGGACCAGGTAGCGGATGGCATCCTTGCTCGTCCGGATCCCACCGGCCGCCTTGACCCCCACCCGTCGGCCCGTGGCTGCCTGGTAGTCAACGACAGCCTGCAGCATGACCAGCGTGACCTCCCGGGTGGCGGCCGGGGCGATCTTGCCGGTGGAGGTTTTGATGAAGTCGGCCCCTGCGATCATGGCCAGCATGCTGGCACGCCTCACGTTGTCCAGCGTCGCTAACTCACCGGTCTCAAGGATCACCTTGAGGTGGGCTGCGCCGCAGGCCTGCTTGGTCTGCTCGATCTCGTGCAGCACACGCTGGTAGTGGCCAGTCAGAAACGCTCCCCGGTCGATGACCATGTCGATCTCATCCGCACCGGCCTCAACCGCCTGAGCGGTGTCGGCGAGCTTGATGTCCAGCGCTGCACGCCCCGAGGGGAAGGCCGTGGCAACCGCAGCGATCTTGACCGTGGTACCGGCGGTCACCTCAGCCACATCGCCCACCATGTCGGGGTAGACGCAGATTGCCGCAACGGCCGGGCAGTCCAGGTCATCAGGATCCGGCCGCAGTCCCTTGCGCGCCAGGGACTGGACCTTGCCCGGCGTATCGGCGCCCTCAAGGGTGGTCAGGTCGATCATCCGGATGACCATGTCCAGGGCCCAGTCCTTGGCCTGGTTCTTGATCGAGCGGGTGCCAAGTTGCTCGACCCGCCCGGCTACGCCCACGGTGTCCACCCCGGGCAGTCCGTGCAGGAAGCGGGTCAACGTGCCGTTGGAGGCGGCTGGCTCCGGTAGGTCGGACAGACCTGGCGGCGCGACGGCGAGATCAGTCATGTCATCCGGCACTCTACCTACGTGACCGGGGCTCGCCCCTCAGTCAGTTCGAGCGTGCCATCTTCGGCAGGACCCGCGTGGCGATGTCAGCAACGGGAACGGGGCGACTGATGCCGAATCCCTGCAAACGGTCGCAACTGCACTCGGTGGCAAGCCTGGCCTCTTCCTCTGTCTCGATCCCCTCGGCCACGACCGTCATGCCAAGGGCCACTCCCAGTTGACCGATGGCGCGCAGGACCGCATAGCCGCGTTCATCGTTCGCCCGCTGCACGATCGATCTGTCGACTTTCAGGACATCGACCCCGACGCGGGACAGGTAGGCGACGCCGGTGTAGCCCGTACCGAAGTCGTCCAACGCCACCCAGATCCCCAACTTCCGCAGGTCCTGCAGACGATCGATGATGTCATCCTCGACCAGCATCGATTCGGTGATCTCAAGCATCAGCCGTTCGGCCGGCACATCGTGTGTCCGCAGTTTCCGTGCGACGTCGGCCACAAACTCAGGATGACGTAGCTGCGCGGGCGAGACGTTCACCGACATGCGCCAGGTGTCATCGATCCCGGCAACGCCATCAAGTCTGGTGATGTCGGACAGCGCCAGGTCAAGAACCTCCCAGCCGAGCAGGGTGATCAGGCCCGTGTCCTCGGCCAATCCGATGAACGTGTCGGGGCTGAGCAACCCTCTCTCAGGGTGGCGCCACCGGACCAGCGCCTCCATCCCGGTAAGCCGGCGCTCCACACTGTCGACGATGGGCTGGTAGTGCAACTCCAACTGCCGGTCCCCCAGCGCCTCGCGCAGATCGTTTTCAAGCGCCAGCCGTTCTGTCGCCTGCTGGGCCATCGTCGAATCGAACATCAGCCAGCGGCGTCGACCACTCGACTTGGCGGCGTAGGACGCCGCATCCGCCTGCGCACCCAGTGCGTCAACCGCGCTGGGGTGGGCCGCCACCGCCAACCCGACGCTGGCGGTGACATAAAAGCGGCGTCCGCCGATGGCGATCGGTGCCTCCAACACCGAGATCAGACGCTCGGCCAAAAGCCCCATCACCTCGGGCTCCGGCAGGTCGGTCACGACGACAGCGAACTCATCGCCCCCGGTCCGGGCGACCATCGCCCCCGATGGGATCGCCGCGCGCAAACGCTTACCGACCGCACGGAGCACCTTGTCGCCCTCGTGGTGCCCCAAGCTGTCGTTGATCAGCTTGAAGCGGTCCAGGTCGAGCATGGCCATCCCGGCCAGGTGTGAAGGGCTGACGTCCTTGGCGATCTCGGCCAGACGGGTTTCCAGTGATCCGCGGTTCGGCAGGCCGGTCAGCAAGTCCGTGAACGCCAGGTGCTGCAGAGTCTCGGTAGCCCTGCGCGTCTCCGACACGTCCTGGCCTTGCAGGAAGCACACCTGCTCGCCGTCTGGTCCGGTCACCGTCACCCACGTCTGCAGCACGTGGGCCACCTCGCCATTCACCCGCACATAGCGGATCGTGGTTGGCTCGACGTTGGCATCCCCACGCAACACGGCCTCGCAGAACGCCTGGTCCTCCTCATGCACATGACCCAACCAGCGCTGTCCGGCCATCAACTCAGGGTCAGCCACCCCGATCAGGTCCGCGAAGGCCTGGTTCGCCTCAACAATCGTGCCCGCAGAATTGACAATGGACATGGCTGAGGGGCTGCGCTGGAAACCGGCTCGGAACCGGGCGTCGGCGCCGGCGATCTGACCGGCGAATCCTCGAGCCAACTCCTCAACAGCCAGGGTGTGCGCCTCTAATGCCTGGGCCAGCACACCGACCTCGTCAGACCCTCCGACGTGGAGGGCCGACAACTGGATCTGCGCAGGGTCGATCCGACCCGACGTGGCAGCGGCCAGGAGGTCAGGAAGAACGCGTTCGGCGCTGTCCTGGGCATACGCCGTCAACCATCGCAGTCGACGCGCGGTCGGTCGGCTGAGCACGAACGTGACCAACGTGCCCCCCACCACAAACAGCAGTGCGGCGACCAGTCGACTGATCCAGAGTCCCACCAGGTCCTCGTTCACCCGACTGACATCCAGGTCGAAGATCAGCACACCGGCCTGGCGCCCCTCATCCTGCAACGGATAGGTCACCTCCGCGGTAGCACCCTCCCGCGCGATGTCGATGGTGTCCCCTACGCCATCGGCCGACACCTCTGCCTGCCACCTCGACACCGCAGCAGCATGGACGTCGGTGTCACCGACCACCGGTCGGCCGGCATCGTCCAGCACCAACACAGCGGAGACCGTCGAGGTCGGCCCCAGCACCCCGGCAATCTGGTCCAGCTGCGTGGTCCCGGTCACCACAGGTGTAACGATGTCCGCGTAGAGCGCACCAACCGATTCTGCCTGCAGCCTGATCTGCCGCTCCGCTGAACTGCGCTGCGAGGCCAGGGTCAACCCCATGCTGCCCAGCGCGAACAACAACAACAGGACGGCCACCAGTGTCATGATGCGGCCCTGAATCGTGTCCCGTAGCGGCCGCCGCGATTTCGCAGCGGTGTCTACACCATCAGCGGGGGGGAGGTCGGGCTCAGTGAGGGTGGTCTGATCGGACTGTGTCGCGTTCGTTGAAGCCACCAGTTGTCAAGGGACTCCGGCGCGCCATCGTCGCCGTCCCCACGCTATTCGGCAAGACAGACCCAAACCTGAAGCCAACGCCAACAGTGTCACTATCAGCCCCGATCTGTGACGAGGATCACCGGTGCCTACCATCGCGCATGCCATGTCGTCCCTTCTTGCCACCTCCCTGGTCTTCTACACCTCCGCCGCAGTTTTGGTGTTGGAGATTCTGGCCGGTCGCTTGCTGGCGCCCTACGTCGGCGTCACCCTGGAGACGTTCACCGGGATCATTGGTGTGGTGCTGGCGGGAATCGCCACGGGGACCTGGTATGGCGGACGCATGGCCGACCGCGTTGACCCACGCCGCCTGCTGGGGCCTGTCCTGGTCATCGGTGGGGCGCTGTCCATCGCCGCATTGCCGCTGATCAGACTGTTCGGAGCCGCTGGGCTGGGACGGGGCCCCATCGCCATCGTCACGCTGGCCCTTGTCGCGTTCTTCCTGCCTGCCGCCGTGTTGTCCGCGGTGTCCCCCACGGTGGTGAAGCTTCAACTGAACAGCCTGGACCACACCGGGGCGGTGGTCGGGCGACTATCCGCGGTGGGCACCGCTGGAGGGATATTCGGCACCTTCTGCACCGGATTCCTGCTGGTGGCAACACTGCCGACACCGCCGATCCTGTACACCGTCGGTGGTTCGCTGCTGGTGATCGGCCTGGCCCTGTGGGTGCGCCTGCCCCACGACGCGCAAAGTCGATCGATCATCTCCTCAGCGGTCGTATTGGCCGTGGCAACCGGTGCACTGGGCCTTACTGCCGTGTCGCCATGCCAGGTGGAGAGCGCATACTTCTGCGCGCGTGTGGAGACCGACCCCGCGCGACCCAGCGGTCGACTGTTGCGACTGGACACCTTGCGCCATTCCTATGTGGATCTGGCGGACCCCACATATCTGGAATTCACCTACGCCCAGGCGTTGTCCGATGTGCTGCAGACCTTCGCACCACCAGGGCAGTCCCTGGATGTGCTTCACATCGGGGGAGGCGGCTTCTCCCTTCCCCAGTACCTCGCGGCCACGCGACCGGGTACGTACTCAAAAGTGCTGGAGCTTGATCCCGCGCTGGTGGAGTTGGCGCAGCGGGAACTCGGCTTGGTGCTGTCGGATGACCTCCAGGTGCGCACGGGCGATGCCAGGATCAATCTGCAGGACGAGGCCGACGGTCGCTACGACCTGGTGATCGGCGACGCGTTCGGTGGGCAGGCGGTGCCGTGGCACCTGACCACACGCGAGATGATCAGCGACATATCCCGGGTGCTTCGTCCGGGCGGCCTGTATGCCATCAACCTGATCGACTATGGCGATCTGGGCTTCGCCAGAGCTGAGGCAGCAACGCTTCGGCAAGTGTTTGACCACATCGCGGTCATCGCCCCGCCACAACGTCTGGCAGGCAGGGACGGTGGCAACTTCGTCATGATCGGCTCGGACACGCAACTGCCGGCACAGGCGATTCAGGCCCGGGCCATCTCTCGCGGAGATGACGACGTCATCATCGCCGATCCGGCCGGGCTGACTGCCTTCATCGACGGCGCCCGCGTCCTGCGTGATGACTTCGCGCCAGTGGATCAGCTGCTCACGCCGCTGAGCTGAGTCCCGACACCGCGAACACGCGTCATACCGCACCGAATCGCCGGGTGCGGCGACGGAACTCCTCCACGGCGCGGTGAAGATGCTCGCGCCGGAAGTCGGGCCACAACACGTCATCGAATACCAGCTCAGCGTAGGCCGCCTCCCAGAGCATGAAGTTGCTCAGCCGCCGCTCACCGGAGGTGCGGATCATCAGGTCGACATCAGGCGCATCCGGGCTGTACAGGCGGGAACGCAGAGACTTCTCGTTGATCCTGTCAGGCTTGACGCGGCCCTGTTCCACGTCACGAGCCAACTCTCTGGCCGCATCGACCAACTCGGCACGGCCACCGTAGTTGAACGCGATCTGTAAGGTCATCCGGCTGTTTCCTGCCGTCAGCTCTTCGGTCTGTTCCATGATGCGCAACAGGCTCCGCGGGATCGGGCGCTTCTTACGACCGATGAAGCGGACACGTACCTCGCGATCGTTCAACTCCTGCGCCCTGCGCTGCAGCAGATCCCGGTTGAACCACATGATGAACGCAACCTCGCTGGGAGGTCGTCTCCAGTTCTCCGTGGAGAACGCGTATACCGTCATCCAGGTAAGCCCGACGTCCAAGGCTCCCTCGACGGCGTCGAACAGCGCCTGCTCGCCCTGTTGATGACCGTCAGTGCGGGGCAGTCCGCGCTGCTTGGCCCAGCGACCGTTGCCATCCATGATGATTCCCACGTGCTCGGGAAGATCGCCCGCGCTCATCGGGGCACGGACTCCCACGCTCTCAGCGTGGCGGCCAGGTGATAGGACAGGTACGCCCGAATCAGGGGCCCCACCGCACGGGGAATTGGCGCGGTTCCCTGGGCCACCTCCGTCCACGAGCCCCCGCTGAGCAAACGCAGGTTATGCAAGGCATCAGCTGCGATCCTCTGCAGGCCGGCCGGTGTGTCCGCCGCACACAGCACCCCCCCGCCAGCCACGTGGAACGAGACGATGTCGGCCTGGGTGCCACAGGTGATGCACGCGTGCAGTGAGGGGCTGAACCCCTCCTGCGCAGCCAATCGCATCAGGAAGGCATCCAGGACGGCCGCCGGCCTGGCCGGTCCGGCGTCAAGGACTCCCAACGCGTCCTTCAGCAGGAGGAACATCGACGTGGCCCGCTCCCCCTGTTGTGCCAGGTGATCACATGCCTCGACCATCGTCGCTGCGCAGGCGGACGCCACCCAATCCTGACGAACCTGCGCGTGCGGGGTGATCAGTTCTGCCTGGGTCACCGTGTCCAGGTTGCGACCCTGGTACAGCTGCAACTGCACATGACCGAAGGGCTCCAGGCGACCGCCGAACCGCGAGCCGGGACGACGGACTCCCTTGGCGACTGCTCGGATCAGCCCCTGGACGGGGCTGAGCACATGAAGGATCCGATCCGCCTCACCCAACTTGTAGGTGCGCAGCACGATGCCGTCCGCGATGTAGTGGGCCACGTCGGTCCAAAGGCTACGTCGTTGGTTGGAGCGGGCCGCCCAGGCGGACCGAGATGGCAGTTCAGTAGCCCAGTTTGTCGAGCTTCTTGGGATCCCTCTGCCATTCCTTGCTCAGTTTCACCCGCAGATCCAGGTACACCGGTGTGCCCACGATTGTTTGGATCTCCGGGCGGGCCTCGGTGCCGATCTGTGCCAGCACGGCCCCCTGATGGCCGATGACGATCCCCTTCTGGGAATCGCGTTCCACGAAGATCGACGCATACACCGCCGTCACGCCGTCGGAGCGGCCCGGGCCGATCTCGTCCACCATGACCGCGATGGAATGTGGCACCTCCTCCCGCATCGCCACCATGGCCTTCTCCCGCACGACCTCTGCGATGCGCTGCCCCAGTTCGCAGTCCGTCACGCTGTCGACGGGATACAGCGGTGGACCTGCCGGCATCCGCTTGGCTATCAACTGGATGAGGAGTTCGACCTGGTCCCCCCGACGGGCGCTGATGGGCACGACCTCCTCGAAGCTGCCCAGATCACTCAGCGCCGCGAGGGCAGGCAGTTGAGCATCGCGTGACAGACGGTCGACTTTGTTGACCACTGCGAACAGCGGCACCCCGGTCGCCGCGACCATCTGTGCCAGGTAGGCATCCCCTCGACCGATGCCCTGGGCGCCGTCCACGACCAGGACGGCCAGGTCAACCCCGTCCAGCGCTGCCTGGGCGACATCGTTCAAGCGCGACCCCAACAGCGTCCGTGGCCTGTGGATGCCTGGTGTGTCAACGAAGACCACCTGCACGAGTTCCCGTGAGAGGATCCCGCGAATGGCATGACGTGTTGTCTGCGGAACAGGAGTCGTGATCGCGACCTTCTGACCGATCATCGCGTTCAGCAGTGTCGACTTGCCGACGTTCGGACGACCCACGATGGCGCAGATACCAGCGGCGAAGATGCCACAGGCAAGCGCATCATCTGCGCGCGGAGTTTCAGTCACGCACCAGACGCTAGCAGCGTGGGGACCCAGCGGAATTGGGCCCCTTGTCCGTTCCAGATTGGGTCCTGGGGCCCTACCCCGCTGCTTTGATCGTGCCTAGGTTTCTCCCATGACCCGCATCGGTTGACCACCACCCGCCGCGGACTGGAGGTGGCCGGCGTACTGGGGGCGTCGGCCACCACCCCCCATCCGCCGTGGGGATGGCTGATTCAAGGTAGCGACCTACCCGCTCACGATGGTGAGGACCGCGTTCGTTCCCAGCCCCCACTGCGGGAAGGCGCCCATCTCGGCTTCGATGACAGCGTGTGCCCGCCAGACAAAGCGGGTCATCCGGCCACGGACCAGGTTCTGGACGTGCAGAACCCGCCCGTCCTTGTCGACAAATGCCACGTCCAGGTCAAACCGCATTCGGAAACTGTGCACCTGCTTGGCTGGGGCCAACCACAGCGCTCCGTCTAGCCCGTCCCGACCCAGCAGACCAATCCGTCGGCTGCGGGCGGTGTCAGCGACCTCGACCGCGGCGACGTCCCGCCCGTCGACACACAGGCGGGCGGTCATGCCACCTCTGGGGTCAGGGTGCACGCTGACAGTTCGTCCCCCGGCAACGGCGTGTCAAAGCGTTGCTGGAAGCGTTCTCGTGCCGCGACCGCCTGCAGGTACAAGGCCTCAAGTTCTGCGTTGGCGGGGGCGGGCTGGGTGAGTCGCTGGGTCAGGCTCGCGTCAACCGCCGCTGCAAAGGCCTCCAGAGCCTCAACCAGATCCGCCTCACCCTGTTGCCGCGCACCGTCGATCTGCTGTACCAGATGGGCTCTCACGGCATCGCGATAGGCCAACTCGCACCGGCTGAGGGCCGCCCCGGCCGTGAACTCACAAACCGATCCACGCAGAGCCTCCGCAGGTCGTGCGGCCATCTGCTCCACGGCACCGTTCAAGCCCGCGGGGTCCCGTACCGCCGTGAAAGATCCGCCTGTCCGTTGGGCCAGTGCCTGCAGTGCACCGACATCGGCCGGGGGAACATCCATCGCGATCACATCCACCGCTGGCGCCATGTCGGCCGCCGCAAGCTGGTCCAGCGCGGCGAGGGGGTCGCCGTCGCAATTGTCGGCTCCGCTGGTCAGCAGCAGCAGTTGGGGCGGCGGACCCTGTCCGGCGGGATCGCTGCGCTGGCGGGCTGCCTGCAGAATCGGCCCGGCGGCTTGGATCATCGCCGCGATCGGCCGAAAGCCGACGGCCTGGACTCGCCCTGCCACGTCATCGGCACTATCAGCAGTGAGCTCCTCTGGGAACGCGTGCGTGGTCACCGTCGAGCAGGATTCCAGACGGTCGGCGTCTGCGGCGCTGCCGCGGTCGCCGAAACTGGTCACACCCACTGGGACATAGTCCGGAGTCCCGACGGCAAGTCGCTGGATGGCCCTGCGGACGGCGTCGATCCGTGTGGCTTCCCCAAAGGCAGCGGCCATGACCGCTGAGCCATCCACCGCGACGAGGACGGGTGCGCGGGCGGTGCGGATCACCTGCTCCACCGCTGCGGACGCCCCACAGTCTGCGAGCAGACAATCGATCACGGCAGGGTCATAGCCCAATGCGCGTTCGACCACATCGGGCACCGAGTCGGCATCCGTGTCAAGGCACCACTGCGGATCAACGACTCGGCACAGTTCCTGAGGGATGCCCGCCACGGCGGAGGCACCCGGCTGGGTGGTGGCTGATGCGGCCGGGGTTGGGATGTGATCCTCGGCGACGTCGGGTGAGGACGTCGCTCCTGAAGGCAACACCGCCACCGCATCTGCCACGGACGTCTGTTGTCCCGCCCCAAGCAGCTGCCCGACGTTCGCGCAACTACTGAGCATCAGGGCACATGCCAGCGCCACCACTGCGGCAGTGCGGGTCATAGCCCACGCCTGCTCAATTCGAACCCGGCAAACCCGCCCACTGCCAGCGCGACCAGAGCGAAGGGAGTCAGGTCCCGAACCGGCTGCGGGTCACCGGGGGGCGGCACGGGTGGAGTGGTGACGGTTGGGCCGGTGGTCGGTTCGGGGCGGCCTGGACCGGCGGTGCCCGAGTCCGGCTCCGCCACTGCCACGGGGGTTCCGTCGATGACGACGGTGACCTGTAGGCGGTAGCCGACGCCAGCCAGATCAGCCTGCCCCGTGGCTGATCGCAGTCCCACCGACAGCAAGGGCTGGTTCCCCGCGATCGGCGGGACTTCAGCAGTGGCCAGTTCCAGGAAGACATCAACGTCGCCCCGAAACTCACTGTCGGCATCCTCAAGCGGTTGCCGTTGCTGGTCGGTCACCGTGACCTCAAGGAAGGTGTCTGCCGCGACCGGATCACCGGGACGGCCTATGACTCCCACGGTCGCACCGACACGCTGACCCGGTTGGGCGTCGAGGGCATACCACAATGTCTCAGTCTGCAGGATTGTGTCGACGAACGATCCGACGCCGACCAGTGGCGCGTCCAGCGGATTGGCCGCCCCTTCGATGCTGGGTAACTCCACCGTCGGTGCGGGGTTCGGGGCAGTGGGGGTCTGGGCAGCCACGACCGGCGCGAGCACCGCAGCGATGATGAGCACCAGCAGCCCGGCAACCGCGAGGCGTCTCATGGCCTCATCTTCCGCGACAACGCAACCCCAGCAATCGTGCCCAGGGCGCCGAACCCCACGACCGTGATCAGGTAGTAACTGGTCGGCGTCGGCAACCGGCCAGGATCGATCGGCGGTGGTGCGGCCAGGTCCGGTCGCGCCGGACCGGGGGTCACCGGAGCGTCCAGGTTCTGGCTGGTGATGGCCACAAACAACTCGACTGGCAGTTCCACCCCCTCCATGGCCCGTTCCACATCGGTGTCGTTTGGGACGACAATCTTCAGCCCGATGACATAGCGGCCGGGGTCCGAACAGACCGTGCCACCCTCCACCTGAAGCCCGTCCACGGCCAGATTCTGGGTGAAGGGTCCGACCCCTACCGCACTGTCGGTGTCACACGGCGTCAAACCGATGATGTCGCCAAAGCCCAGTTGCATCTCGATCCGCACAGAGGGCACCTGGGGGGTGGTCGAGGATCCAATAACCGCGGCAGTGGAGCGGACACGGTCGCCCGGACGCAAATCGACGGCGTACCAGCGCTCCATGGGGTAGCGCAGGACATCGACGTACTGGCCCGGACCGATCAGCGTTGCCTGTGCCGGTGTGGGGCCGCCCTCCACGGGTATCCCACTGGCGATGTTGGCGCGCAACTCGCGGGCAAGATCCTCCGCGCTGTCCGCAGGCCTGAACGTGCCTCCGGTCGCATCCGCGATGCACTGCAGTTCCTGTGCGGCCGCCGCGTCGACCTGGAAGCCGACGGTTTCAACCCGTAACTGAACGCCCTCGGCGATGATCTGACGGGCAACCTCGCACGCGGCCGGCGGGGCACAGGTGTCGATTCCATCGCTGACCAGAATGACTGTTCGTTGCGTATCGCCTGGCAGGTCCTCGAGTGCGGCGCGCAGTGAGGTTCCGATTGGGGTGAAGCCACTGGCCTGCAGGCCACCCACGGCCTGTCGCAATGCATCACGGTTGTCGGCGCCGACGGGGACCAGTAGTTCGGTGTCGGCACAGCCAGCCTCGCGGTCGGTGTTGGGCGTGCGATGTCCATAAGCCCGCAACCCGACCGTGGCGGTGTCGGGCAACCCGTCGATCAGTTGGGTCAAAGCCTGGCGGGCCGCCTCGATCTTCGGCTGACCAGTGCCGTCGTCGGCGTTCATCGATCCGGACGCGTCCATGATCAGCAGGACAGGGGCCTCCCCCAACGGCTGGGCAGTCGCGGCGGGGGCGGGGCCATCTTCCGGCTCATCGGTGACTGCTGCTGACGGCCTCGCGCCACCAACAAGGATGAGCAGAAGAAGCACGCCGGTCGCGCCACAAGCCAGCGCATGCCACCGGCACCGCATCTCACCTGGCCGCACGGATTCCCCGTTCGCACATGATCGACGCAAGCGTAGCGCCGATCGCAGGTCAGGATCTTACAGACGATCGCATCCGACGGCGGCTGGTCCGTTCTAGGTGGATCCTGAACTCTGAACTCGGCTACTTGACCAGCAGCACCTCGACGCTGGCCTGGGCCGACAGTTGGGCGACACCGCCAAATGGCAGGAACCCACCGCCCCCGGCACTGCCCGTGCTTCCGCCACATTCGCGCCCCGAGGAATGCGACAAATGCACTGCGTCGTTGTTGGGCAGCGGTTGGCACAGGCCCACCCCGGGATCCCCGGCGTGGGCGGCCGCGATCTGCCAGTTGCCGACATCCACGGCCAGCCCGACGTTGTGCATCGACTGTCCGGGAGCCGCACACGGCCCGCTGACCCGCTGACACAACTGCGCCTGGTAGGCGGGTGAGCGGTAGGCCGAGTTGAGCAACAACGGTGTCCCCATCGCCTTTTCCAGCCTGAGAAGTGAGATCTTCATCTTCTCATCCAGCGCACGGATCGACACTCCCCCATCGCAGCCCGCATACCGGCTCAGGTAGGAGGAGTCGGCGAACTCCTCCGACACCCCGGCCTTGTCGGCCAGGTCTGCCCGTTCCGCTGCGCTGACTGGACACCCACCTCCGGCGGTTGACGCTCCGCCGCCGGCGCCGGGTCCGAATCCGCCTGATCCGCCACCGGGAGTGTAGAAGCCGCCGGAAAGGAAACTGGTGCTGCCCAACCGCACTCTGGCGGTGGCGTCCTGGAAGGCGCGTTCGTTGTTGCCGAACCGGACTTCGTCGCGCTCACCGCCCGTGGAGTTCTCGCTGACGTATCCCTCAGGAGTGAGTCTGCGGGTGGTCGCTGCCTTGACGTAGACGTCGTATGACAGGTACCCGACGGTGGTGATCCGGAAATCGGTGATGACCACGTCGTTTGTAGCGGCGTACCGCTGAGCGGCAGCGGTCGCCCGCGGGACATTGACGATGAACGGACTGCCGTTCCACGCACCGCTGTAGATCCACTCAAGGATCTGAGAACGGATGTCACCCGCTCCGGCCAGGGCAGCCGCATCACTGCCCGTCTGCGCCTCGGCACCCAGATCGGTGGCACGCCCGGTCTGAAAGAAGAACACACCGATCAGAACGGTCACCAGGGTCAGGATCAGAAACGCCGGATACGCCGATCCCTTCTCGTCTTGCCCTCGTAGCGCGGTCATCGGTGTCTCCGGTCAGTAGTTCAAACTGTCAGGTCACGGTCCTTGAAGGGGCAGTAGAACGGTTGGGCGGCAACTTTCTGGGTGGCGCCCACACGGTCCAGGAACTCCTCCTGTCGCCTGCTGGCCTCGTCATACTGCTCCACGAATGAGTCCCACTGATCCTCCATCTCGCGAAGCACGACGTCTCGCATGTCCTCCTCGTCCTCGGCCACCTGGACCCGCCAGCTAAGCAGGAAATTCGCCCGGTCGTCGTCACCCTGCTCCCGAAGATCCTCCGAGACGGTCTGCAGGTAATCCTGCGCTTCAGCGCCCAACTCTGCGGAGCAGTTGTTCAGGCTGTTGAATGCAAAGAATTGGCAGTCCATGGCGTCGGCGGTCCGTTGGATCTGTGCGTCGTACTCCCCCAGCACGTTCATCAGATCGGCTCCGGTTCGGGCATCGGAATAGGTTCCCCCCGTCACGGTAGCCACCTCCTGCAGGGATGCCCGGTCGGACTCGGCCAGATCGAATCCGATGACGTCCACCACCACGTTGATACCGAGGTCCGCCAGTCCTCGAGCGCTGGCCACCGGATCGCCGTCGCAGGTCTCGATCCCATCGGAGATCAACACGATCCTGTTGGTCGCCCCATCAATTCCTTCGGCCAGGTCAGCCTCCTGAGCAGCCTGGACCACGGGTCCAGCGGCATCAAGAGACGCGCCGATGGGGGTCCACCCGGTGGCCTCGAACTGTCCCACGACCGCTTCGACACTGTCCACGGTCAGATCACCGATCGGGGCGAAGGTCTCGATGCCCACACACGACTCGGGACGACCGGCATCGGAGTTGTCTCCCTGATGGCCGTAGACCATCAGGCCGATGTCGACGAAATCAGGTGTCGCCGCGACATAGCCGATCAGTGCCTGCCGGGCTGCCTGGATCTTGGTCAACCCGCCGCCCGCGTCACCAGCCATCGAACCCGACGAATCCAGGATGAACAATGTGTTGGATTGCACCTGCGCCAGGAAGTCGTCCACGCTGGTTCCCAGGCAGCCAGTCTGGGCGCATTCGTCGGTCAGGGGATCACGCCCCACCGCCTCTTCCACGAAGTCCGGCCAGATGTTGCCGTCGGAATCCTGGCAGTACTCATCGCCCAGAGCGTCACATGTCGCGACGGCGCCCATCTCACGCAACTCGGCGTTGGTTGGAAAGCCTGTGTCCGAACCGTCGTCGGGGTCAGCGGGTTCAGGCGTGTCTGGCGTGTCCAGCGGCGTGGCTGTTGCCGGTTCCTGGGTGACGGGATCAAGGTCCCCAGATGAGCGGGCAACATCAGGATCTTTCGAGTCATCCCCTGACAGCAATGAACACCCTGCCAGGACGACGGCAAGGATCATCACCACAAAGACGGATTTCATATGAGGTCGGACTCCGGAGTCGGTTGATCTGGTCACCACGGCTAACCTATGAGGCTGTGTGCGCCGGGACCATAACGCCGCAGAACCGCCCCGGATGCGGGGCGGTTGCCAGCGGTGGTCGAAGTGGCCTAGCCGGGGTTGGTGGCGCGTCCGATGAGGTTCGTGAAGGCGTCCCGGACGGCCTCGCCCATCGTGGTCCTGGTCGCGATGACGGCCGCGGCGACTGCGATGGTGACGGCAGCGATGCCGATCCATTCCACCGTCCCCTGGCCGTCCTCACTGTGGATGCGCTCGACGGTGCGGTCGACAGCACCGGTGAGAGCCATGTGGACTGTGACGTACAGTGCGATGATCGGGTTCATTGTGCTGCTCCTGTGGAGAGAATCGGGTTCCTGTGCTGCAATTCACAGTAGGGGCCACCGTCGACCTCTGACAGGGCCCCGGGACCCAAATACCAGTAGTCCAGGGGACCCAAATGATCTGGGCCCCCACTGGGCCCGGCAATACCGTTCCGGCCAACGAAGCTCGCTTCGCTCACCGTCGGTCGGTGTCGTCTCGGGTTCCCAGCCACGTGGCGATGGCCTGGGCCCGGTTGTTGACGTCCAGTTTGGCGTAGGCCCGGTTGATGTGGTTCTTGACCGTCTTTTCACTGATGAACAGACTCTCGCCGATCTGGGCGTTCGACCGTCCCTGGGAAATCAGGTTCATCACGTCGATCTCGCGTTCGGTCAACCCGCCCTCCTCAGCCGGGGTGAAGGACTTCGTCGTCGAGCCGCTGCGGACCAGGTCGAACAGGACCGGGGCGACGGTTGGACTGACATGGGTGCCGCCGTTGTGGACGCTGATCACGGCGTCGGCCAGTTCGTCGGGAGTGAAGCGGCCATGTACCAGGTAACCCCGGGCACCAGCCTGGATCGCGCGCGCCACGATGTCGACGTCCTCGGCGTAGGTCAGCACCAGGACCTTGGCGGCGTCGGCGATCAGCGTGGTGGCCTCGATACCGTCCATGATTGGCATGCGGACGTCCATCAGCACCACATGTGGCAGGGTGCTGCGGACCTTGGCGACCGCATCCTTGCCGGTGCCGGCCTCGCCCACGACGGTGATGTCATCTCTGAGTTCCAGCAGACCGACCAGTCCACCGCGAATCACCGGATTGTCATCGACTACCAGAACCCTGATCACGTTGCCTGGACCTCTGCGGGGGGTTGAACCATGTCATGGGCCGACGTCATCGGGACACGGGCGCCAATCGTGGTACCCCGCCCGCGGCTGGTGATGGATATCTGCCCACCGGCCCGGGCGGCACGCTCCTGCATTCCGACCAGGCCGTAGTGGCCGTCTGCCGCCAACTGTTCCAGGTCGGTGCAACCCAGGCCCAGCCCATCATCGGCGATCTCAAGGACCGCGGTATCGCCGTCCTGCGCGAGATAGACCGACACCGAGTCAGCCTCCGCGTGTGCGCTGACGTTGCGTAGGGCTTCGCGGAGGATGGTGAACAACTCATAGCGGGATGATGCGCTGATCGGGCCGATGGGTGTGATAGCCAGGGACAACTCCACCTCCGAGGTTGCTGCCCACTCACGCGCCCAGTCCACGATCGCTGCGTGCAGGGGCTTGTTGATGCTGTCAGAACGAAGGTCCCCTATCAGCTGACGAGCTTCTAACGCCGCCGTTTCTGCTGCGGCGGCGACCTGGATGGCCTTCGCCTCGGCCTGCTCGGGGCGCTGCCTGACGAATTGGGGCAGCGTTGCTGCAGACAGTGAGATGCCGTGCAGGGTCTTTCCCAACGTGTCGTGCATCTCGCGGGCAAGGCGGGCCCGTTCCTCGGCCCCGGCTGCCTGGGTCAGGGCGTGCTCGAGGTCGGCCTCCACACCTGCGGAGTACAGCAACAGTGCCCGGATGGCGGCCGCCCCGACGCCGGCGACAATCACCATGACCGGGATGCCCACCAGTGCCATGAACGACAGAGGTGAGTCCGGCAGTTCTGCGGCCAGCATCATGAATGCCATGGCCAGGCCCACGCCGAACACCCCACCGCCGGGATAGCCGTACAGGACCCCGGCCAGAAAGGCCGTACTGATCGTGTACAGCACGAACGGACCCTCGATCCCCGTCGTGACCATGATCGCCACGGTGATCCCGACGTCCAGCAGGAACATCCAGGGGTGACGCAGCAGGGCCTGGGCCAAACGGTCCCACCACAGCAACAGCCCAATGCTGGCGTAGGACGCCACCAGCATCAGCAACAGGACCCGTCGATCCGCTCCCTGGACCAGCGCCACGGTCATGGCGATAAGCAGCAGGATCAGGCGCAGATCCACCGCCAACTTGACCAGGCCACTCAGGGACTCTGCGACATCCTCGGAGCTGCGGTCCTGTGACACCGCATCAGCCACCAAGAACGCCGCCGATGTCCAGGTCCCCGCCGATGACCAGTCCGCCGATCAACAGCAGGGCCGAGGCTGGCAGCAACAGCGTGGTCGCCACCAACGTCACCTTCGGAGTCGCCCTGGCGGCCTGTTTGCGCGCGTTCTGGCCAAAGGTCTTCCGCATGTCGCTGGAGATGGCAATCATGGAATCCGTCAGGGGTGCCCCCAACTCCTCTGCCTGAAGCAAGGCGCCGACGAACCGGTTCAACGACGGGCTGTCGTTGCGCTCCCGCACACCCTCAAATGCCGCCCGACGAGACGATCCGACCTCCATCTGCTGCAACGCGATCCGGAACTCCTCTGAGACCGGTGACTCAAAGCGCTCCCCCACCCGTCGCAGTGCACCACGAAACTTCAGGCCCGCCTGGATGGTCACGCCCAGAACGTCCAGGTAGTCCGGCAGGTCCCGCTCGATTCGGGTCTGTCGAGCCTTGGCCTTCCGGCGCCACTGCAGGCTCTGCCGGAAGAATCCGTACACGGCGATCAGTGGCAGTAGCCAGATGGGCAGAGCGATGATGGCGACACCGCCGATGACCAGGCACACCAGGGTGTCGCCAGCCCTGGCAGCGGCGACATCGGCCAAAACCACCCGATCGGGCCGGCCCGCGGCATCCAGCCAATGCTCCTGCCGCTGCCGTGACCGGGGGTTGGTCCGACGCAGGATGAATGGCCCGAACAACCGTCCTGCCAGGCGGTGTACACCGCTGACCGGACTCTGACGACGCTGCGACGCGCCCGATGTCAGCGTCCGCAATGATGCCGGGGCCGTGCGTGCCTGTCGCAGACCCACCAGTCCTATGGCGAAGATCACCATCGAGAACAACCCCACCAGCGCCGGATTCATACGTCCACCCGTGACAGACGCCGCATGGCTGCAAAGCCGATCACATAGAGTGTGGCGGAGATGCCAAGCACGATCTGCCCTGCCAGGCTCTCCGTCATCCGACGCAAGGTGCCGTTGGAGATGGCCTCCAGCACGAACAACATCGCAACGCCCAACCCCATCACCGCATAGGCGGTGTATCGCACACCTGACATGGTGGTGTCGACCTCGCGACGGAGGTCCCGGCGAACCTCCAGGTTGTCTGACATCTCGCGCAGCGCTTCGATGACGTCCCCACCGGTTCGCTGTTGGATGATCAGCGTGCTCACCAACACCGCCATCTCCCTCGACGGTGCACGCTCTTCCAGGCTCTCCATGGCGTCTGCCAAGGTGCGACCGATGTCCATCTGGCGCACGGCATGCTCAAGCAACGAGTGCGCCGGCTCGGCCATCTCACGGGTGGTAAGTGCCAAAGCATTCTGGATGGCCATCCCCGCTCCGGCGGCATTCGACATGATTCGCGCGATGTCGGGTAGCTGGTCGGCGAACTTCTCCGCCCGCTTTCGTACCAGCGTGCTCAGATAGCGGTGCGCTCCGTAGACCACCGCAATTGCAAGCAGAAAGGACACGAAACTTGTGACCAGCTGCAGTGCCAGGAAGTACACGGCCGCAGATGCCACCAGCGTTGCCAGGATCGCGTCACCGGCCAGAATCACGGCGATGCCGGCACGCCGCAGCCGTGAGTCAACCGAGCTGCCGACTGGGGTCCGCATCACCACCGCGTGCACACCACGACGCCAGGCCGGGACGGCGTTGGTGCGATAGGACATCCTGGCGCGTCTGGTTGCCGTCCGGCGCCGCGTACTGCCCTGATCGAAGATGACGACGCCCAGGATCAGCAGGATCAGGGTCACGATCAACAGGATCATCGAGGCGTCAGGGGTCATGCCGCAGCCTCGCCGCCGACATCAAATGCCGGGTGCAGGTCGATGGCACTCAGCCGGAACCGTTCCCTGAGCCAATCTGGCAGCGCCGAGTGCACGAACCGGCCAGTGACCTCCAGGTCGGGGCCGATCGGATCGGTTTCGTAGGTGGACACCGGATCAAGCACGAACGGGTTTCGCTCCATCGTGCGCTTCACCGCGATCTGGCCGACCCGCCGTGACCCGTCGGGGTAGCGCCGCAGGTGAACCATGACGTCCACCGCCCCGGTGATTTGATCGCGCAGGGCTTCAAAGGCGATGTCCAGTTCGCTCATGGACGCCAAGGTCTCAAGCCGCAGAATGGCATCGGATACCGAGTTGGCGTGGACGGTGCACAGCGATCCCTCATGACCGGTGTTCATGGCCTGCAGCATGTCCAGCGTCTCACCACCGCGGACTTCACCGACGATGATTCGGTCTGGGCGCATGCGCAGGCTGTTGCGCACCAGATCACGGATGGCGACCTCGCCTTTGCCCTCGACGTTGGCGGGTCGCGACTCCAGTCGGATCACATGCGGCTGCTGCAGTTGCAGTTCGGCTGAGTCCTCGATCGTCACGATGCGTTCCCGCTCGCCGATGAACCCGCTGAGGGCGTTGAGGAAGGTGGTTTTCCCGGTACCCGTACCGCCAGCGATGATGATGTTGCACCGCACTCGGACCATCGCGTCAAGCAACCACGCGGTGGGTTCGTCAACCGACTCCAACTCCACCATCTCCTGCATGGTGAATGCCCGGGGGAACCGCCTGATGGTCAGCACCGCCCCGGACAGCGACAACGGAGGAATGATCACGTTGACCCGCTCACCGCTGGGCAGCCTCGCATCCACCATGGGCGAGGACTCGTCGATACGGCGGTTCACCTGGCTGACGATCCGATCGATCGTCTGCATCAACTGCTCATCAGAGGAGAATTTGGTCGGCGACAAGGTCAGCCTGCCGGCCCGTTCCACGTAGATCTGATCGGGGCCGTTGACCATGATCTCGGTGACCATCGGGTCGGCCAACAACGGCTCCAACACACCAAGTCCCAAGGCCTCATCGACAACCCGACGAATCAGATCGCCGCGTTCTCCTGAGGAAAGTATCGGACCGTCACGGCTGATCAGGTGTCCGACGACCCGTTCAAGGCGGGCACGTTTCTGGGTGATGGACAGCGTGTCCAACTCGTCCAGATCGACCTCGCCCAGCAACATCTCCCGGTAGCGGCGAACATCCGGGCTGCCGTTGTTACGTGGCGAGGACTCCCCGTCATCTCGCCGGTTGCTCAACGCCACGGGTCAGGGTCCCACGATGCGGGTGGACGGCAACGTCGCTGACCGTCGAATGGTGGTCACGTCAAGATTGATGAACGGGATCACCACCGGCACACGGATGGCCACGTTCACGGTTTCACCCGAGGCGGTCACGCTGGTCCGGTCGCGAAATCCTGGATCAACTGCGTTCAGGGCTGCAGTTTCGGCGCTACCGCCCATGCCTGCCTGGCGGCTTCCGGCCCTGGCCGCGTTCTCGGCCATGTTCATGGCCCCGCCGATCGACGCCAGCTGAAACGCAAGGATGGCCACCATCGCAAACCAGGGCAGCAAGGTCAGCAACTCGACGTTGTAGACACCCTGCTCGGAGGTCCTCAGTCGTTGCAGCCAACGCCTCATGATCCAACCTCCCTGACGGTCCCCTGTTGCACCGTGATGGTCCATGGGCTCATCCAGCGGGGATTCAGCAGCGGGACGGAGATATCTGCCTTGACCGTCGACGTCGTGGTCGTGATTGAGATTCCGTCCCGCATGGATGGCGGCAGTTCCTCACGAACGACCTGCTCCACACGGCTGGTCGCTGCGAGGCCGCTGACCGCAAGTTCACGTGCGCCCTCCCGCACCGCGTGCTGGCCCATGGAATAGGTCCAGCCGATGATCACCAGTTGCCAGAACAACAGCAGGCCCGCCAGCGCGTAGGGCAGGACCGCCACGGCCTCGACCATGATCGAGCCACTGTCATCGCCACGGTTGAACAGGCTGCGGCGCTTCTTGGGGCGTACCAGTTGGAGTTCGCGGCTGATGGCCAGGATGCCCTCTCGGATGGCACCGTCCTCAAGGTGATCGGGAACCCCGGTGTTCACCGCAGCCTCAAGATCGCGGAAGGAGGCGGGCACGGTCGAGGTCATGACGGGCAACTCCAGCACCCGACCGACCAGGTCAGGTTGGACCTCCGTGTCGCGGCTTGAGCGATTGACCATGACCGTGATGCCGTCCTTGCGTAGCCGTCTTCGTTCCCAAAGCTGGACGAGCCTCGCCGCCGATCGTAGCGCCAAAACGTCGGGCGTGACCACTAGAAGTACCTCGTCGGCGATCTCGGTCGCCATCGACCCGCCGTCGGTGACCACGCTGCCTACATCAGCAACGACAAGGTCAAAGCGCGTGCGGATCGAGCCCAGGATGCCCCTGGCGATCTCGGAGGTGATGTCGGCCTCATGCTCACCCTGTGGTGGCGGTAGCAGAATGCGAAGGCCTGACTTGTGGGCATACAGGGCATCGTTGAGGTGGCGTGAGGTGACGTCCTGCGCCACCTCCACCAGGTCATCGACGCTGCGATGGTGCGACAGGTCCAACAACGTGCGGATGTCGCCGGCCTGAAGATCGAAATCGATCAAACAGATGCGTCGTTCGGGGTTGGCCAGTTGCGCCTCCAGCGCCAGATGGGTGGCAATGGTTGTCGCCCCTACACCACCCTTGGCCCCGGCAACGGCGATCATTCGGCCACGACGGTCATCGGCTGATTCGGTCAGGCGATCGCGCAGGCGCTGGGACCAACCCCCGGCCGCCTCCAGTCTCGCCGACACTGCCTCAAGCCCCAAGGGCGCACCGATGACGCCGCGGAAACCCGTGTGCAAAGCACGTTCCAAGACTTCTTGGCCCGCGCTTTGCGACAACAGGACCAACGCGATGTCGGGGTAGCGCTGGGTCAGCTCACGGGCGATGTCCAAGGCGGACAGTGGTCCGATGTCGGAGTCCAGCAGGACCACGTCGACCTCGGTCAGCTCCAGTGCCGAGTTCAACGCAACGGTGTCGGGCACGACCTGGGCGATCGCAAAAGTCCCTGCCTCAGCGGACAAGTCGGCCAGCTCATCGGCCAACGCCCGGTTACTGGTGGCGAGCATGACATTGATCATGGCGGGCCCCCTCCTTGTGCGGCGGGGGCGTAGACACGCTCGGGCGGATCAAGAGTGGAGGAGTCGGCCGGGGAGCGCAGCGCCAGACGCACGGTGACCGCGAACGATTCGACGTAGGCCAACCGCAGCACGTCCGCCGGCGACAGGACGAAGGTGATGGGCACCACGTCGTTGCTTGCGAACCCGCCCGTCGTCGGATCGACACCCTCCTGGACGGTGGGCGCCCCGATGGAGAGGATCTGAGCCTGCTGGATCGTGATCTCGGCGCTGGGAACCTCGGGCTCCTGACCCCGTCGGGTCGCGATCACATCCACGATGTCGCCCACCTGAATGTTTCCGCCGACGCCGGTTTCGGCGTCCACCAGGATCGCGATCTGTCGCTGTCCCGGAGGGATCGACGGTGGTGGGATGATGTCGCCGCTCTCAAGCAGCGTTCCGGCCGGCAGACCCGTGGCCAACACCATCCCTTCCAGTTCCTGCGGCGAACCGATGGCCAACACGGGTTTCCAGCGGGCCGGCATCTCTGAGATCTCGATCGCTTCGGCCGGAATCGGTACAAAGGGCGCTACATCGGTCGTCAACCGCACGACCTGCTCCAGGTTGCCGACCTGGGCTCGGACGTCGGCGACGAAGCCGGATACGGCCAGGAAGACCGCGATTGCGCCCACGACACTGAGACCTATCAACAGGACGCCCCTGCGTTGGCGGGGATTCATCTGGCGGCCACCTCTTCGTCGGATCCGAACAACTCCACGGTCTGGCCAGGCTGCGACGTCGTGCCCAGCCGTGTCACCCCTGACCGGGGAAGTTCACACCATGGACATATCTCATCCCCGACCATCCGCTGGCACCAGGTACAGACGCCCGCGTGTAGTTTCGTGCTCAACAACCCAGTCAGCACATCGATGGATCGCGGGTACAGCACGACCTGGCTGACCTGCTTGCAGCCCCACCACGCGGAGGTGTCGGGTGCCGGTTCCACCTGGACCCCGACCGCCGCAGGAAGGTTCGTGCCGATCACCGGTTCCACCCAACTGACGTCGCCACCCAGATCCGCCATCGCAATGCCGATCTCCTGGGTGGTTCGCGGCACCGGCGGCAGATCCTCGAGATCCAGACGCCTGATCGATGGTTCGGGCCAGGAAGACACCAGCCAGGAGGTGTGGGGAAGTGCGGACTTGGCGTGTTGCCACACTGTCGGAGCGGGGTCGCTCAGCCGGGCGACCGACGGCACCCAGGTGATGTGGACCAATTGGAGTTCCAGGATCTTCAGCGCCGCCGCGACCATGGGCGCTCCACCCAAAGTCGTGCTCAGCGCACCCGCGAGGGTGACAAGCACGTCGGCTGCCAACGGAGGCAGGTCGGTGGCATGCCACAGGATGGGCGGTCCGTTCATGGCCGCACGAACGGTGCTCAACGCCCGTGCGGGAGTCCCGCCCAGTCGTGAGGGGTAGACGACAACCAAGGACTCCTGCAGGTTCAACTGCTCCTGCAGCATGACGTGCATCATCGACAGATCCGCCAGGACCGGCTCAGGGTCAACGTGAACCACGTGCGTCGGACGCTCCAGGAATGGGCCGGAGTGACGTCCCAACGCCACCACCCCGTTCATCGCCGTACCCTGGGTGACGTCAGGGCGAACCCATCCACCACGGCGGCTGCAACGTCCAGCCAGGCTTGCTGGGTCACCGGCGCCAGCAGATCGGGATCGGTGATCGAGCCAGTCTCCAGATGGCGGTCGTATGGCACGCGGTGAACCGAGCGGCAGCGGTCGGCGAAATGCCTGGCGACCTGATCGACGTCCACCCGGCCCATGCCGCCAACCGAGTTGAGCACCACGACCGCATCCCGGACCAACTCGGCCCGACCATTGGTCTGCAACCAGTCCAGGGTCAACGAGGCCGCGCGGGCACTGTCAAGTGCGGTTCCGCTGACCAGCACGATCTGGTCGACTGCGTCGAGGATGCCAAGGTTGGCGTCATCCATGATCCCGGTGCCGGTGTCGCACAGCATCACGTTGTAGTGCTTGTCGAGCCCGGCCATCACACGCTGGTAGTCCGAACCATGCAACGCCCGCGACGCATGTGGATCCTGTGGGGAGGCCATCACCTCAAGCCGGGAGGGTGCCTGGCTGGTCAGGGCCCGCGCGTCGGGATAGCCGACGACAGAATCGATGCGCGCCAACGCATCGATGACAGTCGCCTCGGTCTGACGTGTGACCCGGTGGCCGAGCGTGCCTGCGTCGGGATTCCCGTCGATTGCGATGACCCGGTCGTGCCTCAGGGCGGCCAAAGTGTGGCCGATCATCAGGGTTGTGGTGGTCTTGCCCACCCCACCCTTACGTGAGATGACCGCAATGCGCCGATCGCGATCACACGGTGCCTGGCAACGGGACACCAGGGCATTCCACGCCTGCTCTGCCCGGCTGGGACCCATGTTGATCGCACCACCGGTGATCCGGTACAGCCACGCCCTCCAGCCACCGGACGGCTGATCCGCCCGGGGCCGAAGGACCGTCGCCTCATCCAGTCGGGCGGGTCCCGGGGCAGGGAACTGGTTCGGCGGAAAGGCCTGGTGGTCCCCCGGAGCGTGCGGACCAGGCTGAAGCGAAGCAGTCGACATGTCGGGGGGTGGCACCGCCGATGGGGCCACCCGGGCCAGGGATGGCGGTGGAGGCAGGAATGACTCGTCGGCCTGCTCGCTTGGTCCTGGCTGTGGCCAGCCGTTGCGTCCGTCGGCCGCGACAGGGGGTGTCGTTTGAGCCGGCGGTGCGACCGGTTCGACCGTCTCCTCAGCCCACAGCAGTTCGTCGGCCGCCTGCGCCGATTTGTGCTCGTTACCGCCGGTCCCGTCACTCAACGTTGCTGCTCCCGATTTGTCATGCGTTGGTCACGCTACCCGTGTTGCCCCCGAGATAACTAGACCGTGTGGTCCAATCGGCCTACCACTTCCGTCCGCAGCAGCCTACGTATAGGAGTACAGTACAGACACCACGGGTACCACCTGCCCATCTGGGCTCAGCTGGGCGGACTGGTCTGCGACCAGGAGTCAGATGACTGATTCAGTGACTGATACTTCGTGACATCGTCCACGACGGCGGGACTGATTTGATGGAAAACCAACCGGGTCGGACAGCGGAAAGGGGCCCTACGTATGCAACGACTTTGGATCCCACCACTGTCGCCTCACACCCGCCTGCCCCTCCTGAGCTGAATCCCCCGCAGCCCGGCCCTCATGCATCCGAACCGGATCCGTTCTCACTGTCTGTTCAGGATCTGCAACAGGGGCTGGATCCGGAGTTTGATGAATCCGGCTGGGTCGAGGAGACAAACCCCGCACCACAGGGAGGATTTCGCCGGCTGTTGTGGAAGTTGTCCGGCGGCCGCTACCGGCCGGCTCCCACCGCGCTTGAGCAGCAGTCCCGACAGTTGTTGGCCAACACACGTCGACCGTTCACCGGTGCCAGAACAGTGGCTGTGGTGTCTACCAAGGGCGGCGTCGGCAAGACCACGACGACGCTGAACCTGGGACATACCTTGGCGTCGATCCGGGGCGACCGGGTCGTGGCACTGGATGCCAACCCCGACGCGGGCAGCCTGGGGTACCGGGTCGAGCGCCAGACGACCAAGACGGCTGCGGACCTGCTGGCGCTGGGCGATCCCATCACCAGCTACTCCCAAGTCCGGCCCTTCACCTCGCAAGCCACCAGCAGGCTTGAGGTCATCGCCAGCCCAGACGATCCACACCTGACACGCCGGATGGGGCGCAAGGACTATGAAGACGTCCTGACCATGCTGGGGATGCAGTACAACCTGATCCTGGCCGACTGCGGAACCGGAATCCTTGACTCGGCCACGCGCGGGGTCGTGCAACACGCCGATCAATTGGTGGTCGTCACCGGACCCAGCGTCGATGCGGCACGAGCGGTCACCTACCTACTGAGTTGGCTGGCTGAACACGGCATGGAGGAGAAGGTCAACCGCGCAATCGTCGTGGTCAACGGGGTGCGGCCCGGTCGACGGCCGGTCGACGTCGACCGAATCTGTGACCACTTCGACCAACTGGTCCGCCGTGTCGTGACCATCCCATGGGACGAGGAACTCGCCAACGGCGCCACCGTCCAAATGGAGTGGTTGGCAACTCAGACCCGTCACGCCTATCTCAATCTCGCAAGCTCGCTCATCGATGAATTCGTCGCCGAGGAGGAAACGGATCCGGGGGGGTCCACCCCGATCGCCATCCACACAGCACAACACGGAGGAAACCAATAATGCACCCCCACATTCATCAGGATCACGCACTGTCACAGCTCGTCACGGACAATGACCGCATCGCGAAGGCCCGCAAGCGCAAAGAACTCATGACCGAGCTCGCGCTGGCCGAAGGCGCCACCTCACGGGAACTGGTCAGGGGCGCGGCTCGCCGCACCAAGCAGGGCGCCGCTGTGGCGGGGGCGGCGGGGGTATTGCTGGCACCCCAACTGACCGGTGTGGCCGCGGCGACAGAGAACACTGTGACACAAGAGCCCGAGGCACAAGAGGCCGAGGCACAAGAGGCCGACGTACCAGCAGCCGACGTACCAGCAGCCGACGTACCAGCAGCCGAGGAGGACCTGGGCCAGAATGGATCCGCTCCGGTCGTGGACCCGCCTGTGGTCGCACCACCCGCGGCCGACGCACCAGAGGCCGAGGAGGACCTGGGCCAGAATGGATCCGCTCCGGTCGTGGACCCACCTGTGGTCGCACCACCCGCGGAAGAGGCTGTAACCGGACCGGTTAACGGCATCGTCACCGCAACAGATGAGGTCATCGAAGAAACCGCCGAGGAGGTCGTTCCCGTCGCAGCGGGCCTCGTCGCAGCGCCAGAAGAGGCACCTGCGGTCGAACCAGAGGAAATCGTTCCCGCTGTTTCGGACGTGCCTGCCGAGCCTGTGGCGCAACTGCCGGTGACACCGGCGGAGCCATCGGCCACGCGACCCGAACCTCCACGTCCGCCGGCCGTCGCCGTGCCCGAGGTCAAGAACCCAACGCCGCCGACGCCTAACCCGGTACCAAATCTAGTCCCCGTGCCGCCGGTGGCCGAGGTGCTCCCGGCACCGGTGCCCCCGCGGGTGGATCCCGCAGCCACCCCCCAGGCTGTCAATCCGTCAACCCCAGCCACACCACAGGCCGCCACCGGTCCAGTCATCGCCGTGCATCCGGCGATGAACCCGAACCAGCGTCCCGAACCGGTTGAGCAGGTGCAGGAGTTGACGCTGAACGACCGCGTCACCCAGGCGCAACAACGACCGGTCGACCGGGTCCGTGTGGACCATTGGTCACAGGCCGTGATCGAGGCTTGGACGCTGATGCAGAGCGGTCAGCAACCATCGGAGGAGGATGTGGTTGCCTTCGATGAGGTAGCAGCGACACCGACCCTGGGATGGTCCTATGAGATTCAGCCTGGCGACAATCTGTGGACGGTCAGTGAGCGGCTATGGGGCACCAGTGACCTCAGCCCCGAGCAGATCGAAGCGACCTGGCAACTGATCTACACCTGGAACGCCGACAGGCTCGGGTCCAACCCCGATAAGATCCCAGCCAACGTGGTTATCCAGATTCCGATCGACATCCGGGACGGCGACGGTGGACTAGAGGCCTGATGAGTACCACCGGCGCGCGGCCGCCGCTGTTTGACCCTGACCCTGAACAGGGCCCGTCCGAGGGTCCAAGCACACCCCCTCAGTTCCCTTTGAAGCGATCGTCAGGACGTGACGCAAAGGGTCGAAAGCAGCGCGGTGGCAACACGCCCTCACCGGCGTGGGTCAGGCCCTTCATCATCGGTGGCCTGGTGCTGATCGCGTTGGTCACCCTGCTGTCGCTGTTCACGGGAAATGATGGTGGCGATCCCAGTCCCAGCAGCACCACCGTGCCCGCGCAGAGCGATCCCGTCGTCCAACCCGGGCCGGACAGCCAGGCCTCGTCGGCAACCCGACCGGTGGGTGGTACCTCAGCGGTCGCGACAGATCCGACACCCTCGGCGCAGGCGTCACCCCCCGTGGACGACGTCCCTGTGGCCGGCGATCTGCCAGCTGACCTCCAGGTCGCCACGGCATTTGCGGTCCAGTTCGCCCACGACTATCTGAACCTCAGTGAGGCCAACCCCCAGATTCGCGAACGAGAGTTGCGGGCGTACCTCGCGCCCGGACTGGACAGCCAGTTGGGGTGGGACGGGCTTGGTGAACAGTTGGCAGTCTTGACGGTCCCACTCGACGTGGTCAGAACCGACAACGGTGTCGTTGTCACGGTTGCCAGTCAGGTCACCGGCAGTGATGCCCCCCGGTGGGTGCACCTCGCGGTTCCCTTGGCTCAGGACGGTAACGGCCGCTGGGCCGTGATTGCCCCGCCCGCTTTCGTCCCCAGGCCACAGGCAGGAACCCCGGAACCGGCAACAAATCCTCCGGTTGACGAGGCACAGGGCGCCACCCTGCAGCCAAAGATGCAGGAACTGTTCACCGTGTTCGCCGAAGCGCAGACGGTCCAGATCGACGGCATCACCGCCGACGGCAGTCGGATACGCGGCCTGAGTGGGCAACAGCAGCTTGCCTCGGTTGGCCAGGTCGAGGTCTTTGTCGGCGACGGAGATGAACGTGAGGCACAGATCCAGGTGGCCTGGCGTGACCCTGTCACCAACGCGACCTTCACGCAGCGCTACCGGTTGTCGCTGGTCGCAAACGGTAATGCGCTGTTGGTGAGCGGGATCAGCGCAGGCTGAGTGTCGACCTGAGCATGACTCAGCTTGCAACAGCAACCGCCGGTGTCGACGTCGGGGGCACGTTCACCGACGCCGTCGTGGTCGTCGACGGCAAGCCCGTCATGCGCAAGACCCCCACCACACCCGAGGATCAAAGTGTGGGGGTGGGCGCCGCCCTGGCCATCGCCGAGCATGGTGTCGATGTCACCGCGGTCGCGCACGGCACGACCACCGCCACCAACGCCGTGCTGGAGCGAGACTTCACCCGTCCGGCCCTGCTCGTCACCGCTGGCTTTGCAGACCTGCTGACGATCGGTCGCCAGAACCGTCCATCGCTGTACGACCTTCGCCGCGTGCGCCCTGACCCGATCATCAGCCGTGACCGGGTGGTGACCGTTGATGAGCGGATCGCCGCTGACGGTTCCGTCCTGACAGCCCTGACTGAGCGGGAGATCACTCGCGTGGTTGCCAGGGTGAAGGCCCTCCGTGCTGACGCGGTTGCCATCGTGTTGTTGTTCTCCTGGGCACGACCCGAGCACGAGCGTGACCTGGCAGCTGCGATCACCCAGGCCATGCCACAAGTCCACATCACCGTCTCCTGCGACCTGGTGGGATCGGTCAGGGAGTATGAACGCGCCAACACCTGCGCGCTCAACGCAGCGGTGGGACCGGTGATGTCGCGTTATCTGTCACGCCTGACCGACCGGGTGCGCGACGCCGAGGTGACCGTCATGACCTCAGGCGGAGGAACCGCGCAGATCAAGCGAATGGTTGCAGAACCCGTCCACACGCTGCTCAGCGGTCCTGCGGCCGGGGTCGTTGCTGCCGCTGCCGTTGCGCGGCAGGCAGGATTTGACCAGGCCGTGGCATTTGACATGGGTGGCACCAGCACCGATGTCTGTCTGATCGCCGACGGGGTCCCGGTCATCGACCAGCGCGGCACCATCGCCGACCTGCCAATCGGTACACCGACCGTGGGGATTCACACCGTTGGCGCCGGCGGTGGCTCGATCGCCCTGCTGGACCCTGGTGGGGCACTGCAGGTCGGGCCACGCAGCGCCGGCGCGGTCCCTGGACCGGCGTGTTACGGCGCTGGCGGCACCGCTCCCACGGTCACCGACGCCCACGCGGTTCTGGGCCACCTCATCGAACTGGCCGCCGGGGTGGTCCAACCCGACATCGATGCGGCGCGTCGGGCCGTCGACACACTCAGCGGCGTCACCGCTGGCGACATCATCGACGTGATCCGGGCACACATGGCCCGCGCCCTACGACGCGTGACCACCGAGGCGGGCGTGGATCCCACCGACCTGGCTCTGGTGGCCTACGGCGGAGCCGGTCCGCTGCACGCTTCTGCCCTGGCTCGCATGCTCGGCTGTCCGGTCGCGATTCTGCCTCCCACGCCCGGAGTCCTGTCGGCGGTGGGACTTCTGACGGCGCCCCGACGGCAGGAGGTGTCACGTACGGTGATGGTGCCCATCGATACCGACCTGCGCCCGACCTGTCTGCAGCTTCAGGATCGGGTCACCGGTGTGTGGCCCGAACGGCATTGGGTCGCTGACGTTCGCTATGTCGGTCAGGCACACGAACTGCGAATCCCCTTCGCCGATCCGGCCAGCACAACCGGGTTGGCGGCAGACTTCGAGGCTGCGCATACCGCGTCCTATGGGTATGCGATGTCGGGGACGCCGATGCAAATCGTCACCGTGCGGCTGGTCGTGACCGGCCCAGCACTTCACGAGGGGGATCTGGCTGGGTGGGACCTGGGCCCGACGTCCGATCCGACCACCATCACCGCGGATATGGGGGAAGGACCCCAGGAGATTGCGGTGTATGCCCGTGGCAGCTTGACCTCCGCAGGAACCACCATTCACGGACCGGCTCTGGTGACACAGCCCGACTCCACCGGGCTGTTGCTGGCCGATGACGTCGGCACCGTGGATCAGCACGGAAACCTGATCATCCGGGATCGGTCACGTGGGGCGGAGCACCACACGAATACCCAGCGGGAACATGATGACTAGCGCCGCACAGTTGCAGGTCATCCGCCACGCGCTTGACGGGATCGCCGAACAGATGGGAGTGGCGCTGCAGCGGTCGGCCTACTCCCCCAACATCACCGAACGGCTGGATCTTTCCGCAGCAGTGTTCGATCCGGCAGGCGACATGGTTGCCCAGGCGGAGCACATTCCCGTGCATCTGGGTTCCATGCCCGCAGCGGTGAGGGCAGTGTTGCAGGTCTTCGAACTTCAGCCCGGCATGCAGGCGATCATCAACGATCCCTACACCGGGGGTAGCCACCTACCCGACATGACCCTGGTGGGAGCTGTCGGCGATGATCGTGACCAGATCATCGGGTACGTCGCGAACCGGGCCCATCACGCCGATATCGCCGGAGCCGCGCCAGGCTCGATGCCGGCCGATGCAGTGGACATCGCCATGGAGGGACTCCGGGTTCCGCCCACCCTGTTGGTGGACAGTCATGGTGAACGTCCTGACGTGATCGACCTGCTGGCAGCGAACTCCCGAACGCCGGCCGAGCGGTACGGCGACCTGCGCGCCCAGTTCGCCGCCAATCATGCGGGGGCTCATGCGTTACGACGGCTGGCGCAAGGGCGTGGAACTGAACGGCTGCGCCGCGACATGAATGATCTACAGGACTATGCGGAACGCCGTGTCCGTACGGCCTTCACGAACCTGCCCACCGGGACCTGGTCGGCCACCGATGTGCTGGAGTACGGCGACGGCCTCACCCTGACGGCACACGTGGAGTTGACGGGCCAGACGATGCGCGTAGACCTTCGCGACTGCCCTGCCCAGATCGCGTCGAACCTTAATGCCGTCCGTGCCGTCACCGAGTCCGCCGCCCTGTTTGTCATGCGGGTGTTGACCGATCCTGATGCGCCAGCCAACGCGGGGGCGGCCCGACCGCTGGTGGTGCAGACGACCCCGGGCACCATCGTGGATGCCATCTTCCCCGCCCCCGTGGCCACGGGCAACGTGGAGACCAGTCAACGTCTGGTCGACGTGGTGTTCAGGGCCTTGGCGCCTGCTCTGCCGGACCGCGTGCCGGCCGCATCACAGGGGACGATGAACAACATTCTGATCGGCTCTCGCGGCAGCCGGGATTCCTTCGCCTACTACGAAACCATCGGTGGCGGGGAGGGTGCGACCCCGTTTCGGCACGGCATGGACGGCGTGCACACCGCCATGACGAACACCCGCAACACCCCGGCCGAAGCATTGGAACTTGCCTATCCGCTGCGGGTGATCCGCAGTGAACTGCGGTCGGGATCAGGTGGCACGGGACGTTTCCACGGCGGTGAGGGCATCGTGCGCGAACTTCAGGTCCTGGCTCCCGCGACCGTGACGTTGCAGACCGAGCGCCGCTCGGTGCCGCCATGGGGCCTGTCGGGAGGACACGACGGGGGGACGGGGTCAAACACCCTGATCACCGCTGATGGTCAAACGCAGCAGCTCCCGGCCAAGACCACCATTTCGGTGCAGGCTGGTGACCGAATACGGATCGAAACCCCCGGAGGTGGTGGGTGGGGGCTCATTGAGCACCCCGACTCCAACCCCACAGGTCAGATCACCAACTGATACGGACACGTTCCCAGATGAGCCAGGACTACGATTCAATCGACCGCACCTATGGGGAGCGATGGGCGGGGGATCGCCCGTCCAGCCAGGACGAAGCGTTCGGCCCGGCGATGCGCGGTCGTCACCGCCGACTGTCCTTTGGCGGCGCGCTGAGCGCGGCATTCAACTTCGCCGTGTTCGGCCTTCTCGCCCTTGCCCTGCTCTCCGGTGGTCTGGGGGTATACGCATCCAGCCAGATCAATCGGCAGGCTGTAGACGGGTTGGGACAGGGCGTCGGGGCATTGAACGTCCTTGTGGTGGGGTCTGACAGCCGGGATGGGTTCACGCCGGAACAACTCCTCGAGCTTGGGACCGAAGCAGTGGACGGTCGTCGGACGGACACCATCTTCCTGCTGAGCGTGGACGGCGGTCGGGCCGCCATGCTGTCGTTTCCGCGAGACCTGTTCGTCACCGCCTGCGACGGTCAGCAGGGCCGCATCAACGCCGCCTACGCACGTGTTGGACCGTCATGTCTGGTGCAGTCCGTCACGGCCCTGACCGGTATCACCATCGATCACTATGTCGAGGTCAACCTGTTCGGTTTCGTCCAGATCGTCGACGCCGTCGGCGGTGTACCGATCTTCCTGGACCAACCGCTGGTTGATGAGTTCGCCGGGGTCAACCTTCCGGCAGGATGCCAGATCCTGAACGGAACACAGGCCGTCGGTTTCGTCAGAGCGCGACATGTCGATTCCGACCTCGGGCGGATTGCCCGGCAGCAGCGGTTTCTGAAGGAACTGGCCGAGGAGGTGGTGTCGCCGTCGACCGTGGTCAACATCCCTCGCCTGTTTCGCGTGGCGGGTTCAGCGGGTCGTTCGTTGGTCGCTGATGAGGGCCTGGGGCTATTGGATCTAGCCCGGCTGACCCGGGCTGCCCGGGGGTTGGCGGTCGCCGGGCTGGCGACCTATACCGTCCCGGCAAACGCGGCCAACATCGACGGCGCAGCCGTGCTGGTGCCCGACCTGGGCCTGGCCGCGCCCCTGTTCAGCTCGTTTGCCGACGGGTCCATTCTACAGGTGCCCACCGCACCCGATGTGTCGGCCATTCAGCCAGGAGATGTACCGATCCAGGTCCTGAACGGCACGGGAGCCGAGGGGCTTGCCGCCCAGGCCCGCGACTTCCTTACTGCACGCGGTTTCTCCATCACCGCGATCGGCAACTCCGAACCCGTGCCCAGCACAATCGTGCGGCACGCGCCGGGACTCTCGGCGGCCGCGCAACTGGTCGCCGATCAGATACCCGGGGCAACAATCAGCCAGACCGACGCCATCGACGACGTCGTGCTGGTGGTGGGGCCCGGCGCTGACTTCAGCCAGCCACCACCACCACCGATCACCGAGGATCCAGGCGCCGCGCAGGAGATTCCGGTCGGAGCCGCACCGGTCCCCGAATCCTGCGGATAGGCCGTCCGATCGCGAGCGCAGCGAGCTCGGCGAAGCCCTACAGGTAGTTGCGCGGGTTGACCGCCCCACTGCTGGTGCGGATCTCGAAGTGCAGATGCGTGCCCGTGCAACTGCCGCTACACCCCATGCCACCGAGATAGGTCCCGGTTGACACCGACTGCCCGTTGCTGACCGCGATCGATGACAGGTGGGCATAGGCGGTCACAAATCCCCCTCCGTGAGAGATCAGGACCAGGTTGCCGTACCCGCTCTGCGTTCCGGCATGGATGACCGTTCCGCCCTTGGCCGCGGCGACCGGGGTCCCCTGCCCGTTCGCGATGTCCATACCGGCGTGCAGTCGGCCACCGCGCTGACCGAACTCACTGGTCACGGTGCCTGACGTGGGCCAGGAGAAACCGCCCCCGCTGGGTACCGGGGCCGCAGGAGCTTCTTGGGCCGGCGCTGCCGCCGGCTCCTCGGCACTACCGCTGGAAGATCCCCCGGCTGCTGCAGCCGTCTGACCGCTGGGAGCCCTGCTGGCCTGGGTCCGTGCAGCCGCCTGGGCCTGGGCTGCTGCGGCTGCGGCTGCGGCTGCGGCCGCCGCCTCGCGTTCAGCGATCAGGCGGTCCAGCTGGTCTGCCTGATCCTCCAGGTGATCCTCACGCGCCTGCAATCGGGCCACCAGGTCGGCGCTGGCGGCGGCGACCAATACGCGGTCGCCACGGATCTCCTCGACCTCGACCAGCAGCGCTTCCTGTTCGGTCAGGACGCGTCCCATGGCGACCTGCTCGGCCCCAAGGGCGCGTTCCTCTGCCTCGACCCGTCGTTGGCTGTTGTCCAGGGTCTCGACCAACGCACGGTCTTCGCGTCCGATCGCGGTCATGTAGGCACTTTGCTGGACCGCCTGGGTGACGGTGGCGGCCCCCAGCACGGCGATCACCGCGTCGGGGCGGGCCTGGCGGTACATCCGCGCAACCCGGTCGGCCATTCGTGCGCGCTGGACCGCCAGATCGTCCTGGGCGTCAATCAGACGGCTCTCAGCGTCATCCACGGCCGTCTGCTGACGGGCGACTGCCTGGGAGGCTGCCTCCACCGCGTCAAACGCGGCCCGCAGTTGGCGATCGGCGTCTTCCAGGGCGACCTGGTCTGTCTCGGCATTGTCCCGTGCGTCGCCAAGTTCTGCCCGCACCGCTTGAAGTTGCGCCCGCGTCTGTGCGATGCGTGCCTCCTCGGGACTGGCTGCCAGGGCAAACGGCACCAGTGTGGGCAGGGCGCTGAACGCCACAGCCAAGGTCAGCAACAAAACCAGTGATCGTCGGACTCTGCGTGAGTGCAGTGCACCTAAGAAGGCACTGAGGAGGGGGTGAAGGTGACGCAATCGACCATCCGTAACGGCAGGGCAAGCCGGCGAATCCACGGATTCACGGCACGAGTAATAGGGTTGTCACGGGGAAGACCTGTCCTGTGTACCTCTGCAAGCGGTGAAGATCAACGAGGCGAACGGACAGGGGCCACTACATTTGGCGACACCATGACCTCTCGTTCCACGCCTGGCAGGCGACGCCGACCCTCTGCCAGGCACCGAGCGGCATGGGTAGTGCTCGCCACGGTGCTGGCCCTGCTCACCGCAGCGACAGCCGGTCTGTTCGCCTTCCGATCGACACGACCGGGCGCATTGCCAGGTCTGGTCGTCTCCAATGTTGCGGTGGGCGGGATGGAAGAGCCCGCCCTGCGCCAGGCGGTGGCGGACATCGCCGAACAGCGTCGGGAACGCGTCATTGAGGCCCGCAGCGCACCGCTTCGTGTCGGAGCCACCGCTGCGGAGATGGGGTATGCGCTGGACATCGACGCGACGGTGCAGTCGTTGCTCCGGCGGGGACGGCAGGCCAATCCCTTCGCGGCGCTGTGGGACCATCTGCGGGCCACAGTCAGCGACCCGGTCGCGGCGCCGGTGGAGACCTTCGACCAGGAGGCTTTCCTGACCTGGCTGTCACGCATCGGTCGCGACCTGAACCTGCCCCCGGTCCAAAGCACCGTGCAGTTCACCTCGGGCCATGTCCGGGTCGTGCCACCACCGCCAGGACCGGTCATCCAGGTTGACGTGCTGAGAACGGCAGTGCTTGCTGCCTTGGCCGACCCGACGGTTCGGGTGGTCGAGGTTCCCATCATGATCAGCGTGCCACGGCTGAGCGAGGCGCAGCTGGACGAACTGTCCGCCACCGCTGCCCAGGCCGTCAGCGCACCGGTCACGCTGACCGGCGGTTCCACGACGCTGACGTTTTCGGGCGACCAGATCGGCAGGATGCTGCGCGCCAGGGTGCAGCCTGTGGCGGGTGATCAGAATGCTGACGTGGGGTTGGTGATCGATGAGGATGCGCTGACCAGCGCGGTCGACGCCGACACCATCGCCTCACTGTCGGTGCAGGCCCAGGACGCAACATTTGTGGTGTCAAGTCGTGGCGTCAGCCTAGTTGACGCAACGTCGGGATTCGCCTTTGACCCACGGATGACCGCGCAGCAGGTACTGGAGGTGGCAATCGGCGAAGGGGCGCGGACCGCTGTGTTGAGGGGCCGGGTGACACAACCCGACCTGTCCACGGCCACAGCCGGTCAGTTGGGCATACGGCAGCAGGTGGCGACCTTCACGACGGAGCATCCCTGCTGCCAGGGACGGGTGACGAACATCCACCTGATGGCAGATCTGGTGGATGGCACGGTGGTCATGCCTGGCGAATCGGTATCGCTCAACGCACTGGTCGGTCGACGCACTCGGGCCGAAGGCTTCGTCGATGGGGGCGCCATCTCGGGCGGGGAGTTCGTGGAGGAGATCGGAGGTGGGGTCAGCCAGTTCACCACCACCCTGTTCAACGCCGTTTTCTTCGCCGGCTATGAGATCCAGGAGTTCAAACCGCACAGCTACTACATCTCGCGGTACCCGGAGGGCCGTGAAGCAACCCTGAACTTCGACCCCCCGATCGACCTGCGCTTCCGCAACGACTCCCCGCACGGGTTACTGATCGACACCAGCTACACCGATACCTCCATCACCGTATCGCTGTACTCAACGACCTATGCCCAGGTTCAGACCACCACCGGTGATCGACGAGGTTTCCGACCCCCGCCAGAACAGCGCGTCGCCAACCCCGATCTGCCCCTGGGGCAGGAGCGGGTCGTTCAGGGAGGCAGGGATGGTTTCACCGTGGATGTCACTCGTGAGGTGACCTACACCGATGGCCGGCGAGATGTCCAGACTTTCACAACCAGCTATCTGCCCGAGCCGCGTGTGGTCGAGTTCGGGACCGGCGGGGGTTCAAGTCCAGACCCGTCTGCCTCACCACTCCCAGCGGAGGAACCCGCCGAGCAGCCATCACCCGTCTCGGCCACCTCCCCACCGCCGGCGCCCACCCCTAACGTGCCCCCGCCGCCCCCCGCCCCGACCCCCCAGCCCGAACCGGGAAACCCGTCACCTCCGCCCGGCGGGTCCGGACCACCCGAGCCTGCGCAACCGGGCCCGGCGTGAACGCGGCACCTGCGAGTCCACTCCCGGACATGGACACTGGGCGCTCATGAATGTCTCGGTCACCCCTGGCCCCTTCCTCCCATGATGACGATATGGGGGTTGCTGGCAGTCATGGCCCTGATCCTGGGGAATGCCTGGTTCGTTGCCGCGGAGTTCTCCTTCGTCGCCGCCAGACGTTCACGACTGGAGACACAACGTGATGCGGGTGATCGGCGGGCCGGCCGTGCGTTGGTGATGATCGAACGATTGTCCTTCGCGCTGTCCGGCGCGCAGTTGGGCATCACGGTCACCTCCTTGGCCGTGGGCTTCATCGCCGAACCTGTTTTCACTGCGTTGCTGTCCCCGATCGTCAGTCCGTTGGGATTGGGCGAGGACAGCACTCGGGCGGTGGCCTTGGGCATGGGTCTCATCTTCTCCACGGCTGCCCAGATGGTCGTTGGTGAGCTGGGCCCGAAGAACCTGGCCATCGCCAAGGCCGAGGACGTGGCCCGGTCACTGGCAGGGGGACAGATGCTGTACCTGCGTCTGTTCGGTCCGCTGATCCGTCTGTTCGACAGCGCGGCCAACGGACTGATCCGGCTGATCGGGATTGAGCCAGTCGACGAGATCGCACAAGCGGTGACCGTCGAGGAACTGGAGCAGATCATCACGACTTCGGGGGAGTCCGGGGCGCTGGGCCGGGGTGTCACCAGCCTGCTGCAGCGATCACTTGAGTTTCGCGAACTCAAGGCCGATGACGCGATGCGATCCCGATCCGACGTCATCTGGATCTCCGAAGCGGCCACCTGCGAAGAGTTGGTCCGGCTCGCCGCCGAGTCCGGTCACACGCGGTTTCCCGTGACAGGACCGGATGGGTTGGATGACGTTCGTGGAGTTGTGAGCGTCAAGGAACTGCTGGACGTCGCCCCCGAGGATCTGCCCAGGACTGCAGTGCGGACCCTGGCCCAGACCGAACTGGCCGTGCCGGAGACCGCTCCCCTGTCAGACGTGCTGCACGTGTTGCGTGACGCCCATTCCCAGTTGGCCGTGGTGATTGATGAGTTCGGCGGCACCGCGGGGATCGTGACCCTGGAAGACATCATCGAAGAACTCGTCGGGGAGATCCTGGACGAGCATGACGGGATCGAACGCTCCGTCGTCAGACGTGCCGACGGGACTTGGCGCCTGCCCGGCACGTGGCGAATCGATGAGGTCAAGCGAGACACCGGTATCACCCTGCCCCGCGGTGAACACGACAGCGTGGGTGGGTTGGTGATGGCGGCCCTCGGACGCGTGCCACAGGTCGGTGACAGGGTGGAACTGACCGACGTGGCCCTGGATGTCCTGGCCGTGCAGCGGCATGCCGTGCAGTCTGTCAGGCTGACCGTCCTCACCCCCGTCGACCCGGCGGCCGGGAGCGCGACGTGACCGGCCCGGTGGGAGTGGTGGTGGCCCTCACCCTGCTGATCGCCAACGGGCTGTTCGTGGCAGCCGAATTCGCGTTGCTGGCCGCTCGTCGAACGCGCATTCAGCAGCTAGCCGATGCGGGCGACGGACGTGCGGATGCGGCCTTGGCCGGGTTGCGTGAACTGTCGTTGACGCTGGCGGGCGCCCAATTGGGGATCACGATGGCAAGCCTCGGTCTGGGTGCGGTTGCCGAGCCACTCGTGGCCGGCTTCTTCGAACACGTGCTGCTGGACTACACCCCCCTGCCGGAATCCGCTGCACTGCCGCTGGGCGTGGGCATCGGATTGGCCATCGTCGTGTTCCTTCACATGGTGGTCGGAGAGATGGCTCCCAAGTCGTGGGCCATCGCCGATCCCGAACGATCGGCCTTGATCCTGGCGCGCCCCTTCCGGGTGTTCGTCACAATTTTCCGTCCCGTCATCGGGATCCTGAACGGGATGGCCAACGGTCTGGTCCGTCTGGTCGGTGTCGAACCCAAGGAGGAGTTGGCCGTGGCCCACTCCCCCGCCGACCTGTTGATGGTGCTTCGGGAGAGTGCACGGGAGGGGACGATCGGCGGAACCGAGCGGGAGTTGTTGTCACGTGCGTTGGAGCTGTCCGGCCTCGATGCCGAATCGGTGATGGTGCCCCGCCGCGACATCGTCGGGATCAATGCCTCGGCCACCCGCAGCGAGGTGTTGGCGATCGCACGCACCACCGGGAGGTCGAGGCTGCCGGTCCACTCGGGTGATCTGGATCAGGTGCTGGGGGTGGTCACCGTCAAAGACGTGATCCTCAGCGGTGAGTGGACCAGTGGGCGAGGTGTGGTACGACTCGCCAGGCCAGCGTTGGTCGTGCCCGACTCCCGACCCATAGAGGATCTGTTGCTGGACATGCGCTCAGAGCGCCAGCACATCGCCATGGTGGTTGATGAGTACGGCTCGGTCAGCGGCCTGGTGGCGCTCGAAGACATCGTCGAGGAGTTGATCGGTGACTTCGACGACGAGACCGACCGCGCCTCACGGCGGCTACGCCGACGAGCAGACGGCCAGATGCTGGTGCCCGGCACGCTGCGGCCCCACGAGTTGCTGGAGCGGACCGGCCTCTCGCTACCCGACGGTCCCTACGAGACGGTCGCTGGGTTTATCGAGCACGCCACCGGTGCGGTCCCGACGATCGGAACCAGCGTGACCTATCGTCAGGTGGACTTCGTCGTGACCCGCATGTCGGCGTTCAGGGTCACCGAAGTTCGGGTCCAGGCACAGGTGCCGACGGACACAGAGGATGATCAGTAGGTCGGGATCGACTGATCAACCTGTCGGGCGTAGCCGTTGATGCCACCCTGCAGGTTCTTCAGCTTGCGAAAACCCGCCCCCTGCAAGATCTCAAGTGCCTGCATGGAGCGTTGGCCTGACTTGCAGTGCAAGACAATGTCATCGGCCGAGTCCAACTCGCCCATGCGGGATGCAAGGTCGCCCAGTGGGATGAGCGTCGAACCTTCGATTCGTGAGATCTCATACTCGTGCGGGTCCCGGACGTCGATCACGGTGACCTGGTCCCGGATCTTCTCAAACTCCTCGGGAGAGATCTGCAGGTCGAAGTTCGTGGCTGACTGGTGCTGACTCACATGATCATTTGAGGGCATGCCGCAAAACGCCTCATAGTCGATCAGGGTGGTGATAGGCTGTGCCTCAGGATCCTTGCGAACCTTGATCGTGCGCCATTCGTTCTCCAGCGCGTCGTACAGCTTCATCCTGCCGATCAAGGGCGTGCCGATGCCGGTGATCAGCTTCAACGCCTCGGTGACCTGACCAGCGCCGATCGTCGCGCACAGCACACCGAAAACTCCACCCTCGGCACAGGAGGGGACCATCCCGGGTGGCGGCGGCTCGGGGAACAGGTCGCGATAGTTCGGCCCTTCCTTGTCATAAAACACCGCCAACTGGCCCTCGAAACGGAAAATGGAGCCATAGACATTCGGCTTGCCAAGGATCACGCAGGCATCGTTGACCAGGTAGCGGGTGGGGAAATTGTCAGTGCCATCGATGACCAGGTCATACGGTTCGATGATCTGAAGGGCATTGTCGCTGCGCAGCATCGTCTCATGGATGTTGACCTTCACCGTCGGGTTCAGGTCCGCAATCGTCTCCCTGGCCGACTCGGTCTTGCGCTTGCCCACATCAGAGGTGCCGTGGATGATCTGTCGGTGCAGGTTGGATTCGTCCACCGTGTCGTAGTCGACCAGACCAATCTCACCCACCCCAGCAGCAGCGAGATACATCGCCGCGGGTGAACCCAGCCCGCCGGTCCCCACCACCAGCACCTTGGCCGCCTTCAGCCGTCCCTGACCTGCCATACCGACGTTGGGCATGATCAGATGACGTGAGTACCTCCGGATTTCGTCATTGGTCAGCGAAGCGGGTTCTGCGATCAACGGTTCCATTGGTCTAGCTAACCGGGCAATCGTGCGGATGCTTCCTTGGAAACAGTGCAAAGGCAGTTCACCGGGCACTTTCCATCAGGGCGCACAGGGCCCGGCGACCGATCATGGTGAATGCGTGATCACCACTGTCCTGACCGTGCAGCAGCACAGTCAGCCCAAGGTGCACGGCCCAGCCCTTGCCCCTGGTCCACGTGGTGTCGTCCATGCTGGGGGCGGCATGCCTGAAGGCGCGATGCTGCTGGGTCGGCAATAACATCCAGGCAATGATCGCGTCAATCGCAGGGTCACCACCATGCACGTCACTGAAGTCCAACACCGCCGAGATTCGCCGCCGAGCGATCAGGACATTGCGCGGGTGAAGATCGCCATGCACCCACAGCGGCGGTCCCGGCCACGGCGATGCGTCGACAGCCATGGAGAAGACTCGTTCCAACGTCGCAGCTTCGATGTCGGGTCCCAGTTGGGTCAGGCGCCGCTCAACGTCGGCAGTCTTGGTGTGAAGTGGCACGCCCCGGTAGGGGTTGTGCGGCGCGTCCGCTGCAGCCGGGCGGTGCAGGGTGGCCAGAAAGCGTCCCAGATCTTGGGCGGCCGCGGCCTGATCCATGTCTGTCTCGTCCCCGGCAGGATCACCTTCCAGCCATGGCACGACGGACCAGTGATAGGGGTATCCCGCGCCGGGCACGCCCAGGCGCAGGGGCACCGGGACCGGCAGGGCCAACTCGGGGCCGACCTGCCTCAGGAACCGTTGCTCTCCTTGGATCATCCCCGCACCGAGTTCACGCCGAGGAAGGCGCGCGACCAGATCGTCGCCGAGCACGACCATGACGTGGTCCCACCCGGTCGCCATCACCCGCCGAGTACGTCCCGCCAGATCCGGATGCTGTGACGTCAACAGACGACCGACCAGGTCCAGATCGATCACGACGTCCGCGGGGATACCCGGCTGGCTGTTCGACATGGGCCAAGAAGGTAGCGGCCCGGGCCGAAGGGTGTGCCTGCACACGACGACCCGGACCGCTGGCTTGGTGACGTCAGCCGCTGAGGATGGCCAGAGCTTCGTCGCGGACGGCCCGGGAGATGGCTGCTTCGCCACCGACCAGCCGCAGGGAGCTGACCTGACCGGCCAGGGCCTGCAGACGTGCACGGGTCGCCGGGGAGGCCGACAGCTGATTGCCGTCCACCAGCAGCAGGCTGTCACCGCGCGAGGCGATGACCGGACCTGCGGCCAGTGAATCCGGCCAGTCCAAGCCCGTTGCCAGCCACATGGTCGCGGCCGACATCCCCTCCTGTTGGGCTTCAGTCTGAACCAGGGCAGCGGTCTCATAGCGGTCTGCACCAGCGATTCGTCGCACAGTCACGGATTGCCCGATCGTGCTGGAGACCCCCTCACTCACCGATGCGGTACCGCCCACCACCAGGGCTTCCGCAGCGCCACTTCGCTCAAGTGCCGCCGCGGTCTCAGGCGGCACGCGGGTGGCATTGACCAGCAGGATGGGTTGATCGTTGAAGGCGGCGTAGGGGGCAGCGACCAGCGCATCGGGCCAGCCTCTGTTGGGATCGGTGTTCTCCCCCTCGGTGATGAATACCCGAGCGGAGGGACCAAGGCGATCCGCGATTGCGGCAGCGGTCCCAAACCGGTTCGACCCGCCGATCCTTTCGCTGCTGATCCCCTGCTGGGTCAGTGCGTCGGTGACTGCGGGGCTGATGGCTGCTTCACCACCAAGCACGACAACGGTACTGGTCCCCAGCCGTGACAGGGCTTCTTGCGTAGGGCCGGACAGCTGATCGGGCTGGGTCAACAGCAGGGGCGAATCCAGCGAATGTGCCAACGGAGCCCCGGCCAGGGCGTCGGCGTACTCATCGGAGCGCGCCAGGACAACGGTGTCAGCCTGCGCAAAGGTGCTGGCAGCGACCCGGGCGGCCGTGTCGATCCGATCAGGGCCTCCGAACCGTTCCACCTGGACCTGGACCGCGCCCATGTCGATGCTGGCCGCAACACTTGGCACCTTGCCCTCGGCGGTGTCGCGGTTCACGAACAGCATGTAGGGCCCCATCGGAGCGACGTTGCCATCCGGAGGAGCCTGCACGGTGATGGAATTGCCGTCACGGGAGGTGATCGGCAGCACGACGCCGCGCTGGTCCGCGTCGATGATGTGGGTCATGGCCGTGCGGCGCATCAAGATCACGTCGGCGACCTCGGTAGCGGGGATGTCCAGATCGATCTGGACCTGACTGCCATAGCTCCAATCGTCCACCACGTTGGTTATGCCCGGACGGTCACCGCGAAACAGGTAGGGAGGGCTGAAGAACTCAAAGGTCGGGTCCCTGCCGTCATTGGGGGCACTGCCGGGCGCCTGCACCTGCCCGTGCGCGGTGTAGCCGGTCGGGATCGGGTTGTGACCGCCGATCAGCACCCGACCATCGGGCAGCAGCACGGCTGAGTTGTGGTAGGTCCGCCCGTTGTTCTGCGGGGCCATCTGAGTCCAGGTCTCAGTCTCGGGGTCAAACAGTTCGGGGATCAGACGCGGGGCTTCCGACCCGGGATTGATGACCTCGTCACGGTCGGCTCCCGAGGAGATCAGCACCTCACCGGTGGGCAGCAGCGTGCCTGCGCCGTACCAGCGGCTGACGTTCAGCGGATCGGTCTGCCGGGCGTCATAGGAAACGTCGTCGCCAGCAACGTCCACGGTCATGATGCGGCTCTGGCTGGTCGCGATGTAACTGCCAGGCGGCGGTCCGAAGACGCCGCCGGCATTCAGAAACTCCACGTGGCTGTACTCGCCGTTCTCATCCACCTGCAGCGGCAACATCACCGAGGGGTTTGACCCCAGGTAGCCCATCGACTGCGATCCGATCAACGGCACACCCTGGTCCGTCCAGGTGTTGTCGGTGGGGTTGAACGTGGCGGCCATGTTCCACAGGGCCTGGTCATATGCTTCGCCGGCCGGGTTCCAGGTCTGGCCCGAGGTGTTGTACAGCACATGGCCGTTGGGCAGCAGATGCATCCGCGGGTACAGCGGCAGGCTGCGGTCAGCGGACTCGGGCAACAACTCCCACTGGCCGGTCTCGGGGTCATAGATTTCCTGTTGCACGACATTTCGACCAGAGTCCTCGGGCGGCTGGTCGGGATAGATCGGCTTGATCAGCTTCTGGACACCGCTGGTCATCAGCACCCGACCGTCGCCCAGGGTCGTGGCGGTGGGATACCAGCGACCGAAGTTCATGTCGCCGGAGGGCCGGAATGTGTTGTTGCCGGGGTCGAAGATGCGTGACTGGCTGATGCCCTCCAGTTCGACTGCCGATACGGCCAAGGGGAAGTCGGGGAACGCGTTGTTGACCTGGCCGAACTCCTGGTAGTAGTCGGTTCCGCCTGCCACCAAGACCTCGCCGTCGGCCAGGAACACGTGGTCCGCCCCGAACATCGCCCCCTCGGCATTGCGTGGGTGGTCCTCATCGATGCCGCTGCCGTCTGGCGCCAGCGCCATCGCCTCGTTCTCGTTGACGCCACCGTCCGACGGCGAGGGGGTCATCCAACTGGGCGTACCTTGCAACATGGTCAGAACACGGCTCTGGTCATTCTCAGCGACCCGGCCGAATTCCAACACCGTGGACTGTTGGATGTTCTCCGTGGCCTCGAGGTTGCTCCAGTACAGCAACCGGTTGTCCGCCAGCAGGGCGATGCTGCCGGCAGCGGGTTTGCACACCACGGTGTCGCTGCCGTCGTCACGGGGGATGCACTTGTCCTCGGTGACGGTCCCGTTGATCTCGGGTTCCACGAAGGTGGCGCTGAAGGACCCCACCTGGCTTGGGTCGCCGGCATCCTGGGCTGATGCGCCGACCAGTGGTACCAATAAGGCGGATACACAAAGAATGACTAACAGCAGCGGACGTCGGGTCACGGGGCCCTCCCAGGGGCAGGCGGCTCACGCCGTCAGGCAACAGCGCGTAGGAGTACCTACGTCCGAGCAGGTCCCGTTCTTACGGACCGCTGCGCGGCCCTTGCCACATCGTCAACGACCGATGCTGAGGTCCTCGGTCTGCCAGTGACCGAAGTAGACGATGTCCTGGGCATCGTGACGTTCCAGCACGGCCACGATGGCGTCCAGGCGTTCCCGGTCCGACACGTCGTTGATGACCAAGGCGTGGCGACCCTCCCGCACGACCTGTCCCAGTAGGACCAGTTCCTCGCGTTCCTGACCCAGTGACAGCAGCCACTTGACCACGCGCGAGGCTGACCCGGAATCAGCGTCCCCACCCTCCAGTTCGGCGGCGAACTCATCTCCCGAGCCGTGGCTGACCGAGTCCAGGTCCACCCCGGCCTCCTGCGACAACGAGGCCAACACCGCCTCGGCTACTGGGGCGTCGGCGACGTGGGCGATGACGGCATGGTCACTGGGTCGTGCGGTCGAATTCATGACTACAGGCGTTCCCGCCAGATCAGACGTTGAACCCCATGGCACGCAGTTCTTCCGTAGCGTCCGGTGAGATCATGTCGGTGCTCCACGGAGGGCTGAACACGAACTCGACATCGACGTCGTTCACGCCTGGCAGGCGCGCCAGGACCAGTGTCGCCTGCTGGTGCAGCAGTTCGGTCAGCGGACAACCCATCGAGGTCAGGGTCATGCGTAGATAGGCGGTTCCCTGGTTGATCGTGATGTCATAGACCAATCCCAGATCGACGACGTTGATGCCTATCTCGGGGTCGATCACCGCCTTCATGGCCTGGAAGCAGGCGGCCGTTGTCGCCACGCCGTTGTCGTCCACCTGTGCGTCCGCGAAAGGCGATTCGGTGTCCCCCTCCCCCGTCTTGGCGGCGAAGGCCTCGTCGGATTCCTCGGTCGGCCAGCCGGTGACGGGGTCGGTACCACCCGCGCTAGGGGCGGTTGTGCTGTCGACTACATCGCTCATGTGCTCACTGTCCTTCGTTTCAATCATGGGTCACATTGTGTTCGGCGGCGCCGGCGCGGTGGGTTTGGATCGCGTCCTTCAGTGCCATCCAGCCGAGCAGTGCGCACTTGACGCGGACCGGAAACTTGGCCACACCCTGAAACGCGACGCCGTCCAGTAGGTCATCTTCACGACGTACCCCCTCACCGTGCATCATCAACCGAAAGATTTCAGCCAGGTCAAGGACGTCATCCAGGCTCCTGCCGGTGACCACCTCGGTCATGGCCGAGGCACTGGACATTGAAATCGAACACCCGTCGCCGTCATAGACAACAGTCTGGACCACCGCGGCACCGTCGGGGTCCTCGGAGACTCGAAGACGAAGGTCCATCTCGTCGCCGCACAGCGGGTTGGAATGGTGGACGTGGACGTCGTGGGGTTCCAGTTCGGCGGCCCGGTTCCTGGGCTTCTTGTAGTGATCCAGGATGATTTCCTGGTACAGGTCCTCCAAGCTCATCGGAGCACCTGCCTCAGCGTGTTCATGCGGCCTCCCTGACCGGACTCATACATCGAAGAACCGTTGTGCCGCCATGATCGCCTGGCACAGGGGCTCAATCTCGTCTGTGGTGTTGTACAGATAAAACGATGCCCTGGTGGTCGCGGCCGAACCCAACGAGCGGACCAGGGGCTTGGCACAGTGATGGCCGGCCCGCACGGCGATGCCCTCGCGATCCAGCACCGTTCCTATGTCGTGAGGATGCAGATTGTCAACGGCGAAGCTGATCGCCGCACCCCGAACCTTGGGATCATGAGGTCCGTGGACGGTCACTCCACGAAGTTCGCTCAGAGCCGGGATGGCCTGTTCCAGCAACGCGATCTCGTGCGCGCGCACCACGTCCATGCCGATGCCCTCAAGGTAACGCACTGCGGCACCCAGACCGACGGCCTCGGCGATCATGGGGGTACCGGCCTCGAAGCGGTAGGGGATCTGGTTGTACGTCGACCCGTACAACTGCACATCCAGGATCATCTCGCCGCCGCCCAGGAACGGGGGCATGGCATCAAGGATCTCTGGTCTGGCCGCCAGGACACCCACCCCTGTGGGTCCGCACATCTTGTGACCGCTGAAACACAGGAAGTCCGCGTCCAACTCGGCCATGTCGGTGGGCAGGTGCGGAACGCTCTGGGCACCATCGGCGACGATGACTGCCTCCGGGTTGGCCTCGCGAACCGCCGCTGCCATCTCAGCCACCGGGTTGATCGTGCCGACGACGTTGGACATGGCTGTCACGGCCAACAGCTTCACACGACCGGTCGCCACGATCTCGGCGAAGGAGTCCAGATCCAACAGACCCTCCGGCGTCACCCCCACCGCAGCCAACTCAAAGCCGGCGTCCGCCTGGGCCAACTGCCACGGGACCAGGTTCGCGTGGTGCTCCATCTGGGTGTACAGCAGGATGTCGCCCTCACCCAGGCGCCGCCGGGCATAGGAGTGGGCGATCACGTTGAACGCTTCGGTGGCGTTCTTGGTGAACACCACGCCGCGAGGATCGGCTCCTACGAAACGGGCGATGCTGGTGCGGGCATCCTCGAACCGGTCGGTTGCCTCCTCCGCCAGTGCGTGAACGCCACGATGGACGTTGGCGGTGTGCTGGGAGTACATCTCGGTCATCGCGTCGATGACGACCTGCGGTTTGTGGGAGGTGGCGGCCGAGTCCAGATAGATCAAGGGCCGGCCGTGGACCTCGCGGGACAGATTGGGGAAGTCCTCACGGATCTGGTGCGCGTCGAAATCCTGCTGCGTGCTGGTCGCTGCGCTCATGCCGGCCTCCTCTCGATGGTCCACTGTAGGTGTGCTGTCCAGTCCCCGGGTGGGGCCGCTAGGCAAACTGCTCGTAGCCCTCGGCCTCCAGCGTCTCGGCCAGATCCGCCCCGCCGGTCTTGACGATTCTGCCGCCGGACATGACGTGGACATGATCGGGTTTGATGTAGTTGAGGATGCGGGTGTAGTGGGTGATCAAGAGCACCCCCAACTCCGGTCCGCGCAGCCGGTTCACGCCTTCGCTGACTACCTTCAGGGCGTCGACGTCCAACCCGGAGTCGGTCTCGTCCAGCACCGCCAGGCGAGGCTGCAGAAGTGCCATCTGCAGGATTTCGAAACGCTTCTTCTCTCCACCGCTGAAACCCTCGTTGACATTGCGTGACAGGAATTTCTCGTCCATCTTCAGGTCGGCCATTCCGGCCCTCAACTGCGTCATGAACTCACGGATCGGCAGGTCCTCGGTCCGCGTCGCGTTGACCGCGGTCCGCAGGAAGTTGGTCATCGACACGCCGGGAATCTCCGTGGGGTACTGCATGGCCAGGAACATGCCGGCCTTGGCCCGCTCGTCGGGGGCCATCTGGGTCACGTCCTCCCCGTCGAAGCGGATGCTTCCTCCCGTGACGTCATAGGCGGGGTGGCCGGCAATCGCGTAGGCGAGGGTCGATTTGCCCGAGCCGTTGGGACCCATCAGGGCGTGGGTTTCGCCTTGGGCGACGACCAGGTCCAGGCCTGTGATGATCTCCTTGCCCTCGACCTCGACCTTGAGATCTTCGATCTGGATGCGTGCGGTCATGTCTGTCGTTCTCCTGTTGAAAGGGTGTCCTGTTGAGAGGGTGTAGTGGCGAAGTCTGGTACTCAGTGGCGGGGCAGCGGCGCGTCGTTGGTCGGTGTGTCCGCGTCAACCATCACGTCGTCCCCGTCGATGCGGACGGCGTAGGTTGGGATGGGTTTGACCGCCGGCAACGAGTCGGGTTGGCCGGTGTCAAGGTCGAACATCGAGCCATGCAATGCGCATTCGATGGCCGTGCCCTCGACCCAGCCCTCGTCAAGGTCGAACTGTGCGTGGCTGCAGGTGTTATGGACCGCCTTGACCGTGGTGTCGTCCAGTCGGACCAGGCAGATCGGCTGGCCGTTCAGCTTCACGCTCGTGGCCGTACCGACCTCAAGCTGCGACAGTGGAACGGCCTTTTCAAACGCCATCAGCTGACCGTTCCCGACCGGTTGGCGGCGGTGCGCCGTTGGTCCATCAATGTGGTGGGTGCCGCACGGACGGCCAGTTCGACGTCGGCCAGTACCCGCTCGGCAACACCGGGAGCGTTGACTCGTTCAAGGATCTCGGTGAAGAAGGCGAACACCAGCATCCGGGCTGCTTCCGAGCGCGAGATCCCGCGCGACTGCAAGTACCACAGTTGGACCTCGTCGACTTGTCCCACCGAGGAGTGATGCCCGCAGGCGGCAACATCAGCAGTCTCGATCTCAAGGAACGGCAGGGTGTCGGCACGGGCACCGGGCGACAGGATCAGGTTGCGGTTGGTCTCATCGCTCACCGTTTGCTTGGCGTCAACGTCGATGCGGATGTTGCCGTACCAGGTCGCGTAACCGTTGCCGGCCAGTGCGCCCTTGTGCACGTAGTTGCTGACCGTGTGGTCGGCATCATGGAAGATCAGTGAGCGGTGCTCGACCTTCTCATCCCCGGTCGGGAAGTACACCCCGAGCATCTCGGCGTTGCCGCCCTTGCCTTTCAGCCACACGTCGGGGCGTACATAGACCGTGTCCCCGCCCAGCGTCACCTCGGTGTGTTGGTAATTGGCGTCCCGGCCGACCTTGCCCCGATGAGTGGTGACGTGGGACACGCCTGCACCCCAATCCTGGGTGGTGACAAGGTTCAACGTCGCACCGTCGCCGATGACAGCCTCGACCACGTCGATGACGGTCGCGTCCGCCGCACCGGTCTGATCCAGGATCACCGTGGCCTTGGCGTGTCGTTCGACCACGATGAGGGTCCAGCGGATCTGGGTTCCCTCGATGGCCTGGACCTCGATCGTGATGGGCTGGTCGGCCTCATGCTCGGTCGGGACGTGGACGAACAGACCGGTGTCGAAGGCAGCCAATGCCAGTGCAGCAAACTTCTCCTCCGGCGCAACCACGGTGCCCAGGTGTGCCCGGACCACATCGGCGTGCTCGATGGCCGCATGGGACAGGGAGTCGATGACGACCTCGTGGCCGGTGATGCTGTGGCCGCTGATGCTGTGGCTACCCGCCGTGATCTGGCGCTCGAGATCGATCCGCGACGGGTTGGTGAACCGCCAGTCCTCATCGCGAACCGCGGGCCAGTCCAGGTCCACGAACGACTTGAACGCCTCCTGGCGACGGTCACGCAGCCAGTCGGGATCGCCGACCCGCTCGCAGATCGCGAGGATGTCGGTCTCGGTGATGGTCTTGGGAGTGGGCACGAGAAAGTAAGCCTTCTTGCTGGGTGATGAGATGGGCTGCCGGCGAGTCAGCCGACCGACCCTTCCATGTTGAGCTGGATCAGGCGGTTGAGCTCGACGCTGTACTCCATCGGCAGTTCCTTGGAGATCGGCTCGATGAAACCGCGGACGATCATCGCCATGGCCTCGGTCTCCTCGATCCCGCGCGAACGAAGGTAGAACAGCTGGTCCTCACCGATCTTTGAGACGCTGGCCTCATGGCCGATCTGGGCGTCGTCCTCTTCGATGTTCATGTAGGGATAGGTGTCGGACCGGGCGTGGTCATCAAGCAGCAGGGCATCGCAGACGACGCTGGCCTTGACCCGCTTCGCGCCTTCGTGGATCTCGACCAGACCGCGGTAGCTGGTGCGTCCCTCGCCCTGTGCCACCGACTTGCTGACGATGGATGAGGAGGTGTCAGAGGCGTGGTGCACCATCTTGGCGCCGGCGTCCTGGTGCTGACCGTCACCGGCCCATGCCACACTGAGGACCTCGCCCCTGGCGCCACGGCCCATGAGCCATACGGCCGGGTACTTCATGGTGACCTTCGACCCGATGTTGCCGTCGATCCACTCCATGGTGGCGTCCTCGTAGGCAGCGGCCCGCTTGGTCACCAGGTTATAGACGTTGTTGGACCAGTTCTGGATGGTGGTGTAGCGCACCCGACTGCCGGGCTTGCAGATGATCTCAACCACTGCGGAGTGCAGCGAGTCACTGGAGTAGATGGGGGCGGTGCAGCCCTCGACGTAATGCAGGTAGGAGCCAGGCTCGGCGATGATGATCGTCCGCTCGAACTGTCCCATGTTCTGTTGGTTGATCCGGAAGTACGCCTGCAACGGCACGTCGACCTGCACGCCCTCGGGGATCCAGATGAACGACCCACCCGACCACACCGCGGTGTTCAGCGCGCTGAACTTGTTGTCGTTGATCGGGATGACCTTGGTGAAGTGCTCCCGGAACAGATCCTCGTGCTCACGCAACGCGGTGTCGGTGTCCAGGAACAACACACCCTGCTCCTCCAGGTCCTCACGGACCTTGTGGTACACGACCTCGCTCTCGTACTGCGCGGCGACGCCGGCGATCAAGCGCTGCTTCTCGGCTTCGGGGATGCCCAGCTTGTCGTAGGTGTTCTTGATGTCGGCGGGCAGGTCTTCCCAAGAGTTTGCCTGCTTCTCGGTCGAGCGAACGAAGTAGTAGATGTTGTCAAAGTCAATACCCGACAGGTCGGCACCCCAGTTGGGCATGGGACGGCGATAGAAGTGCTTGAGGCCCTTCAGGCGCGCCTCCAGCATCCACGCCGGCTCGTCCTTCAGAGCCGAGATCTCACGCACGACCTCTTCGGACAGACCGCGTTTGATGATGTTGACCGGCTTGGACTCATCGGCCCAGCCGTAGTTGTAACCCTTGGCGCCGTCCGCGCCTGTGAGGTCTTCGGCTCGGGTTCCGCTGGAGGTCGGAATAGTGGTTCCGGTGGTGGGGGGTGGGGCAGCCATGGGTTACGCACTCCTGTCGGAGATAGAGGATTGGAGAGTGGATTCGTCGGGCAGGTCTGGCAAGTCGATGTGGCAGACACAGGCGGTGGACCCGCTGGCGATGGTTTCGCGACGCGACACCTTCGCCCCCAGCAGTCGCTTGAACAGGGCGGCCTCGTGGGCGCACACCTCTGGATGATCTTTGGCGATGTCTTCGATGGCGCAATGTGATTGCAGCAGGGTCAACGACCGAGGTTTGTCCCCGTCGACCACGCGCGCGGCGAAGCCGTCGTCGGTCAGGGCTTGGGCCAGTTCGTGCGCGCGGTCCACAGGATTGACGGCTTTGGCCAGGCGGTCCGCGTAGCGGTCGGCCTGCCGTTCGGCCCGCGATTTCAGGAAGTCCGCGACGGCGCCACGGCCGTAGCTGGCCTCAAGATGCTGCAGCAGTTCGTCAGCGAACTCCGCTGACCGGTCGGGAAACAGGGCCTTGCCACGCGCGGTCAACGACCAGCGGTCGTGGGGTCGACCCATCGATCCGTCACGCACGGTCTGGGACTGGACCAACCCGTCGCCCGCGAGTACGCCAAGATGGCGGCGGACCGCCGCGGTGGTTATTGACAGTCCCTTCGCGACGTCGGCGGCAGTCGTCGGCTGGGTCTGCAGCGCCGTGATAATCCGGGCGCGCGTATCTCCCAGCAGATCGGTGAGGGGGTGCGGCTCTGACACATACTTAAGTGTAGGGAATGTTGTGAAAGTCGCAAACCTTCCTGTCACTCCTGCAGGGGCACGTCCCCGAAGTTGTGTTCCAACTGCAGCAGCAACTCGGCCCGTTCCAGTTCCTTGTGACGATGCACGCGTCGATCGGCCTGGCCACATCAGATTCGCGACCCTGGGCTGTCAGCATGACGACCGGCACATCGGCGAAGTTCTCCGAGCGAACGCGGTGCAATACCGCAAACCCGTCCAATCCCGGCATCGTCACGTCCAGCAGCATCACGTCGAAGTGATCAGCCTCCAGGGCGACCAGGGCTCGTCATCGACCACCAGGACGCGAATCATGCCTCCACCGGACTCACGGTGCTAGAACGCACGCTTCCGCTTGCGAACCTCGCCCTGGATCATGTCGGACTGGTGCATGAACTTGCGCAGCCGTTGGTTGAACTCTTTGTCCACCTTGGCTGTGGGGCGCGGTCGTGGCTCGTCGCTCCACTCGGGGTCAGCACGCTTGATCGAAAGATCGATGCGGCCGTCTTCCTTTATGCCGACGACGATGACCTGCACCTCTTGCCCCTCGGGGAGGTAGGCGTGGATGTTGTCGACGAAGTCCCGATGGACCTCCGAGATGTGGACCAAGCCCGTTGTTTCGGCGTCTATCTCGACAAACGCACCGAAGTCCTGAAGCTTTACGACCTTACCGGCGACTACGTCACCTACCTGTGCTGACACCGTGCTCCTTCCGCCGCGGCAGCGGCCACCACGCCACGGCTCGTTCGATCATTGTTGGTCCACGTATCGTAGCAGCCCGAATCCGGGCCCAGAAGCCCCACACCAGCCAGGTCGAGGTTGTGTTATGCGCGCCGTTGTCGCTCTTCAAGCCGGAGGTCCTGAGGTTCTCAGGGTCGTTGATCTACCCGATCCTGAACCTGCATCCGACGAACTGTTGATCGTCGTGTCGGGATCGGCGGTGAACCGGGCCGACATCCTGCAACGCCGTGGCATGTATCCCCCGCCCCCGGGGGCGCCCACGACTCTGGGGCTGGAACTTGCCGGCACCGTGGTTGCCGTCGGGACCGACGTCAGCGAATGGGCGGTGGGCCAGCAGATGTGTGCGATCGTCGCTGGCGGGGGCTACGCCACCATGGCCGTTGTCGCGGCGTCCACCGCCATGCCCTTGCCCCCCGGCCTGACCACGCTGCAGGCGGCCGCGGTGCCTGAGGTCTTCACCACGGCCTACGACGCCGTCATCTTGCAGGCGGGTCTGCGGGCAGGCGAGGTCGTGCTGCTGCACGGTGGATCCAGCGGCGTCGGCACGGCCGGGATCCAGCTGGCCAAGCGCCTGGGGGCCACCGTGGTGGTGACGGTGGGCACCGGCGCCAAGGCGCAGGCGTGCCTGGCCCTCGGCGCCGACGTGGCCATCAACTACCGCGACACGCCCGACTTCGCCGACGCGGTCCGTGCCCAGGCCGGCGGTGGCGTGGACGTGGTCCTAGACATCATCGGCGGTCCGTACCTGTCGCAGAACCTGCGGGTGATGAACACCGGCGCCCGGATGGTGACGATCGGCCTGATGGGCGGTGCCAAGGCCGAGCTGGACATGGGCGTGCTGCTGGGCAGGCGCCTGACCCTCATCGGCTCGACGTTGCGCGCACGCTCCGTCGCCGCGAAGACCGATCTGGCGGCGACGATGGTCGCCGACGTGTGGCCCGGGTTCGCCGACGGGACGCTTGAGCCCGTGATCCACTCCACCTACGCCCTGGCAGAGGTCGCGGCGGCCCACACCGAGATGGAGTCCAGCACCCACATCGGCAAGATCCTGCTGGAGGTCTGAGCGGGGCCCGGTCCTTGGCGGCGTCTGCCGCTGCGTTCAACGGCGGAGGAGGACACCCACGGCCAGCAAGGTGACGCCGCTCAGCGCCACGCCACCTGCGACGACAACGGCCCGCTGCACCCAGCCGGGTGCCGGCGCCCCCTCCGTGACGATCTCCATCATCGTCACGCGGGTGGCGACTGTGGCCCTTGCCATGACCGGCGTGTCACGCGAACTGGCTCGCCTCCAGGCTCGATGGCGCCTCGTCGAGATGACAGCACATCATGATGCTATGGTGTGATGATGCGGACAACCTTGGACATCGCGGATGACGTGCTGGCGGCCGCGCGCACGCTCGCGGCCGAACGGCGGGTCAGCATCGGCGCTGCCCTGTCCGACATCGCCCGCCGGGGGCTGCGCGATCAGGCCATCCGCCGCGCTGGGTTCCTCCCCACCTTCGGCGTCGACCCGGGTAGCGCCCCTATCACGCCTGAGATGGTTCGCGAGGCGAACGAGGACTGGTGAGCGGCGCCCTCCTGGACGTCAACGTGCTCGTGGCGCTGGCGTGGCCGAACCACGTGCACCACGTCGCGGCGCGGCGGTGGTTCGCCGACACCCACGCCTCGGGCTGGGCCACCTGCCCCGTCACCGAGTCGGGGTTCATCCGGGTCTCTTCCAACCGGCGGGTCATCCCGACCGCTCGATCGCCGCGCGAGGCGGCGATGCTCCTCCGCCAGCTCTGCGCGCTCGAGGGCCACTCGTTCTGGACCGACGACGTCTCGCTGGCATCCGCACCCGAGGTCGATCTCGACCGGGTCCAGGGCTACCGCCAGGTCACCGACGTGCACTTGCTGGTCCTCGCGGCCCGTCACGGCGGACAACTGGTCACCTTCGACAGGGCACTCAGACAGACCGCGATCGGCGAGGTGACGGTGCTCACCGTCGGCTGAAGGACTCCGGCGGCGACGCGCGTCCTGCATCCCTCGCGCCACCTGCAGGTCAGCGGCCTGCCCGGCCTCAGAATCCTACTTGTAGCGGTAGGTGATGCGTCCGCGGGTCAGGTCGTAGGGGGAGACCTCTACGGTCACGCGGTCACCCGGCAGGATCCGGATGTAGTGCTTACGCATCTTGCCCGAAATGTGCCCCAGGATGTTGTGCCCGTTGTCCAACTTGACCCGAAACATTGTGTTCGGGAGGGCCTCCTCAATGACGCCCTCCATCTCCAAAGCCTCTTCTTTTTGGGATCCCGTGCGGGCATCGCGCTTGGCGCGAGTCTCCTCATCGATGTACTTGCGGGACTGGGACGGGCGTCGTCCGCTTCGTCGTCGTGCCATATCGTGCTGCTTCGCTCCTCAAGAGATAGGAATGTCGTGGTGGCCGGGCACCGGCGGACGCCCGAGCATCACAGAGGTGCAGGCGCCATTGTTCCCGCCGTCGCCGGCGTCGGATCAACGACAAGCGTAGCAGGGCGCCACTCGCACCCGGGAGCCCGAACTGGCCACCCCAGCTCAGCTGATGCGGGCCACGACCAGCGCCAATGCTGCCAGGTCGGCCACAGCCCCGATGCTGTGCCACCCGTTGGCGTCAAGGGACCCGAAGCGGACCCTCAACCATCCGCGCCATGCCCATCCGATGGCCAGGGCCACCGCCAGCGCCAGGACACCCAGCGCCACCAGCTCAAGGCCCGCCACAGGAGGGTTGACCCGGACCGGTCGAACCAGGGTGGCCATCAGGGGTGCAACACACATTCCGGCAACACAGCCGACCAGGATGGCGATTCGAGCAAGGGGCGTCGGTGTCGGCAGTCCCACCTCGACATCTCCCTGGCCCAGCAGCAGTGCCTGGGCAGTGCGTCCGACCAGCGGGATGAGGACCAGCACGGCCGGCGCGTCGTCTACCCGGATCAGGAAGCTTGACATGACCAGAAGCAGGAGGGTCACCACCGCGGTTCCCGCCCCCTGTTGATCAGGCAACGCCCGTCCGGCCTCACCTTCAGAGGGGGAGGTCACAGCCTGTGCCACTGCGGCCACACCCCTGAGGGGACGGGCGCCGGTCAATGCCGCATGCAGTAGCAGGACCCCACCCGCCGCCACGAATGGGCCCCCGACACGAACGAAGCTCTGATGAAACATCAACCAACCGATGCCCAAGACCAGGCCGACCAGACTCGTGGCAGCCCAGCCACCGGCGACCTCGTCGGGGTCCCATTGCAGAGGAAAGGCGGTGAACAGGCCAAACGATGCGCGCATGAGCAGTCATGATGGCGCAGTGCACCCTCGACTGCTCTTGGTCGCCCTGAGCTACCTGACTCGACTACCCACAGGGCAGTCGGGTCGCGACGATGACGAATCCGCCCGAGCCGTTGCGCTGTTCAGCCTGATTGGCGCACTGCTGGGAGGAGTGGCCGCATTCGCATTCTGGGCCACCAGCCTGGCCTTCTCGCCGGCGTCCGCCGCCGTCATCGCGGTCGGCGTCACCGTCCTGCTCACCGGGACGCAACCCGATGGTGGTATGGCTCGTGCTGCCCAGGCCGTGACCAGGGTCGCCACCCCGTCACAGCGGGTCAGCGCGATCGGTCACACCCTGGATGGCCCCGGCACGTTGACGCTGATCATCACGGTGCTTCTCAGAGTGGCCCTGCTGGCCGAGCTCGCCCCCGTCCCGGGAGCAGTGGCCTTGGTCGCGACGGGGGCGATCAGCAGGGGCGTGGTGCCAGCGGCCCTACTGGGCTCGGTTCCGGTCGGTACACGAAGCCTCCACACGCTGTTGCTGAGGAACCTACGTCCCATACCGGTTGCCGTGGCGCTTGTTGGAGCGATCGCCATCTGCGCGCCGTTGCTGCGATTGTGGACTCCCGCGGTTGTGGGTGCGGCCATCCTGGCCGCACTCGCGGTCCGGGCCATCGCGGTACGACGGTTCGCGGGGATTCCAGCCGGCGCGATCGGCGCAGTGGTGATCATCACCGAGATTGTCAGCCTGGCCTTGATGGTCGGTACGGGTGCCATCGCCGACTAACTCAACCCGTCTGCTTACCGCCCTCAGTCAAGCCTGCGTTTCGTCGGGCTGGGTCCAACCGTTGGGCAGCGCGCGGGCCAGATGAAAGCCGTCATACGGCGGTATCGCACGATGGGCGTCCAGCGGAACCAGATGAACCTTGGCCAGTGATGCGCCACCATCCACCTTCATGGTTTCGCCTGTGATGAACGCGGCGGCGGGTGACAGTAGGAAGGTCACTGCCGAGGCGGTCTCCGATTCGGTGCCGACCCGCCCAACCGGAATCTGTGAGGCGTTCTTCGCCACGACGGACTGGAACTCCTCCGCATAGGTATCCATGCCACTTGAGAAAACCGTGCCCGGAGCCACCGCATTCACCCGGACCCCGCGCGGTCCCCACTCCACCGCCAGGGTCTTGGTGAGGTTCTCGACGGCGGCACGGGCAGCGCCGGTGTGGGACATGTAGGGGAAGCCATTCCACATGTCGGCGATGATTGAACAGACCACTCCCCCATGCTGGGCCATCGAGGCGTTGAACACCTCGCGGGTCACCAGAAAGGTCCCGTTCAGGTTGAGGTCGATCACCGTGCGCCAACCGTTCGGGCTGATCTGTTCGGCGGGTGAGGGGAACTGTCCCCCGGCGTTGTTGACCAGCAGATCAATGCGCCCGTGGTCATCAACCAGGCGGCTGACCATGGCCTCGATCTGCTCATGATCCCGGATGTTGACCAGCACATGACTGGCCTGTCCCCCGGCCTGACGGATCTCCTCCACGGTCGCCGTCAAAGGCTCCTCCCGCCTGGCCGCGAGTACGACGTGTGCCCCCAGCGCAGCCAATTCATGCGCGATCGCACGACCGATGCCAGTCCCGCCACCAGTGACGAGTGCAATCTGCCCATCGAATAGCCCGGGTCTAAAGATTGAGGCGTACGATGTCGAAACGTCCATACGTCGATCCTCGCAGCCTTCGACCGCGACACCCGTCACGTTTTCCGCTCCCGGCGTGGTGGACAAGCACTACCTGCCCTGGATACGGGTTTGGTGTCTCTTGTTACCGGCGAGTAACATACTGATCAGAAACTGACCTGAGTCAGTTTCATGCCAGATTGTCGGACCGCCATCAGGAGCAGAACTGGTGACTCACTACAAGAGCAACCTCCGCGACGTGTTCTTCAACCTGTTTGAAGTGAACAGGGTGCAGGATCATCTGGGCACTGGCCCATTTGAGCTGATGGACGGTGACGCCGCCCAAGACGTCCTTCGCGAGGTCGACCGGCTGAGCCGAGAGGATTTCGCCACCAGCTTCGTGGCCTCCGACCGAATTCCCCTGGCCCTGGACGCCGAGACCGGCGAGGTGACGGTGCCCGCTGAGGTCAATGCCTCGCTTGATGCCTTCTTCGACAATGACTGGCATCTGCTGTATGTGCCGCCTCACCTGGGTGGTTACGGGGCCTCACCTTCGGTGTCATGGTCGGCGTCGGAAATGTTGGTGGGAGCCAACCCCTCGGCGTTCCTGTTCACGGCCGGTCCGTTCTTCGCGAAAGTGCTTGATGAGGTTGCCACCGACGAGCAACGCGAACGCTTCGTCAAGCCCATGATTGAGCACAAGTGGGGCGGGACGATGGTCCTGACCGAGCCCGACGCCGGCTCGGATGTCGGCGCAGGACGGACCAAGGCGGTCGACAACGGCGACGGCACCTGGACCATCACAGGCAACAAGCGCTTCATCACCAACGGAGACTTTGACTGGCCGGACAACATCGTGCATCTGGTGTTGGCGCGGCCCGAGGGCGCGGAGGAGGGCACGAAGGGACTCAGCCTGTTCGTGGTGCCCAAGTACTGGGTCGAGGAGGACGGCTCGATCGGGGAGCGCAATGGAGTGTTCGTCCGAGGCATCGAGGACAAGATGGGGATCAAGGCCTCATCGACCGCAGAGTTGTACTTCTCCGATTCCGACCTCCCCGCCCGCGGCGTGCTCGTCGGCGATGTGCACGACGGGATCGCCCAGATGTTCAAGGTGATCGAGTACGCCCGCATGCTGGTCGGGACCAAGGCCATCTCGACGTTGTCGACCGGTTACCTGAATGCGCTGCAGTACGCCACCGAGCGAGTCCAGGGTCCGGATCTGAAGAAGGCGATGGACAAGTCGGCTCCCCGAGTACAGATCATCCGTCATCCCGACGTGCGGCGGATGCTGATCACCCAGAAGGCTCACGCCGAAGGATTGCGCGCCCTGATCGGCTACACCGGCTGGGTTCAGGATCAGATCGAACTGGCACATCATGCCCGGTCACAGGGTGTCGACGACGCCGAGCAGATCGCGCACTGGGAGCGTCTGAACGACCTGTTGCTGCCGTTGGTGAAGGGCTATGGCTCGGAGAAGTCCTATGAGTTGTTGGCGCTGTCGTTGCAGGTCTTTGGGGGCGCGGGTTACACCCGCGATTACCCCCTGGAGCAATACATCCGCGACGCCAAGATCGACACGCTGTATGAGGGGACAACGGGCATCCAGGGCATGGACCTGTTCTTCCGCAAGATCGGTAAGGACCAGGGGGCCACGTTGACGGGCCTGCTGACGCAGGTGCAGGACTTCGCGAAGGGTGATGCGGGCAACGGTCAACTGGCAACAGAACGTCAGCGGTTGCAGACGGCGCTTGAGGATGTCCAGGGCATGTTGGGTTCCATGGTCCAGTTCTTGGGCGAGGACCTGTACAAGATCGGTCTGAACACGACCCCCTTCCTGTTCAGTCTGTCCGAACTGGTCGTGGGGTGGCTACTGCTTCGCGGTGCAGAAGTTGCAATCAAAGCCCAGGACGGGAATCTGAAAGCCGGAGATCAGGACTTCTATCAAGGCAAGGTCGTCGCGGCGAAGTGGTTCGCCCACAATGTCCTGCCGCAGTTGACCGCTCGCAGGGAAATCATGGCGGCGACGTCGATGGACGTCATGGAGATGGCCGATACCGCCTTTTGACGCCGCTGTGCAGGCTTGCGACGATTGCCACTGACGGGCCTGGCCCCGACCTGGCGGCTACCGTGGTTGTGATGCCAGCAACTCATCACCGCCCAGCCTCACGATCCCGTCTGGACGAGGGACGGGGCGTGTATCAGATCGCCCTGGACGTGGCTGACCGCCTGGACCACGCCGAAATGGACCTGTGGGCCGCCGGCATCCGCGGGTGCATGGACGCATCGGGGACGACCGCACGTCAGCGCCACCTGGTGGTCGAGCTGACTCGTCTCTCGCACATGTCCACCATCCGTCGTCAAGGGTTGTCCGCCGACATCGAGGCAGCCCTGGCGCGCCTGGAACTGGGGTTGGGCCAAGTGGACGTCGCTGCTCAACCCCTCTACTCCGCCATGCGGGATCTGGTGGACCACCTTGAGCTGAATGGTGGAAATCGCTGGTTGGAGCGCCTGCGGACAGTCATGGGCGATCCTCACCGCACGGCCACTGAGCGGTTGCGTCGCCTTGGCGCCGTGCTGGACCTGATGACAGCAGGCGTACCTGGCCTTCCTCTGGGGTCAGTGGAACGGGTCCGGGCAGTGTCGGTCCGACTGCCCCGCCACATGACCGCCCCCGAGACCTCGGAATATCTGGAGTTCGCCCTGCAACCCCCGCAACCCTCCCGTCGTCGCGACCCGCAGACGACCTGACGTGGCGGTTTCGATCATCACCGTGCCGCCTGGCACGGTGGAGGCAGACTTCCCGCTGTTGCTGGGTCAGCCGGCCGAGACCCTGCGCCGGGGCGGCCTGGTTGCCTTTCCTACCGAGACGGTCTACGGACTCGGCGTCGACGCCCTGAACCAGCACGCAGTCAGACGGGTGTTCATCGCCAAGGGAAGGCCGGCGGACAACCCGTTGATCGTGCATCTGCCTGATCAGACCTGGATCGACCGCGTGGTCAGCGACTTCACTCCCCTGGCGCGGGATCTGGCCGATCGGTTCTGGCCGGGGCCGCTGACGCTGGTCCTGGCGGCCCGCCCCGATGTCCCCTCCGCCACGACCGCAGGACTTGGAACGGTCGCCGTCAGGATCCCTGACAGTGCCCTGGCCAGGACCCTCATCGGACTGGCTGGCACCCCCGTTGCCGCCCCCAGCGCGAACGTCTCGGGCAGGCCGTCGCCGACGACGGCCGCCCATGTGCATGCTGACCTGTCAGATCGCATCGATTGGATCATCGACGGGGGCCGGTGCGCGGTTGGCATCGAGTCCACGGTCATCGACGCACGCGGCACCCGGCCGGTGATCCTGCGCGAAGGTGGCATCACCCGTGAGATGTTGGGGGTGGATGATGCTGAGCCGGGCGACCCTGCCCGCTCGCCCGGGACACGCCATTCCCATTATCAGCCAATGGCACGCGTGGTAATCGCGCCGGCAGGTAGGAGTGTGCGCACGGCCAATGCCCTGGCCGACCGTGGATCGGTTGGATTGGTGGGGCCCGATGACGATGGCGTGGACCCTCGGGTGACGCTGCTGTCCTGCCCCATCGGCGCGGAGGAGTTGGCAGCTGTCCTGTACGGCAGTTTGCGGGAGGCCGATGCCAGACACCTTGACCTCATCGTGGTTGAGGAGGTCCCGACGACTGGCGTCGGTCGGGCGGTTATGGACCGGTTGCACAGGGCTCGCGGTCAGGACTTAGCTTAGAGTGACGTCGGGGTCAGCCCCGTACTCAGTTCAGGCGATTCGCGGCTCCCTTGAATTCTTGAATCATGGGTGAATCCCCAGGTTGCCAACCTTACGGACAGTGAGTTTTGTCACTGCCATTCTTACGATGTCCACACGGACGGGCTACAGATACCGGCAATCCGTGCCGAATTGGTTACCGTGGCTCACGTGTCAACTACCACTGCAGAGTGGCTGCTGGAGATCAGCGGTCTAACCGTCGGTCCCCGAGAAGGGGGCGCGATGGACATCGTGGCCCATGGACAGGCCTTGGCGGCCCAAGTTCGTGCTGCAGCCAGCGCTCACTTGGCAGTTACACAGTGTGTCGACGTCACTTGCGGTGACAAGTGCCCACTGGCGGGGGTGGACGGCGGGACGGCAGCGTGTCGACTGGCGGTCATGTTGGCAGGCGCAGGTACGGTCTCGACGTCACCGACAATGGATCGCGACCGCACCGCGATGTTGTTCCTCCAGGCCATCCGGGCCGCCAGCAGTGCGGTGTTTCACTGTCGCCGACACGCACACCCCACCGGCGAATGCTGGTTCTCTGACAACGGGTCGGATGTGTGCGGGGATGTCCTGGCGGTCGCCCACAGAGTGGGCGCATGAGGCTGGCCCACAGAGTGGGCGCATAAACCGTTCAGTCTTGGGAGGGGGCTGTGTTGTTCAGCCTTTCAAGACACAGCCACAGCGCGCGGGCACCGTCGTCACCGGTGACATGAGCCAAGGCCAGGAACGCTGTATCCCAGCCGAACTGGGCGACCAGAATCGACACCGCTTCGTCCACACCGACTGTCGCGATGAGAGCACGCGCAACTCCGCTGATGCTGCGGAGTCGGGGCGTTCTGTCATCCATCGGAGATCCTCGTGCCGGCGTGAGTTCACCCGGTACAACGAGAATCCCGGGGTGGCGTTACGCTCCGCCATCCCGGGGCCCTACCCCATGGTCGGCTAGCTCAAGGTCTGGGACAGGAAGCCCAGAGTGCGGGCCCACGACACCGCTGCGGCGTCGGGGTTATAGGTGCCGAAGGCATTCCCTTCGTTGAAGAACGCATGCCCAGTTCCGCCATAGACGTTGATCTGGGCGTTGCCACCCGCCTGGCGGATGGCGGCACCCATTTCCAGGGCTTTGTGCGGCGACGCAGAGTCGTCGGTCTCGGCGTAGTGGCCCAGGACCGGTGCGGTGATGGCCGCAAAGTCCGGTGGGGTCTGCAGGACGCCGTAGTAGGGCACGGCGGCGCCGATCTTGTCCCCCTGCTGAGCGGCGAGTTGGATGACGAAACCGCCGCCCATACAGAACCCGACGACGCCGATCTTGCTGCTGGTGACGGCATCGCTGCCCAGCAGGAAGTCCACGGCGCCACCCAGGTCCCGCGCCGCATCCGCCTCGGGCAGTTCCTGCATCATCTTTCCTGCTTCGTCGGCATCGTGAGTGGTTGAACCGCCGTACAGGTCAGGTGCAAGGGCCACGTAGCCCTGCTGTGCAAAGCGATTGCAGACGTCAACGATGTGATCGGTCAGTCCCCACCACTCCTGGATGACGATCAGCCCCGGACCGGTCCCCGACCCAGGTGTTTGCAGGTAGCCGTGGGCAGTCCCTCCGTTGGAAGGAAACTCGACATTCTGATGGGGGGTCTGGTCTGGCATGTTGGCTGGTCTCCTGGATGCGAAGGGCGGGTTTCGACCCTACCCGACAGGCGTGGCGCTAGTCCTGTCACGGAATGCTCAGTTGACTGAGCGTCCCCAGTACGGGCTACCGCGGTACACCGCAGAGATGGGTACCTCACCGATGACGCGGTCTTCGATCCGCGTCAATGCCGCGATCTCGGCCAATCTCGATCGCGTCGTGGTCCCCGCGACGTAGCCGGCCAGCGACTCCAGGAAGGCGGGCGCGTGCAGCGGGAACGCCGGATCCAACACCCAGGGCATCCCATCACCCACCCGAGCCGCCAGCCACACGTGATCGACCTCGACGCCGCTCAGACTGACAGTCCCGCGGATCCGCACCGCGACCACCCCGAACCGGTCCAGGTGGGCGTCGACCCGCGCGACCGCATCACGTGGGTTGTCGGGCAGTAGGGGCTGTCGCGCATGGACATCGGCCAGGCAACTGAGCAGCGGGATGCGCAAACCAGGATCCAGGGAAACCGAAGCAAATACCTGAATGGCATGCCCTCCTCACTGGTCCCAGGGATCCTTGCCGAGGTGTCTCCATCCTCGCATCAATCGGGCTCCGGTGCCGGAATGTCCGACCTACCCAGATATGTCACGTCGCGGGTCAACCGTGCCCCCAGAGTCGTGCGCCGCGAGATCAATCCAGCGCCGACGCGGGTGGATGCCTCGGCCAGCAGATCAGGGTCACCGACCAGCAACAGTCCGGTGCGTGCCCGGGTGATGGCGGTATAGACCAGTTCGCGGGTCAGCATCGACCGCTGACCACGATCGAGCACCAGCACAACCACCGGCCATTCGCCTCCTTGGGACTTGTGCACGGTCAGGCACCAGGCGGGTGCCAGTTGGGCTAGTCGTTCTCCGTCCACGGTGACCTCCCCCTGCGGAAAGGCGACGGTGACGCGTCCGTTGGCACGATCGGTTGCGGTGACCTCACCGATATCTCCGTTCGCCACATCGGACTCGGGATCGTTGCGCGTGGCCACGACCCGGTCACCCTCGTGCCAGCCGCCCACCGCGGTCCGTCCGGCCGCTGGGTTCAGACGCTCCTTGAGCGCAGCATTCAACGCGTCGACGCCGGCGGGGCCGCGGTACATTGCCGCGAGTACCTGCACGTCGCCCGGTTGGCAGTCAAAGAAGGTCGGAGCCCGTTCGGAAACGATCGTCGCCACCCGGTCGGCAATTCGCGGGGTGCGTTCGACCACGGCGAAGACATCGCGGTCGCGACCCTTGACACTGGGCGACTCCCCTGCGTTCAGTGCATGGGCAAGAGTCACGATCCGGCTTTCCGCCGCCTGTCGGTGCACCTCTTTCAGTCGGGTCGTGGGCACGACATCACTGTGCATAAGATCTCTCAGCGACGCGCCGGGGCCCACTGGCGGCAACTGGTCGACGTCGCCCACCAACAGCAGATGGGTGGGAGGTTCCAATGCCTGGACCAGCGCAGCCGCCAGATGTACGTCGGCCATCGACCACTCGTCGGCCACGATCAGATCGTGCGGCAACGGATTGTCGATCCCCCGGCTGAAGGTGAACCCGCCGCCCACGTCAGGTCGGGCCTCAAGCAGGCGATGCACGGTTGTGGCGCCGTGGCCGGTCACCTCCTCCAATCGCTTGGCCGCCCGGCCTGTGGGCGCACACAGTGCGATCTGGGCTCCTGCGGCTGACGCACGTCGAATCAGCTCGGTGATCGTGTGTGTCTTTCCGGTGCCAGGACCACCGGTCAGCACCGACACGGGATGGGTCAGGGCCGTGGACACCGCCGTGGCCTGGATCGGGGTCAGGCCGACAATGGGTAGCCCGGCTTCATCAGACATGTTCGTCAGCGGATTGCGACGCCCTTCATGGCCCGCCATGAGATCGGCGATATGTGCGGCGAAGTTGACCTCAGCGTCATGGATCAGGTGAGGGGCGACCCGGTCCCCCGGCAGATCACCCAGTGGATCAGGGTCGAAGTCCAGCGCCCCGGCATGGCTGGCCAAATCCACTGCTCGTCTGGCACGCTCAGCATCCCCGCCCAACGCGGCCGGCAGGCGCTGGAGCAAATCCGCCAGGGGCACCCAGGTATGCCCGTCGCGCCAGCACAGCGCATCGACCATTCCGATGGCGCCGGCGGTCAGACGGCGAGGATCGTCTGCGTCGATGCCCGCCGTCCGACCGAGCGCGTCGACGTGTTTCCAGCGGACTCCCGGGAGTGAGAGGTACTCATAGGGATCGTCGTCCAGCACCTCCATCGCCTGGTCTCCGTAGCGCCGGACTGCGGCGCGGGCCACGGCGGGACGTAGATCAACGGCGCCCAGTCGTTGCACCAGATCAGGCAGCATCCCCGACGCCTGCCAGGACCCGTGGATCCTTGCCGCCAGCGCCGCGGACACGCCTTTGACCTCAATCAGGCGTTCTGGCTGGTGTGCGATGATCTGGTCCAGACCAGTCCCAAAGGCCGTGACCAGCCGTTCTGCCAACTTCTGTCCCACACCGGGGAACCTGTCGCTGGCGAGGAACGTGGCCAGTCCCTTCTCGCTACGCGGGGTGGCCAACTCATAGAAGTCAGCCTCAAAGGTGCGGCCGTGTCGGGGATGATCCTTCCAGCGGCCGACCAGGTTGACTGTCTGTCCCACGGTGAGGCTCGCCAGTGGCCCAGACGCCTTGATCGGATCGTTGCCGTCCCGGTCCATGCTGAGCACGCCGAACCCCGAGGTGTCATCGGCGTAGATGACATAGACGACCTCGCCGACCACCCGTTCAGGAGACTCGGAACCGAACAACGGTGATGACTGGGCCACGACCGCGCCACGGTAGCGGCTGACCCTGCCAGTCCGTCACAGCCGATCCACACCGCCCACCCACAGCGGGTGCCCGGCTTCGACGTTGCCCCACACCGCAAAACCCGGGCACCGCCGCCACCACCACACCGGGCGCCCGGCTTCGACGTTGCCCAACGCCCCAAAACCCGGGCACCACCGCTGGGTGGCGCCAATGGACGGCGGGCGACGTAGCGTGGGATCGTGCCCAGTTCTGTTGGTGAGGTGTTGCGGATCGTCGTCATTGTCGGCGTTCTGGCGCTGTTGCTGCGCGCGGGGCGCGCGGCGTGGGGACGCCGGCGACTGGCCTTCCGCATCTGGCGCTCGATCAGGCCACGGCATGTCGTGGGGTCCCTGGCTCTGATCGTCGTGGTCCTCACGGTGGCGCTGTCCCTGCTGACCTTCGTCCCGGTCACCGGTGTCGGACTTGGCCAGTTGCTGGGATTGGACGGTAACGCCGTCTTTGCCCCGATTGACAACGCTCTGGAAGCCCCGATCCAGGCAGCCGACGAAGCGCAGCAGACCGGTACCGAAGCAGCGGGGGTGCCCTGGACCGACATCGTCGGTGTCACCGGCTTCCTGGCGGGCCTCATCCTGCTGTTCCCTTACCTGGCCCACGGTGAGGAGGAGGCGTTTCGCGCCGGCTGGGAGGACTTCGACCATCTGCGCCAGGCACTCAGCGCGCTGCGGTTCGGCCTGATCCACATGATCATGCTGATCCCTCTCGCAGCGGCTCTGGCGGTGGGTGTGGCCGGGTACGTCTACGGCCGGATCTACCTGCGTGCCTACCGCCGGGCAGCCGTGCCCGTGGCCACCATCCCCGAACGCCGACTGTGGGTCGCCACCGACGAGCAGGGTCTGTCACGGCTGGTCATGGGACCCCCTTCACCCGTGCTGACGGTGGACCGCACCGAAGCACGCCGTCAGGCAGTGTTTTCCGCCGCGGTGTGGCACACGACATTCAATACCACCGTGGCCGTGGTCGTCCTGGTTGGCTACCTCCTGTCATTGTGACCGGTCGGTTCCTGAGGTGAAGGACCCCTGGGAAGGCGTTGACGCAGAAGGGCAAGTCGTGACCGGCGTGTCCGCGGCCAGGATCCCGAGCGCCTTCATGCCGCTGATCCAGGATTCGGTCGCAACCCTGCGCACAGCACTGGACCAGCGCCTGCACAGCATTCACCTGTACGGCAGCGTTGCGACGGGACAGGCCGTGGCCGAGAGGTCGGATCTGGATCTCCTGCTGGTGCTACACCAGTCCGGATCGGATGAGGGGTTGCTGCCGTCCGACGCCGCACCCGCCCGCTCCATCGGCACCAGCACCATCACGATGGCCGACCTGCTGGCCCCGACCGAGCAAGCCCAGGTCGAACGCTGCTTCCTGGATCACTACACCGTCGGACTCTGGGGCCCGCAGCTCCCATGGACGTCAACCCCCTGTGCGGCCACAGTCGAACTGGCCCGCGGGTTCAGCGCCGGTCTGCTGACGCGGTTGCCCGCCGTCGACGACCAGACGACCGGCCAGGACGCGCTGACCGTCTGGTCCTGGGCGGACAGCCAGGGCGAGCGGTTTGGCACCCTGCCGGGCGACCATCGCGTCGTGCTCCGGCGCCTTGCCCGCTGGGTGCAGACCGCGTGGACGGAGGCTCACTGACCTCCGTCAGGCGCTGATCACCGGCACCCTGGCCATGGCCTCAGCAACCTTGTCCGCGGGATAGTCGTAGTCGATCAACTCGCCACGGAAATGGGCATCGTAGGCGGCCATGTCGAAGTGTCCATGTCCACAGAGCGCTGTCAGGATCACCTTCTCCTCCCCACTCTCCTTGCACTCCAGGGCCTCGCGTATGGTCTGGGCGATTGCATGGGTCGGCTCGGGCGCGGGAACGATCCCCTCGCTGCGGGCGAACTGCACGGCTCGCTCGAAGCACTCCTGCTGTCCGATCGCGACCGCCTCGAACAGCCCCAGCTCATACATGTGGCTGATCAGCGGTGACATCCCGTGATAGCGCAAGCCCCCGGCATGGATCGGGTCGGGGACGAAGTCATGGCCCAGGGTGTGCATCTTGACCAACGGGGTCATTCCGGCCGTGTCGCCAAAGTCGTAGCGGTACTCCCCCTTGGTCAACGAGGGACAGGCCTCCGGTTCGACGGCGACGATCCGCGGGTCGATCTTGCCTGCCATCTTCTCACGCAGGAAGGGGAAGAACAGGCCACCGAAGTTCGACCCACCCCCGGTACAGCCCACGATGATGTCCGGTGTTTCACCGACCTTGTCGAACTGCAGTAGAGCCTCCTCGCCGATCACGGTCTGGTGCAGCAGGACATGGTTCAGCACGCTGCCCAGGGCGTACTTGCAATCAGGGTCCTGGGCGGCGACCTCGACGGCCTCGCTGATCGCGATACCAAGGCTTCCCGGTGAGTCGGGAAACTCCGCCAGGATCGCACGACCGGCCTGGGTCAGATCGGAGGGAGAGGAGTGGATCTTGGCTCCCCACGTTCGAATCATCGAGGCCCGGTAGGGCTTTTGGGTGAAGCTGGCAGCCACCTGCCACACGTCCAACTCCAACCCGAACTGGGCGCAGGCGAACGCAAGCGCACTCCCCCATTGGCCCGCTCCTGTCTCGGTCGTGAGCCGTTTCACGCCGGCCTGGGCGTTATAGAACGCCTGTGGGACGGCGGTGTTCGGCTTGTGTGAGCCGGCTGGGCTGACGCCCTCGTACTTGTAATAGATCCGTGCGGGGGTGTCGAGCGCTCGTTCCAGGCGGCGTGCCCGGTACAGGGGTGTCGGCCGCCACAACCCGTAGACGTCACGCACCTCATCGGGAATCTCGACGTACCGCTCGGTGGTGACCTCCTGCTGGATCAACGCCATGGGGAACAGCGGCGCCAGATCGTCCGGGCCAATCGGCTGGTGGGTTCCCGGGTGCAACGGCGGCGGCGGCGGGGAAGGCAGATCCGGGATCACGTTGTACCAGCGCCGTGGGATCTCCGACTCGTCCAGGACGATCTTGGTGGGGGTGTCGTAGGGCACGTTCGTTCCTCCGGCTAGGTCTTCAGCAGACGACACCTTCGCCCAAAGCCGCGGCTTGGACAAGGGGTAACCGAAAGCCTCTCGGCTACTCCTGCAGAATCTCGCGGACCTGTTGCTCCACCCGCTGGCTGATGACCGAGCCATCGCCGACCAGAATCACCTGTCCGATTTCGGCTCGTGTCCGCCGCCACAAACGCCGGTCCGTCAACCCGTCCCAGGACCACCCCCAGCGCCACGCCCACGGCTAGCCCGATCATGCAGGCCGCCGCGAGGGATTCCCGCAACCCTTCGGTCAGGGCGCTGAGACGCAGATTGTCCCTGAGTTCAAAGGCCATGGCGTCGTTGTACCCGCCACGAAGTGGGCCGGCGCTCAACCTCAGCCATCAAGGCCCGGCCACCACCAGCCCCACGGCCACCAGTGACCTGCTCCGGTACCACGGACAACAGCGACCGACGATCCAGTTCCTGACCCGATTGTGGACGAACAGCCGAAGGATGCCGCAAGCGACGGGCGAGCGCCGTTAGCCTTGGAGACAAGCGAGGTCCGAGCCGATCCAGGATCTCAAGGAGGCCGACATGCCACTGACCGGACTGATCGACAAGCTTGCGGGGATCCTTGGGGCCCAGCATGTGTCTCTCGCCGCCGCTGACCGGGAACTGCACGGCAGCGATGAAGGCTGGCACGATCCGGTGGCACCTGAGGCTGTGGTGAGCCCTGCCACCACCGCCGAGGTGGCCGAGGTGGTCCGACTGTGCGCCGGCGAGGGGGTGGCGGTGATCCCCTTCGGGGCCGGCACCTCACTGGAGGGTCATGTGGCTGCGCTTCACGGCGGCATCAGCCTGGACCTGGCACGGATGAACCAGATTTTGGAGGTCAACGTCGACGACTTGGACGTGCGCGTCCAGGCAGGGGTCCACCGGCTGCAACTCAACGACCGACTGCGTCACGACGGGCTGTTCTTTCCGATCGATCCGGGCGCTGACGCGACGATCGGTGGCATGACGGCGACACGCGCCAGCGGCACCAACGCCGTGCGCTACGGCACCATGCGCGACGCGGTCATGGCCCTGACCGCGGTCCTGGGAACCGGCGAGATCGTCAGGACCGGGTCCCGCTCCCGCAAGTCCTCGGCCGGCTATGACCTGACCCGGCTGTTGGTGGGATCGGAGGGCACCTTGGGGGTCATCACCGAGATAGGTCTGCGGGTGCACGGAATTCCCGAGGTCATCGGTGGCGCAACCGCGTCGTTTGATTCTGTTGGGCAGGCCGTGACCACCGTCATCCAGACCATCCAACTAGGCACTCCGGTGGCCCGCATCGAACTGCTGGACGCCGCGATGGTGTCCGCCGTCAACGCCTATTCCGACCTGGACCTGCCGGTACAGCCTCTGCTGTTGCTGGAGTTCCATGGTGGTCCCGACGCCGTGGCCGAACAGACCCGCACCGTCCACGAGTTGGCCCACGCCAACGGTGCCACCGATTGGCAGGAGGCCACCTCCACCGAGGAGCGCACACGTCTGTGGGAGGCCCGGCACAACGCCTATTACGCAAGCCTCGCACTACGGCCCGGCATGAAAGGCGTCCCGACCGATGTGTGTGTGCCGATCAGCCAACTGGCCGGCCAGATCGACGAAGCGACCGCCGACATCCAACGCAGCGGCCTGACCGCCCCGATCGTGGGCCATGTCGGTGATGGCAACTTTCACGTGCTGATCATCTTCGACCCCGATGATCCACAGGAGGAACGGGCGGCGTTGGATTTCCACGACCGCCTGGTGCATCGGGGGCTCGCCGTCGGCGGTACCTGTACCGGCGAACACGGCATCGGCTACGGCAAATTGGCCTACATGAGCGCCGAGCACGACCCGGTGGCGTTGGCCACGATGCGCGCGATCAAGCATGCGCTTGACCCGCAGGGTGTTCTGAATCCTGGCAAGGTCATCCCCGCCGCATAGCGCGGCTTCAAGAAGTCCTGGTCTTCAAGAAGTCCTGGTCTTCAAAAAGTCATGGACGACGACTGAGCCCAGGTCATGCAGATCCGGGTAGAACACCCGGCCACCGGCTCGGCGCACCATCCCCTCGACGAACTCCGCTGATCCCGGGTCGTGGTCGAGCATGAAGACGTTCAGATCGCAGCCTGTTCGGGACAGTCGCAACGCCTCGGCCATGGTCTTGGCAAAGGTCAGCGGATGCGGCGGCCAGTTGAAGAAGGACTGACCGTCGTCCATCAGATGTGCGGTGGGCTCGCCGTCGGTGACCATGATGACCTGCCGCTCGGTGCCTGGCTCGGCGCTCAGCAGGCGTCGGGCGATGCGGAAGGCATGCTCCATGTTGGTTCCCCACACCCGTTCCCACCCGCTGACCAGCAGGTCTGCTGGTTGCATTCGGCGGGCGTAGTCGCTGAACCCGACGATGTGGAAGGTGTCCTGCGGGAACTTGCTGCTGACCAGCGACTGCAGCGCCAGGGCAAGACGCTTGGCGTGGTCCCAGTTGCCCCGCAACGGCATCGAGTAGGACATGTCCAGCAACAGCACCGTCACCGCCTTGACCCGCCGCTCGGACTCCGCCAACTCGAAGTCTTCGGGAGCCAGGCGCACGGCGGCCCGTGGCGCCCCAAAATCCAGGTCCGTCTGACCGACCGTCGCCCCGCGCACCACCGCGTTGGTCACCGTCCGTGGGATGTCCAGGCGGAAGGGATCGCCGAAGCGCATCTGGCGGGTTGACCCGGTCAGTTCGGAGTCCCCGCCGACGGACTGGGCCCGATGCCCGCCGAAGGAGCCGCTGAAGGCTCGCTCGAAAATCACCGACAGCGACTGCTCCCCCAATCGCCGGACCCCCTTCGGCGTCAACTCAAGTTTGCCGCCCCGTCGCTGGACGGCCCCGGACTGCTCCAGCAACCGCTCGATGTCCTTCAGCTTCCCAAGGTCCTGCGCCGCCTCATCACCCAGCGCCGAGCGCAATGCCTCCTCGGAAATGTCCTCCAGGCGTGCCCCCGGATAGGACTGGCCCAATGCCTGCCCCAGGTCATCAAGGTGTTGCAGTCGCTGCATCCAGTCCACGGTCTGTGACATCGACCCCTGCTGCTGGCCTGCCATTGGGACCCCCGACACCGGCTGCCCCCAGCCCAGATCAGGAAACATCCCTCGCAGCGTCTGGGCCAGTTGCCCCGCCTGGAACTGCAGGTCCGCAGCCTGCCCCAGCGCTTGGGCGGCAAGCTCGGACAGCTGGGCCCGCTGCTGTGGACTCAGCCCGGCCATCATCCTGTTCATCGCAGCCATCCGGCGGGCCATCTCTGCCAGAAGGTCATCAAGCGTGGCGGGATCACCAGGGATCAGGTCGTCATAACGCTGTTTGAAGTCCTCAAAGGCCTTCTGCACGTCCTCCCCTTGCTGATGACGAGCCGCCAGCCCATTAAGCTCGGCCATCATGTCCCGCATCCGGGCCAGGTCCTCGGGATTGGTCGCGTCGATCGCCTGGGCCAACTGCCCGAAGGTCGCCTGAGCCACGTCGTTGCGCAGATCGGCAACCAACTGGTCAAAGGCCTGCTGCGCCCCGTCGTCGTGGAACTGATAGGTCTGCAGGGCGGCAATCTGGCCCGCTGGGTCTGATGGCAGTCGGTCCAGCTGCGCATTGTGCTGCGCCGCCACCAAACCGTCCTCGGCGAACTGCAGCGCGGTTCGTTCCAGCTCGACGATCTCCTCCAGCTTCTGGGCGATCTGCTGCAACGGCCCTTCAAGGCCCATGCGGTCCAACTCCTCCCGACGGGCGCGTCGCAGTCGGTCCATCAACTCATCAAGACCCTGCATCCTTCCCTCGATGCCCCGGTGCAGCAGATCCTCGACCGCTTCGGAGGGGTCCACTCCATCCAGCAGGTCATCGGCGATCTGCGCCAGCACCTCATCAGGGGAAAGGTCGTTGCCCCAGGGATCCTGGGTTCCGCTCCAGCGACCATATCTGGTCCCGCTCATGAAGGGCTCCCCTCAACCTTGTGTGTAGGTGTAACCCTCATCGGATTCGTACCGGTCCAGACGTCGTGACAGATGCAGTCCCTCAAGGCACAATTCCACGGCGGCGGCGGCCATGGACGGGTTCTCCTCGACTTCAAGGCTGGACAGCACTGCAGCCAGACCAGGGATTCGGTCCATCTGGGACATCAGGTCCCGTCCGCTGACCAGGTCTCCGGTCGACACCTCCAGACCGGTCTCGAAGCCGTCCAGCAGTCCGGCAACATCGGGCCCGCGGACCCTGCGGCGGAATACCTCAAGGATCGAGCGTTTCATCAGGCGGGTCATGACCTCGACCTCGCGGCCCTCCTCAAACGACTCGAACTCGATTTTGCCCATCGAGGCGGCGATGACGGCCGGCAGATCGCTGGGACGGGCCACCGCCGTCTCCTCGCCGGTGCGCACCGCTCGGCGCACGGCGGAGGCTGCCAACGTCTCGTAGTTCCCGGTCGAGAACCGCACGCTGACGCCCGACCGCTGGTTGACCTCAGCGGCGTTGCGCAGGGAGCGCGTGAAGGCAGCCAGCACCTCGGCCATGAAGGTAGGGACGACGACCGCTGGCACCGTGTCGCTCGCGGGAAGCGACGCCTCGGTCATCATGACGTCGACCTCGTGGTCAACGGTCAACGGGTAGTGGGTGCGGATCTCCGAGCCGAAGCGGTCCTTCAGTGGCGTGATGATCCGGCCTCGGTTGGTGTAGTCCTCGGGGTTGGCGGTCGTGACGACAAGAAGGTCCAACGGCAGGCGCAGGCTGTAGCCACGGACCTGTACGTCGCGTTCTTCCATCACATTCAGCAACGCCACCTGAATCCGCTCGGCCAGGTCTGGCAACTCGTTGATCGCGATGATGCCGCGGTTGTGACGTGGGATCAGACCGAAATGGATGGTCTCGTCATCCCCCAGGTAGCGACCCTCCGCCACCTTGATGGGGTCAACGTCGCCGATGAGGTCTGCGACGGCGATGTCGGGCGTGGCCAGTTTCTCGGCGTAGCGGTCCGTGCGGGCCACCCACTCCAAGGGCGTGTCGTCACCCAGTTCTGCAACCGTCCGACGAGCAGCAGGGGTGAATGGATGGAACGGGTGATCGTTGACCTCACTGCCCGCAACGATGGGGATGTGGGCATCCAGCAAGCCGACCAACGAACGCAGGATCCGGCTCTTCGCCTGACCCCGTTCGCCCAGCAGAATCAGGTCATGTCCCGCCAACAATGCGGTCTCTAGGGCAGGCAGGACGGTGTGGTCAAAGCCAACCAGTCCTTGGACCAAAGGTAGGCCCGCGCGCAGGCGGGCGGCTGCGTTGGCTGCGATTTCCTGCTTGACCGAGCGGTCGGGATACCCCGAGGCGCGCAGTGCACCCACCGTTGCCGGACGGGAACTTGGCGACCATTCAGCCATACGAGGCCTCCTCAGCTACTGGGTCGCCGACAGTAGACGCGAGCCGAACCAGTCGCACCAACACCCGACCGTGGCCGGGAACCGCTTTCGGTTTCACCTCACGGCCACGACGGTCGTTGTTTGGGACACTGCCTGTCCGATGTCCTCACGACGCACCGCCGCAGCCCCCCGCACGACCTCCGCCGCTGTCGTCGACTTCCGCGGACCCGGGGATCCCCCTCTGCTGCTGCGCATCCCCGTCCAGTCGCCCACCTGGGCCGAGGGCTTGCCACCCACCCCCGAGGGGTTGCGGGTGACCGCCGCGTTCTCCCACCCCGATCTGGAAGTGGAGCACGGCGAGGCACTGGCGCTGTTGGGATACCACTCGGTCGGTGTCCGGCCGGCGCTGCGAGATTCCCCCTCGACGGTAGACCTGTTGATCCCACGCGCGGCTTGCGACCGTTTTCCCCGGTGGCGGGATCAACTGCTGAGCGCCGGTGGCCGCGTCTGGGATCTGTCGTTCGGCCCTGTTGCCGAACTGCTCGCCCCCGCCGTTGCCGTGCATGATCAGGGCATCGTCCTGCCAGACTGAGGTGTCAGGCACCGACGGCTAGAATTACCAGGCCCCGTTTCCCGACAGAAGACCATCAGTGCGAATCGCCTCTTGCAATCTTCTGCACGGCATCGACGTGCGCAAGGTGTCCTCGGCCCAGACCGTCATCACACCGGACCACATCGATCTTGAGGCTGTCGCTGACTGGATAGTCGGACTGGACGCCGATGTCGTCGCGCTGCAGGAGGTCGATGCGTTCCTTGACCGCTCGGCCGGGCTTGATCAGACTGCCTGGTTGGCCCAGCGGCTGGGCTATGAGGGAGTGTTCGCACCGGCCGTCATGGGTAGCCCCGACGTCAGCTGGCAGGAGGTGCCGCACACGGGACTGCACGACGGTGCGGGGGGGTATGGCCTGGGACTGCTGTCGCGCGTGGGGCTGGCCGACGTGGTGAGAACCCGACTTCCCTACGGAGGTCCCGGTACCCGCGAGCCCGGCGGCAGCCCAACCAACCCGGGTGTGGACCGCGAGCCCCGGGTCACGTTGTCGGCCACAGTCGGTGACGATCTGCGCGTCTCCACCACACACCTGTCCTACATGTTCTGGCGGGCCGTACCACAGCTGGGTCGAGCAATGGAGGCCGCCGCCGACGGACACGATGGTCCCGGCATCTTCCTGGGCGATCTCAACCTGCCGATGTGGGGCGGCTGGCTGGCGCTGCACGCCTGGGGGTTGCACCCCTGGGGCTGGCCACGGACTGCCACCAGATCACACGGCTGGCGCTATCTGCCGGGCCAGGCAACCTACCCAAGCTGGAAGCCTCGCCTGCAATTGGACCAGGCGTACGCACGTCATGTCAGCCGGCCGATCACCGTGACCGTGGGGCCTGCCGGCCCCAGTGACCACCTGCCGTTGATCGTGTCGTTGTAGGCCTACGGTGCGCGATTGGCTCCCAGGGGCCATCATGTGCCGATGCTGTCTGGATGCGCGACCTACAGGGCCGGCGTCGCCCTGCCCGAAACCGACACCCCCGTTCAGGCCATGGCCGCGCAGGGCCCTGGCCGCCTGGTGTGGCTCAGTCTGAACGACCCCTCAGTTGAGGAATGTGAACGTCTTGCAGCAATCCTGCATCTGGACCATGAGCTGACAGCCGTCATCGAGGACACTCAACCTCGGGCATCATTACGGCGGTACGGCGACGCCACCGTCTTGATGGCAGGTGTGGCGCGGTACGACAAAGCCGGCGATCTGGTCGAGATCGGCGCCCTGACCACCCTCAGCCGGCCCGGTGTGCTGGTCACGATCACCCGTCACGCTCCCGCCGAGGCCACGGAGTTGCGCCGGGTGCTGGAAACCCGCGAGGGGGCGCTGTCGCAGGGGGCTGGAACAGTGGTGTGGCATCTGGTGGAAGCGGTGGTGTCCGGGTATGCCCAGGTGCTGAAGGACCTACGTGCCGATGTCGAAGTCCTGGAACGGCTGGCGTTCAGCACGCCGACACCGGCCAATATCACCCAGCGGCTGTACCTGCTGAAGCGCGAGGCGATCGATTTCCGACAAGCAGCGTCCGCGCTGATCGATCCGCTGGAGGACCTCGAGTCGGGTCGGCACAGCTTCGATGGCGATCACGCCGTGCCAGACTGGCATCTGACCCGGGACCGGCTGCTGCGACAGGCCGACCGCTCGGTCGTCGTCAGCGATTTGCTTGGCGGCATCCTGACGGCATATCAGACCGATGTGGCCCTGCGCCAGAACGAGGACATGCGAAAGATCTCGGCCTGGGTGGCCATCGCCGCCGTCCCTACGCTGCTGGCCGGGGTCTACGGCATGAACTTTGAGAACATGCCCGAACTGTCCTACACCTGGGGCTATCCGATGCTGCTGGGGGTCATGGTCGTGGTCTGCGGGGGCCTGTACCTGGCATTTCGAAAACGCGACTGGCTGTAAAGCCCACCGGCGGGAACCATCGCGCGGCCGTGGATGTGTTTGGATGTGCCGGAACGATTCGGCGGAGGTGACCTTCATCACCAATGGGCGCACGGCCGCCGCGAAAGCCAAATGGTTGGGCCGGGTCAAACGAGATCATGAAGCTGCTAATCAGTCGCGATCTGGGGTTGTGAGCAATACTGGCTTTGTGACCAAGACCTTGGGGTTCGTGCTGGTGGTCGAGGACGACCTGGCCCAGCGGGTACTGACCTGCGCGACGCTGACCGATGCAGGCTTCTCGGTGGAATCGGTTGCCAACATGTTCGACGCGTTGGAACTGATGGCCGTCCACCGCGGAACCTACGACGTGATCGTGATCGGCCTCGGCCTTCCTGACAGCCAGGGTCTGGAGTCGTTGCACACCGCGGTGCAGGGCTCCGACGTCCCGGTAGTGGTCTACAGCGGCCTGGCTGATCCCGCGGCGCCCACCAGAGCACGCAAGATGGGGGCAACCTCGTTCGTGTTCATGGACGAGGCCCCTGAACGACTGGTCACAGCAGTCACGCATGCCATCGGCACCGCCAGACCCGAGGTGGTGCCGGTCCCCGCGGCCAGCGCTGACCTGGCAGGATCGGAGGACCTGAGAACGATCATCGCGCGCTCACTGACGTTCCTGGCTGAGCAGGTCCCGATGGGCCTGTGGATGGTCACGCGGGTCAACGGCAATGACTGGGTGGTCATCGACTCCGTCGGCGACACCTACCCGATCAAGCCGGGCTCGGTGATGAGATGGAGCGACAGTTTCTGTTCCCGGATGGTCCAGGGTCAGGGTCCGCGGATGACCAACGACGCGATGTCGCTGCAGGTGTACGCCGACGCACCCGTCGCGTCGGCGTTGGAGATCGGGCAGTACTGCGGTATCCCGCTGGTCATCCAGGGAGCGGGATTGTTCGGGACCCTGTGTGGCATCGACCCGGCGATCGGCGCCGATCATCTTGGGATGGCAGAGCCGATGGTGACCCACATCGCGCTGATGCTGTCAACCGCGATCGCGATGGACCTTGAGAACGACCGGCTGCAACGCCGCCTGGACCTGGCCAAGCTGGCTTCTCGGACCGACGCCCTGACCGGCCTGCCGAACCGTCGCGCCTTCGATCTGATGCTGAAGGTCGAGGACGCCCGCGCACAGCGGTATGGCCACACCTGTGCCGTCGCGATGGTGGATCTGAACGATCTCAAGGTGGTCAACGACACCCAGGGTCACGTGCAGGGTGATCGTCTGATCGCCCAGGCCGCCGACGCCCTGGCATCGGTCACACGACGCAGCGACATGGTGTTTCGGATCGGGGGGGATGAGTTCGCCCTGCTGGCCACGCCCTCGACGACGACGGGCAACAAAGCCATCCTGCAACGCATTCAGCGCGCGTTGGACGAAGTGCAGGTCAGCGCCGCCATCGGCTTGGCCAACCAACGCCCCGGGCAGCCGTTGACGGAGATCGTCGCGGAGGCCGATGAACTGATGTACGCCAACAAGCTCGCCGCCAGAAACCCGGCGTGAGCGGTCGTGTCAATCTCGACCTGCTGGATGTCCTACCCGAGGACGTGCAGGACAAGCTGATCGCAAGCTATCAGCAGCCACCACGTCACTATCACACCCTTCAGCACGCGGCGAACGTTGCCCAGGTCGCCGCGTCGCTGGGTGCAGACCGGTCCTGTCTCCTTGCGTCGTGGTTCCACGATGCGGTCTATGACCCCACTTCGGGCGACAACGAAGAGCGGTCGGCCATGCTGCTGCTCCAGTTGATGGGTGATGACCACGACGGTGAGGAGGCAGCCCGGCTGATCCGCATCACCGCGATCCATGATCCCCCGATCGGTGACACGCAAGGGGCCATCCTGTGCGATGCCGACCTCGCGGTGCTCGGTGGGACCCCGCAGGCCTATGCGAGGTATCGCGCGGCTGTCAGACGGGAGTTCGGCCACCTCACGTCCGCCCAGTGGCTGACAGGGCGAAGTGCGGTGCTGCGGGCACTCCTCAGCCGCCCCCGGATCTACCGCACGCAGCCGGCGCACGACCGCTGGGAGGGACCTGCACGTGACAACCTGATCGCCGAACTGCGGTCCCTTGGCGCGTCAGCTGCCCCGCTGCACGGCCCGGCGACGCAGACCTGATTCCTGAAGCCGACGAACCAACTCACGGGAGTCGACGGCGACAGCCCCGCTGGCGATCGCCCGTTCACGCACCTCGGTCGGCACGTCGTAGTGGTCGCCCTGGAAGATGTGGCGGGGCAGTCCCAGTCTGGCCGCGAACACATGCAGTTCCTCGTAGCTGGTATCGCTGATGAGATGAGCCCACAGTCGTCCTCGCCATGGCCACACGGCTCGATCGACCAGAATCACGGTCAGATCAGCGCCAACAGGTGCATGAACGCTCGCAGATCGCCGCGGCGGACCGGGTCATAGTCCTTCCACTTGGCTGCCGGCAACTGATCCTGCGGCACTTCCACGAATCCCAGTCGTCGGAAGAACCGTGCCGCCGGTTCGGCTGTGGTACAGGCGAAGACGCCATCAAGTCCCGTTGCGGCCGCGTCCTGCAGCATGGTCTGCACCAACTGCTCGCCGATGCCCTCCCCGGCGAAACGGCTGATGGTGGTCAGGGCACACAGCTCACCCAGCCGCTCAGGAGAGTAGGGCTCGGTCAGCAGCGCGACGAACCCCGCAACGTGGTGGTCGCCCACCCTTGCTCCGTAGCCATTGACGATCAGCCGGGCGATAGCGTCGGGGTCACGAGGTTTGAGGTAGCCCTCCTCAACCCCGCGCTGGATCAGTTCGGCCACCTGCGGGTAGTCATCGATTCCCAGACGCTGGACCTGGCAGTAGTCGTGAAGGGTGTAACAGGTCCCCGCGCCGGCATAGGTCAGCAGTTCGGTGGCCAGATCGGCTGGATGACAGACGTTGACGGTCGCCACCCCCCCTCGCAGTGCCTGGGCGACCAGCCCCTGCACCTGATCCAGCTGCTCGATCGTGTCGCCTTCCAGCGTGGCGCTATCCAGGGTGGCAAAGGACGGGGCGCGTCCCGCCGAGCCCGGCCG
>JBPCKA010000104.1:0-16394 GCA_051004735.1 Euzebya sp. | reverse complement strand
TGGGCGGACGTGTCCGTCACCGACCTGGCTGCACTCGGGTCCCGGATCGCTGGGCTTCCCGACCAGCTCCAACCCGAGCACGAGGACACCAAGCGCTTCGACATCCTCCTGCTGGGCGCCGGACTCGCGATCGTGCTGGACCAGCCCTTCGAGCGCGAACGCAGACGGGTGATGCAGATCGCCGGGGCGCTTGAGGACCAACAGACCATCCCCGTCATCGCCGGCCAGCTCCCGCTGATCCAGGAGATCCAGACCGACGAGTGGTGGGTCGACGTCACCTACCCGATGCTGAACGAGGCGCGAAACAAGCTCCGTACCCTGGTGCCGCTGATCGAGCGTGCGATGAGGCACGTCGTCTACACCGACGTTACCGACGACATCGGTGAGAGCACCGACATCCGGTTGCCGGGTACCGGCGGTGCGATCGGCAGCACCGAGTTCCGCCAGTTCCGCACGAAGGCCGAGCACTACCTCAAGCAGCACCTTGGTGAGGCGCCGGTTGCCAAGGTACGGTCCGGCGAACCCCTTACCGATGGCGACCTTGCAGACCTCCAACGCATCCTCGTCGCAGCGGGCATCGGCGGGGACGAGACCTTCGCCGAGGCCAGCCGGCAGGCCGGGTCGTTCGGGCTGTTCATCCGCTCCCTGGTCGGGCTGGATCGGGCGGCCGCCAAGGCTGCGTTCGCGGACTTCCTGGACGACAAGCGCTACAGCCGCAACCAGATCCACTTCGTCAACCTGATCATCGACGAGCTCACCACCAGGGGAGTGGTCGAAGCCAGGCGGGTGTACGAGTCCCCCTACGACGGCGTTGCCCCTGAAGGCCCCGAGACCATCTTCGTGGAAGAGGACCTCGATCGCCTGTTCACCACCCTGCGACAGCTTCTCGAGAATGCCGGGAGTGCGAGCTGAGTCCGGACCGCGTGACCCGACGGTGCTGGGACATCCAGGAGGGTAGGACTCGTGACCACGCCGTGACCACGCGAGCCGCTAACCGGGTGTGTCCTCAACGATCCTTGCTTCCACACAGACAGTGATACCAGCAGGTCAGGTGCACATTCGGAGCCCTGAGGACATGGGCGGAAACCCCTCTGAGCGGGTTTAGGTCCTGGTGCCCGCAAGGGTGTGGGGGGTTCAAATCCTCCCTCGCGCACGCTCGTGACCTGCGGTTTCTCGAACCACGGTCGTGTAACTCGTTCTCGTGCCCACGCCGTGGTCACGGATTTGGTCACAGGCCTCCAAGCTATGCCCCTATGCGCACCCCTCCAACTAGGCAGAGGAGCACACAATGGTGAAGGAAGGCGACTTCGCGATCTATGAGCCCAAGGGTGGTGGCCAGATGAACGTCCTGGTCCACTTCGTAAACGGCCAGTTAGCACAGGTCACCGATGCGGACGACACTGATGGTCCCGAGAAGATGATCGAGGTAGACGTTTCCCGGCTCACGACCCAATAGTTCCGAGAATCAGCCGGGCCAGGGTGTCCGCTTGGTCGCGATCATCGGCCGGGAGCGCGTGCGCGTAGGCATCCCGGGCTGCGCCACCGGCCCTCCCCGTGAACGGATCACGCCCGAAACCTCGATTGCGGTGGCCGACCCGAGGAGCAGCACGTACCGTGGGGCCATCGTGATCGATACGTGGCGAGTGGGCTCAGCCAAAGTCGATCGAGAGGCACTTCCGTCGATGCTCGACGGGAAGACCGAAACCATCGAGCGGCCAGCCGGACCGTCCACTTGTTGACCGGCGACGATCGCGCGATTTGCGATCCGGCAGGACCCGCCATGCGCAGTCGCGGGACTGGGGCGTCAGCGCTCACCGGATTGGAGCGGCCCTTCCATGTGAGTACGGGGTTCCCCCACGTCACGTTTCGCGCCACTTGTGCAACGACGGACGCCGACCGGGCCCAAGGGCGGCCGTTTCGCGCCACTTGTGCACTCGCGCGGCCACTGCGACCGGCATGGCCTACGCCAGGCGCCACTTGTGCACTCGCGATACGGCCGGCGTCGGCCACGTCCTTGGACTGAGGGGCCGGAGGATGTCGTGGTCTCCCAGCCCCCATGGAACTTTCAGTCCACGACACGGGCATATCCGTGGGTCGGCTCTGGACCCAGAGTTGCCTCACCAGCCCACACAAGAGGCCCCGAGGTGACTCTGGCCCCAAACCACCGGTACGTCCCTGAGCCCCCCAGGGACTGAAAGTGGGGCAGGGCGCAGGGCGCGGAGCGCGGTGCCCCGGCCAACCATTTGATAACGGCCCAACCCGCAACCCAGCATTAGCGGGTGAAATCTCGGGTCGTGCGACTCTGCCGGCGCGTGCCGTAGCAGCGGCGTGGGGTCGGGTTGTTGATGTCCGGGTGGTCAGGCGTCGATGCGGTGGCAGGTGGCGATGTGGGTGGCGTTATCGGCAATCAGCGACATGGCCACGCGCAGGAATTGGGCCACGCGGGGGTCGGGAACGGAGTAGTAGACGTTGCGGCCTTCCTTACGGTCAGCGACCAGGCCGCAGTGGCGCAGGCAGGCCAGGTGGCTGGACACCCTGCCCTGCAACCCGCCGACCGCGTCGACGAGGTCGCTGACGCTCTTCTCCCCCTCCGTGAGCAGCACGGCCACGATGTGTAGGCGAGTGGGGTCGGCCAGTCCGCGAAAGAACCTGGCGGCGATCTCGACGTCGGGTCGGCTGGTGACGTCAAAGTCGTCTGTGGTCAGCGCTGCGGTCTCGGTCATCGGGACGAGGTGGCCGCTTCGGCGACGGTCGGTTCGGGCCGCGCCGCTGGTATCGACTTGAGGGTGCGGCCCACCGCGCCCAGGCAGCACGACCCGTCGGGGTTGAGGTGCTCGCAGGCGTACGATCCCCGGGCGACCTCGGCCTTGATCGCGGCCTTGATGGTGCTGGCGCCCTGGTTGGTGACCAGGTCGTCGGCGAGGTCGGCAGCGGTGTGGCCGAAGCAGAAGCACACCGGCTCGGGGGCCGTCATGGCCTTGCTCCCGACCCGGGTTCGCACCTGAGTCTCGGTCACGATGTCGCCGTGGAGGTGGAACACCACCGCACAACCCGGCGTCGGGCAGTGGCGCCACGCCCCATCCGTCGCTGAGGCCCGGTGGGTCCGCACCGGCGCGGCACCAACGGTCGGGCCGGTCAGCCCACACGCCGGGCATGCCCAGGCAGAGGTGTCGTCGGTTGTGCAGCAGTCCGCCATCGGTGTGCGCTCCTCAACGTCGGGGTACGGTCCCTGCAAAGCATACGGAAAACCGAATATATTTCCCATCGGCAGGAGAAGCCAGACACATGACCGATCCCTACGACCTGATCGTGATCGGCGCCGGCATGGCCGGCGTCAACGCCGCCAACAAGTGTGGTGCCGCCGGCTGGCGGGTCGCGATCGTCGACGACCTGCCCTACGGCGGCACCTGTGCGCTGCGGGGCTGTGACCCCAAGAAGATCCTGCGACGCGGCGCGGAGATCATCGACGCCGCCCGCCTCATGGCCGGCAAGGGGATCGACCCCGCGGGCCTGGCCATCAACTGGGGTGACCTGATGGCGCACAAGCGCGGCTTCACCGACCCCGTGCCCGACAACATGGAACGCGGCCTCACCGACAACAGCGTCGACACACTCCACGGGACCGCGCGGTTCACCGGGCCCACGCGTCTGGACATCGATGGTCGCACGGTACAGGCCAAACGGTTCCTGATCGCCACGGGCGCACGCCCCCGGCCCCTGGACATCCCAGGCCACGAACACCTGATCGACAGCACCGAGTTCCTGCACCTGGATGCGCTGCCGGGTCGCATCCTGTTCGTCGGCGGCGGGTTCGTGTCGATGGAGTTCGCACACATCGCCGCCCGTGCCGGCGTCAGCCCTGTCGTGATCGACCGGGGCGAGCGACCGCTCAAGGGCTTTGACCCCGATCTCGTCGACATGCTCGTTGAGCACAGCACCGGCGTGGGCATCGACGTGCGCGCCCACACCACCATCACCGGCGTACGCAAGGACGACGACGGCTACACGGTCACGGTGTCGCGCGACGGGGTCGAGCAGACCATCGAGACCGACCTCGTCGTGCACGGCGCCGGCCGGGTCCCTGAGCTGTCCCGGCTGGACCTGGACGCCGCCGACATCGCCCACGGGCCCGCGGGCGTGAGGGTCGCCGGCCACCTGCAGAGCACCACGAACCCGGCGGTATGGGCGGCCGGGGACTCCGCTGACACCCCCGGCACGCCCCTCACCCCGGTGGCGGTGTTTGAGGGCAAGGTGGCCGCCACCAACATGCTCAAGGGCTCACAGGTCGTGCCCGACTACGACGGGATCGCCAGCGTCGTCTACACCATCCCCGAACTGGCCCACGTGGGCATGCTGGAGTCCGACGCCCGCGACGCCGGCCTCGACGTCGACGTGCGCTTCCACGACACCGGCCGGTGGTTCTCCAACTACCGGATCGGCGAGACCACCGCGGCGACCAAGATCCTCATCGACCCCTCCAGCGACACCATCGTCGGCGCCCACATGCTCGGCCCGGAGTACGGCGAGCTGATCAACTTCTGCGCCCTGGCCATCAAACTGGGCCTCACCACCCGCCAGCTCAAGTCCATGACCGCCAGCTACCCAAGCGTCGGCTCCGACCTCGGCTCCATCCTCTGATCGCCGCTGTGGGCTAGACGGGGAAGATCCCTGCGAAGAAGTCAGCGAACAACGCCAGAGCGACGAACCACACCCCGACGGCGATCAGGACCGCGCCGCCCCACCGCTTGATGGTCGGCGCAGCATTCTGGATCCGGTCCACGGTGGCGTCCTGGGCGCGCGAGACGGTGAACGCCGCGGTGAACATCAGCGCCACGATCACGACTGCGGCCAAACCGAACGCGGTCGCTGCCGTCGGGACCCCTCCCGTTATGAGTGCTTGCCCGGCCAGACCGGCCAGGATCGGCCCCGTTCAACCAAATCCCGCCGCGAGATAGAAGAACCCGAACGCGGTGAACCCCGCGACCGGGTGGCGACGACGCAATCGTGCCTGGGCACGATTCAGCCGTTTCGTCACCCGTTCCACCGCACGGAACGGGCTGTCGGTCAACGCGCCGAGCTGCACCAACCCCAGGACCACCAGAACCGATCCGACGACGATCCTCAGGGTGATCCCGACCGTGCTGGTGAACGTCACGCTGGCCGCGAAGGCACTGCCCCCCAGGGCGATCAGGCCACCGAACACGATCAGGAACAACGTGGTGCCGCTGGCCAGAGCAGCAGCGAACACCAACGGACGACCCTGCCGGGCACCGCCGGACTCTCGTGACAGCAGGGTGACTAGTAGCGGGAACGAACATGGTGCGAAGAACGAAGCGATCCCCGCCCCCGCCGCCAGCGCCAGCAGGCCCGCCCCCTCCAGCGCCGGCAAGTCAAACCGTGGGTACAGCACGTACCCGGCGTACCCCGCCACCGCGATGACGGCGATGCCGAGGACGAGCAGACCGTATCGCGAACGTCCATCGGCCGTCCCCTCGGCATCGGGTTGGTCGGGATCGTCATCGACTTCGTAGGTTCGGCGCGTCATGCCCTGACGGTAGAGCCTCCATCCGGCTGGAAGGTCAAGGGGCGGTTCCGCCGTGCTCGATGACGCTGCAGAACCTCCCGTCCCGGTCGCGCAGGTCGTCGGCCCGTGAGATCGTCGCTGTCAGGTTGTCGCGAAGCACGCGCATCTCCTGGATCCGTGCGTCCAGCTCCGTGACATGGACCTGCAGGAGTTCCACCACGTGACGGCACGGCGGTTCGTCACGGGCACGGATGGCCAGGATCCCCAAGATGTCATCCAGCGAGAGGCCAAGCCGTTGCGCGGTCCGGATGAAGCCCAGTCGTTCGGCGTCGCCATTGTCGTACAGCCGGTAGCCGCTGGGGCTGCGATCAGGGTCGGGCATCAGCCCGATGGACTCGTAGTAGCGGATGGTCTTGGGGTTGACGCCGAACCGGTCGGCGAGCTGTCCGATACGCATGCGCCCCACCGTAGACCTTCCATCCAGCTGGATGGCTTTGGAGCGATTGCCGATGACGCCAACCCAGGCCAGCCCGAGATGAAGGCGCAACGCGTCCTCCAGCAGCCGAAGCAGCTTGTCGGACGGCAAGGCCCGCCCGCGCGCTGATCCGCTCCACCGAGACCGCCCATACCTGCTCAGCCTGTGCCTTCGAACTCGGCCAACACCAGCTACCGGCTGGCAACACCAACAGACGGAAGAGAGGATCTCTGCGCTGATCCACGCCTCGTTCCTGCTGCGCGACGAGCCGCTCTGGGTTTACCTGTCGTTCGCCTTCGTGGCGGTCGCCTACCCGGCGGGAGTGGTAGGTCTCTACTGGCAGCGGGTGCCGGTGGGCCTGCGCAAGTTCGCGCGCGCTTCCTGCTGATCGCGATGACGGTCTCGGTCATCGTCGGCTACCTCTACGTCGGCTTCACCTTCGACGAGCTCACCGTGCTGGGCAACGTCTCCCTCGCAGCCGAGGTCGTGCTGCTCGTGCTGCTCTTGCTCGACGCTCGCCGACAGGCTGCGTGAGCCCGCTCACCGACGGCCCGGCGGCCATTCCCGGAGAGGTCCTCTCCGATCGCCGATCGCCGCCACCGCCCGGAAGGGCCTGCTGGCCCTGTCGGTGTCGGTGGGGCTGGCGGTGATGGCGGAGATGATGCAGGCCGAGGTCACCGCCAAAGTCGGCCCCAAGCACGCCAAGTTCCCCGACCGCACCGCCGTGCGGCACACCGCCGCGGCCGGGTCGGTGGTGTTGGGTGGCCGCAGGCTTCGACGATCATGCGCTCAAGGCCAAGTCCACAACATTGTTCATGTCCGCCTTCCCCTGGAGATGGTGAGCGCCGCTGATTCATACGTTGTGGTCGATTGCGTCGCCAACGGCCACTTCGTCACCACATACGTGTTCCCAGCGAGCGGCAAACAGCCCTAGACGACCGAAGGATGGACTAGACTTCAGTCGCGGGGAGGAGCCCTCCTCCCGTCTCCGACTAGGTATCCCAAAACGTATCCGGTGACCTGAAAATCCCTCTGACCAGGGGTTTTGCCGTGGAGGTCCAGGGTTCAAATCCCTGCATCCCGACTCCAAAAGTCGCGGAATCGCTACGGATTCCGCGACTGTCTGTAGGTGAGACTTTTGGTTTCCCAACCACATTCAGACCACTTTGAGGCCCTCCTGAGGGTCCCCCGTAGCAGACAGATCGAGCTTCCTCGACCACGTTTCGGTTGGTCTGGGACGCTCTGCGCACCTGTCTGTCATGGACACTGAACCCTCCCCCACCCTTGATCCATCTCACGGCCTCCAACGACTCCTGAGCATCGATGAGTTGGCCGACTACCTCGGTCTGCCCAAGCAGGACGATCTATGACTGGCGCGTTGGCAAGCGCGGTCCGCGCGCCTACCGCTTCGGCAAGCGGCTTCGCTTCGCCGTCAGTGACGTCCGCGACTGGATGGAAACCCAGAAGGAATCGTCTGCCCCTCCTGACCCGCAGGACCGATGGTGATGCGCGATGCCCAGACCCCGAACCCCGATTGGGACGTTCGGTGCGATCGGCTATCGCACCAGAGACGGCGGCCGCGTCGTCGCCCGCACCCGCTTTCGTGACTGGGACGGTAAGCTCCGCAACGTCCAGGCGAGTGGAGATAGTCGCGCTGCCGCCGAGTATCGGCTGAAGGCCAAGCTGAACGAACGGTCGCTGGTCCAGCCGTCGTTCACGTCGATCTCCCCGGACAGCGCGTTCGGTGAGCTTGTCGAGTACTGGCTGGAGGACCTGGACCTCGAGGGCCACCTTGCTCCGCGGACACGCGAGTTCTACGAGTGGGTCATGCGAAAGGTGGTCGAGCCGGCCTTCAAGGATCTGACGCTGAGGGAGATCGGTGTGGCCTGTTGCGACCGCTTCTTGAAGCACCTGGCCAAGTCGAGCTACAGCCGGGTCAGGAAGGCCCGCAGTGTCCTGCGGTTGGCGTTCGCCTTGGCCGTACGTCACGAGATCCTTCCCCGAAGTCCGTTGGATCACGTGGCACGGTTGCGGCGTCCCAAGTCCAACCCGGCGGCTCTGACGGTCAACTCGGGCAGATGGTCGAGGTGATGCTGGGCACGTCGGCGCGGATCGCCGGAACGATCATCAGCGTCGCGGGGCAGCCGACGACACGGCAGGACCATCCCAAGACCTCACAGTCCCGCCGGACCGTGGCGCTTCCCTCGTTTGCCGCTGAGGCGATCCGCCAGCGCCTGACGAGGTTGGCATCCCGATCGCCGGACACGTCGCTGTTCTCCAGCCGAAACGGCACGCCCCTCACCACCAATAATGTCCGGCGTCAGCTCCGCAAGGCGATGAAGCTGACGGGGATCGAAGGAGTGACCCCGCACATGCTGCGCCGCAGCGTGGCGACAGCCATCAATCGGGAGGCCAGCGTCGACCTGGCGCCGGAGTTGCTGGGCCACAGCGACACCAAGGTCACGATCCAGCACTACATCCGACGCAACGAGATGGTCAACCCGATCACCGCCACCCTGCTCGACCAGGTCTTCGCGCCCGACGCCGGCGGCCAGCCTTGATCACCAGGGCGGTCACTTAGGGTGAACGCCACACTACTATTCACGGTGACGCCGAATCGGCGGCACCGTAGACGTCCCCGATGGTAAGTCTGCTGGCGCCCGGCTGATCGACACTGCGGCGCCCGCCCCGGTTCAGCCGATTCGGCTGAACTGTGGCCTGCCTCTCTGTCGGCCAGGTTGGGCTGGCCCGCAAACCAGTGACCCGAGGTCGGAAATCGTCCGCATGCCTGTATAGACGGATCAGCGACCCGTTTTGTGCCAAAAATCTTCGACTATTCTCTGCAACCTTGACCGGACACGGCGTGACTGACCGATTTAGACCCATTCACCCAGCGGGAACGGCGCCACGACTGATGAAGTCGAGCGCGGCCCGTTCGCCGGTCGGCGATGTGAAGGTCTGGTAGGCCCGGACCAGTGATTGGCCAAGGATCTCACACCTGTCTACGGCGTCACCGGGAACATTCGCACACACAATCCCGCAGCCAGCCCCGGGCGTCGTGGCCAGCCCCAGGTCCCCGTCGGAGCGAACCTCGCCCGTCGCGGTCGTGACCATGATGTCGCCACACCACAGCGTCGCGCGGATCGAAGCGCCAAGCTCGTCGTAGGCCCACGTCCGCTCCTCGGGACGATCAAATCCGTACCAGTAGACCACCGCAGCGCCGGCGTCAATGAGCGCGCCGGCCAGTTCCAACGCCGACAGCGAACCCGGCTGCGTCGCGGTCGGACTGAACGGATCGATGTGCACCAACGCCGTGCTCGAATCGACCGTCGCCGCATCGCCCAACATCCGATCCGCCAAGGCCCGCATGCCATCGCCCTGGACGACCTCGGTGACATCCGCAAGCCCCTCAGAACGCGACCATGTGGTGAAATCGGCAACACTGTCGGGATCCACGTCGCACAAGGCGTGACTGGAGGCCAGGCCGAGTTCGGCCATGACCAATGCAGCACCGGCCCAGCCGGTGCCTGACGTACGCCTCTAGGCTCGGGGCGCGTCGGCGAAGCGCTCGTGTGCGGTCTGGCGCGTCACGCCGAGGCACCGGCCGATGTCGGCCCAGCTACGTCCGTTGGACCTCGCCACCGCCACTGTGGCGGCGAGACTCTGCCTGGCTTGCTCAACACTGTCCTGGGCCATCGAGAGGACGTCGGCAGCATGGCCGATCGCGGCGAGGTCTCGGGTGTCCTCCCAATCGAGGGCATCTGCATCCAGATCATCGAGCCACTGCTCGATGTCGGTGCTGCGCGTGGTGTCAGTCATGGGGCATCACCTTTGCGATGAAGGTCGGGCGGGCGGGCATGGAGTGGATGATCGTTTCGTCTTCGGTATAGGGATGGACGACGACGATCTCCAGGAGTTGAGCGTTTCGGGCGGGGCCGATGAGCAGCATTCGCACGCCGTCATCAGTGTCAACGAGAGTGCGGCCGAGCGGATGGCGGGCGGCGTGGCGGGCTTAGAACGACTAGGGATAAGACGCGAGGCGCACCACCTTCGGAGCGCTTGGTACAAGGGTGAATGGACCGACGAATACGTGTACGCCGTCCTGGCATCCGAGTGGACTCATCGTCGTCCGCTGCCTGGAGCCCCTTCCCGGTAGACGATCCCCGGCTCCGCGTTCGCCCGCGCGCGTGCCAGCCGAGGCCGTCAGCCATTGCCTTGCTCGATTCGCTGTCCGTAGCGAAACTCTCGACCCACAAGACGCTGCCTCAACCATCGGATAGCGGCTGGTATCCCAGGGCGGCCAAGGCGGCACTGAGCGCGCCCCATCTGCTGCGGGACAACGTGGTCAGCCCCAGAACCAGTCGGTGAACGGCAGTCGGGCAAGCAGGTGCGCTTGGCTGCGCGATGTGGCGGGGGACCATGCCAGCTCCCGGCCCGCCCCGTGGGGTGCTTGCGCTGAACGGCAGCGGACCCCGCGCAGCCCGGCCGCGTGCACCTGTTCGCCGATCGCCTGGCAGCTGCTGTGCGGTACGGGCTCTCCGGCCGCGTCGTGCGGGTAGGTCGGTGGCAGGCTGACAGCGGCGACGCCGGTCGGGGTGTGCACGTCGGCAACGGCCTGGTTCCTCGGCAGAGTCGCCACGGCAAGGTGCGGTCCGCTGTCGTCGTGGAGGTCCTCCGGCTCATAGGGCCAGCCCGCGATGAACAGGTCAAGGTTGAGGCGGGCTGTGACGAGGTCCTCGTTCAGGTACAGCGTGGGCCATGACCCAGGTGGGTTCCAGCGCCCACCGTGGGACTTGGCGAACGTGTCGTCGAGAGGGTCTGCCCATTGGGCTTCGCAGATCCGATGCCATTTGTGGCCGTCAGGGAGGGACTCCTCGATCACCGGTGCAGGTCTGCGAACGTGAACATCTGCCGGGTGAGCTGCAACGCCTCGCTGCTGCGGCCTGAGGTGACGAGCTCAATCAAGCTCATCCCGTGGAGCCCGGGCGCGTGACGACGAACCACGGCGGCAATCCGGTCCCGCTTCAGGTAGCGGGCCAGCAGGTCCGTGATCGCGTCCACGTCGGCGGCCTGCGGGGCGCGATCGGCTGGGACCCCGTCGGCGATCCACTTCGACACCGCTTGCCGAGACACCCCGAACAGGGCTCCTAACTCGGCGCGGGAGAGCTGCCACAGCCGCATGACCCGTTCGAGTCGGCGGCCGGCCAGGCGCCGGTCGAGCACGTCGGCGAGCGTGGCCACCCATGCGTCGTCGTGCTCGGCGAGTAGTTGGGCAGCCGCCTCACGTGGATCCATTTCAGCCAGGGCAGTCATCAGCACCTCCGGATGCAACTGTACCGCAACCGCAACCGAAACGCAACCAGCATGGTGCCATGACAAAGCGCTCCTCGCCATATCCCTGGTGCAGGTTGTTCCTCTGCGCAGGAGCCGGTGGACAAGGCTGTCGGCACATACGACCCGATACCTGCCGGGCTGCCTGCATGAGAGATCGAACCCTCTCTGTGTCAAGGGGCGTTCGTGCGGGTGTGGGTGTGGGCATGGCGAAGCGGGCCGGCGGGGGGTTCCGTCGACGACCAGGGTGGCGTAGCGTGTCGGGTGGTTCGGGGCGTGACTCGACTCAAGAGCCGGCCATCAGGTTGGAAGGCCGGTCACGCGGACTTCGGTCTCGTGCCTACTTCTGTCCGCCCCGGACCACCGCTTGGTCAGCGACCAGCCGTCGGTACACGACGGTGGAGAGTTGGCGCTTGAGCTTGCGGAGCGCCTCGAGCTTGCCGTTGCCCTCAGCGATCTTGCGGAGGTAGTAGGTGCGGCCGGGACTGGCGCCTGCGGGCCTGGCAGGTCGCGGCAACGTGCAGGACCTTGTTCATCTGCTGATCGCCACGGCGAGACAACCGGTGTCGGATGACGTCACCTGAGGAGGCCTTCAACGGTGCGGGGATGCGCCGGTTGAGCCACCGCCAGTCAGCCAGTATCTCCTGGGCCATCGCCTTGCGGGTGAGCAGGTGGCCCATGCCGTGGGCGTTCTCCACCGCCCACACGCGGTCGGGATGGGCGGGTGCCCACGCCAGCAGCTGGTCGACCTGACGGCTGCTGGCGTCCACACGGAGTTGGGCGATGATCTCCTCGGCGTCGTCCAAGACGACGGCGGTGTGGGAGCGTTTGTGCGGGTCGATACCGATTGAATCGGAACGGATGGGGTCATGACGGTCTCCTCGTGTTGCAGGGGATGGACAGCCACGGCCGACAGTCCTGCGCCGGGATCCGCCGCGGCCTGACTCAAGAGAGGTGCCCCGACCGATCCACGTCACGCCCCGGTTGACGCAAGGGATTGCGGCCGTACGATGGCCGGACGGAAGGAGGATCTTATGGCCACGACCGCGCGCGCTCGCGCCGAACGCATCGAGTTCCGCACCACACTCGAGGTGCGGCGTCTCGTGGATCGCGCGGTGGAGGCTTCAGACAGCAACCTGACCGACTTCGCCGAAGCCAGCCTGGTGCTCGCCGCGCAACGAGTCATGGCCGACCGAGACACGTTCGTCCTCGCGGATGACGTCACGGCTGAGTGGGAAGCCATCAACGCACGACCCGCGCGGGATCTGGAAGGTCTTCGTCGGCTGATGGCGCGGCCACTACCGTTCGACGAGTGAGCTACCAGCCACCCGAACCGCTTGGCTCCAACCACGAAGTCGATGCCTTCGTCTGCGCCTCCGCCGAGCAGACCGACTGGCTTGTTCGCCATGCCCGTCAGTCAATGGCGTCAGGCACCACCAAGGTGTTCGTCGTGACCCCGACCGGCAGCCAGCAGGTCGTTGCCTATTACGCTTGGACAATGGCGCAGATCGAACTCGCCGAGGCGCCCGTTCGGCTCCACAAGGGCGTGGGTCGCTACCCCCAACCAGTAGCCTTGCTCGCACGGCTGGGCGTGCATCGGGAGCATGAAGGCGAGGGACTCGGCGCCGCGCTGTTGCTGGACGTCATCCGACGAGCGGCCGTGATCAGCGACGACATCGGCTGTTGTGGACTCCTCGTGCACTGCGAGTCCGAGGCCGCACGTGACTTCTACCGCCACCTCATCGCAGAGTTCGAAACCAGCCCCACCGACGAACTCCACCTCGTCCTACTGCTCAAGGACATCAAGCGGTCATTGCAGGCCGGTCCTCAATAGCACCGACGCGCGACATCGTCACTGTGCCGAGCATGGGGATCGAGGACGGACAGCCATGCAACTCCAGCAGGTGGCGGACCCGTCGGCCCGACCCGCAGAGCGCTGTGGCCGAGGTCACCGGTGCAGTGATCGGCGGGCTATCGTCATGGGATGGCGTACGACGAGTCGCTTGCGGAGCGCGTCCGCGACCCCGGTCCGCACGCAGGCGTGGGAGATCAGGCTGTTCCGCGAGACTGCTCGCGCCTGCGGCACGCCGCCGAGGTTGCCGGACGCGTCATGCGCGCGGTCCGTCGGTTGTCTGGGCGAAGACTCGGCGTCGGCGGGTCTCCAGTTCGTCGAGGAGCGGGATGGGGTCTGCCACCCCGACGAGTCTGAGTGAGCCGAGGGCCATCCCCTCCGCGACCACCATCACAGGTTGACCGTCCAGGTCGAACGTGACAACCGCGACACCTGCGTCGACTTGCATCAACTGCCGGGCCGGGACCGCCACGCCGTCGACGAGCACGCTGCCGTCGTGCCACAGGTCGGCCCACTCCGCCTCCCGTCTCTGCCGTTCGCGTTGGTGCCGCCAATGTGCCTCCAGCATCCGCCGTTCCACCTCTCCCTGTCCCCGCTGCTCAAGACCATCCAGATCCGGCGGGGAGGGTGGGAAGGCACGATCCACGAACTCGCGCAGCGCAACCTCCTCAGGAGAGGCCCAGGCGTCTCTGGTGCACCGGATCTCCACGCACGGTGTCGGCGGCCGCCAGTCGGGGGCGTGACGGTCGAGGTCGAGCAGCGGATCTCCCTGGTCCGCGACCACCGTCAACTCGCGCAAGACACGGGGTCCGCGCGGTGGGATCGACCAACTCGCGCCTTGGATGGACAGCTCACCAGCCCACCCATCGGGCACGAGAAGGCGGAAGTCGCCGATCTGCTCGCGCATGCCAGTCAACTCCTCTTCGAGGTCCTCGCGCCAGGCGCGGTCTGGGGCGAGGACCTCGCGGAGCACCTCGCGACACCCTCGGCCCCCCGCGCTGACCAGCGACCAGAGGAACGCCCCAACCATCGCCACCACGGGCACGCCGAGCGGCACCCACCAGCGCACCCGGGTCAGAAGCGCCACGGCCAGCGCGGGCACGAGCCCGACCGCCCCCACAATGGCGTAGAACCTCGGCACCGGATGCCACCGCCGGGCTCCACGCAGAGCCTGCAGCAACCCGAGCGGGAGCCGTGCCCGCCGATGCCCCCTCGGTACGTCGTGCAAGACGGCGAAGCCTGAACCGCCAACCCGCGCCACACCGCAGTTGCGGCAGTACCACCCAACGCTTGCGCCCGCCCCGTAGGTGAACCAACCGGTCAGACGTTCACGGCGCGTCGCAGGACGAAAAGCCTTCCCACCGCACCGGTCGCAGACCTCCGGCTGATCCCACTCCGGCGTCGCACCCATGGACTCCCCCCATCGTCTGCTCAACCCGCGCAGAAGCGTAGACCACGGGGGCCTCATGCGCCAAGGAGGGCCCCAGACGGGTATCGGCAGGCCCACCCGTCTAGTCCTCCGCCGCCTCCATCGGCTGACCCCGACGTTTCCGCGAAAACATCGGCCTCTTGTAACGGCTGGTATCCGAGGCCGACTGGGGCGGCATCTGGTGCGCAGGTGCACCGAACGTCACGGTCCAGGGTCCGCTGGCGTGTCGTCCTCTGATAGCGGCCCGACCCACAAGGCAAGCGGGCCGTCCCAGTTCCTGTGACACCGCGGCGTACGAGGTCCGCCCGCACGTTTTGCTACACTCGTAGCATGACCGAGATCGCATCCCGTGAACTTCGCAACCACACGCGAGCCATCTTGGAGCGGGTCGCTGATGGCGAGGTGCTCACCGTCACCCAAGGCGGAAAGCCCGTGGCCGTCCTAGGACCCCCGGCAGATCGCCAGCGTTGGATCCCAGCAGCTCGCTTCGCCGATCTCGTGGAGGGGCGGCAGGCCGATGCGGCCCTGCGACGGGAACTGTTAGAACTCGCTGACCAGACCACCGACGACCTGCCGTTGTGAGCAGGGGCCTGGCGGACACGACGGTCTTCATCGCCCAGGAGAGCCGACGGCAGCTCAACACCGCGCTACTGCCCGACGAGGTCGCCGTCTCGGTCATCACCATCGGCGAACTCCGGGCCGGCGTGCTGGCCGCTACCGATCCTGAGGTGAGGGAACGCCGCCTCCGAACATACGAAGCAGCCCTTCGGCTCGACCCGGTCGCCATCGACGGACGCGTCGCCGACGCCTGGGCGCGGCTACGGATCCTCCTTCGGGACGCGGGACGCCGGATGCCTGTGAACGACTCATGGATCGCTGCGACCGCACTGTCGCTCGGAGTGCCTGTGATCACCCAGGACGACGACTTCCCCGAGATCACCGGACTCGACGTAATCCGCGTCTGACTCCCCAAGGTGGTCCGAGGACTGGCAGACGGGTGGTCGGGGCCGGGACCCCGTGGGCGTGGCGACTTCCGGCAGCCATGAGGTATCGGCCCTCGCCTTTGGCTGACTGCCGCCGGCGCTACTGGGACCGGGGGATGTCCGAATGCCTCCAACAACTTCCCGGGGGCCGACCAATAGGCTACGAACGTCGCCGGCCTGGAGGGGCCCCGATCGTTCTCAAGCTCCTTGAAGCGTTCGGCCCTCAGCGAACTGCGGATGATCTGCTCGGGTGTGCGTCGTCGTGCCATGCGTGGGTTGGGGCAGGGCGCGGAGGTGCTGAAGCGCACTGCTCTGATGTGGCGGCCTAGGCGCAGGCGAGCAAGGATGGAGGGGACCATGCGGACGCTGGCGATAGCGGGGCTGCTGGCGGTGACGACCGCCGTTTTGGTGCTGGGGGTTATCGTCGCGGTGGACCGGTCGGCCCCCTCGATCGGAGGGGTGGCGTTGGACGCACAGGCGGAGGATCCCGGTGAGCCGGATTGCGACGCCCTCGCCGATCGGGCACTCATCGGGCTGCTGGACTATATGGAGCAGGTCGTGGACCCGGTCACGGCGCTGCCGGCTGTGGATCCGCCGCTGGAGTTGGCGGCTGAGGATCTGCCACCGGGTTGTGATCCGGTGGAGGTTCGCCGCATTACCTATGAGCGTCTCCTCCCCGCAGCGGTCGAGCGCTTTGGTGAAGAGGGCCTGGCCGCGCGGACGACCGTGTTGAGCACGATCACAAGCGCGCCCCAAACCAAGGAGGTCGGGATGGGGGCGACCAAGCCACGACCCATCCC
>JBPCKA010000103.1:0-64937 GCA_051004735.1 Euzebya sp. | reverse complement strand
GGCCCGGGCAGGGAGAAGGCGTCGGCATTCTGTCCGACGGCCCGCACCAACGCCACTTCCGCCTCATACAACTGCAGCAGGCTGATGACCGCGTCCTCAGTCTGCAGATCGGTGACCAGCTCGGGTTGAGCGGCGGGATCAGACCCCGTCGGGCGGGTGGTCCCGGCCACTCCCGTAAGCAGCGCCACCACGGCAACGATCACGACCACGCGAAGCCGACCGGCGCCACCGTGAACAAGACGCTCGGCATACGTTCTTGCGGGCTCCTGCGGTGAGGGTGCCGACGCCGGTGCCCAACGCTGCTCAGGGGCGTCAGGGAGGGAGAGGACCTGGCTGGGCTTACGTCCCGCCCCGCGTCGCGCTCCCCTCACCCTGATCGTCCCATGCCGGCCCAAAGGGTAGAGCCGTCGCCCGAGCGCTGCCACATGGTCTGTGATGGTAGAAGACAGCCAGGAGGTGGCTATGACAGACCACATGGATGAGGAAGCTGACCTGGAGGCGGGTCGCAAGGCGGTCAGGATGGCCATCCGCCAGCTTGATCCCGATCTTGCGTTGCCCAGTTACGCCCGCCCGGGTGATGCGGGGTTGGACCTGTTCGCCCGCGAGTACGGTGACCTGGCCCCCGGGCATCGTCTGCTGATGCCGACTGGTATCGCCATCGCCGTGCCTGAGGGGTATGTGGGACTGGTCCATCCTCGTTCGGGCCTGGCGGTCTCCTCAGGACTGTCGATCGTCAACTCACCCGGCACGATCGACTCCGGTTACCGAGGTGAGATCTTCGTCCCTCTGCTCAATACCGATCTCAATGCCAGCATTGAGATCCAACGGGGCGACCGGATCGCTCAGCTGATCATCCAGCAGGTCGAGCACGTCCAACTGGTGCTGGTTGACGAGCTGTCCGACGGTGTGCGGGGGGAGGGCGGGCTGGGCTCAACCGGCCGCTGAACCGCCGTACTCCAGGTAGGGAGCGAGGTTGCGGGTCCTGACCCATTGAGGCAGACTCAGTGGACCCTGCGGACGTGGCTCAGTTGGTAGAGCACCACCTTGCCAAGGTGGGGGTCGCGAGTTCGAATCTCGTCGTCCGCTCCATTGCAGAACCCAGGCTTAGCCTGGGTTCCCTGCTGTCCGGAGCTGAATGACCTCGGCCGAGTCGCCGAGCCGAGGCAGCAGTGTGGCAGCAGACGATTCTAAGGCAGCGGCGGCGGTGTACAGCCCGGTCAGGTTCGACAGGTTCGGCAGCGTCGGCGTCTGCAGACCCAGCGCGAACAGGGCGTCCAGGACCGTGGCCTGCCCAGGTGCCGTCAGCCCGCCGATCAGGTTGGCCACCGTGCCCAGCGTTCCGGTCGTGAGCGCCGCCAGCGCGTCGGCCGTCCCGACGAAGGTGCTGACCTTCTCGGTGCCGGCCAGCCCGGCCAGGTCGGTGATGGCGTCGATCAAGGCCTGCGACAGCGTGGCGGGCGGCGTGGCCGTCAGGATGTCGACGGTGGTCGGATCCTGCGTCGCGGCCACCGCTGCAGCGATGCCGGCAGTGTCGGCGGCGCCGATCCCCAGGTAGGAGGGGTTGGTGAACGCTCCGCCTGTCCCGTCTGCGAGCCCCAGCAGGTCATCGATCAGGGTGGTCAGGTCCAGGCCGCTCAGGACGTCTCCGGCCACCGTTGGGACGGGAACGGGTGTCGTCGTCAGCGCGGTGCAGATCGGGGTGATCTGCAGCGCGTCGGTGGCGCCCAGACTTAGGGTTCCCAGCAGGTTCGTGCAATCCAGGAGCGTGGCCACGGTCGATGTCAGGGTGTAGATGGGGGTCAGGTCGATCCCAAGGTTGGACACTGCACCCGGACCCACGCCCATCGTGATGTCGCCGGAGGGGATGGTCGTCAGGGTGACCGTGGGTGTCGGCATGGTCGGGATGGCGACAGGGTCCGGGGACGTGGTCGGCACGGGGGTCGGCGCTCCAGGAAGCGGTCCGCCGCCGCCCTGGGGCAGGCCAGGTACGACGATCGTCAGATCGAGGCTCATGGTCCCTTCCCGTCCGGTTGATGAGAGGAGCCGGTTCGCGCACCTCACCTATGGGAGATGTCAGCAGATTGGAGGGACACGTAAAGGACTGGATCGAAAGATCATCCCGATGGACTAGACATCCCCGTGGGTCACAGGCCGCTGCGTCGGACCAGCGCACCGATGATCTGGGCGTAGCGCCCTGAGACCAGCACCGCCGCGAGGACGAGGGTCGGGGTTGGGCCAGGTCACCCGCCGAAGACCTCAAGAGTGAATGACCCGGACGCGTCCTGGGAGGTCGCGCCCACGATCAGCAGGTAGCGCCCGGCCAGCGCACTGTCGGTTGCGATGCGGGAGTCTGTTCCCCCACCACCGTCATCATCGGTGAGCACCTCCCCGGTTGGCGACAGCACCGTCAGCAACGCGTCAAAGTCCTCGGAGCGCAGATCAACCGACAGTGGCTGGTCCGCCATGGCGTCAACGGAGTAGACCGCAGCCCCATGGGGCTCGATGTCGTCGGACACGACGCCGTCCACCGCCTGGGGGGTCATGGTCTGCATGCTCAAACGGTAGGGCCCTGATCCGTCGGCCGAGAACGCATTGATGACCACGGCGTAGGTCCCATCCTCCTCAAAGATCCAGTCAAGTTGCGAGTCGTGGCCAAACTCCCCTTCCCCCCCGTCATCGTCGGACAGCAGTTCATCGCCATCGGGCGCCAGCAGGCGTAGCTCCGGATCCAGGTCGGCCGACTGGGCGATGCCGCGCACGCGGATGAAGTCACCGGCGACGCCCTGCACGGTATAGGCCTGGGCTGTGCCCACGGCCACGTCGCCGTCCACTGGGGTGTCGCCCAGATCTCCGCTGATCGTGTCGTCCAGGACCACCCCGTCCAGCAGTTCAGGTCGTGCGTTCGCCAGGTCATACCCCGGCCCCCCGCCACTCCAGATCAACACCCCAACCACGGCCACGGTGATCAGGATCAGGACCACGGCAACGGCAAGCAGGGCTGCCCGTCGTCCCGGCTGTGGCTGCGGAGCGGCTCCCGGTCCGTCTGGTGAGGGGACCGGAGCCTGGTCCACCGGCAGTGGGGGAGTGGCCGGAAACGCGGTGGTGAGAAGTGTTTGGCCGGTTGCGGGTGACGACGGCGGCTCTGCGGGACCCTGGTCGTCCGGGCCGTTGCGGTCCGGTATAGAGGTGACCCCGGCCAGGGGGGTGACGGCCTCGCCACATACCGCCTGGGCATGTTGCAGTGCCCGTCCCAGCATCAGGGGGCTGCCGTAGCGCTCGCCGGGCTGCTTGGCCATCGCCTTGGCAACGATCGCGTTGACCGCTTCAGGTACGCCGAGCAGGGGTTGTGCAGGCTTGGTCAGGATCCGGTGGATGGTCGGCACGATGCTGTGGTCAGAATCGGATTCGAAGGCTGGCCGACCGGCCATCAGCGTGTACAGGGTCATCCCCAGCGCGTAGATGTCGGTGGCAACGGAGGGATCCTGCCCGTCGATCAGTTCCGGGGCCATGTAGTGCATGCTGCCTGTGAGCGTCCCCGCGTCGGTGGAGGTGTTGCGGGAGCCCGCCACACGGGCGATCCCGAAGTCGGCCATCACCGGGATCCCGTGGCGCGAGCGCAGGATGTTGGCGGGTTTCAGGTCCCGATGCAGGATCCCCTCACCGTGTGCGGCGGCCAGGGCATCGGCCATCCTGATACCCAGGTCGGTGACCTCCCGCCACGGCAGCGCCCCGCGCTGGGTCAACTCGTCATCATAACTTCCGCCCGACAGGAACGGCATCAACAGGTAGGGCCGGCCTGTGGCGGTGTAGCCGGCGCTGTACACGGTCACGATGCCCGGGTGATCTGACAGGGACCCCAACGCCTGGCATTCGCGTTCGAAACGAAGCTTGGACCGCTGATCCAATTCAACGGTCAGGACTTTTGCGGCAACCGTTCGTCGAAACTCCGCCTGCACGCCTTTGTAGACGATGGCGAACCCTCCGCGGCCTACCTCGACGGCTCCCTCGACGCCGGGGATGCCGGGATCAACCTCGCTGCTCATGGCGTGTAGTGCCTGGGATCATCCATCCCAAGATTCAACCACCCGTGAGGCTTCATGGATACTCCCAAGTGGCTCAACCATCACCCACGCTGCCAAGTGACTCCTCGACTGCGGTCGTGACGGCGGCCACCCCACCGGCGATGTGCAACTGGATGATCTGAGGGGCCCGCGACTGGATCATGTCGCGTGTCTCGGGAGACCCGTTCAGGTCGCGACCGTCGATCAGCAACAGGATCCCCATTGCGCGTCTGGTCGCAAGGCCCGCGACCAGCCCGTCGGGGAAGTCGGCTCCCGTGGCCACCCAGATCACCGCCGGTGTCGCTCCGCGCGTCAGCGCCAGTTCGGCCACAGCTCGTGAGGTTGCCCACCTCGTGGCGCCGGCCACACGGATCACGGCTGCGGCGCGCTGCTGGACAACGTCCTGCACCGCGGCACCGACGGCGGCCTGGCCCCCGACGATGGTCACGTCCACGGCGTCGGTGATCAGCGCCGCGGTCTCTGGTGGCAGTTCATCCTGTGATGTCAGCAGGATCGGAAGACCAAGGGAAGAGGCCGACAGGGCATCGGGGAAAGCTGCGCCGCTGGCCAGTACCACCTCGCCGGTCGGTCCCATCCGCAGTGCAACCGCAGCCGCCGTCGCGAACCTGTTAGGCCCAGCGACTCGCTGCACCTGCAGACCGGCAGATTGCAGGGTCGTGGCCACGTTCATCGACAAGGCTGCCTGACCGCCCAGCAGCACCACGGTGCTCGCCCCCAACCGTTGGATCTCCATCGCCGTGGCCGCAGACAACGCGGCGGAATCAGACAATAGCAGCGGTGCATCAAGGCGGTCCGCCAGGGGCGCCCCGGTCAGGGCGTCGGCGAACTGATCGGCCCGGGCAAGGACCACCGTGTCGGCTTGGGAGAAGGAGGCTTGCGAGACCGCGACCGCAGTCTCGACCCGCCCCGGGCCGCCGTGGCGATACAACTCGGCGGCGTGACCGTCCGGACGGAAGGGAACGGAGCGGGGAGCCGGGCCCAGCCGCCGGCCACCGGGGCCATCGGCGTAAGTCAGCCAGGGCACGGTGTCATGCTGCCCGTTGCCCGCCACAGAGTAGTCACAGACCCCGTCGGGGAATGCCTCCTGCAGCCGTGACCATTCGACAGCGTTGAAGACGACCGGGAAATCTTCGGCAACCAGTGGCTTGAGTCGGCACGACACGATGTCATCGGCCAGTGGGCCGCCCGCGGCCATCCGGGGCGACCCATCGGGCGGAACCAGCAGCGAGGGGAATGAACAGTCCTGCACCGGCAGGTCGCCTCCGACACCATCGATGCAGCGGTCAACGGCGCCGGCCGGCTTGTTCGCCACCACCCGTTGCGGCAACGGTGCGTCGCTTGAGTCTGACTCCATGGCCGCCAGCCACTCATCCATCACATCGAACGCCTCGAACACGAAGGGGATCTGCCCCTCGGGCAGCCCCGCCACGTAATCGGGGTCCCCATAGATCGGCACCGGGCCATACCAGATGATCTGGTTGTCGTGGTGACCGTTCGCCCGGTCCAGCCGTGCCCTGGTGGCCCAGGTGCGGAAGTGGTGGTGGATCTCGGCGGTGTCGGGTCCGCGAAGGTCGATGATCGGCACCGTATCCAGGTTGTTGGCCTCATTGATGATGCCCGAGCGGTAGGCGCGCGTCATCCCGTCGGGATCACCCACCGAGCGGTCGGGCTGCCACGTGTAGTCGATGTCGTGTGAGCCGATCGCCGTGTTCAGGTCGACGAACTGCGCCGGGCTGATCAAGCCGTCCTGCAGACCGACCAGGCCATAGGGCACGCCTACGTTGTCGATGGGTCTGGTGGCGAACCCGTCCTGTGCTCGGGTCCCAAGCACTGCGACGGCGTGATCCTGCAGGGTGCAACGCACCCCGTCGGGGTTGGACTGCGCGTCATAGATATCGTCGGGACCGACGCCGCACCCCACCTCGGCGGAGGACGGATTCCAGTTGTCGTGGTAGTTCAACGCCGTCCAGCTCTGGCACACCGACGTGGTGATGGTGCCGGTGGCGGCCATTTGATTCAGGTCGGTCCAGACCACCCCAGGGGCCCATCTGGTCGGGTCGGTGAAGTAGTCAAGCAGCAGCTTGCAGTCCTCCGCCTCGAGCATCGCGGTCCAGCCGTCGGGGTAGCTGCACGTCACGATCAACCCGTCATACACCGCACCCGGGTAGGCGTTGGCGATGGTGTGCTGCACCAAGGACCCGCCGGAGCAGCCCAGACCGATGGAGTAGCGGATCTCGCCGTACTCCTCGATGATGTGTTCTTTGGTCATCAGCATCGACTCGGCCGCGACGACGGGGTTGCAACTGTGGCCGGTGTGGTTCAGCGCCGTGGACATCACCACGAAGCCGCGGGCCAGGCCGAAGCTGTTGGTCACGGCGGGAGCGGTGCCTTCCCCATAGGTGATGCCGCAGCCGCCTCCGTGGATGTAGAGGGCCTTGCCGTTCCACGCGCGTTGGGGCGCCCAGGGTTCCCATGGCTGGCTGGGGTCATACAGCACCGCGATCCGGTACTGGTCACGGTCGATGGAGCCGACCTCCTGACGGATGATGAACGGCACGGTGATGCCCTGATCGGTCGTGGTCTGGCCGACGTCGGGCGGTGGGCTGTCCGGGTCGTAGGCCCTGAACCCGCTGCGGTCAAGCGGCATGTACAGGAACTGATAGGCCACGTCCCGGTTGCACTGGTCATCGACCGCGCCCGCGGCGCAGGCCCAGGGTTGTAGTTGGGTGCCCGCAAAGACCGGGCCGCCGATGGGGTGGTTGTCGATCGTGATGGTGGCTCCGCGCCCACCGGGAATCCGGGCGGTCAGGACGTTCGGCCCTTCAACCAGTCCGGTGACTAGGCCCAGGTAACGCCCGTCGGGCCGTGTGGCGAAGTCCCCGCTGATGTCGCGTCCGTCGGCATCGACCGCCATTGCGGCGGGGTCGACACCGTCGGGAAGGACGATCTGGACCAACGCGTCGCCGCCCGAGATCAGGTCAGCGCGGTTGGACAGGACCCGAATCTGGACCTCACCCGACTGGTCATCAGACGCGTCGCCTTGGGAGGTGGCGGTGTCCTGGGCGGCCGCCCTGAGGGGTAGGCCCGCCACCATGATCGCCATCGCCACCGCCAGCGCGATTGCCGCCGCGACTGAAGTGGCCTGCAAGCTTCGTCCGAGGGTTGGTGTCATGGCAGGCGAAACCGATCTACGGGCGAACTGCGTTGTCCCGGTCCCGTACCGAATGATTGAACCACTCCGGACCGGCATTCACTACTGTTGCGTTCTTGACGATCGCAACGATTGTGCAATAGTGGACCTATGTCCGCCGCATCCGTGGTCACTGAATCTGTCACCAGCCAACAGGTCAAGCAGGCCGCCCGCCGCCTGGGCGCGGACCTGGTCGGGATCATCGACTGCGACACCATCAACGCCAACCCGCCTGATCCGACCGCAGCCCAGACCACCGACCGCATCGACGCTCGGTTCGAGAGTTGCATCATCCTGGCCAAGCGCATGCCGGTCGGGGAGTTCCTGTCAGACAACCGCCTGGCCGTCGCCCACACCAACCAGGCCATCTGCCGCTATCTGGAACGGGTCGCCTACCGCCTCTCCTTCTGGCTGGAGGAGCAAGGCGTGCCAAGCCTGCAGGTCGTCATGGACGAAACCGATCCCGCCTTGAAGAACGGCAGTTACGGCTATCTGTCCTACCGCCATATCGCCGTTGAGGCGGGACTGGGCACCTTCGGGCTGGAGGCCAACCTGCTGACACCCGAATACGGCCCGCGTGTGTACCTGACCGGGGTGTTGACCGAAGCGGTCCTGCAGAGCGACCAGCGGATCACCGAACAGTTGTGCATCGGACCCACCTGCGGCCGGTGTCTGAAGGCATGCCCCCCCGACGCGGTGCACCAGTGGACCCTGGACAAGCGGCGCTGCGCCCTGATGGCCCAGGTTCACGGGGTCTCAAGCATCCTCAAAGGTCCGGTGAAAGCCCTGCTGGCCAACCCCGCCGATGTCGAGGCGATCCTGGCCGATCCGCTGCAGCACGAAAAGTTCGACGCCGTCACCCGGGTCACCGAAGCCTTCGGTGTCTGTCCGCGCTGCCTGGAAACCTGCCCCGTCGGCAGCGACTACCAGGAGTACCTGGCCAAGGAACACCGCCACATCCCCGAGTCGACACCGGCCAAGGACCAGCGCTTGAAACTGATGAAGGACGCTGAGAAACAGGGCACGGAGCTTGAGGGAAATCCCGACATCAACCGCCGCCACGTCGGCCCGGATGGCTATATCACCTTGCGCCGCGGGGACAGCCCCGACATCCGCCGTGTTCCGGAGGATCGGCGTCTGCTGCCGATCGTGAATGGCTGAGGTGTCGATGAGCGCGTTGACCGCTGATGCCGTCAAGCAGGAGGCTGCCCGTCTGGGTGCCTCGCTGGTCGGCATCGCCGACAGTCAGTTGCTGGAGGGTCTGGCGCATCCGCCATCCGGCGTGCTTCATGGTGTGCGCAGCGTCGTGGTGCTGGCGAAACGGTTCATCTACGGCGGGGCACTGCTGGCCGACGCCAGTGCCCGCACGGCGCACTACAGCATGGAGGTGGCGCTGACCCATCTGGAAGAGGCGGCGCTGGACCTGATGTTTTACCTGGAAGATCACGGCCACCCGGCGCTGAGTCTGCCGGCGTCGGCGAACCGCTCGAAGCAGGAGGACATGGTCACCAACGGCCCGTTGTCGCTGACCCACTCCGCGGTCGCGGCGGGACTTGGGACGCTGGGTCTGAACGGCATGGTGCTGACCCCGCAGTTCGGGCCGCGGGTGCTGCTGTGCGCCGTGTTGACCCTGGCCCCACTGACCCCCGACAAACCGATGGATGAGGGGTTGTGCCGTGGTGAGGAATGCGGTCGGTGTCTGCTGGCCTGTCCGGGTGACGCCATCGGAGGCTGGGAGTTGGACGTGGAGGCCTGCCGACCCCACTCGTCCCCCTTTGACTATCCCTACTTCCGAGAACACGTCGCCCAGATCGTCACCGCGGCCACTCCCGAGGAGCAGTGGGCGAAGGCGACCAGTGGCGATTCGTTGATGTTTTGGCAGAGCCTGCTGCGCGGGGTCGGGATCGTCACCGGCTGCACACGTTGCGCCGATGTCTGCCCCGTGGGGGATGACTACGAGCGCTTTCTGGCTGCCGACCTGCAGGTCATACCGGAGGAGACCCAGCAAAAGCGCGACGTTCTTGCTGAACTTCAGGCCAGGGCCAGCAGCGGTGAGCGGGGACCCGGATTCGAGCGGATGCAACCGTGGACCGGCACCATTGCCCGGCAGTCGGATCAGTGACGCCGAACGCCAGCCACGTAGGCCTGCGCCGTGGCCAGCAGCAGGGTGTTGATCTGGTTGAAGGTGTCTGCGGCCATGGACCCCTCCCAGCCCTCGGGCAACAGTTCGGCCGGGAGTCCCGGATCCAGGTAGGGCATCTTGCGCCATTCGTGGGCCGCGGCGATGAAGTCGGCGAATGCCCCCCTGGGGTCCTCAGCCGGATCGGTCTTGCGCCACCGCTGCACGATCGGGGTGAAGGTGTCCAGGTAGGCGGCGTATTGCGTGCGCATGCGGTCGATGTCCCAGCACCGCGACACCAGGTGTTCGGTGTCGTCGAAGGCCGCGTGGTGCGCGGTGAAGATGTCCACGTGCTGCTGCAGGCCCAGATCGGCGACCATGGCCACGGTCCGCTCAAGGATCCGCCGGGGTGCGATCCACAGACCGGCCCCCAGGTTGCCGTAGCCCAGCCAGGACAGACGGCGGCGCAGTTGATGGCGGTCGGCGCGGGATTGCTCGGGGACGCTGAAGGTGACCAGCGCCCACCCGTCGTCCAAGGCCGCCGGTTCGAGGCTGCCGTAGATGCGCAGGTCCCCTTCGGTCAGCACTGCCTGACTGCGCGTGGTCAGGGCGTAGCCGGGTGTGCCGTCGCGGACTTCACGCTGCAGCATGTCCCTGCGCTGCAGACGCGAGACCGACGAGCGGACAGCCTGTTCCTCCATCCCGACCTGGGCCAGCACGGTCACCAGATCGGCGATCGCGATCCAGCCGCCGTCGTACCGCACGATCGGTGCGTACACGTCAAAGACCAGGGACTTGGTCTGCAGCGGATGGCTCATGAGGCAGGACCAGCGACGGAGACAACGGGGCGACGGACCATGGGGCACCCACCCTCGCAGACGGAGGCGCGGTGAGTCAGCCCGCCAGCATCAGCGTGGCACGCCGCATCGAGTGGATCGACACCGACGCCGCAGGGATCTACCACTGGCTGACCGCCTTCCGGCTGGTGGAGGCAGCCGAAGCGGCACTGCACCAGGCCCTGGGAATCCATGAGCGAACCTTCGGGCACATCCCGCGCGTCCACGCCGAGGCGGACTTCCACGCTGCGCTGCGGTTCTATGACGAGGTCCGGGTGGACCTGGCCGTTGCCGACCTGGGTCGGACGTCGGTCACCTACACCTTCCAGGTCCTGCACCAGGACACCGTCGCAGTCAGCGGACACGTCGTCGGGGTGTTCGTGGGGTCACGCTTTGAGGACGGCGTGGTTGAGTGGCCACCTGACATTCGCGACATCTTCCTGACCGGTGGGGCTGTCAGCGTCACCGGACCGTCCGAACCCACATAGGAGACAGACCCCATGACATCCACCGACAGTGGCTCGGAGATGACGGCCGCGGTCCCATCGGAGCGTCGGGCGGCTGGTCTGGCCAATGCCTGGCGTTCGCCGTTCTTCAGCGACAAGTTGCGGGCGGGGGGACTGCGTCAGGGCCAGGTGCCCGATGCCGAGCAGTGGCTGGACATTCCCCTGACGACCAAGGACGAACTTCGGGCGATGTCGGCTGCTGAGTTCGACGAGCAGTTGGTCGTGGCGGCGCCCGCTGACATCGCGTTGTATTGGCGCAGCGGCGGGGTGACCGGCCGACCGCTGTTTTACCCCAAGGCGCATGCCGACCTGCCGCAGCTGATCCAGTCGTTCAGCCGTGTGCTGACCCTGGCGGGAATCACCTCGGGGGACCTGGCTCACAACTCCTTCCCCTTCGCCGGCGTCCACCCGGTGGGCCACATGTTCGGGCATGCCCTGGCCGGGATGGGGGCCGGCAACATCTTCGCCGGCGCCGGGTCAAACACCCCCACCGACGCACAGGTCGAGTTGCTGTTCACCCTCAAGCCGACGGTGTGGATGGGGATCGGGTCCTACCTGACCCAGTTGGGCCATCGGGCCGAACTGGCGGGACATGACCCGCGGGCATCAACTCTGCGGGTGGCACTCAGCAGCGCCGAGCCCCTGACACCGGCGAAGCGCCGCAGGATGCAGCAGACCTGGGATGTCGAGTTGTATGACTGCTATGGCATGACGGAGTGCTCGATGATGGGCGGGGAGTGTCGCAACCGCGATGGGCTGCACGTCTGGACCGACATGTTCCAGCTGGAGATCCTGGATGAACAGACCCTTCGGCCGGTGCCGTCGGGGCAAGACGGCCTGATCGTGGTCACGCCCTTCCACAGCATGAACGCGATCCCGTTCATCCGCTGGTCACCGGGCGACATCGGCCGGATCGATGTGGGTTGTGACTGTGGCCATGGCCACTATCCCCGGTTGACCCTCGGGTCGCGGACGGTCGGGTTCAGCAAGGTTCGGGGCGTCAACATCAATCACAACGACCTGGAGGACGCCCTGCTGAGCAACGACGACATCGCCGACTTCATGGTGACGGTCGCCACGACCGAATCCACCGACGAGATCCTGATCGAGGTGGAGACCGGCCCGGCGACCGACCAGCAGGCTGCCCAGGAGACGATCCGCGACGTCATCACCAGCCGGTTCGAGGTCCGCCCGCGGGTGGTCATGGTGGATCGGGGCACGGTCGCCACCCGCCTGGAACGCGAGATCAAGCAGGTCCGGGTCCGCGACCTGCGCTAAGGGCAACTCTGTTGCCCTAGCCCGTGATATTGTCACGAGTTTCTTTGTTGCGTTTGATCTGGGGGTTCAAGGGGGCGGATCAGTCGGTCAGGAGCTCCGTGAGCGGGAGGGTGATGCCGAGTAGGTCGAGGTCATCGCCGGCGCTGTGCCACGTGACGGATGTGTAGCGAGAGCCGGCGGGGTCGCGGTGGACGACCGCCTGACCGGCTGCCAGATCAAGCACCACGTAGACAGGTACTCCCGCAGAGGCATATCTCGGCGGCTTGAACACCAGGTCCATTCGTTGTGAAGTCAGAGCGACTTCGATCACCACCAAGGCGGTGGTGGGACGGTCGTGACGTGAGATCTGATGATCGGTGATCGCGACGTCGGGTTCTGGTAGCGATACGTCATCCGCGGCCAACGGCAACTGGACTCGCACTTCATACCCCTCCACCATCAGCGGGGCGAAGATGCTGGTGAGCCGCATGATGGCCCAGGAGTGCGGTTCGTGCTGCGGACTCATCCGGACGATCTCCCCGCCGATCAACTCGACCCGCTCGCCCTCGAACACCCCGAGGTCGGCCAGTCGTTCGTACTCCTCCCGACGTAGCCCGCGCACGTCGATGCCCTCGGCAGTCATCAGCAGGTCGGTCATGTGCAGAGTCTACGACAGGGGGCCATCGCCCCGAACAACGCATCCGGGCCCGCGGTCAGACTACTTTTGGGCTCCTCGGGCGGCGTGGAACGGGGCGCTGTCGAAGTTCGACCTCCTGGACCATGTCGACCAACGGACCCATGAATCCTCGGCGAATCAGACCACTAAGATCGGCACAACCGCGATGTCACCACAGACCCTGCGATACGGCCCGCATCCCAGCCAGTTCGTCCAACGCTGGAATGCCAGAGACGTGGCCGACGGTCCGCCGCCGATCGCGGTGGTCATCCACGGCGGATGGTGGCGCGACCGCCATGACCTGCACCTGATGGACCGGCTGTGTGAGGATCTGGCAGCACGTGGCTGGGATGCCTGGAACCTGGAGTTTCGGCGGACCGGCAGCGACGGGGGCGGATGGCCCCAGACCCTCGACGATGTACTCAGCGCCATTGACCTGCTGCACGACACCAGTCCGGGGCGGCCGTTCACCGTCGCCATCGGGCACTCCGCCGGCGGACACCTGGCCCTGCTGGCCGCCCATGCCGGGTGGGTGGACGCGGTGGTCGCGCAGGCACCGATCACCGACCTGGCCGCCTGTGCCGCCGCAGGGCTGGGAGAGGGTGCCGTCCCGCTGTTTCTCAGATCTGAGGTCTCACTGGGAGAGGTCCCCACAGGTGCCTCACCGCTGGAGCTGCTACCGCTGGGACTCCCCGTCCTGGTGGTGCACGGCGACGCCGACAGCCGGGTGCCGTTCGAGCACAGTCAGCGCTACGTCCAGCGGGCCGAGCAGGCAGGTGACCCCGTCACCCTGCATCGGTTAGCCGGCGGAGACCACTTCGTCGTCATCGACCCGACCCATGCAAGCTGGTCGAACACGATGGGCTGGTGTGAGGCCCTGCGGGGGTGATCAGGTCGCGGCAGTGGCCGGCGGGATCACGGCTACCGCCATGATTTCAACCATGGCGCCCGGCTCGAACAACTCGGTGACACCCAGCATGGCCATGGCGGGAAAATGACGGCCCAGGTGGCGACGGTGGGCCGCCCCGACACCTCGCAAATCGTTGCGGTAGCCCGCCATGTCGCTGGTGTAGACCGTCAGGCTGACAATGTGGCGGGCCTCGCCCCCTACCGCGGCCAGTGCGGTCACCACGTTGTAAAGGGCCAGGTCGTACTGCTCTGCGAAGGTCTGCCCCTGCACCCGTCCCTCGGCATCGGCGGCGATCTGGCCGGCCAGGTAGACCGTCCGGCCCTCGGCGGGAACCACCACATGGGCAAAGCCTGTCGCCGGTGACATCTCCGGTGGGGACACCAGTCGATGGGGGGTGGGATCAGGCTGGCTCATGTCACTGGCCCTTCCAGTTCGGGGCATCGCCACGGTGAAACGCCGCATGGAACTCGGCGTGGTCCTCGGTGTTCATCAGTAGCGCCTGGGTCATCGCCTCGAACTCGATGGCGCCGGCCAGGTCCATGTCGGCCTCCCGGCTGAGCAGCAACTTGGTCGCGGCATAGGCCAGGCGTGGACCATCGGCGATCCGACGGGCCAGGGCGGTGGCCCTGTCGATCAACTCCTCGGGCTCGACGACGGCGTTGGCAAGGCCCATGGCAACAGCGTCAGCAGCGATGACGGGGTCGCCGAACATCAGGATCTCGGTGGCCCGACCCAGCCCGACCAGCTTCGGCAGCAGGTAGGCCGAGCCCATGTCGCCACCACTCAACCCGACGTTGGTGAACAGGAAACGGAACTTCGCGTGCGGGACGCACAGCCTGAAGTCAGACGCCAGGGCAATCACCGCGCCGGCCCCGGCGACGGTGCCGTTGATCGCCGCGATGATCGGCACCTGACACTCACGCATGTTCTGGATGACCGCACCGGTCATGCGGGTGAAGGCAAGCAGTTGCTTCGGGTTGAACGTGAGCAGCTCGCCGATGATCTCATCGACGTCGCCGCCGGAGCAGAACCCCTTGCCCTGTCCGGTGATGATGACCGCGTCGATGTCCTCGCGTAGCGGGATCTGCCGGAAGATCTCCCGCAGGTCGGCGTAGACCTGGAAGGTGAGGGCATTCAACTTCTGGGGTCGGTTCAGCGTGATCGTGGCGACCCGGTCAGCCACGTCGAAGTCGAAATGCTGCCAGTCCTGGGTGAACGGGACTGATCCTTGAGGTGTCATGTTCTGGGTCCTCCGTCGAGCAGGATCTCCCGCCCGTTGTCGTTGCCGGTGATGAGGTCCAGCACCGCATCGGCGACCTCCTCGGGGGAGATGATGCGGCCGTGGGGTGTGGCCTGCGTCAACTGGTGCTCCGCGTCGTCATGGCTGACGCCGGTCACCTGGGCGATGTTGGCGATCGTGTCGGCGGTCATGTCGGTGCGCACGAATGTGGGGCAGACGGTGTTTGCGGTCACGCCGGTCCCTGCCACCTCGGCCGCCAGCACCCGCATCATGCCAAGGACGGCATGTTTTGAGGCGGCATAGGCGGCGACGTAGGGAGCGCCCTGCAGTGCCGCGGTGGAGGCGACGGTGACAATCCGTCCCCGTCCGGCAGCCAGCATGCCCGGCAAGACGGCCCTGGTGCACCAGAAGGCGCCGGTGGCGTTGATGGCCAGATTGTCGGTCCACTGCTGAGTGGTGGTCCGGTGCAGTGGCCCGGAGGAGGAGATCCCGGCGTTGTTGACCAGTACCTCGACCGGACCGATCGCCTCAAAGGTCCGGCTGAGGTCTTGCTCCCGGGTCAGGTCACAGCAGCGGACCTGCATCCCCTTGGGCACCTCGGGCGGCAGCGATCGAGCGATCGCCACGACCCGGTGGCCGGCGGCCAGCAACTGGCGACTGATCGCCAGTCCGATGCCGCGTGTTCCCCCGGTGACGACGGTGGCCGGTGTCACGGCACCAGCTGTTCCACCCGGGCCTCGACCACGTTGCTGGGACGGCCGCGCCGCCCCGCGGCGTCGTAGGGGATGACCCGGTAACGGTAGACATGCCCGCTCATCGCTTCATCATCACGCAGGCGATGGCCGGTGACGGAGTTCAGTCGGCTGTAATCGCCGTCATCCACCGAGCGGAGCACATCGAAGCCGACCGGATCGCCCGTCGGTGGTGGCCAGGCCAGACGGATGTCGCCAACGCTGGTCGTCACGGTCACGGGATCCGGCTGCTGCCAGGCGATCGGGACGCTGTCGACATCGTCCGGACGAGGGGCCTGGGTGGCCTTCTTCGGCCACAGGTAGCAGGTCACGGTGTTGAAGTTTTCGTCCAATGCCTTGCAGACGTTGCAGTAGATGCAGTGCACGATCTGCTCGGCCCTGCCGCTCTGATGCTTGATGGGCATGTAGGGGTCCGCCAGCAGGCCACGGGCCATGCCGACGATGTCACACGATCCGTCATCGATCAACTGCTGGGCCAACGCAATCGTGCCGATCTTGCCGGTTCCCAGCACCGGGGTGTCATGTCCGGCATCACGCAGGGCCTGCCTGACCTGGCGGGCCATCCAGATGTTGGCCGCATCCGGTGAGGTGTCACCAGGCATGCAGCGATCTCCCGAGTACCCGGTGTAGGGATACAGGGGCTTGCCCTCGGTCTGCACGGCGTCCTCGAACTTTCCGCCTGCAGACAAAGAGATGTAGGCCGCGCCCAACTCGCCGAACCGCACCGCGAACGCGGCGGCATCGGCGGTGGAGTAGCCGCGACGGATCGACTCGTCGGCGTCGAACCGCAGTGCCACCGGGAAGTCGCCAACCCGCTGCGCTACAGCCATGAAGACCATCGAGGGCAGACGCAGGCGGTTTTCGAGGGTGCCGCCGTACTCATCACGGCGCTTGTTCAGCCGCGACAGCATCGAGGACAGCGTGTAGGCGTGCGCCATGTGCAGTTCGACGCCGTCAAAGCCTGCCTCCCTGGCACGCCAGGCCGCCTGGGCGAACAGGTCGGGCAGGCGCTCCAACTCCTCCGCCTCAAGGTCGGCGACCTTCTGGCGCCAGCCCGAGCGGGCCACCTTGAGGAAATGGATGATCTGCAGGAATACCTTGCCCGGCCCCGCGTCATGACAGGCACTGGTCAGCCGGGTCATGCCGGGGATGAAACGGTCATCTGACATCTTCAGCAACGGGCCGGATTTTGCGCCGTGCACACTTGATGCCTCGACGACAATCAGCCCGGCTCCACCTTCGGAGAATCGCTGGTAGCGCTGGATGATGTCGTCGTTGACCAGCCCGTCCTCGCCCGACAATCGGGTGACCATCGCCGGCACCGCCAGACGATTCGGGATGGTCGTCGATCCGACGTCCATGGGGGAGAAGAGGCTGATACTCCCAAGCTATAACGAACAATTGGCGATCGTCAACTTTGCGCGATATTCTGCGCGTCGCCTGCCCGATGCCGCCGGCGCCGGGGGTCACACACCTCAAATCCTGGAGCATTCTGCGATGGTCACGGCTGCCCCCGACGAACTTCGCGCCCTGGTCGCAGATGCCCTGCCGATGCTGCGTCTGGTGGCGGACCCCGACCAGACCGGACGGCTCAATCGGGGCCTGTTGACGTCTCTGGGCCAGTCCCTGCTGCCACAGATCTTTCCCGGTGAGGTGGGTGGGACTGGCGAGGGCGCGGTGTCAGCGACGACCCTGTGCGTCCTACGCGAGGAACTGGGGCGTGTGCTGCCCGAGGCCGAGACCGCCCTGGCCCTGCAGGGCCTGGGGGCCTACCCGATCCTGTTCCGCGGGCAGCCCGAGGTGGTCCAGCGCTGGCTGCCGCAGGTCGCCAGCGGGCAGGCGGCAGCCGCGTTTGCGTTGACCGAGCCCGACGCGGGGTCTGACGCCGCAGCGTTGTCGACCGCGGCCAGTCGGGTGGAGGGCGGATGGCTGCTCACGGGCTGCAAAATGTGGATCTCCAACGCGCCCGATGCTGACATCTACACGGTCTTTGCCAGAACCGATGCCGATGCGGGCGCACGGGGGGTGACGGCGTTCGCTGTTCCCGGGGACAGCCCCGGCCTCAGCGGGGAGTCACTTGATCTGGTGGCGCCGCATGTCGTGGGGACCGTGACGCTGGATGAGGTGTTCGTGCCTGACGGGCATGTCCTGGGCGACGTCAACCGCGGCTTCCGCGTCGCGATGCAGACCCTGGATCTGTTTCGGCCAAGCGTCGGTGCCTTCGCCGTGGGCATGGCCCAGGCCGCCCTGAACGCGACGCTCAGGCACACCCGCGACCGGCAGGCCTTCGGCGGGACGCTGGCGGACCTCCAGGCGGTCCAGCACAAGGTGGCCGACATGGCGGTGTCGATCGGTGCCGCACGGCTGCTGGTCTATGACGCGGCTGCCTGTTATGACCAGGGGGGTGAGGGACTGACCAGGAAGTCGGCCATGGCCAAGTTGTATGCCACCGAGGCGGCCGGGCGGGTCGTTGATGATGCGGTGCAACTTCATGGGGCCCGGGCTCTGCAACGCGGCCATCTGCTGGAGCGGTTGTACCGCGAGGTCCGGGCCCCGCGAATCTATGAGGGCGCCTCAGAAATCCAACGCCAGATCATCGCCCGTGAGACCTACCGCCTGGCGGGTACGGGGGAGGAGGGCAACGCATGAGGATCGTGTGTGTGGGCGGCGGCCCCGCGGGGCTGTTCTTCGCCATCCTGATGAAGTCCCGTCGGCCAAACACCCAGGTGGTGGTGCACGAACGCAACAGGCGAGGGGACACCTTCGGTTTCGGGGTGGTGTTCTCCGATGAGACACTGGCCAACGTCGCGCGTCAGGACCCGCCCAGCATTTCGACCATCGAAGCGCAGTTCCGCCACTGGAGTGCGATGGACGTGCGCATAAACGGCACGACCACGACCAGCGACGGACACGGTTTTGCTGCGTTGGCACGGGTCACCCTGCTGGACATCCTGGCGCAGCGGGCCATCGATCTGGGTGTCGATGTGCGCTTTGAGTCCGAGGTGGACGACATCGCCGCTCTACGCGAACAGGCCGATCTGGTGGTGGGCAGCGACGGGGTCAACAGCCGCACCCGTCAGGTCTTTGACCAGGCGTTTGAACCCGACATCACGGAAGGGTCGGCCAAGTTCATCTGGACCGGGACCACCGCCCCGTTCGACCGCTTCACGTTCATCTTCGAACAGACCTCGCATGGCTGGGTGCAGGCGCACGTGTACCCCTTCGACAATTCGCGGTCGACCTTCATCGTCGAGATGGCAGCAGCCACCTGGCGCGCTGCCGGGCTTGACGGACACGACCAGGGGCTGGCCCTTGGTGAATCAGACGCGCATGCCCTGGCCTGGTGTGAGGACGTCTTCGCCGAGCATCTGCAAGGACACGGGCTGATCGGCAACAACTCGCGCTGGCTGAACTTTCCGCGGGTCAAGGCCGGTCGGTGGGCCGCTGGAAATGTGGTGCTGCTGGGCGACTCGGCCCATACCGCCCACTTCTCGGTGGGTTCGGGGACGAAGCTGGCACTCGAGGACGCGATCGCGCTGGCCGATGCGGTGTGTGACGCCGCTGACATCGGCGTGGCATTGAAGACCTACGAAGAGGGGCGCCGCCCAGAGGTGGAGAGCCTGCAACGGGCCGCCGCCACCAGTGAGGAGTGGTTCGAGCAGGTCGACCATCATGTCAACCGGCCGGTGCCGCAGTTCGCCTTCTCGGTGCTGACCCGCTCGATGCGGGTGACCTATGACAACCTGGCGCAGCGCGACCATCGCTACGTCGATCAGGCCAGGTCCTGGTTCTATGACAGTCGCCCGCCGCAGCACCGCCCCGATGACCCCTCGACACCGCCGATCTTCTATCCGTTCACCATCGGTGATCTGCGACTGGGGAATCGGATCGTGGTCAGCCCCATGGCGCAGTACTGCGCGGTCGAAGGGGTGCCGACCGATTGGCATCTGGTCCATCTGGGCAGTCGCGCCGTCGGTGGTGCGGGTCTGGTCATGACCGAGATGACCTGCACCTCTGCCGATGCACGCATCACCCCTGGCTGCCCGGGGTTGTGGACCGATCAGCAGTGCGACGCCTGGCGACGGATCACGGACTTTGTGCATGAGCACAGTGCCAGCAAGATTGGCTTACAGATTGGCCACGCCGGTCGGAAGGGCTCGACCAAGGTGCCGTGGGAGGAGATGGATGCCCCGCTCGATGAGGGCAACTGGCCGTTGGTGTCGGCTTCGTCGTTGCCCTACCGCAGCGACAGCCAGGTACCGGCCGAACTGGACTCGGCACAGATGCAGCAGGTGCTTGAGGACTTCGTCGGTGCTGCCGAACGGGGGATCGCGGCAGGGTTTGACCTGCTGGAGGTACACGCGGCGCACGGCTACCTGCTGAGTGCGTTCCTGTCACCGGTCACCAATCGCCGTGACGATGAGTTCGGTGGGGACCTGGCCGCACGGGCGGCCTTTCCCCTGCGGGTCATCGCCGCCGTGCGTGAGGTGTGGCCGACCCCACGGCCGTTGTCGGTGCGGATCTCTGCGACCGACTGGGTGCAGGGCGGCTTCGGCCGTGACGATGCGGTGGCCTTTTCGCGCATGCTGGCTGACGTCGGGGTGGACATCGTTGATGTGTCCAGCGGTCAGGTCGACAAGGCCGAGCAGATCGCCTTTGGGCGGCTGTATCAGACGCCGTTCTCGGAGGTGATCCGCAACACCGTCGGCATTCCCACGATGGCGGTCGGGGCGATCTCCAGCATCGATGACGTCAACACGGTGCTGTTGGCGGGACGCGCGGACCTGTGCATGATCGCCCGCGCCCACCTTGTCGATCCCTACTGGACCCTGAACGCGGCCATCGACATGGGCCAGGCCGACCAGCCATGGCCGGTGCAGTACCAACCGGGTCGCACCAGCCGTCGTCGCGAGCAGTCGGCCACCGCGATGGTGGGTCGCGACCTGCGCTGAGGTGCGTTCCACCACGTCAATGGGAGGGATCAGCCGACGCCCAGGTAGCGGTGCTTCAGTTCGGTGTCGGCGTCCAGTTCCGCCGAGGTGCCCTGCCACACGGTGCGACCCTTCTCAAGGATCACGTTTCGCTGGGTGAGGTCCAACAGTTCGGTCAGGCGGGAGTCGACGATGAGGATGCTCTGGCCCTCGGACTTGAGTACCGCCAGCGCCCGCCAGATGTCCTCCCGCACCGACGGGGCCAGGCCCTCGGTGGCTTCGTCCAGGACCAGCAGAGCGGGATTGCACACCAGCGCACGGCCGATCGAGAGCATCTGTTGTTCACCGCCCGACAACTGGTTGCCGCGGTTGCCACGGCGGCTCTCCAGGGCCGGGAAGAAGTCGAACACCGCCTGCGGTGTCCAGCGCCTGGACCCGTCGACCGCGGCCCGTTCGGTGGCCAGCAGGTTCTGTTCCAACGTCAGCAGCGGGAAGATCTGACGTCCCTCCGGAACAAGGCCAAGGCCCAACCTGGCAATGCGATGTGAGCGCATCCCCGTCAGTGACGTACCTCGGAAGGAGACGTTTCCCGCCGTCACACCAAGCAGCCCGAAGATGGTCTTGACCGTGGTGGTCTTGCCCATGCCGTTGCGGCCGAGCAAGCCGACGATCTCGCCCTCACCGACCTCGAGCGACACATCGAACAGGACCTGGGTCAGTCCGTATCCCGACTGCAATCCCTCAACCCGAAGCATCGCGACCCTCTTCGTGTGCCGGGTCGTCCGCGACCGCCTGGCCCCCTGGCTCGCCTGAGGTCTCGCGCAGGTACAGCTGTTGGACACGGGCATCGGCACGGATGTCCGCAGGGGTTCCCTCGGCAATCGTGCGGCCCTGGTCAAGCACGGTGATCACCGCGCTGACGCTGAAGACGATGTCCATGTCGTGCTCGACCAGCAGGACACCAACTTCGCTGCCCAATTGGATGATCAGGTCGGTCAGTTGGTGAGCCTCGTCGGGGGCCATCCCCGCCATGGGTTCGTCCAGCAGGACAATCGTGGGGTCTGACGCCAGGGCCATCGCGATCTCAAGCTGGCGGGTCTGGCCATGGGCAAGACTGGCAGCCGAGGCGTCTGCAATCCCGGCCAGCCCCACACGGTCCAGCAACTCGCCCGCGGCGGTCACGCGTGAGAAGTTCATCCGGGCGGGACGCAGGAACCGGAAGCTGTGGCCAGCGGTTGCCTGCAAGGCCAACTCGACGTTCTCGCGGACGGTGAACCCAGGAAAGAAGGAGGAGATCTGGTAACTGCGGGCGATTCCCGCGCGGACCCGATCGGGCAGGGACAGCTCGGTGATGTCACGACCGTCCAGTTGCACGGTCCCGGCATCGCTGCGCAACTCGCCGCTGAGTTGGGCCAGGGCGGTGGTCTTTCCGGCTCCGTTGGGCCCGATCAGGGCATGGACCTGTCCCGGGCGGACGTCAAGGTCAAGGCCGCAGGTCACATGCAGGGCGCCAAAATGCTTGTCCAACCCCCGGCAGCACAACCCGGCAGCCTCAGACATTTCGTCGTCCACGCAGCACCGCACCTGTCAGACCCTTCGGCGCGACCAACACCACGACCAGCAGGGCCAGACCGACGAAGAACTGCCAGTTCTGGGTCAGATCGATGGACAACTCCTCGAACAGCAATAGGGCTGCAGCCCCGACGATCCCACCGGTCAGGCTGCCCAGCCCGCCTGCGATGACCATGATCAGCAGCACACCCGATTCGGTCCAGTGCGCGATGTCGGGGCTCAGGAAACGGGATTCACCCACGGCCATCGCGCCGGCCAACGAGGTGACCGCTGCGGACAGGGTGAACGCGGCCAGCCGATAGCGGTAGGTCTTGAACCCCAGCGCCTGCATCCGGCCCTCGTTGTCGTGGCACCCCCGTATGACCCGGCCGAACGGCGCGCGGATCATCAGGTTGTAGCCGATGACACCGAGCAGCAGGACGGCGTAGCAGACATAGAAATAGGTCAGGTCCGAGCCCATGTCCAACGGGCCCAGGCGCCGCTGTGCGGCGAACAGTCCGACGCCGTCATCGCCTCCATAGATCTCCAGGGCATTGAACAGGAAGAAGACCATCTGGTTGAACGCCAGCGTCGCCATGATGAAGTACACGCCCTTGGTGCGCAGCGACAACGCCCCGATGCCCAACCCCAGCGCCGCCCCGACCACGATGGCCAACGGCCAGGAGAAAAGGACCTGATCGGTGCCCGGAACCCCCAGGAACGTAGATCCCTGGATGGCATGGAAACTGAGTGCGCCGGCGGTATAGGCACCGACTCCCAGGAATGCCGCGTGGCCCAGGCTGACCATGCCGCCATAGCCGACCACGAAGTCAAGGCTCATCGCCGCCAGCCCGAAGATGGCAACCCGGACGAAGGTGCGAACCAGATAGTCCCGGTCCGTGGCACCGGCCCACAGGGGCCCGATCGCCAGCACAGCCATCACCGCCAGGGTGAAGATCACCGGTAGGCGGGAACTCACGAATCGGCCAGGGGCCAGATCAGTCATCGGTGACCCCGAACAATCCGTTCGGTTTGGTCATCAGGACCACCACCATGACCAGGTAGATGCTGGCAGCGGCCACCGACGCCCCCACGGTCGCTGCGGCGCTGGGGTCCAGAAACCGGCTGAAGAGTCGCGGAAGGTAGGTCCGGGCCATCGTGTCGACCAGTCCCAGGACCAACGACCCAACTATGGCACCCTTCAGCGAACCGATCCCGCCGATCACGATCACGACGAAGCTTAGGATCAAGAAGCTGTCACCGACGCCCGCTTCAACTGCCAGGAATGGCGAGGCCACAACCCCGGCGAAACCGGCCAGCACGGCGCCCAGGGCGAACACCAGCGTGTACAGCAGTGAGACGTTGATACCGAAGGCCCCCAGCAGTTCCCGGTGCGTCACACCCGCACGGATCCACAGGCCCACCCGGGTGCGGCCCATGATCCAGTACAGGACCCCGATCGTCACGATTCCGGCGACGATGATCGCCAATCGATATGTCGGATACTGCACGCCGGGGAGCACGGTGACGGAGTTGTTGAGGAAGGCCGGTCGCTGGACGCTTGAGGGTCTGGTGCCATAGATCATCTGCACACCCTGGTTGGCCATCAGGACCAGCCCGAAGGTGGCCAGCACCTGGTCCAGGTGGTTGCGCAGGTACAGCCGCCGGATGATCAGGAACTCAACGATAAGGCCGGTTATGCCGGCGGCGACCATGCCGGCCAGCAACGCGATCGCGAAGTTGCCGGTGCGGCTGCCGACGTCGGCGGCTACGAACGCCCCCACCATGAATAACGAGCCGTGGGCCAGGTTGATCACGTTCATGATCCCGAAGATCAACGTCAGGCCCGAGGAGACCATCAGCAGGGTGAACCCTGCCTGCAGGCCGTTCAGGGCCTGTTCCAGGAACAGCCCCATCAGCGGTGGGTCGTGCTGAGGCTACAGATCACATTCGGTGGCGTAGGCGTCAGCGTGGTCGGTGAGGATCGTTTCGACGATCGTGTTGGTCAGATCGCCCTCTTCCTCGCCCTGCACCACCTCCAGCAGATACCAGTCCTGGATGGGGTGGTTGTTGTTGCCGAACCTGAAGTTGCCACGCACGCTGTCGAAGTTGGCCTCGTGCAGAGCCTCGCGCATGCCGGCGGTGTCGCTGGGGTCCCCGGTCGCGTCAAGCGCGGAGAGCAGCAGGTTGCCGGTGTCAAAGCTCTGGGCGGCGTAGGCGGTCGGTGTACGCCCGTAGGCGTCGCGGAACTGCTGGACGAACTCGGTGTTTGCCGGCACGTCCAGGTCGGGCGCCCAGAACGAGGCGTTCTGCAGGCCCAGTGCCGGTTCGCCGATGGCGTCGATCAGGGTCTCATCGAATGAGAACGTGGGGCCGAAGATGGGGATGTCCAGCCCCGAATCCACGTATTGCTGGACGAACGCGATGCCCATGCCACCGGGGTAGAAGAAGTAGACGGCGTCGGGGTCGGCATCGCGGATCTCAGCGATCGCCTGGGCGTAGTCGGTCGCACCGAACTCGGTGTAGATCTCGCCTTCGACGTCGCCGAACAACCGCTTGAAGCCGGCGATGCTGTCCTGTCCGGCCTGATAGTTGGGCGCCAGTGCGACGACGGACTCAAAGCCCTGATCGGCCACATACTGGCCCATCGCCTCGGCCGGGTTGTCGTTTTGCCACGCGACCGCGAAGTAGTTCTCGTTGCACTGCGCACCGGCGAAGGGCGAGGGTCCGGCGTTGGGGCTGAGGTAGATGACGTCCTGGCCCACCACCTGGGGCACGACCGCGCCAGCGACATTGGAGAACACGATGCCGGTCATGATGTCGACGTTGTCCCGGCTGAGCATCCGCTCGGCCAGTTGTGACCCGGTGTCGGGCTCCTGCGCGTCATCCTCGACCACCAGGTCAAGGTCCCAACCGCCGTCGATGTCGAAGGCCAGTTGGAACCCGTCACGAATGTCCTCGCCGATGTAGGCCGCCCCGCCTGACAGGGTGGTGATCATCCCCACCTTGACGGCACCTCCCTCAGCGGCACTGTCTTCCTCAGTGGCGTCGGTGGTCTCGGTGGCGTCGGTGGTCTCGGTGGCGTCGGTCGTGGGGTCGTCCTCGGCGGGTTCCGTCGTGGCTGTCTCCTCAGCCGGGGTTGCCGGCTGGGAAGCCGTGTCGTCCGGGGTGTCCTCGGTCGATGAACAGGCGGCCAGCCCCAGGGTCAGACAACACATCACCGCCAACAGGCGTTGCAATCCACGGGTCGGCTTCATCATGGTCCTCCACATCGGAAATAGCGCCCCTGAGGCGGGCTCAGAACGTATGCCGCAATATTGTCGATCGCAAGTGTTACGCAAGCCCGGAGGTGATGTCCAGGGTCTGAGTCATCAGAAATTCGGTCCTTGACGACAGCGGTGATCGGGTGAATGGTGGCCGCGTGCCGGTCTCCGAGGGGAACTCAAAAGCGATCTATGACGCCCTGCGTAGCGTCGATGTGCAGGTCATGTCGGCATTGCCCGAGACCTGGCTGGTCCACCTGGTGCGTATGGCCGACAACGACCCGGAGGTGGCTCTGGTCCGGCTGGCCAAGGAGGAGGAGGGCGTCGGCGTCAGCATGGGAGCCCACCTGGCCGGCAAGCGATCGGCCATGCTGATGCAGAATCACGGGTTCCTTGCGTCGGTCAACGGCATCGTCAGCGGTGCGCAGCTGTACAAGATCCCGCTGCTGATGCTGATCAGTGACCGTGGCCACATGGGTGAGACCGACCCGTGGCAGACCGAGGGCGGCAAGGTCACCCGCCGGGTGCTTGACGCCCTGGGGATCCTGTGGGATGAGTTGCGGGACCCGGCAACAGTTCAGGCGCAGATCCGTAAGGCCGTCACGCTGGCCTCGGCGTCGCTGTCGCCAGTGGCCCTGCTGCTGAACCGTGATCTGATGTGGGAGGAGCCGCGTTGAGGCGCATCGACTGCCTGCAGGCCATCTATGAGGATCTGGCCGACGTCGCCGTGGTCACGATCATGGGTGCGGTCGCGGCCGAGCTGTACTCCCTGGGACATCGCCGCAACTTCTTCTACCTGGAGCACGCCATGGGCCTGGCGTCCTCGCTGGGCCTGGGGATCGCGTTGGCCCAACCCGACCGACCGGTGGTGGTGCTTGACGGGGACGGGTCGGTGCTGATGAACCTGGGTGGGCTGACGACCCTGGCACGGTATGCACCGCCGAACCTGACTCACGTCGTGTTCGACAACGAGAGCCTGCTGTCGGTGGGTGGGTTCCCCACGGCCACCGCCACCGGGTCAGACCTTGCCGGGATCGCCCGCGCGGCCGGCATCCCACACGCCCCCACCGTGGACAGCCTGGAGACGTTTACCGAGGCGTTCAGGACAGGGGTCGCCGACACCGCGTTGCATTCGATCACCGCCAAGGTCGAGGAAGCCGGCCCGCCGCTGTTTCACATTGATGTCCACATGCTGGAGAACCGCTTCGAGTTCGCCCGCGCCCTCAAGGAGAGCTGACCAATGTCCGTCTTGACCGATCTCGCTGCCGCACTGACCGACGGGTCGGTCAGGGTCGTCGACCTGACCCAACCGTTGGGCCCGAGCACGCCGATCCTGCTGCTGCCCGAACCCTTCGCGAACACGCCGACCTTTGAGCTGCACGAGATCTCCCGCTACGACGACCGCGGACCGGCCTGGTACTGGAACTGGTTCAAAACGGGCGAGCACACGGGCACGCACTTTGATGCGCCAATCCACTGGATCACCGGCTCGGAGGACGGCGACAGCGTCGACCAGGTGCCACCCGGCAGGCTGGTCGGTCCCGCGGTGGTCCTGGACCACAGCGCCGAGGTCGCCGACAACCCCGATTTTCTGTTGGAGATCGACCACATCAAAGCATTCGAGGCCGAACACGGGGCGCTGCCCGAGGGTGGCTGGCTGCTGTATCGCACCGGTTGGGATGCTCGGGCACACGACCAGGATGCCTTCCTGAATGCCGATGACACCGGGCCGCACACGCCGGGCATCTCCGTTGACTGCGCGCAATGGCTGGCCACCGAGGCCCCGATCGTGGGTGTCGGCGTGGAAACGGTCGGCACCGACGCCGGGGCAGCCCACTCCTTCGATCCCGCCTTTCCTTGCCACGGCTTCATGCTGGGCGCCGGCAAGTACGGCCTGACCCAGTTGGCCAACCTGGACCAACTGCCACCCACAGGCGCGGTGCTGGTCGCCTCACCGCTGAAGATCACCGGTGGTTCGGGCAGCCCCACCCGCGTGCTGGCCCTGGTTTCCAACGGATGAGCGATCATTCTTTGAAGGTGGAAGTCGGGGACCGATTCCCGCTTGACATCCTGCCGGACCTGCAACGGCACGTGGCCGCGGGCGACGGGATGACGGCGATCTATCTGTATCCCGCCGATAACACGCCGACATGCACCCGGCAGGCCATCGAACTGGACCACGCGGTCCCGCAGTTTGAGGCCGCCGACATCCAGGTGATCGGCGTCAGCACCGATGATGAGGAAAGCCATCGTTGCTTCGCCGAAGATCACGCCCTCTCATTCAGTCTGGTGGCTGACCCGGATCAGAAACTGGTCGAAGAACTGGGGGCTCACAAGGACTACGGCAAGTACGGCACGCTCAGCGACCGGGTGACGTTCCTTCTCGACAGCGGCGGAGTGGTCAGACGGATCTGGCAGGTCGAGGACGTGGTCGGTCACCCCCGCGAGATCCTGGAGGCAGCCGCTGAGGTGAGGGCGGCGGAGGCATCATGACGCTGCCCGCCGGCGACACCGGCACGGCCACCGAACGGGTCACGATAGGACCGTCGGACGGCTGCCTGCGGCTGAGCCAACAGGTGGTGGAGTTCGATCCCGGCACCTGGGCGCCTCGCCAGGTGGGTCAGGCCGAGGAGGTGATGTTCGTCGAGGCCGGACAGGGCACGCTGCACCTGGGAACCACCTCTTATCCTTTGGCGCCCGACACCTCTGTGCATCTGGTGCCGGGTGAGAGTTGCCAGATCTCAAACCCCGGTCCCGAGACCCTGCGGGTGGTGTCGGTCAGAGTGCCGCTGGACAACGACTCCGCGACTGTCGGGCCGCGCTCGGTTACGAGGAGGCTTGCCGATCAGCCACTGCACACCACCGATGACCGCCACTTCCGGATCACCGCCAGCCCCGAGTCCGGCTGCCGTAGTGTCACCCAGTTCGTCGGTGAGATTCCCCCCGGCGCGGCGCCACCGCACCGCCACACCTACGACGAGATCGTCTATGTCCTGTCGGGCACCGGGGTGTGCCACATCGACGGGAAAGCGACGCCGGTCACCCCCGGATCAGCCGTCTATCTGCCACCGCATACCCCGCATTGCATGGAGAACACCGGGAACGACACGTTGCGGGTGCTGGGTGTCTTCCACCCCGCAGGTGATCCGAGTTCCAAAACGAAGCAAGGTTCTGAAGTCCCAAAAACAAGTGAAGGGTCATCGTCATGAGACATCACATCGTTGTCCTGCTCGCCGTCCTGGCGGTCCTCGCGACCGCGTGTGGGGGAGGAGATGGGGGTACCGACACGGCCAGCAGCACCGCCGCACCCGAGCCAGCCGACACGGCCACGGAGGCCGCAACACCCACGGAGACCACGGCGACCGCGTCAGAAACCGATGCCGCTGCCAGTCCCTCGGCCAGCGCCACTGCTGATGGTGCCGCCACGGACTGCAGCGGTGCCATCGGGGTCATGGGTCCCTTCACCGGGGATGCCGCCTCGATCGGTCAGGAGCAGCTCAACTGGGCCACCTTCGCCATTGACCGCTTCAACACCGACAACGGCACCGACTTCACGCTGGTCGAGGGCGATACCCAGCTTGACCCGGCACAGGCCACGACCGTGGCCCAGCAGTTTGACTCCGATGACTCCATCGTGGCCATCGTCGGCCCGGCCGGCTCGCAGGAGGTGCAGGCGATCGGACCGGTTCTGGCCGGTGGTATCGCGTTCGTCTCACCCAGTGCCACTTCGACCGACCTGACCGACGGCAGCATTCCCGGGTTCTTCCGGGTGGTGCCGCGTGACGATGTCCAGGGACCGACCGACGCCAACTTCATGGTTTCTGAGTTGAGCGCCGCCAGTGTCCTGGTCATCGACGACCAGACCTCCTACTCCACAGGTCTGGCCGAGGCGGCCGTGCAGACACTTGAGGACGAAGGTGTCACCGTGGCAACCGACTCGGTCAACCAGGACCAGACCGACTTCTCGTCGCTGGTCTCGGCGGTGGGCGATGACGTCGACGTCATCTTCCTGCCCTGGCAGATCGCCGCAAACGCGCAGATCTTCGCCCAGCAACTGACCGAACAGGGCAAGGAGGCCACAGTTTTCGGCTCCGATGGCCTGTTCAGCCCCGATGACTTCACCGCAGAAGGCGCCTACGTCTCCTCCTTCGCCCCCGACATTCGCGGGATTCCTGAGGATGAGGAACTGGTCAGCGCCTACAGCGAGGAGTTCGGTGACTTCGGCACCTTCGGACCACCGGTGTACGCCGCGATGCAGGCGGTGCTGACCGCAGCCACCACGGCTTGCGGTGATGGCGAACTCACCCGCGAAGCCGTCCTGACGGCCCTGCCCGACACCTCGATCGATGACTCGATCCTGGGTGGCACGTTGTCGTTTGACGAAAACGGCGATGTCGAGGGCGCTGACTTCTTCATCTTCCAGATCCAGGACGGCGAATACACGCTCGTGCAATGAGGAGAGGGGTTGCCCGCCACGGGCAGCAGCGATGACGCTGCTGCTCCAGTTGCTGATCAACGGGCTCACGCTCGGCAGCGTCTATGCCTTGATCGCCCTGGGCTACTCGATGGTCTATGGGATCCTGAAGTTGCTGAACTTCGCCCATGGCGAGGTCTACATGGTCGGGGCGTTCATCGGCTATGGCGTCCTGACCGCGGCCGGCGGCCCGGACGCGCTGATCCTTCCGGTGTGGCTGGTCGTGATCGGCATGGTTGTCGCGGCGATGCTGGGCTCGGGCGTGCTCGGGGTCGTCATCGAACGCTTCGCCTACCGGCCGCTGCGCAACTCGCCCCGGATCGCCCCGCTGATCAGCGCGCTGGGCGTGTCGTTCTTCCTTCAGGCCAGCGCCCTGCTGCTGTTCACCGCCCGCATCCGCAGCTATGAGACACCCTCATTCATCGACGTGGGCACCGGGTTGGATATCGGTCCCGCGCGGATCAGCCTGGTCAGGATGCTGGCGATCGGCATGGCGGTCGTGCTGATGGTCGCACTGACGGTGCTGGTTCGTCGCACGAAACTGGGCCGGGCGATGCGGGCCACCGCGCACGATCGTGAGGCCGCCGCGATGATGGGGGTGGACGTCGACCGCGTGATCGTGGCGACGTTCTTCATCGGGTCGGCACTGGCGGGCGCAGCCGGGGTGATGGTGGGGTTGGTCTTCGGTCGGATCTTTCATCTGATGGGATTCGTGGCCGGATTGAAGGGGTTCACGGCAGCGGTGGTCGGCGGCATCGGCAACATCCCCGGGGCCATGCTCGGCGGTCTGCTGATCGGTTTGGCCGAGGCATTCGCCGCCGGCTACATCTCCTCGACCTTCGCCGACCTCATCGTCTTCGCCCTGCTGATCATGGTCATGTTGCTGCGTCCCAGCGGTCTGCTGGGCACCCCCGCCGTGGACAAGGTGTAGTGGACTGATGAGCCCCATCGGCAAGGACGAATGGGTCGCTCAGGCCGAGGAACGGACCGAGCGGGGATCGGGCCGTCTGGGCCTCCTGCAACGACGGTGGGAGCAGGTGCCAGCGACGGCACGGTTCGGGGCGGTCATCGCCGCTGCCGCGTTGCTGCCGCTACTCAGCGATTCGACATTCGTGGTCCGCGTCGGCCTGAACGGCCTGTTGTTCGCGTTGCTGGCGCTGGGCCTGAACGTGGTGGTGGGGTATGCCGGACTGCTTGACCTGGGGTTCATCGCGTTCTACGGGATGGGCGCCTACACGTATGCGCTGCTGAGTTCGGATCAACTGGGACTGCATTGGCCGACCGAACTGGCGGTGCTGACCGCGGTGCTTGCCACCGTCGCGCTGGGCTATCTGCTGGGGCTGCCTTCCCGACGCCTGCTGGGGGACTACCTGGCCATCGTCACCCTGTTCTTCGGTCAGGCCTTCGTGCAACTGGTCACCAACGTGGACCGCCTGCCGCTGCCCGGCGGTCGCACCCTGGACCTGACCGGTGGTCCCAACGGGATCACCGGAGTGGACCAGTTCAGGATCGGGTGGATCCACCTGCAGTCGGTGCAGGACTACTACTGGCTGCTGATCGTCATGTTCACGCTGGGCACGATCGTGTTCACCAACGCCAACAACTCCCGTACGGGCAGGGCCTGGCGAGCGGTTCGTGAAGACCCCCTGGCGGCTGCGGCGATGACCATCCCGGTGAACCGCCTGAAGCTGCTGGCCTTCGCCGTGGGCGCCGGCACCGCCGGCCTGGCGGGCACCGTGTTCGCGGCGGTGCAACTGGGTGTCTTCCCGGCCAACTTCACCGTGACCCTGCTGATCATGGTCTATGCGGCGGTGGTTCTGGGGGGCACCGGTAGCATTCCCGGTGTGATCCTGGGGGCGGCGGTGATAAGCATCGTCCCCGAGATCCTGCGCGACCCCGATCTGGCGCGCCTGCTGTTTTACGGGGTCATGGTGGTCACGCTGCTGGTGGTGCTGCGGCCGTGGCGGGTCCTGGCGGCCATCCTGACCGGCACGGTCCTGTTCGGCTTCGCCATCCGGTTGGCCGTCGGTGCTCTGTGGTCCGACGCGCTGAGCCCCGCGGCCGGAGGAGGCATCGTCGCTCGCGCCCTGGAGGCCTGGGTGGTCACGATCCCCGACCAGGTGCTGCTGGCAAACACCGCCTTCGTGGTCCTGATCGCCGCCGGGCTGACGCTGACGCGGGTGCGGCCGACCGTCCGCAGGCTCGCCCTGCCCCCCGTGCTCTACCTTGCTGCCTTCGTCTGGGAGAACCGCCTGGTCACCGATCCCAGCGTCACCAGACAACTGCTGCTGGGTGTGATCCTCGTGGTGATGATGAACGTCCGTCCGCAGGGTCTGTTGGGCAAACCGAGGGTGGAGATCCTGTGAACCAGCCCCTGCTCCAACTTCGCGGAGTCCACAAGGCGTTTGGAGGACTGAGCGCCATCGATGGGCTGGACCTGGATCTGGCCCGGGGGGAGATCCTCAGCATCATCGGCCCCAACGGCGCGGGGAAGACGACCCTGTTCAACCTCATCACCGGGCAGTACCGACCTGATCAGGGCACGATCACCCTGGACGGTCACAGCCTGGTCGGTCTGCCTCCTCATCAGATCGCGGCGCGGGGCATCGCACGGACGTTTCAGACCATCCGGTTGTTTCTGAACATGAGCGTTCGCGACAATGTCATGGCTGCTGCCCATTCCCGCACCTCGGCCCATCTGTGGCAGTCGGTGTTGCGCACTCCCGCCGCGCGCCGGGAGGAGCAGCGGGTGCAACGCGAGGCCGAGGAGCACCTGGCCTTCTTCGGTCAGCGTCTGGTCGGCTACCGCTTCGACCAGCCGGCCTACAGCCTGTCCTACGCCAACCGTCGGCGGTTGGAGATCGCCAGAGCCATGGCCACCGGCGCCAGCGTCCTGCTGATCGACGAACCGGCAGCGGGGATGAACCCGGCGGAGACCCACGAGATGACCGAACTGATCGGGCGTCTGCGGGATGACGGCGGCTACACCATCCTGGTGATCGAACACGACATGCATGTGGTCGAGGGGATCAGCGACCGGGTCATCGCCCTTGACCACGGCGCCCAGATCGCCCAGGGGAGCTTTGAGGAGGTCGCCACGGATCCACAGGTGATCGAGGCGTATCTGGGCCGCGGAACGGCTGACACAAAGTGAAACAGCCGTTGCTGCAGGTCCAGCAGGTGGACGTGTTCTATGGGCAGATCCGCATCCTTGAGGGGGTGTCACTGGACGTTGGGCACGGCCAGTTCGTGTGCCTGCTGGGTGGTAACGCCTCGGGGAAATCGACCACCCTCAAGACGATCCTCGGCATCGTCCAGCCGCGGCGGGGTCAGATCCTGCTGGACGGCGTTGACGTGACCACCGCCAGCACCAGCAGGCGAATCGGGGCCGGGATGGCCATAGTGCCTGAGAACCGGCGGTTGTTCGCCCCGATGTCGGTGGCTGAGAACCTGACGATGGGCGCCTACCTGCGGCGCGATGACCTCACCGACGCCTATCAGCGGGTCTATGACCTGTTCCCGTTGCTGTATGAGCGTCGCGAGCAGTTGGCCGGGACGCTGTCGGGAGGCGAACAGCAGATGGTGGCGATGGGCCGGGCATTGATGTCAGCCCCCAAGTTGCTGCTGATGGATGAGCCGTCCATGGGACTTGCCCCGATCCTGGTCGAACGTAGCTTTGAGATCATCCAGCAGGTCAACGACACCGGGATCGCGGTGCTGGTGGTCGAGCAGAATGCCAACATGGCCCTGTCGGTGGCCGACGCCGGCTATGTGTTGCAGACCGGACGAATCGTGCTGCATGACAAGGCCGAGCGACTGCTGGAGAACGATGAACTACGCAAGGCCTATCTGGGACGGTGAGCATGACGACACACAGCGATGCACTGCCAGGACAACTGCGAGAACGCTTTGGGATCTTTCGCGATCGCACCTACCTCAACAGTTGTTCACAGGGTGCCCTCAGCGACTCGGTGCGGGAGGCCTACCAGGCCTACCTGAGGGATTGGGATCAGCAGGGCTCGCCCTGGGAGTACTGGGTTGAGCGGATGGAGGCGGCCCGCAGCAGCTTTGCCGGGCTGATCAACGCCCACCCCGATGAGGTGGCCGTGACTACCTCGACCTCGGCCGGGGTCAGCGCCCTGGCCAGCGGGTTGTCGTTGTCCGCACAGCGCAACACCATCGTGGTCAGCGACCTTGAGTTCCCCACGATCGGTCAGATCTGGCACGCCCAGGAACTGCGGGGGGCCAAGGTGGTCCATGTTCCCACCGATGGTCCGACCATCCCGCTTGAGCATTTCGACCAGGCCATCGATGAGACCACCGCGCTGGTGTCGATCACGCAGGTGTGTTACCGCAACGGCAGCCGTGTCGATCTGCAGGCGGTCATCGATCTGGCCCACTCCCGTGGGGCCTACGTGCTGCTGGACAGCTACCAGGCGATCGGGGCGGTACCCATCGACGTGCGGGAGTCCGACGTCGACTTCCTGACTGCCGGAACCCTCAAATATCTGCTGGCGTCGGCGGGGCTGGGTTACCTGTACTGCCGTCGCGATCTGTGCGAGCAGATCCTGCCCACGGCCACCGGTTGGTTCTGTGACGCCGACATCTTCCAGATGGACATCACCGACTACTCGCCCGATCCGACCGCCCGCCGGTTCCAGTCAGGCACCCCTCCAGTGCCCAACATCTACGCCGGAATTGCCGGCATCGAGCTGATCCGCCAGGTCGGCGTCGGTCGGATCCAGGCGCACGTGCAGGCGTTGAACGACCGTCTGATCGCCGGGGTCGATGCGCTGGGCGGGCAGGTCATCACCCCTCGTGATCCACAGCAACGCGGTCCCATGATCGCCATCGCCGCCACCGACGAACACCAACTGGTCGCGGCCCTGGGGGGCGAGGGGATCATCACCTCATCGCGCGACGGCAACCTGCGGGTCTCCGCCCACCTGTACAACTCCGAGCAGGACATCGACACCCTGCTTGAGTCTCTGGACCGTCATCGTGGACTGCTGGCCAAACCCTGAATGCTCGTGGTGAAGACTTGCGCGGCCAGGGGTTTGAGGGTGTCGTCCAGTGCCAAGAATCGCCTGCGCGCCTCGGCTGCCGGCCAGTCCTGCGGTGCGACGGCAGGGGGGAGACCCGGGTCCTGGTACGGCAGCGAGCGCCACGAGGCCAGGTTGTCCAGGTAGTCGACCCAGGCTGATTGCAGACCTGGCGTGTCCTCGCCCGACCAGTGCCGATCGATCTGATCGGCAACGGCGAGGTAGCCCCGGTAGGCCTGTGCGATCCCGGCGAGGTCCCAGGACTGCGCCACGACCTGCCGCAGGTCACCGAAACCCTGATGACTGCCCACCCACAGCGTCACAAAGCCGGTCAGGTCATTGCGGAGCAGTTCGCGTCTGGTCTCGGCCAGCACCGCAGCGGGGGCGAACCATGATCCTGTCTGATCCTGACCGAACCCCAGACGCTCCAAGCGGCTGCGGATCTGGTAGCGCTGGCTGCGTTGGGCCTCGGGGACGCTGAACAGCGCGATGACCCAGCCACCCGCGTCGTCGTGGTCCTCGCGCCTGAAGATGCGCTTGTCGCCGTCCTGAAGGATCGCCAGCGCGGTGGGGCTGAGGCAATAGCCGGCCTGACCCTCGACCTTCTCCGCTTGCAGCAGCCCGCCGCGCTTCATCCGTGAGGTGGCCGATCTGGTCGCCTGTTCGTCCACACCCAGGGCATCCAGCAGGGCAATCAGATCACTGACGGCCAGCCATCCTCCGATCGCGCGGACGAAGGAGGCATAGACATCAAGGATGCGGTCGCGGGGGGCGACGTCCAACGGTTGACGCAGTCCCAAAGTGGTCATCCGCAAGGGTCCCGGAGCGCAAACCGTTGCAGCTTGCCGGTGTTGGTCCGCGGCAGGGACTCCTCGCAGAACTCAAGCACCCGTGGATATTTGTACGGCGCGATGGTGGCTTTCACGTGCTCTTGCAGGGTCACGCGGAGTTCATCCGATGCGGTCGAGGGATCCCGCAGATGGACGAACGCCTTGACCACCATTCCTCTGGACTCATCTGGGATCCCGATCACGCCGGCTTCGGCAACAGCGGGATGGGTCAGCAGGGCGTGCTCGACGTCAGGCGCGGCGATGTTGTAGCCGGAACTGATGATCATGTCGTCGGTTCGGGCCTGGTAGTGGAAGTAGCCGTCGGCGTCACGAAGGTAGGCGTCACCGGTCATGTTCCACCCGCCCTGGACGTAGGTCCGCTGTCGCGGGTCGTCCAGGTACCGGCAGCCCACCGGTCCTCGTACGGCCAGGCGACCGACCGTCCCGTCGGCTACCGCTTCGCCCCGGTCATCCACGATCCTGGCCTCATATCCCGGCAGGGGCTTGCCCGTGGCGCCGGGCCGGATGTCGTCGTCGGCGGCGGACACGAAGATGTGCAGCATCTCGGTGGATCCCAGCCCGTCGATCAGCTTGATCCCCGTCGCCTCGTGGAAGGCCCGGAAGGTGTGCTCGGGCAGGGTCTCCCCAGCCGACACGCCCCGCCGCAGCGAGGACAGGTCGTGCTCGTCGGCGACCTCGAGCAGAGCACGATAGGCGGTGGGCGCGGTGAAGCAGACGGTGGCGCGGTGGGTGGCGATCACCTGGGCCAGGGGTCCGGGCCCTGGAGCGCTTGGGAACACCGTCGAGGCGCCGACCCGCATCGGGAAGATCACCATTCCTCCCAGGCCGAAGGTGAAGGCAAGCGGCGGACTGCCGCAGAACACGTCGTCGCCCGTGGCCTTCAGCAGTGGTTGAAAGGCATCGGCGACGATCAGCAGGTCCCGATGGAAATGGATGGTCGCCTTGGGGGTCCCCGTGGTCCCCGAGGTGAACCCCAGCAGAGCCGGGTCGGCAGCGGAGGTGTCGACGTTGTCGAAGTGCATCGGCTGGCTGCGGGCCCGCTGGATCAGATCGCCGTCCCCGCCCCAGACCAGGACCGGGACATCACCGGCCATGGCGGTGAGCGGGGCCACGCTGGCGTCATCACACAGGGCTGCTGCGGGTGCGCACTTGTCGAAGATCTGTCGCAGTTCGTGCTCTCTGAGCAACGGCATCGTCACCACCACGACCGCCCCGACCTTGAGGGTGGCGAACCAGGCGGCCACCATCCAGGCGCTGTTGGGTCCCCGCAGAACCACCCTGTTGCCCGGCACGATCCCAATCTCGACCAGGACGTGGGCCAGTTGGTTGGCCCACTGCAGCATCTGGGCGTAGGTCCACCGCTCGGCGCCGTCGGTCATGCACGGTCGGTCCCCCCAGCCACGCGCCACGGCACTATCAAGCAGTTCCGTGGCCGCGTTCAAGCGCGAAGGCAGCGGGACCCGGAGGCCCTCCAGCAACAGATCCGGCCACTCCTCGGCGGGGGGCAGCCCGTCGATGACGAAGGTGTCGGTGTGTGAGGTGGGCTCGGCGGTCATCGACGTTCCTCCCGGACTGACCCGGCTGCTGTCACGGCCACCGGGATCGGCTCATGCTGTCTGACTTACGGTCGTCAGCAATGCTATACAACTGCACGGATTGAACAGGGTGCGGTCGGTTCCACGAGCTCGGCGTGGTCAATGTGTGCGTGACAGGCGGCGACCGTCACGCTGACCAGGGCAGATTACCCAGGGCAGCCTTCATGCACTCCCCGTCATGTTCAATCTGTGCGGATTGGGAGGGGAGACCCCTCAGCGACGCCCGCGCGACTGGCCCTTGCTGGAGGAGTAGGTGGCGGCCGCGTTCCCGCGGTTGCCGCCCTTGCCGCCGCCGCCACGACCCCGGCCCTGACCCTGACCCTGACCCTGACCATTGCTGCGCGGGCCGCCTTTGTTGCCGCCCTTACCGCCAGCGGGCTTCACCGCACCGGAGTTGCCGCCGCTCAACTTGCCCACGATGTCAAGGCTGTAGGGCAGCCTCTTGGCCAGACCTTCTGCGTCACCCTTGGAGTCATTGCACACCAGAGCGACCACGGCGCCGTCGGAGCCTGCCCGCCCGGTGCGGCCCGAGCGGTGGGTGTAATCCTCAGCGGTGGCCGGTAGGTCGAAGTGGATCACCACATCGATGTCATCGACGTGGATGCCTCGGGCGGCGATGTCGGTGGCCACCAGCACCTTCACCGAGCCGTGGATGAAGTTGGCCAGTGCCCGCTGGCGCTGACTCTGCGAGCGATCACCGTGTATCGCGGCCGAACGGTGCCCGCCGGTGTTCAATTGGCGGGCCAGGCGGTCGGCACCACGTTTGGTGCGGGTGAACACCAACGCGGAGGAGTGCTTGTCAAGAACGTTCTCGATGGCAGTCCGCCGTTGAGGCCGATCGACCACATGCCAGGTGTGGCTGACCTCGCCGACCGCCTGCGGGGCTGTTCCGACATCGACCCGGACGGGGTCGGTCTGGTAACGCTTCTCAAGCTTCGCGGTGGTCTGGTCCAGGGTGGCGCTGAACATCAGCAGTTGTCCGTCGATGCAGTCGGTGGCATCCAGCAGGCGCGTGACGTCGGGGATGAAGCCCATGTCGGCCATGCGGTCGGCCTCGTCCAGGACCGCCATCCGGACTTCCGAGAGGTCCAGGTGTCCGCGTTTCATCAGGTCGATCATGCGGCCGGGGCAACCGATGACCAGATCGACACCACGGTCAAGAGCGCGGATGTCCTTGCCCAGATTGGTCCCACCGATAAGGGTGCGGATCACCAGACGACGACGTGAGGCCATTGGATCCAGCACCGCCGCGATCTGGAGGGCCAGTTCGCGGGTGGGGGCCAGGACCAAGCCGACGGGTCGCCCATCGCCGGGTTCCATGTGGGCGATGGGAAGTCCGAACGCCAGGGTCTGGCCCGAACCGGTCGGGGCGCGTCCGCACACGTCGCGGCCGGCCAGGCCGGCCGCCACGGTGTCAGCCTGGATGGGCCGGGGGGTGACGATGCCCTCTCGGGCCAGATCGCGAACGATCCTGGGATCGACCCCCAGATCTGTGAAGGGTCCGGTCTGGGTGTCGGGTCGGCCCTTGGGGCCGCTTGATTGAGGGGCTGATTGAGGGGCGCGCGAACGAGAACGATCGCGCACAGAAGTGGAAGGAGACAGGGTCAAGGGAAAGCTTTCCGGTGGGGAGGGGGGCGCTGACGGTCACCGCTTGGGTGCGTCGTGGTCGTTGATCCGCATGACAGCGGGGCGCCAGGGAGGTACCGGTTGGCAGCCGGTGACAGAACCGTCCGAAAAGGCACGGGCTGCGATGTCCAAGAGGACTGCCGAAGACCAATGATGCCTCATGCCGGGGTAATCACACCTGTACCACCTCCGCGCTACCACGCCCGCCCCGGGAATCACGCCCCTGGCTACACGAACTCTTGAAGCGTCGCGGGCCGGACTACGTTCTCGGCAAGGTAACCCCACGCGGTCGAAGGATGAGTGTCATGTGCCTCGGAATCCCCGGACGGATCGTTGAGATCCACCCCGATGACGACGCCCGGATGGCTCGTATGGACTTTGACGGGATCGTGGAGGACGTGTGTCTGGAGTACCTGCCTCAACTGGATGTGGGTGATTACGCGATCGTTCATGTGGGCTTCGCCATCACCCAGTTGGACGAGGCCAGCGCCCAGGAATCTCTGGAGCTGATGAAGAAGCAGGGGGTTCTGGAGGAGGAGCTGAACCCGGCCGCCGCCGAGCGTGCCGCCGACTGGTCGCTCCCGGCCCACGACGCCTCAATGACCGAAGGAGCCAGCTCATGAAGTACCTGACCGAGTTTCGCGATCCTGAGGTGGCCAAGGGGCTGCTGAACGAGATCCAACGAACCGTGACCAAGCCCTGGGTGATCATGGAGGTGTGCGGCGGGCAGACCCACTCGATCATCCGCAACGGCATCGACCTACTGTTGCCCGACGAGGTCGAACTTGTCCACGGACCCGGCTGTCCGGTGTGCGTGACCCCGTTGTACGTCATCGACCAGGCCCTTGAGATCGCCGGCCTGCCCGACGTGATCTTCTGCTCATTCGGTGACATGTTGCGGGTTCCGGGGTCCGAGAAGGACCTGTTCACGGTGAAGAGCCAGGGCGGCGACGTTCGCATCGTCTACTCGCCGCTGGACGCCTACAAGGCTGGTGTCCCACGTGCTGGTTTCCCCCCGCGATCGAGGCCATCCTCGGCTCGCCGACCAACCGCGTCCAGGCGTTCCTGGCCGCCGGTCATGTCTGCAGCGTCATGGGGTACTGGCAGTACGAACCGCTGGTCGAGAAGTGGAAGGTCCCGATCGTCATCACCGGGTTCGAACCCGCCGATGTGCTGGACGGGATCCTGCAGACCGTGCGCCAACTGGAGGAGGGTCGGGCGGACCTCGAGAACGGCTACCCGGGCGGTGGTCCGCGACGGCAACGAAGGTGCCCAGAAGATGCTGAGCGATGTGTTCAAAGTCGTGGACCGCAACTGGCGGGGCATCGGAGAGATCCCACTCAGCGGTTGGGCACTATCCGACGACTACGCCGAGTTCGATGCCGCGCAACGGTTCACCGTCGACCACATCCAGACCAAGGAATCCTCGTTGTGCCGCTCGGGTGAGGTGTTGCAGGGAACCCTGAAGCCCAACGAATGCGAGGCGTTCGGCAAGGAGTGCACACCGCGTTCACCGCTGGGGGCAACCTGCCCGATACCTCTACGCCAGTTCCCCAATGTGGTCATGGGCCACGGTGGCGGTGGGAAGTTGTCCGCCGAACTGGTCCACCACGCGATCGTGGGCGCAGTGACCGCAGTCGCAGACCAGACACGGTCACGGACCGGGCATCACACCGTGGTGCTCAGCGGCGGTGTCTTCGCCAACGCCCTGTTGCGACGACTGCTGAGCGACCGCCTGACCGTGGAGGATTTCGTGGTCCTGACGCACCGTCTGGTGCCCCCCAACGACGGTGGCTTGGCACTCGGCCAGATCGCTGTGGGTGCACGTCCGGGGCCGACTTGACTATGAGTTAGAGGCCCCCACATGGGTGTCCCCGTCGAGGTCGCCATCGACCGGTGTCAGCCGTAGCGGGCCTGGCGACCCGGATCAAGAATCTGGTCGACCAACTGCTGATCGGCAGCCATGAACTCCATGGCGTCTGAGGCCTCCTTGGCCGTCATGGGCTCCAGTGCGAAACCCATGTGCACCATGATCCAATCGCCGGCCTGAGGTCTGGTGTCCAGCAGGCCCACGTTGATGGACCTGGCGACCCCCTGAATCTCAACGGACGCAATGTCAGGGTGGTCGGTGTCAACGTTCACGACCTGACCGGGGATTCCGAGGCACATGGTTCTTTAGCCCCCAGCCCCGGCTGCATCAGCGGTTTGTGGCCGTAGTTCGATGGATTCCAGCAGGCACTCATCTCCGCCCTCAAGTTCGACCTGACCGCTTCCGCAGGCTTCGCAGGAGGGGAATGGATCCAGCGACGTGGAGTCCGCGCCGCAGTCCTGACAGTGCACGGTGACAGGTGTCACCTGCATGTCTATGGCTGCACCCTCGGCAACGCTGCCTGCGGCAACCACGGCGAAGGCGGTGTCCAGTGACTCCTGGACGATTCTGTGAGTAGTCCCGATTCGGACCTTCACCCGCGCGACCGGTCGCCCGGTGGCACGTTGCTCAACCGCATCGAGGATTCCCTCACAATATCCAAATTCGTGCATCAGCGATTCCTTACGCAGCCAGTCGGCGGGTCAGAACAGTCACGCCACCCTCGACAACAGCCCTAACCAGCGCGGCGTTGTCAGACTCCTTGCGGGTGTCCATGGCACCGGACATGACCTGGCTGACCATGGCGCTCGCGCTGCCCTGAAGGGCTTGGAACTCCTCACTCTTGCGAATGTCATTGAACGACTGCACCAGTTCCTCCACGGACAGTGCTCCTGAACGGGTTCCCAGGTAGTACCCGACAGCGAACCCCACCAATACACCCATCACGTCCTCCTTGTTTGCTATTTAGTCCTGTGCCTGTGCATACAGATTGATTGAGACCTCCACCTCGGGCTGGACCTTCAGCATCAGGATCTTCGGCGGTGTGACGCCGTAGTCCCTGATGTCAAAGGTGTGGCTCCCCTCGACGTGCAACTCCGAGCCCGACAGTGACATGGTCACATCGTTGGTCTCGCTGTTGGTTTGGCCGTGAAAGCTCACCTCACCGGTGACCCGGTAGTCACCGTCCTGGCCCTCCACCGAGGTGGCAGTACCGGTTATGCGGCTGTACTTCCGCGCATCGATACGACGGCGCATCTCGCGGTCATACAGGGGGTTGCCCGACTCAAGAGCCTCTACGGGCAATTCCAAGACCATCGTGGTGGGGGCTCCGGAAAGCGCACCATCGGTCACATCGACTTGGATCGATCCCTCCACACCCTCTGCTTCGCCCTCAATGGGATGCACGCTGGACTCGGCCTTCATGCGCACCGTCGAGCGCGAGGGATCGATCTTGAAGGTGGTCAATGCCTACATCTCCCGCATCTCGAGGTAACGCTTGATGTCGGGTATGGACTGGACCACAGCGGCAGCCACCAGCAATGCGGCGGCTCCGAATACCATTCGTGACAGCATCTTGATCATCCTCTCTGTGCTTGGGGTGTGGAACCTATTGCGAGATCGCCAAGTTCGCCTGCCAAGAGAGCCAGAACCTGGCTGACGGCAGTGTCGACAGCTGCGTCCACGGCAGGTGACAGACCGATTCCCTCGGTGCAGTCGGCCGGTTCGCAGGCGACCAGTAGCACGCGGTCAACGGCGGCGTCCACGGTCTCAAGGACGGCCAGCACGTTCACCGGGCCCATCCCATGTGAATCAAACAGCGGCATCTCACCGGCTGCCTGGGCGCGGTTGGCCTCGGCCACGACATCGGTGACGTCGGGCTCAAGGATCGTAATCGTCCCGGGGGACTCGCCACGGGGAGCGGCGTCGACCAAGATGGCGATGTCGTAGCCGTCCATCAACTCGAACGACAGATGCACACCCCGGATGCCGACATCCATCATCTTCACCTCGGCAGGAAGCGTCTGGGTGCCCAGACGTCGGATCACCTCCACCCCGAAGCCGTCGTCTCCGAAGAAGATGTTGCCGATGCCGGCGATCAGGATACGGGGCCTCATGTCGCTTGCCCCGCCCGTGCGCCTTCAGACTCAAGGGGTATGACCTCATCGGGGGAGAAGTACAGGAAGCGGCCGGTGGCGGCACTGATGTCGGCACCGGGATCATCGATCAACGTGACCGCGAAGGTCGGGGTGTCCTCGATGTCAAACAACACGGCTTCAACTTTGGCCTCCCGATCGACCAGGAACATGTCTTGTGCGTCGGCACGACGAATGCCCGGCCGCAACCGCACGATGCTTCCACGCCCAACCAACACACCATCCACGGGGTAGCGGTCGGTCTCGGGGGACACTGACGCATCAGCGCCTGGATCCCACCAGGGCGGGTCCTCGCTGGCCGGTTCCCGATCCGACGGGGTGCGAAAGGTGGGAGGTTCCATCGCACCGGTGCGTGAGGTCTTCGTGCCTATCGAATCGGCTGCTGGAGCAGGACCCTGAGGAGTACTGCCCTCCAGGTAGCGGATCGCACCGTGCAGCCGGTCCATGATCTCCTGCGGCAGCCCGTCGGCACGATCGATGATCGCCTCGGCGCGGGGGTCGGTGCGACGCACCTCGGCCTTCTCCGCGTCCGTGAGCGTCTGTGTTCGCAGGGTCAGGATCTCATCGATCTCGGTGCCGTCGAACAGGTCCCCGGGACTCTCTGGTGCGATCTCGGGATGGTCCGACAGGATGATCGGTGAACACAGCATCGTGTCTGATCGTTGATCGCTGCCCAGCAGAACCGGCCACATGCCGGTGTTATGACATTCTCCGACGGCCTGTCGGGCCCATTCGGGGGGGTCCTGGGACGACAGGAACGTGCCACTGGACATGCCCAGCATCAGATGCTGACTCAACAGTGAACGTCGCAGAGCCGAGTCCCGCTCGGCTCCGCGCCCGCCGACACGGGCCGGATCGATCACCTGGTCGGTGACGGCTGGATCCCAGTCCGAGGTGTTGCGGACCTCGATTGCCAGGTGTGTCCCACCGAACGGACCTGACAGGGGGTTCGCCTGGAACACGATCTCACCGCTGAGCGCCCAGGACCGCCTGATGATCCTACCGACCAGCCGTTGGTCGTCGTCGTGGAGGTGCTCCACCTCCTCAGTGGCCGGAAAGGCAAACGGCACTGTGGTGCCGGAGTGGTCCAGATCGGCCAGGGGCACGACGACCTCAAACTCCCGTTCGACAGCTTCGTCCCAGGTCAGGTGGGTTCGCTGGCCCACGTCCAGCGCGGACACGGGTTCGAAGGTCTGACCTGCGACGCCATCGTTCACCGCTTGGACGCCACGTGACTGCAGGTGCAGGAAACGCAGGATCACATGAAGGTCGGTGTCGGTTCGCGGTTCCGCTATGAACTCTGCGCGGGTATGGGCCGACTCACCGCTTTGGCCCGCCAGGAAGGCCGGCGGAACAACGACTCCGAACTGCCAGCGGATCTGATTCTTCTGCGCCGAAGCCCGATACGGATACAGCAGGTATCCCTCAAACAGCACGGCATCGGCCACGGTGCGGGCGTCGGTGAAGTTCACAGCCCTTCCTCCCCCGCTTCCTTCAGCAACAGTTTGAACGTCTGCTCCCAGGTCGGTAGCGCCCTCTCTGCCTTGAAGCGCATCAGGGCATCAATGGTGGCGGTATCCACCCGCAGCCAGCCGGATCCGGGATAGAAGTAGTCCATCATCTGCCGCCAGGTCGCGGCCGGCAGGCGGAAGGAGGCCTCCTTGCTCCACGGCACCTGCGCCACCTGATAGGACTTATCGGCGGTCTTGTAAAAGACCGTCCCGCTGAACAACAACAGCAGCGGGATTTCGCCGTCGTCCAACGCATGCAGGTACTTGGTCGCGGCGATCTCCAGGTCGTAGGTGCAGGGCACGTCCACCTGCACATCCGTTGAACCGGTGAAGCCGGGCACCACCGCAGACACCTGCGCGAACTGCATGGCCTTCAGTGTGTCGCCCCACCTCGACGGCTCGCCGAAGAGTTCAAGCAGACGGCGTTCCTGCTCTGGTGTGTAGCGGCGGCGGGCCGGTTCGATGCGGATCTGGACGCGGAGCGCAAGAGCATGGACCGGATTGCCCGACGTCTCGGCCACCCTGATGATGAACCGCAGGGTGGGTCCGGCCGCGTAGGGATCCGCGGTGACATCGACAACGTCGAACACCAACTCACTCATGGTGCGTCGCATCCTCGGTCGCCGCACCGTGCCCGATGGTCCTACCTCGCTGACGAAGGTCTGAGAAGAACTCGTCCAGTCGCTTGTGGGCCTCGCTGCCGCCGTCAAAGCCCTTCCAGTGCGATCGCACCACCCCGACCAGTTCATAGCAGATGTCGATCGGAACCCCGAACGCCTCGAAGGATCCGTCGTCCAGTCGATGCAACAGCAAAGCCTCGACGTCGGCTTCGAGGTCGGCAAATGCCGGGTTGGCGACAGTCACCTCATCCCATGCCTCAAGATTCAGCAACGATTCGGTCGCACCCGCGGGGCTTGGGTAGAACGCGACGGTGCGTTCCATCTCGGTGTTGTGAAACAGAAAGGCCATTCCCACCGGGATCTGCACGCTGTCCCACTGGACTGCAGTCAGGTCGAAGTGGGGGTCATGGCTGATGCGGGTGGGAACCAGCTTGAAGCGTCCCTGTGAGGCACCATCGGGACTGAACAACAGTGCGCACGGCCGACAGGTGCATCGCAGCCCGCGGTTCTCAAGGTCCACCACGTGGCTGTGTGGCTCGCCGATGGGCGTGGCGCACATGTCGCACTGCTGCCCGGCAGGGGGAGCCTTGCGCTGCAGAATCTGTGCCAGCGGCGACAGGTCGCCGATCGAGTCGGGCCCGACTGCCATCACATCACCCCTGCGGGGACTGCGATGCGGACCCTTCCCTGCTCGGACCGCAGGAGCGGTAGCGGCACCAGGTTGTGCCCGTCATCGTCAAGGCCGCGACCTGCCCGCCTGACATCGAAGCGGGATGCACACGAAGGACAGGACAGCACCTCATCCTCCAACGTTCCCTGGGCCAATGACGACCCGCACGCGGGACATACATCCCGGTAGGCGTTGACATCATCGGACAGATGGCACAGCAGCACCTGGGCGCCGTCGACCTTGCGCGTGACCAGGGTTCCCGGCACGGAGATGTCCAGATCATCAAACTCGGTCCAGGCCATGTCCTGCGGTGTTATCGCGGGTGCCGAACGCTTGCTGGCGCTGAGCGACTTGATGGAATGCAAGCCCGGAGGTGGCGCCGGTTCTTCGGGGGCCTGGACCGCGGCGGCGGTGACCCCTTCGACCTCGACGGAATCGATCTCGGGGCAGGCCTTGGTGATGGCCCCCTCAATCGCCGTCTTCACGGTGATGGTTGAGGCGGGGCAGCCGTCGCAACTTCCTTCCAGACGAAGGTGCACCACGTCGTCCTGGATGCCCACCAGGGTCACCCCACCGGCGTGGCTGCCCAGATACGGCCGGACCGACTCCAGCGCATCGCTGACACGCGTTTCGAGGTCCACAGGGTGCAGGCCGTGCATGACCAGCAGACCGGCGATGACCTCGTCGCCGGTCAAACGCACCAGCCGTTGTTCCCCGCCATCCTCGGTTGCGAGTATCGCGGTGATGCGTTGCAGGCCGTCGCCATAGAGCTCAGCGAGCAGGCGCACCAACATCTCTGCCTGCTCGCGATGGCGTGGACTGGATTGTCCCAGATCCTCGATAACGTTGGAGATCCGGGTGGAGATATCCGCCACGCCGCCTCGACCGTCGCTCATGTGACGCCCTGTCCGTTCGTGTCGGTGATTCGCGGGATGCGGATCAGATCTCGTTCATCTGGGTCGGGGAGTGCGTCTTGTGCAGCACCTGGCCCTTGCCCATGTACATGTGGACACCGCATGGCAGACAGGGATCGAAGCTGCGGACCGTCCGCATGATGTCGATGCCCTTGAAGTCCTTACCGCGGTTCTCCTCAAAGATCGGAAGGCCCTGAACCGCGTCTTCGTAGGGACCAGGCGTGCCGTAGGAATCGCGAACGCTAGCGTTCCACGGAGTCGGGGGATAGGGGTGATAGTTGGCGATCTTGCCACCCTTGATGACCATGTGATGACTCAGCACGCCGCGCACGGCCTCGGTAAAGCCGACCGACACACCCTCATCAGGCACCTCGAAGGAGTTCCAGGTCTTGGTGTTGCCCGAATGGATCTCGGCCAACGCCTTCTCGGTGAAGTGCAGGGCCAAACCAGCCGCATAGGCCTGGAAGTAGGTCCGCGCACGGTTCCGCTCGATGGTGTTGGACCACTGGGGGATCTTCCACTCGAGCTGAGTCTCGGGCATGTTCATCGTCTTCGGCAGGTTGAACTGCACGCTGTTCCCGGTGGACTTGACGTACCCGCAGTCGACCAGGCCGGCCAGGGCGGTCGCCCACAGACGGGCCAGGGGCCCACCGCCGGTGTCCAGTGCCAGATAGTCCTTGCCGTCATACCACCTGGGCGACATGGTCCAGGAGTACTTGTCGTCGAAGTCGCGCTTCTGGGGTCGGGGGAGGGTGTGCTGGTTCCAGGGATGGCGATCATCCACGGGGTTGCCGAGAGGGTCGCGGTCAACAAACTTCTCCATGCCGACCCAGTCCTCGTAGAAGGAACTGCCGAGCAGGATACGGATGCCCAGGTTGATCTCGACCAGGTCGGTGGTCACCAGTTGGCCGTCCACGACGATGCCTGGTGTGACGAAGGCTTTGCGACCCCAGTTGGTCATGTTCTTGTACTGGAAGTCACAGTGGTCCGGGTCGTTCAGACTGCCCCAGCAGCCCAGCAGGATCCGGCGATTGCCGACTTCCTCATAGCCGGGCATCGCCTCGTAGAAGAAGTCGAACAGGTCGTCGTGCATCGGCACGGCCTTCTTCATGAACTCGACGTAGCGCATGAGGCGCACCAGGTAGTCGGTGAACAACTGGATCGTCGCCACCGTCCCGACCCCTCCGGGGTACAGGGTCGAGGGATGCACGTGGCGCCCCTCCATCAGGCAAAACATCTCGCGGGTGTAGCGACTGACCTGCAGTGCCTCCTGATAGAACTCCCCGACCAGGGGGTTCAGCGACCGCATGATGTCGCCGATGGTTTTGTACCCGTGGATGTCCCCGTGTGGGGATTCGGTCCGGTTGGCCTGCTCCAGCACGCCCGGGTTGGTCTCGGCGACCATCCTCTCGCAGTAGTCGACCCCGACCAGGTTCTCCTGGAAGATGTTGTGGTCGAACATGTACTCGGCGGCTTCACCCAGGTTGATGATCCACTCGCCCAGCGCCGGTGGATGAACCCCGTAGGCCATGTTCTGGTTGTACACCGAACAGGTTGCGTGGTTGTCGCCGCAGATGCCACAGATGCGACTGGTGATGAAGTGGGCGTCCCGAGGGTCCTTGTCCTTCATGAAGATCGAGTAGCCGCGGAAGATCGAGGACGTGGCATGGCATTCCGCGACCTCCGCCTTGCCGAAGTCGATCTTGGTGTAGATGCCGAGGCTGCCGACGATCCGGGTGATGGGATCCCAGGCCATCTCGGTCAGGCCGGTGCTGTCCGTTGTGGTCATAGCTTCACCTTTCCATGCACGTTTGAAAGAGTCCGTCTGAGGGAGTTACGGGTATCACCAGCCGGGCTTGTAGCCGGTCGTCAGTTTGCGGCCCTTCGAGCGCCACTTGGGCTCGTCATCAAGGGTGTCGAGCGTGATGGTGCGCATCGTCCGGATGAGCTTGCCGTACACGCTGCTGGCCGTCGCCGACACCTTCGAACCCGGGGGTTCGTCCATGAACGGCATGAACTTGTCGGGGAATCCGGGCATGGTGCAGCCGATACAGATACCGCCCACATTTGGACAGCCTCCGATCCCGTTCATCCAGCCGCGCTTGGGCACGTTGCACTTCACCACCGGCCCCCAGCAGCCCAGTTTGACCAGACAGGTTGGTTGGCCGTACTCCGTCGCGAACTCGCCCTGTTCGTAGTAGCCACCGCGGTCGCAGCCCTCGTGAACGGTGGCCCCGAACAGCCATTGCGGGCGCAACTCGTCATCCAGGGGGATCATGGGAGCGTCGCCCGCGGCCTGGTACAGCAGGTAGGTCAACGTCTCGGACAGGTTGTCAGGCTGGATCGGACAGCCCGGCACACACACGATCGGAATACCGGCCTGGCTCTTCCAGTCCCAGCCCAGGTAGTCGGGCACACCCATCGCACCGGTCGGGTTGCCGGCCATGGCGTGGATACCGCCATAGGTCGCACAGGTACCGACCGCCACAACGACAAGGGCCTGCGGAGCAAGTCGGTCGATCCACTCGCTGGTGGTGATCGGCTGACCGGTGTTCGGATCGTTGCCGAAGCCGCACCAGTAGCCCTCTTCCTTGATGGCCTCGTTGGGGATCGATCCTTCAATCACCAGGACGAAGGGGCCGAGTTCCCCACGTTCACCCTTGAAGAACCACTCCAGGAAGTCGTCGGTGCTGCCCGTGGGGCCGCACTCGAAGTCGATCAGCGGCCAGTGGACCGCAATCTTTGGTAGGCCGGGGAGTGCGCCGAGCGCAATCTCCTCGATTGACGGCTGTGTGGCGGCTGTAAGTGCCACAGAGTCACCGTCACAGGAAAGCCCCGCGTTGATCCACAGGAGGTGGACGACTCCTTCGTCCTCCTGGGTTGCGGTCTCGGTTGTCGCGGTCGATGTCATATCCGCTCCACCTTTCGTCAGGCACACTGGCCGAAGCGCTGCGATGGTCACGAAGTCAACGGGTCTGCTCCGTGTACTAGTTAACGGTTTAGCAGCGCGAGACCGACTCAGTAAGGGCAGTCACTCCATAGGTGTTGACTACACCTATTAGCAGATAATTCATAGCCCATGCCCGATGGGTCAGCGATACGGTGATTCTCAATGAATCCGGGCCACGATGGGACTGTCACCACTCCGACCAACATGCGCCCACGCGTCGGCGGCACCGGTCCATTGATGTTCGCGCGCTTCGCATATCCACCAAACGCCCAGGGCTACTGCGGCCCTGACATGGCCGACGCGCTGCTACGATATGCCGCGAACGGGTTCGTTGACTCCGAGCTGGTTGGCATCGAACGCGAGTTCCAGGGTGCGTGGCCGTATCTGGAGATGATCGCGGCGGCAAATGGACTGGCCGACCCCCTGGATCGCCGAGTCGTGGAGGCGTACTGGGTCGGCAACCACCTACTGGATGCCGTCGACCCTCAATGGCTGCACAGGCGCCTGCAGAACGCGTTCCCAAATCGAGCCACGGGTGGCTGGCCGAATGGCAACGGCGGCAAACCCGCTGCCGTCGCCCACCACAACTTCCACGTGTGTTGCGTCTACCCGTGGTCGGGATTGCTGGACACCAATGCCAGACCCACGGCCTTGAGCGTGCTGGATCATTGCCTGATCCGGCCTGGCCGGGTCCGTGTCGTGGACGGTGATGAAGTGGTGGTCCGCACCCGCCCGTTGACATTTGACGATCGGGGACTGCGATTGGGACAACCTCACGATGAGCGGGTCCGCCGGGCCAAGGATCGCATCGGCTTGGTAAAAGACCTGAGACCCGGCGACTGGGTTGCGTTGCATTGGGGCTGGGTGTGCGAGCGGCTGGACGAGCGCCAGTTCCGGGGGTTGGCCGATGCCACCATCCGCGCACTGCAACTGGCCACCGAGTGTGCTGCCAGGCCATAAGCCGGTGGCCGCTGCGTTCAGCCGCTCCGCACCGACCGAGCCACGGCAATCTCACACCGGTCCAGGTAGTGCTGCAGGATGTCGCGATTGTGCGCCACCAGTCGTGCGCAAGCAGTCAGGGCCTCCTCACCGGACCACGACAGCTCGTAGCTGCGCCTGGCCGGACCGGTGTCCGAGGGCTCCCACGCCGAATAGACCAATTTCTCGTCGTGCAACGCGTGCAACGCCCGGTACACCACTGCGGTGTCACACACCTGGCCCAGTTCGACCAGGCGTTCGTGGAGTTCATAGCCGTAACTGGGCCGCTCCTTGAGCAACAGCAGCAGGCTTGCCCGCAGGAAGCCCGACGATAGTGAATGTGAGTGCTGATCCTCCACATCTGCGATGAACGCACGTTGACAGCGATAGGTCAACCCCGTTCGACCCATCGGTTTCACTCAGTCGTGATGTTCACCGCGTCGAATTGTTGCATGAAGGTATGCACGGCTTGATCGGCTCGTCTCAACTCGGCGTGAAACCGCTGCAGCGCGACGAGTCCGCCCGGACGCAGCGCATAGACCCGTCGCGGCGGATGAGTCGGGTCGGTCTGCCAGCCCGAGTCGATCAATGCTTCACCCTGCATCACCCGCAGTAGCCGATAGACACCGCCGGGGTCGGCCTGTGTCAACCCGATGTCGGCCAGCCGTCCTATGAGTTCATAGCCGTGCGACGGTCGCTGCGCCAGCAGTAGCAGCAGACAGGCCCGGAGGTATCCGCGGGGCAATGCCTGGCTGGTGGCGGCGTCATCTGACATCTGAACGAACCATCCCTGCAAGCCGACTTGAGATCGCACCCTAGACGCCAAGGCTGGGCAGCGCCTCGACTCGTGCGCTGCGGTGGGAAGATTTCTGCCCACCGCCCAGCACCTTCGGTCTGATCCCCGCCGAGTCGCGACGCACTTGCACCGCGCCTACCTTCTTGACGGTGTCTGGCCATGTCGTCGCACGGGGCCCGTGATGTGATCATCACCCTGGGGTCGAACGGGTACCTTCGGAGCCCATGCGCCTGGTTCTGACCCTGTTGTGCTGTGCAGTGGTTCTCGCCGGTTGCCAGGAACCCGACGGCAGCCCTGATCGCTCGGATCCGCTGGCGGCCGGGTTTGACGACACCGTGTCCGCGGTGGTTCAGCAGCAGATCGATGACGGGGTACCGGCGTCTCCGCTGGGACGGGTTCTGGACACCTGCCCGGCCTTGGACGACCAAGGTTTGGCAGCCCTGGCGGCGATCATCGATGTGGCCGGGGAGGACGTCGAGATCCTTCGCGCCACCGTCAGTGACCCGGGGGGAGCAAACACGCTGTCGTGTCCGCTGCGATTCTCCGAAGCGTCCGCAGGGGCGATCGTGCTGTCGGTCGGCCCGACCGCCGACACCGTCCAGGGGGTACGCGACATGATGGTGGCCCAGGACTTCGAAGAGGTGGAGGTGGACAGCATCCAGGGCCTGCCTCCCGAACAGGTGCTGCTGTTTGATGCCACCAGGTTCATGGCGAGCCGGGCCATCTGGACCCGCGATGGCTTTCAGATCAGCCTCACGGCCAACGCCGACATCGTCGATGAAGGTCGCCTGCTGGCTCTGCTACCCGTCGCCGTTGCCGAGGTCACGCGGGTGCTTGGCTGACCCGCTCCTCATTCGGGCAGCACCAAGCCGTACAGAACCAGATCCAAGGTCTGATCGACCAGGTCCTCCAGCGAAACCTCGGGTTTGTCATGCCCGATCGTCAACGCCCCCACCAGCCCGTGGGTGACCGCCCACAGGCTGAGCGCGGTGGTCATGGGATCGACCGGCCGCAGATCTCCTGCGGCGATGCCGCGCTGAACCAGGTCGGCCATCTCCTGTAAGACCTGTGAGCCGACCTGCTCCTCGAGGGGAACGCGTTCCATCACGATCTCAAGCGGGATGGCGCCAAACAGCACGAGGTACTCAACCGGCCACGCCAGTCCGAAGCGAACATAGGCCGCGCCGCAGGCACGGATCTGTTCGATCGGCGTGTCGTGCTGGTCACGAGCCTGAAGGATGATCTGGCGCAGCGCCTGGAAACGCCGGCTGCAGACGCCGATGATCAGATCGTTCTTGTCCTGGAAGTGCAGATACACCGAGGTTGCGGTGACGCCCACCTCCGCTGCCACCTGTCGCAGGGACACGGCATCGACGGACCCCTTTTGGCCCAGCAGGCGTTCTGCGGCGTCCAGCAACTGGGTGCGCAGTCGCTCTCCCTCGCCGGCGGCTGCCCGATGCCCTCGGTTGGCGGCAGAGTTTGAGGCAGGCGCTGCAGACATCCCTTAGAAGGTAGCGTCCTCCCGCTCGCGAGCAGGGGCGGGCGTGTCGGTGGGCCGATCCAATAGGACCGATTCAGAGAAGCCGAAACGGTCGTGGAAGCGTCGCAGCGGTCCGGGCGCCCACCAGTTCGCACCACCCGCAAGCCGCATGAAGGCTGGCACCAGGGTGGCACGGACGATGAATGCGTCAGCCAAGACCGCCAGGGTCATGCCATACCCGAATAGCATCATGAAGCTGACCGAGGTGGTCAGACCGAAGGAGACGAATACGACCGCAATCAGCACCGCCGCCGCCGTGACGATCCGGCCGGTGCGTTCAAGACCGGAGGCAACAGAATCGATGGGGTCACCAGTGCGGTCCCATTCCTCCTTGATGCGTGACAGCAGGAACACCTCATAGTCCATGCTCAGCCCGAACGCCAGCACGAATAGCAGGATCGGCATGGTGACGGTGAGGGTGCCGGTAGCCGTGAAACCGAGCAACTCCTCGAACCTGCCCTGCTGGAACACCCACACCATGGCCCCCAGCGTCGCGGTCAGGCTGAGAAGGTTCAAGATGATGGCCTTCACAGGCATCAGGACCGAGCCGAAGCTCATGAACAGCACCACGAAGGTGATCAGCGCGATCAGGGACAGGGCCAGGGGCAGACGGTCCAGCAGACCGGACTTGGAGTCAGTCAGTTCTGCGGAGGGCCCGCCGACCAACACCTGCGCAAAGCCCGAGTCGACCGCCCGCACGTCAGCGACCAGTTGTTCGCCTGCTGCCGAGACCGGTTCGATGTCAGGCACAACCGACAGGTAGGTCGTGTCCTGGGTCGCCAGTTGATCCGCGAACGGCAGGTCGAAGGGCACGCGGGCTCCGGCGATGTAGGCGCCCGTCACCGCGTCAACCCGAGCCACACCATCAAGGGCACTGAGTCGGGCGGCGTAGTCGTCGATGGCATCCTGATCCGCACCACGGGCATCCACTCCGGGCAGGACGACGCTGAGGGCCGAGGCCTCCTGCGAGGTGAACTCCTGCCGCAGGACATCAGAGACCTGACGTGTCTGCGCCTGCGGCGACAGCACCCGGTCGTCGGGGAAGCCCAGCGTCACATCGAGGAAGGGCAATCCCAGGAACAGCAGCACCAGTACCGAGACCGTGGCGATCGGGACGGGGCGGCGCATCACAGTCATGGCGATTCGGTGCCACACGCCCCGGGTGTGCTGGCCCGGCGGGGTCACCCGCACCGTACGGACCCGCAACGCATTCACACGTGACCCCAGCACCGTCAGCAGCGCGGGCAGCACGACGGTCGCCCCCAGGACCGCCAGTCCGACGACCGCGATGCCCGCCCAGGCGAATGAGCGCAGGAAGGCGAACTGGAACACGGCCAGGGCAGACAGACTGGACGCGACGGTCAGACCCGAAAACAGCACCGTGCGACCTGCCGTGGCCATCGTTCGTGACACCGCGATCGGCACCTCGTACCCATCCGCAAGTTCCTCCCGGTAGCGGTTGACCACCAGCAGCGCATAGTCGATGGCCAACCCCAGACCAAGCGCGGTGGTGAAGTTCAAGGCGAAGATCGAGACGTCGGTGACGCCGGCGATCAGGTCCAGGGCAAAGAAGGTGCCGATGATCGAGATGCCGCCGATGGCCAGTGGCAGGACCGCTGAGACCACCGATCCGAAGATCAGGATCAGCAGGACCAGCGTGATTGGCAGGGCCAGCCGTTCGGCCGACACCAACTCATCTTCGATGACGCTATTGATCTCGGCGAAGGTGGCTGATTCCCCCGCGACACCGACGGTGATGTCGGGGGTGGTCATCGTCAACTCGTCGCTCAGGACCTTGGCGGAGTCCAGTCGCTGACTTTCATCACCCGCCAGTTGCACCAACACCAGCCCCCGATTCCCGGTGGCGGACCGTAGAGGCGGTGCGCTGTCCAACGTCCAGTAGCTGATGGCCTGCTGGACTTCGGGCCGCTCCGAGACCTGCTGCGTCAAGGCTGTCCCAGCCGTCGTCACCGCGGGACTGTCAATGTCACCGGACGTGGCGGTGACCAGCAGGACCAGATCAGGTGCCCCGGCACCGAACTCCTCAGCCACGATTGCCATAACATCGTAAAGTTAACACCGTCAACATGAATCCTCCCCGGAGCTGTGCGACGGTCGCCCCAGTGCGATTTGGTCTGACGATCTGTAACCACGGCGAGTACGCCGACCCGACCCTGCTGGGCGATCTTGCGGTCGCCGCCGAACATGCGGGGTGGGACGGCGTGTTTGTGTGGGATCACATCGCGCGCGACGGCGAACCACCCATGACCGACCCCTGGATCGCGCTTGCGGGCATCGCTGCCAGAACCAGTCGCGTGAGCCTGGGACCGATGGTCACGCCGCTGGCCAGGCGTCGACCATGGAAGTTGGCACGCGAAACCGTGGCCCTGGACCACCTGTCGCAAGGCCGCATGATCCTCGGGGTGGGCCTTGGCGTCCACGATGAAGAGTTTGCGATGCTGGGCGAGGAGGCAACCCCCTCAGGCCGGGCTGCACTGCTGGATGAGGGACTGCAGGTCCTGACGGCCCTGTGGACGGGTGACCGGGTGAACCACCACGGACCCGCACACGAGGTCACCGCACACTTTCGTCCGGGCCCCGTCCGCGCGGCAGGGCAGGGACAGCGATTCGGTATCCCGATCTGGGTGGCGGGAACCTGGCCCATCCAGGCGCCGTTTCGCCGTGCCGCCCGCTTCGACGGGGCCTTTCCCATCAGCAGGACCGGCGAACTGCAACCAGAGGACTACCGCCAGATGCGAGACGTCATCGGGCAGCACCGCCAGGGGCAGGACCCCTTCACACTGGTCCACCAGGGCAGTGGCGAGCCGGGTGACATCGACCGTTGGGCGGCGTTTGCCGATGCGGGTGTCAACTGGTGGTTGGAGTCGTTTCGATCGGAAACACAGGACGTCGCTGACTGTCGCCGGGTGATCGCCAAGGGTCCACCCGGGGCCTGAGGACCTGTGACGCTACAGGCCCTCGAGAATGGTGGCGTTGGCCTGACCGCCACCCTCACACATGGTCTGCAGGCCGTAGCGGATGCCGGCCTGGTGCATGTGATGGACCAGCGTCGTCATCAGACGCGCACCAGAGCCGCCAAGCGGATGGCCCAGCGCGATGGCCCCACCGTTGGGGTTCATGGTCTTCTCCTCGGCCCCGATGTCGGACAGCCATGCCAGGGGAACCGAGGCGAACGCCTCGTTGACCTCGAATGCACCGATGTCGGCCAACGACAGGCCCGAGCGGGACAGTGCCTTCTCGGTCGCCGGCATCGGCGCGTGCAGCATCGGCATCGGCGACACCGCCGCCAACACCGCGGTGTGAATACGGGCCAGTGGGGTCAACCCCAACTCCCGCGCCTTCTGGCTGGTCATCATCAGCAGGGCTGCCGACCCGTCGGAGATCTGTGAGGAGTTGCCAGCCGTGACCTTGCCGTCGGAGGCAAAGGCAGGCTTCAGCTTGGCCAACACCTCCATCGAGGTGTCCCGGCGGATACCCTCGTCCTGACCGACGGCGCCGGCTTGCGTGGGGACTGGCGCGATCTCCGCCTCAAACCGGCCCTGATCGGTTGCCGAGGCGGCCTTCTCGTGTGATGACACAGCCAACTCATCCATCTGTTGACGGGTGATTCCCCAACGATCGGCAATTTCCTCAGCTCCGACGCCCTGGTTCGGGAAGCTCGCTCCGTAGCGCTGGGCGTAACGGCTGCCCAAGGGATCGGCGTCGCCCTTGGCCGAACCCATCGGTACCCGACTCATCGACTCCACGCCGCCCGCCACGACGACGTCATAGTGACCGGCAATCAGTCCTGCCGCGGCGAAATGCACTGCCTGCTGTGAGGATCCGCATTGCCGGTCCACCGTGGTGCCGGGAACCGACTCGGGCCACCCGGCGGCCAGCACGGCGGTGCGGGCAATGTCAAACGTCTGCTCGCCGGTCTGGGACACGCAGCCCCAGATGACATCCTCGACCAGACCGGGATCCACCCCGTTTCGGTCGATCAACGCCGACAGGACGTGGGCGGACAGGTCGACAGGATGGACGCCGGACAACGCGCCGTTGCGCCTACCGGTCGGCGTGCGGACGGCATCAACGATCACGGCATCGCGCATGACTCACTCCTGTGGTTGGTGGTCGGTCTCAGGCTGTCGTCTGCTTCTTGAGGCCCAACTGCTGCATCATCTCCTGGCGCATCTTGAACTTCTGAATCTTACCGGTGACCGTCATCGGGAACTCCTCGACGAACTGGCTGTGTGCGGGGATTTTGAAAGTGGCAATCTGCCCTTTGCAGAAGGCAACCAGACCTTCGTGGTCCAGTTCGGTGCCCTCGCGGCGGACCACCCAGGCGGCGACTGCTTCGCCATATTTGGCATCGGGGACCCCGAAGACCTGCACATCGGCGATGTCGGCATGGGTGTAGAGGAACTCCTCCACCTCGCGCGGATAGATGTTCTCCCCACCGCGGATGATCATGTCCTTGATGCGTCCGACGATGTTGACGTAGCCATCCTCACGCATGACCGCAAGGTCCCCGGTGTGCATGTAGCGGGTGGCGTCGATGGCCTGCGCGGTCGCCTCGGCGTCGTCCCAGTAGCCCAGCATGACCGAGTAACCCCTGGTGCACAGTTCGCCGGTCTGCCCGCGCGGCAGGATCCGGCCAGTTTCCGGGTCGACGATCTTGACCTCGACGAACGGATGGATGCGTCCCACGGTCGACACGCGAGATTCGATGTCATCGTCGGTTCCCGATTGGAAGGACACCGGCGATGTCTCGGTCATGCCGTAGGCGATCGTCACCGCGGTCATCCCCAGAGCGTCCATCGTCCGCTTCATCACCTCGACCGGGCAGGGTGACCCTGCCATGCAACCGGTCCGCAAACTCGAGGTGTCGGTCGTGGCCAGATCGTCGTGGTCAAGCACCGCAATGAACATGGTGGGGACCCCGTAGAACGCCGTGCAGCCCTCCTCCTGAACGGCCGCCAGGCTGAGCGCGGGATCGAATGCCTCGGCCGGCAGCACGACGGTGGCCCTGTGTGTCAGGAAACCCAGGTTGCCCATCACCATCCCGAAGCAGTGATAGAACGGCACGTTCAGGCACAAGACGTCAGCGCCGGTGATGGCCATCCGTTCGGCCACGAAGTAGCCGTTGTTCAGGATGTTGTGATGCGACAGGGTCGCGCCCTTGGGCGCCCCGGTGGTACCGGAGGTGTACTGGATGTTGATGGCGTCGTCGGGGTCCAGGGTCGCTTCGCGTTCGCGGAGATCGCCTACGTCTACGTTGGCGCTGCGCTCCATGAAGGTCGGCCAGGACTGTGCCCATTGCGGAGCATCGTCTGGCCCAAGCAGCACGATGTGACGCAGTGAGGGGAGGTCCCCGCGGACCTGATCAATCATGTCCACGTAGTCGGTGGCACGGAAGTTTCGAGCGGCGATCAGGACCGACATGCCGGCATGGTCCATGGCGTAGCGAAGTTCGTGGGTGCGGTAGGCCGGGTTGACGTTGACCAGGATCGCCCCGACCTTGGCGGTGGCGTACTGCACCACCATCCATTCGATGTGGTTGGGACTCCACATGCCCACCCGATCGCCCTTGGCGACCCCGAGGTCCAAAAGGGCACGTGCTGCCAGTTCGACGGTGCCATGCAGTTCGGCGTAGGTCCAGCGCAGGTTCTGGTGACGGCTGACCACGGCCAGCCGGTCGGGTACCTCAGCGGCCGCAAGGTCCAACTCCGCCCCGATTGTGCGACACAATAGCGGCGTGTCGGAGGTTCCTGCGACGTAGGACAACTCTGTCATCTGCGATCCCTTGCACTCCACGTTCCAGCCATATCCGGGGCCACCGGCTCACCCGAACTTGAGGACGGAGTAGGGTGAGCGGCACATGTAGAAGATGGTAGGGGACATCACCAGCATGCCGACGTCGACAATGGCACAGGCCGTCAAAATCGCCCACACGGTCACATTTCCCATGGCCGTGTCGCGGTGAGGCCAAACGGGCCGAAGATCGCCGAGGGTCGTGATTCGGAGATCTTCCAGCACGGGCCGGACCTGGTGTTGCGCGTGCCCCGAGACGGGCGAAGTCTGGTCGAGGAAGCCCAGATCATGCGCCACGTCCAGACGTTCGGCTACCCCGTGCCGACGGTTCACGATGCCGGTGAGGGGTTCCTGGTGATGGATCGCATCGACGGTCCCATGATGATGGATCGGGTCGGTAAGCCACCGTTCCCGGTGATCTCCTACGGGCGGATCCTTGCGGACCTGCACCAGCGACTGCACCAGATCCCCGCGCCGCAGTGGTTGGGTCAGGCCCCCCTGCCCGGAGACCGCGTCGTGCATCGTGACCTGCATCCCATGAACGTGCTGATCTCACCACAGGGTCCCATGGTCATCGACTGGTCCAATGCCTCGGCAGGCGACCCGGCCTTCGACGTCGCCGACACCTGGTTGCTGTTCGCGTGCGTGGAACCACCGCTGGAGGGGGTTGATCGCCTGGTCGTTCCACTGGGCCGCCGACTGTTCCTGCGGGCTTTCCTCAGCCGGGTCGACCGTCAGGCCGCCCGCAGGGCGATTCCCGCCGCCGTTGCCCAGCGGTTGACCGACACCAATCACACTCCGGCCGAACATGACCGGATGCGCAGACTTGCCATCTGGGCCCGCTCGTCATCGGGTTGACTGTCGGACAGATTCCAGTCCGAGGTGTCGCGACATTCATGTGTGGAGATGGTCAGTGCATGACCATCATGACAATGCCCCGGCTCGGACTTGGAACATGGGAACTGGAAGGTGACCAGGCCACACGATCGGTCCAGACGGGCCTGGACATGGGCTACCGCCATGTCGACACCGCTCAGATGTATCAGAACGAAGCCCAGGTGGGACGCGGGATCGCGGCCAGCGGCGTCGACCGAGCTTCGATCTGGCTGACGACCAAGCTGGCGCAGGACAATTTGGAGCCTGACGACGTCATCTCCTCGACCCAGACGTCCCTGGACAGGCTAGGAGTCGACTATCTGGATCTGCTGCTGATCCACTGGCCGACCTCGATCGACACCGTCGAGCAGACTTTGGCTGCGATGCAGCAGTTGAAGGAGCGTGACCTGGTCCGTCACCTGGGCGTCAGCAACTTCACGGCCGAACAGGTCAAAAGAGCTGCAGCGGCCGCGGAGATCACCGCCAACCAGGTCGAGTATCACGCCCTGCTGGACCAGTCAGCGGTCATCGAGGCTGTTCGAGCCGTCGATGCCATTGTGACCGCCTATTCCCCTCTGGCTCGAGGCAGGCTGCTCCGCAACCCTGTCATAACCAACATCGCCGGAGCCAGAGATGCCAGTCCGGCACAAGTCGCGCTGCGGTGGCTGCTGGACCAGGAAGGTGTGGCCGCCATCCCCAAGGCAACCAGCGAGGAACACCTGCGGGCCAACCTCGATGTCCTTTCGATGCCTGCGTTGCAGGGTGAGGACACTGCTGCCATCGATCAACTACCCAAGGATCAGCGGGTCATCGACCCGCCGTTCGCACCTGACTGGGACTGAACGCGCGCCCTGCTGGATGGCTTGCGATCAATAGCCACGCTGCACCACCAGGGGCAACACCTCTGCGACCCCTGCCCCTGTCAACGCATCGGCTGCCACCGTGAGCGTCCAACCGGACAGCCGGGTGTCATCCAACAGCAGTACCGGTCCGGACGGTGCGGTGGCCAGGGCGGCGTCGGCAATCCTGATCGCATTGATCGCGTTGGCTGCCGCGTGGGCGGAGTTGCCCATGGCCGCTTGGGAGGAACGGTCCGCCGGGCCCGTCGTGAACACCTCCAGGTAGGGCAGGTGACCCAGAGCCCCGATGCGCTGACCCAGCAACGGCATCAGCCATGGTCGTTGGCGTGAGGGCACGGACGTCACCCAGGTCGGACGGCTGTCCCACTGCCACCGTGCCAAGACGCCCGTCAATCCCTGGACGACGTCCTCTACGCAGTGAGCCACTGCGGGATCATCCGGCCGTGCCTGTGGAGCAAGAAGCACCCGGACGATGTCATTCCACCCAGGATCCCGTCCCCGTGCCAGCGCCCGGCCTTCGCGGGCCTGGCGCTGAGTCGGGATTCGGCCGGCACGTTCGGCCAGGCCGCTGGGCCACATCCGGCGCGACTCGATCACCACGTCACGGGTGCGCAGAAACGCCAGGGCCTCGCGGGTCGTGTCCTCCGTTGCGGCCCACGACGCGGCTGGCTGTGCCGGGTCACACACCATGCACCTGCCACACGTCCAGTCCGTGGTGACCACCGGATCATCAAGATGATCCAGCAGTTGCTGCATCAGGCAGCTGTGTGCCGCGAGGTAGCGACGCATGGCCTGTGCCTCCTCGCGCCGTGCTGCGGCCACGCCCTCCAGTCGCTGAGCGTCGGGACTCCAACGGCGTCCGGTGGCCACCCAGCCTCCGCTGACCCGACGCACGACTCCGTCCACATCCAGGATCTTCAGCGCCGCATCCAAACGAGACCGTCCTGCGTTGACCTGGGTCTCAAGGGCGGGCACGGAGATCGGGTTGGACTCGTTGAGGGCGACCAGGATGGCATCCACGAATCCCTGGCGCGGCATCGAGGCGGACTCGAAGTACCGCCACACGTCGGCGTCGTCAAGACCTGGCAGTGCGATCACGTCGGCGTGAGGAACAGCCCGCCCGGCACGTCCGATGGCCTGGTAGTAGGCCACCGGTGAGGAAGGCACGCCGTGATGGATCACAAAGGTCAGGTCCGGTTTGTCAAAGCCCATCCCCAGGGCGGACGTGGCCACGACGACCTTCACCCGACCGGCCTTCAGGTCGACCTCCAGCCGCTGGCGCTCGGCTGAGTCCAGTGACCCTGAATAGGCAACGGCGTCCACACCCCGGCTGGTCAGAAACGATGTGACCAACTCGGTGTCGGCGACCGTCAGGCAGTACACGATCCCGGACCCCTCAACCGTGGGAATCCAGTCGGCCATCCACGCCAGGCGCTGGGAGTGGTCAAGACGATGCACCGTCAGATGCAGCGAGGCGCGGTCCAGCGGTCCGCGCAAGGTCACCGGTTGCTGACCAAGTTGGGACTGCACATCGGCGACGACACGGTCGTTTGCAGTGGCCGTGGTGGCCAGGACCCCGACTGCGGGCTGTCCTGGCCCACGCGAGCGCGACAGGTCGGTGATGACGTCGGCGATACGGCGGTAGTCAGGTCTGAAGTCGTGCCCCCAGTCGGAGATGCAGTGCGCCTCGTCGATCACCACCAGGCCCACACGGTCCACCAGAGCCGGCCACACCCGCTCGCGAAAGCCCGGATGGTTCAGTCGCTCGGGTGAGATCAGCAGCAGGTCCACCTGGTCGGCGGCCACCTCGTCCTCGACCTGGGCCCACTGGGCCACGTTGGCGGAGTTGATGGTGGCGGCCTTGATCCCGATCCGTTGGGCCGCCAGCAGCTGGTCGCGCATCAGGGCCAGCAGAGGGGAGACCAGCAGGGTCGGTCCGCCGGGGCGTTCGCGCCCCCAACCCTGGCGGCACAGTGCGGTGGCCAACAGGTACACAGCGGTCTTGCCCCAACCCGTCCGCTGGACCACCAGGACCCGATTCCCGCCCAGTAGGGCGGCGATCGCCTTCAACTGATCGGGGCGGATGGCGGCGTCGGCTCCCGCGAGTTGGCGGATCAACTGCTGCGTGTGCTCCGCCAGATCCATCTCATCGGTGTCAGACATGCCTAGCACGATCGCACGGGCGTGTGACATGCGCGGACCCCGATGCGGACCAGATGGCGAATACGTTTCCGCATCCACCGATTTCCTGGCAAGGTGGCCTTGTGAATCTCCTGAGCCGTTCCCGTGTCCTGCCCGTTGTCGTCGTCTGCCTGGCGCTGGGTCTGGCCTTTGTAGTCAGCCCCCCGGCCAGCGCGGTGGAAGACGTGACCCCCGCACGCATCGAGGGGCCAGAACGGACCGCCACTGCCGCGGCCATCGCCGCGCAGGCATTCCCGCAGGGAACCCGTCAGGCGGTGATCGCCACGGCGGACACCGCCCAGGACGCCCTGACTGCCACTGCATTGGCCGGTGCGAGCAACGCCGCCATTCTGCTGGTCCGGCAGGACACGGTTCCGCCGGCGACGGCCACGGCGCTGCAGGAGTTGGGGGTGACCGACATCATCCTGGTCGGCAGTGTGCAGAGCATCTCCCAGGCCGTCGCCAGCGAACTGGCCCAGGATTACAGCGTCACCCGCCTGGCCGGTCAGAACCAGTACGACACCGCTGTGCAGGTCGCGACCGAAGCTGTGGACATCGCTGATCTGCCGTCGATCAATGGCTTGCGGAGCATCCTGCTGGCCAGTGGAGAGAACTTCCCGGATGCGCTGGCCGGCAGCCCCGCTGCCTATGCCGGCCCGACGCCGGTCCTGTACGCCGAACCAGGCAATCTGCCCGATGAGGTCAGCAGCTTCATGGATCGCAGCGACGTCGAGCAGGTGGTCATCCTGGGCGGGACGGCGGCCATCTCCGAATCCGTGGCGACCCAGATCCGCAGCGACGGCCGCGCGGTCGTCCGGCTGGGGGGCGCGGATCGGGTCGAGACGGCGACGATCGTTGCTGAATGGACCCAGCAGAACTATTCCTTCACCGAGGACTCGATCATGTTGGCGCGTGGTGATGACTTCCCCGACGCGCTGACTGCGGGTCAACTGGGTGGTCGCTTCGGCCGACCGCTGGTTCTTAGCGCCAACCCCGACCTTCTGCCCCGAACTGCGCTCACCTACTTCGCCACCCGTTGTGATGTGATCGAGGTGGTGCAGGCCATCGGCGGCCAGGCGGCGCTGAGCACGGCGGTCCTGCAGAGCGCGGAGACAGCCGCTGAAACCTGCAGTGACCTGGGCGGTGGTTCAGTTGGTGACGATGCCCTTCCCGATTTCGCCGTCACCCCCCTGCTGCTTGAAACCGATCCTGGGCTGGTCGACACCGTGTCGGTCAGCGGACTGGGCGATGTGCAATCACTCGACGTCGCGTTGTTCCCCTGCGACCTGGTCCAGATTGACGGTGACGGCTCTGCACTGTTCCCCGTGTTCAGCTCACTTGGCTTCGCCGACGGCTACGGAACCACCCAGACGGGCACCAGCCTGATCACGGGCATCAACAACGCCAACATCGAAGACAAAACAGTGGTGCCAGGTGCGCAAGCGCAGGACGGCCGACTGGGAATTCAGGTGTCGGCGTTTGATCCGGACTGCGCCGTGGTCGTCGCGGTGCCGGCGCAGGGCAACAATCCCGGTGTGCCCGTTGACAGCCAGGGTCGACCGACTGTTCGCTACGGGGTTGCCGAGGTTCGTTTCGGCGCCGTGCCCGAGTCGGGAACCTCGTCACATCACGTCTACCTCATCACACCGACCGGACCTGTGGACGCGACCGTGGGCACGGCCACGGGGTTCGTGGTGGAGGGTCGCTTTGATGGCAGGCCGATCACCCGGACACTGACTGTCGTGCTGTTCCCCTGCGACAAGACCCAAGTCTTCGGTAGCGGCCCGGATGTCTTCACCGACGCCGATAATGATGGTGGGGCCGACGGGTTCGGAGCCAGTGAGACCGGTGCGATAATGATCACGGCAATCAATGGTCAGCCGGCCGGGCCTGACACGGCCATCGGCGGGGTCCAGGCCGCCAGTGACGGACGGGTCACCTTCGAGGTCAACAACACCACCGGGACTGACTGCGCCACCATCGCGGTGGTGGCGGGCAACGGAAACGGGAAGTTCGACGTCAACAGCAGTGACATCCCCATCGAGGACTACGGCGTCGCCCAGGTCCGCTACGGCTGACGCAAGAAACGCACCAAGGCCGGCCACCGTGGAGGTGGCCGGCCTTGGTTGTTCAGCTCAGTGTTGCTGTGGGGCTCCAGCCCCACGGTCGGGTGCTACTCGCCCGAGACGCTCGGGGGGATCATGACGGTGTCGATGAGGTGGACGGTGGCGTTGGCGGTCTGGATGTCGGGGACGACGATTTCGGCCTGTCCGGAGACGGTGGTGCCGTCAACGGTGAGGGTT